>NZ_JCANTV010000008.1:5000-547807 GCF_059568665.1 Pseudodesulfovibrio halophilus DSM 5663 | reverse complement strand
GACGGCAGGCCGTATGTGGACTTCTGCCTCAAGCGCGGGCCGGAGTTCGGGTTCGATATTGTGCCCTATGTTGGTGACGGGATTGCCGGAAAGCAGCTCGCCCACAACTGTGGCGGCGTTCCCGAGTTGATAATCGTCAAGAACATCACCACCAACGGCCAGAACTGGATGGCCTACCATTCCGCCCTCGGTGCCACCAAGCTGGTCTATCCGAACCTCGACAATGCGCTGGTCGCGTCGAGCGCGGGGTGGAGCGACACGGAACCGACAAACACGCACTTCACCGTGGGGCATACCGGGAACACCAACGAGGACGGGTCTGAGCACATCGCCTACGTCTTCCGCTCCGTCCCGGGTTTCTCCAGGGTGTTCAGCTACACAGGCAACGCCGACGCTGACGGGCCGTTCGTGGACTTCGGGTTCACGCCGCTGGCCATGATGATGAAGAACGCCAGCGCCACTGAGAACTGGCGATTCTACGACACCGCCCGCGACCCGGAGAGTCCCGTGGACAAGATGCTGCAGCCCAACCTCTCCAACGCCGAAATGGTGGCGGAGAATTTCCGGTTCCATGCCGGCGGCATGAAAGTCGTCAGTTCCTTCGGTTCCGTGAACGGCGGTGGCCATCGGCATGTGGGCATCGCCTGGGCGGCGCAGCCCTTCAAATATTCCAACGCATTCTAGGAGGTTTCATCATGTGGAGATACCCGGACAACACCTTTCGGCAGGCCGCTCCCGCGCAGGTGGTGCAGGGCGACAGCGTCCGTCGTTTCGCGGAGCTGACCCGCGAGGAGCGCGCGGCGCTCGGCTATCACGAGGCGCGGCCGCTGCGGCGCGAACCGTTCACCAGTTACGTCACCGAGTGGCGGCTGGGCGAGGACCTGATCCTGCGGGAACAGGTCGTGGAGGCCGTGGTGGACGAGGCGGCACGGCTGGATGACGCCGCCGAGCGCAAGCGCCGCGAAATTCTGGCCGGGGCAGACGCGGCCATGGATGCGGCCACCGTGGAGTACAGCCGCGCGGAGATTGACAGCTGGCCCAAGCAAGAGGCCGAGGCACGCGCCCTGCTGGCCGACTCGACCGCCCCGGCGCCGGTCCTGTCCGGCATTGCCGCCAAGCGCGGCATCACGCTCGCACAGATGCGCGACAAGGTGCTGGCAAACGTCGAGGCCTTCGAGCTGGTGTGCGCCGAGATCCTCGGCACTCAGCAGGCCGCCGAAGAGCAGCTCAAGGCGGCCATGGACGCTGGCGACTACAACGCGATCGAGTCGCTGGCGGTTGAATACCCCGAGCCTTGATGATTGGGTGCTGATGCAATGAAAAGCCCCCCGGTTGCTTTGAGCGACCGGGGGCTTTTTTACTAGAGGGATATTTCAAGTTGTGAGCTGAAGGATAATATTTCGCGGACCTGATTCATGTCCGGCTTATACTTTGCAGAATCCTTAAGCATTTCTAACCGTTCCTCGTCATCCTTTGATCGATTAGGCTTCCTGCTTAACGACTTGGCATCTCCATCAGCACCACCGTGATATCCTGCATGAGCTAGCACGGCAGAGATTACCCGCTTAGTGGGACTCTTTTCTGAAATCTCAAACGTTGGAAGCCCGAGTCCAACCGCATCAGCTCTCCCCCGCATCAAGGCCCCAAGGTCGAAGTTGATCTTTTCAAAGGCTACCCTATTGGCGTGCTGAAGGATAAGGAACGTAGCCACCAGCGCGATTGTTCCAAAACTTGGTGATGTGTAGACCTTTGTAATGGCATGCAACCGACAGAAAATCTGCCCCATATCTCTCAGGCCTTTAAGTTTATAGAACTTTACTAGCCCTTTTAAAAGTTCAATAAGCTCGCTCTCATATTCGTAAGAGATACCAATCCGCTCATGAAGCATACCAATAAAGTCATCCATGGCAGGATCAGGCAGACTGATTTCCATGTCGAAAAAGCGCCTCAGATACACGTCTGAGTTATTCTCTTCCAACCCATAAACATGTGCGATGCTGGATAATAGTTGCTTTTTGTCTGTAGCCAATACAAATACTACTCCACGAACGCCAAAGATATGTTTTACCCGCTCCAACATTTTGATCGCATAATCTGGACGACAACGATCCAGTTCATCAATAAATATAATTAACGGCCCTGCTCCAGCCTTTGTCAGCCGGTCAGCAATCTTTTGGAGTTGTTCGCGATATTTTTGTAAATGTTTGTACTGCTGTTGATAATTGTCCAAATGACTCCACGAATCCGCTGATGCCGTAAGAACATCGAGAACATCGGCAGCATCTTCTCCAGACAATCCTTTTTCCTCAAGCGCCTGCAACACGCTGTCGATCCCGGGAACATACTTATCGGCCACTCTTCCCGCGACCCGAAAACCGAGCTTTAACAGTTCGGTCCCCCGCTTTCGCAAGGTCCCAGACATTTGGGCAACCGATCTTTTCACCTTGGGTTCAACATCCAATTTACGAAGCTGGGAAGAGATTTCTTCGGAAAAGGCTATAAACGGATCACTAGCAAAATCGGTTTCCCAAGCGTTGAACAGTAGGCAGGCATGGCCACGTGTACGAAGACTGTCGTGCCACATTCGTAAGAGCAGGCTTTTGCCCGTTCCCCACGGAGAGTCAAGCGTCACCACATATGGCTGATTCGTAATCTGCAGCAGGAGCTTTTCAAACGGTTCAATTTGCTTTTCTCGCCCCAACTTGTCGAAGTCCCAATTCTTCTCGGCGGTGTAGCCTTCCGGGACATCCGGGAGGCGACACAGAAACCCGTTTTGGTAATTATTACAACTTGTATCCATTCTACTCGCCTGCTCTTTTTTGTTTGCCCAGATCCCCACGCCTTCGCACTAAATTCCACACAGTCATAAGCCTTACTGCGTTAAACTTGGAGCATGGCACATAAAATTCATCAAAACGCACCTTGCTGTCATATTTTCTATAACCGCAGCCAAAAAAAGAGGGCCGAAGCCCTCGGGATAACTCGCTACCCCCGGTCCCGATCTTCGGGCTCGTCCTGGCTTAATCTTGAGTAAGGGCGCACCGCCTTACCTTCCCCCGCCACGTCCGGGTGAATCTTGGGATTGTATATCCCCAGCTGGGCCGCGCGTTCGTTGAAGCGCGTCTCCAGCACCACCATGGACGCACGCAGGACGTGCAGCTCGTCCACCTCCGCCATGGCCTGTTCGACTTTTTTCACGGCCTCTGAGGGCGGGTCGTAGCCTGGGTACAGCTTGCGGGTTGTTGCCGGATTCTCTGGTGCGGTCGCCGCCTCTTCGCCCGTCAGCAGCCACGCGGCGTCTGCCCCGAATTCTCGAACAATGAACGACAAAACATCGAGCTTCGGCTGGCTCGTGCCCTTCATCCACCCCGAAAGCGTTCCGGGCCCCACTCCGAGGCGCGCCGCAAAATCGTTGTGGCTCAAGCCCGCACGCTCCATGACCTGCTTGAGACGCCACCCGAAGGCACAATATTCGACTTTTTTTGCCATTGTTCGATTTTAGTATTGACTTGTTCGACTTTTTTGAATTAGGGGTGACGGTAACAGTTGATGCAGGCACCCGACACGAACACTTAACACACGCTGAAACTATGGAACCCAAAGACCCCCGTCAAGGACGCATTGCCGGATGGCTCAAGATGTCCGGCGCTTCGGTCAAGGATCTGGCCGCCCACCTCGGACTGAGCCCTGCTCAGACCAGCCGCCACTGCAACGCCGAAGAGGTGCCCGTGGCGGTGCTGGAAGGGATGCGCAGCTATCGCGCGCCCGGCGGCCAGCGTATTCCCGAATCGTACCTGCCCGCAGGCAGGGACAAGAAACCCGGCCCGCCCAAGGGCTGGCTGCAACAGCGCATCGAACAGGCCCGCGCCGAGGCGGGAGGCTAACCCCTCCCCTCTTGTGCGCGGCAATTTTTTTTACCGCCAGCGGTGAGAATTCAGGAGGTAATTTCTCATGCACGACGCCGACTTGCTCCCCCTGCTTTTTGCCCTGCAGGACAGCACCAAGCACGCACGCAGCGGCATGAAGGCCGAGCAGATCGCCGAGTTGATGGGCATCGGCTATTCGACCCTGATGAACAAGGTCGCGCCCAACGTGCACACGCACAGGCTGTCCCTGGCCGAGTTCTCGGCCCTGATCCGCTACACGCAGGATGATCGCCTGCTTTCCAAGTTCGCTGCGGCGCACGGCTACCTGATCGTCCCCATGCCAACGGGCGTGGTCGGCAACAGCGAGGCCGCTCGGACTGCGGTGCAGGCTACCGCCCGCTTCGGCGAGGTCATGCGCAGTTTCGACCACGCGACCGACCCCGACGGCCCTGACGGCCAGCGCATATCCGACGAAGAACTCAAGAAGTTTCAGGAGGCGGGCCTTGAGGCGCAGAGCTACCTCGCCCGCTTCATGGAAGCCGTCAAAACCATGCGGGAGGAGTCATGAAAAGCTTCATCATCTGGCTGTTCACCGGCAGCGAGGGGATGCTGGCCATCCAGTTTCTGCTCGGCCTGATCATTGTGCTGTACGTCGCATTCCTCGCGGGATGCCTCTGGCTGCACCTGACCGGGAGGTCCTCATGAACCGGGTGGAACGCGTCCGACGCTACCGGCAACAGGTGCTGGCGCAGCTGTTGAACAACGAGCTGGCCGATGTCGAGAGCATTTCCTTTGTGGAGCTGCTTGAGATGATGAACGTGAAGCTGGCCGCGATCCGCAGCCGCATGAACCTGCCGCTCGATCTCGAATTCGGCGGCGGCGTTGGCGGATTCAGCCAGTTCGCGGTCAGGGCCTGCGGGTTTGCCGGGGTTTTCACGCCCGGCGGCAAAGGGGTCTCGTTTGCCAAGCAAAAGCGCGAGGCGTTTTTGCGGCGTCACCTGTCATGGGAGGACCCGGACCTGTTTGATGCACAGGCGCCCTGCCCCGCACAGCCCGAACCGGCTGCCGAAAAACCGACCGGCGAGACTGTCGTGAACGACACCGCGCAGACACTGGGGAGTCTGGAGTTCACGGAACAGGCGCGGGTGAACCCGGCGGATGCGTTCCGCAACGTGGGCGAGGCCTACGACATGATGTGGGACATGGCCGGGCTCACCGAGGCCGAAGTGATGTGCGCCCTTGACGGCGCCCTGTCCGACCTCAGGAGCGGACAGGATCGGCACGCGAGGCTCAGGGTGTTGTCCTGCGCTCTCGTACTCAACGGAAAGGCCGCATAGCGCGGCATATACGGAGGTTACCATGGCACATTTCGACAGCATCCTGCGTCGCATCCACGAAACCACCGGCACCCGGACTCAGGTTCAGCTCGCCGACCAGTTGCAGGTCAAGCAGTCAAGCATATCCGACGCCAAACGCCGCGCGAGCATCCCCGATTCCTGGCTGGTCACGCTGCAGCGCGTGTTCGGCGTCAACCCCGAGTGGATCCTAAACGGCGACCCCGAGCCGCGCTGGCTTGTGCCTGCGGACGAAAAGGGCCGTCCCCTGAACGTGACCCGGGAACGGGAACGTCTGGAGCAGGAGGTGCGCAGGGAGCTGGACACCCTCGGCGTCGGCGAGCTCATCACCCGACTCCGCGAGGCCGTTCCCGGCGTGGTCATCACCGTCGGCAATGCCGCTCCCGAGAGTCAGGACGGCGAACAGGCCAGACAGCCGCAGTAAGGAGGAAGCCATGCCCGTGGAACTCAAGGAACTCTATGAATGCCGCTGCGCCCGTTGCGACGAGAGCTTTCTGGTGGCTCCGGGCACGGCCATGGTTCTGGGATACAACTCGCGCCACGGCCGCTGCCTGCACTGCAAGGCTGACCTGCACATGGAGATCGAAGGCGGCCTCGGCGGGGCGCGGATGGCCTCGGAAGTATACGACGAATGGGCCCGCCGAACCGGGTACCGGGGCGGCCCCGTGGTCCAGAAGCGCAAGCCGGTTCGCTGCGACAACGACACGTGCCTGCGCGCAGACACCTGTCTGCGGCGCACCCTGCCGCAGGACCGTGCGGAACTCGGCATGCGCGGCGACGGCCAAGGCTGCGGCTACTACATGGACGGAGGTTCGTCATGCCTGTCGTAAACCAGCACGAACAGGTGGATCGCGCCCTGCGACAGGTGGAGCGGCTTTTCGATCTGCCGCAGGTCCGCGAGGGCGGCAAGGCGCGCATCGCCTTTGCGGCCATGTCGCTTCGCACGCTCAAGGAATTCATCCCCGAGAGCGCGGTGGCGGAAACACCCCAGCCCCGCTGCGAACGGGGCGTCTACAACGAACCCTAATTTTTCGGCGGCAGCCGGTGCCGACCGACTCCGGGCCGTCCCCGGAGATGTGAATACTCGTCCCAAACGGGGGGAGGACGGCTCCCCCCATGCCTGAAAACGATATTTCCCGGCCGGGAAGCCCCCGAGAGCATGCCCTCTGGCACGCGCGAAGCACTCCGGCCCGGCCGGGAATCTCAAAAGGAGGACACGTATGTTCATCCGCATAGAACGCAATCATCTGGTGGAAGCCCTGGGCAAGGCGCTGGCCGTGTCCGGAGCCAAGGGCAACGTCTGGATCGATGCCGTATCCGGCGAGGCCGAGACCCTGACCCTGTTTGCCCTCAACGACCAGAACGGCATGGAGTACCGAACCACCCTGCCCGGCAGCGTGGTCAAGGCCGGGCGAGCCGGACTGAACGCCCGCACCGTGCACGATCTCGCCAAACGCCTGCCCACCGGGGAACTCTGCATCACGCGCAAGGAGGAAGGCGGCGTTTCCGTCACCATCGGCAGCAGCTCCTATTCCCTGCCGTGCATGGACGAGGCTGCCCGGCCGGAGCTGTGCGAGCTGCCCGATGACTTCACCGAGATTTCCGGAGACCTCTTCGGCGAAATGCTGAGCCGCGTGGACCCTTACGTGAGCCGCGACGATGCCGCCATGGAAGGGATCACCTGCGCCAAGCTCGGTTCAAGCGGCGATATCTTCCACGTGGTGGCACTGGACGGGCACCAGCTCTGCAGGACCGAGCTTGCCAACGAGGAACTCGCCGGGCTGTTTGCCGAGAATGTTCTGATCCATCACGCGAACCTGACCGTCCTGCGCCGCTGGATGACGGCGGACGACGTGCAGCTGTCCGTGACGGACAAACGGCTGTTCGCTTCCATGGCCGACGGAGCCGGGGTTTTCGAGGTTCTGACCGTGCCGCGCAGCCTGTTCGCGTTCCCCGACGTCCATTCCATCATCGGCAAACTGGATACCGCCGAGACCCGGGTTGAGATTTCCCGCGAGGCCATGGACGCCACCCTGACTCGCATGGGGCTCTTCTCCGGAAACGGCGTTGGCCTGTTCTTCGAGGACAAGGGCCTGCGGTTTTGCACTTCGGACGACTCCGGCCGCGGCATGGAGTTTCTGGAGGCTGCGGTGACGGGCGGCATCAAGCGCGTGGCCATGCCCATCAAGGTTCTGCGTACCGCGCTCTCCCGCTTCGATTCGGCCAAGGTCACGCTCACGGTCTGCACCGTACCCGGTCCCTGCGGGGTGACGGGCGAAGACGACCCGGGCGTACTGGTCATCGCCATGCCGCTGGACATTGCCGACGACGGGTGGAGCCAGTTCGAGTAAACACCCGGATTTCTTGCGCTTTATCCTTGCGCCACCGGGTAAGAATGCTAGTATTTACGAATAGTTACAAAACCAAACAGACACAACACGGAGGTACGCATGTTTGAGGTTTTTGACGCACTCGTTCCGCAGGGCGGCACACTCGCCATCAGCGTGAGCCGCGCGGATCAGAAGCGATTGACCGTGTCTATCCTGCCTCGTTTTTCCGAAGTCGGAGAGCACAAAAACGCTCTGCTCAAGCCGATCACCGTGAAGGGAACGCCCGCAGAGCTGGACGAGTTTATCGTCTCGGAACTTACAGGATTTGCACAGGACGTGGCCGATTTTGATTCCACACTGGAACAGGCTCGCGAACAACTCAAGCAACAGGGTAAAGCCGCACGCGCCAAAGCTGGAGGTGGCAATCCGGACCGCACGCTAGGCGAGGCCGACGAAGCTCAGGTGGAGACTCTTTGCCAGACCTTGCCCGGTTCCGACCCGTTCAAGGAGACTCTCGGCAAAGCCTGTTCCGCAACACTCGAAGCCGCATTTGGCAAAGCCGAAGATATCGCCGTTCTTCGCCCTCTGGCGACCGAGTTAAAAAAGATCGTTGGCAAGGAAGCCGAAGGTTACTTCGAGCAGCGACTGACCGCACTCTACAAAGACGGCAAGGGCGACAAATCCGCCGTTGGCAAGGAGTTGGAAAAGGTCACGGGCAAAACGCTTGCCGACCTCGGACTCAAGGCTAAACAGGCATCCATGTTTTAGGAGGCGCCATGACAATTGAAGCGAAGAGCATGTCCAGAGTGTTTAGGTGCAAGGTAGGCGGCGAGGAGCGCACCCTGCCCGACCCGGACCAGAGCATGACCCCTGAACAGGTTATGCGTCACTACGCCGGGACGTATCCCGAACTGACAAACGCCGTGATCTCGGCCCCGGACGTCAAACAGGATGAAGTCGTATGGACGTTCGCCGTGAACGTGGGCCGGAAAGGCTGATCTCCATAAGCCAGTATGTACGGAGGTTGAAACAGTGCGAGCAGCAGATCGAATCGAATCCGGAGCCGACAGGCCAGGAACTTACGCTTCTACACCAAGGCTTCGGCAGGTTGATGGAGAAGCACCTCGGTTCGCGGCAGCGGTACGGAACGGAGCGGGAAACGCCCATGCCCGTGCCGCGCAGGCTGCTCGGTACCCTGTGACGTTTCCTGATGTTTCTGCCATACCCCCCTCCCTCAAGTGGCAGGATGCGGCTCGGGCCCAAGGGCGACTCGACCGCATCCTGCCCGACCCCGTTCGCGACCTCTGCGACCTGTGGGCCATGGTGGGCAATACCGGCTGCATCAAGGGCTTGAATGTCCCCGAGCACGCCCGTCCCGAGGACGTCTTCGTCGCCCTCTGGCGCGCATTCAAAGTTGCCGCAAACTCCGATTTCATGGTGGTTTCATTGGACCGGGACAGCGCCGGGCGGCTAGCCATCGACACACTCGCAGAGGGGGCGGAAGAACCGTGGGGGCTCTTCGTCTCCGGAGACCAGCTCTTTCTCCTGTCCGAGGTTAATCCAGAAGCATACCGACTCGTTGCCGCAGTGCTGCGCCACATGGGCCAGATCCTGAACATCGACATGCTGTCAGAATGGCGCCTGGAACAATTCGCGGACAGCGTGGCCGAGAATATGGACTTCATGGGCGACGAGGACGCCGCAAAGGAAATGGAGGCCGAGTATACGTCAATCCGTGAACGGATGGACAGGATGCCCGAGATGTTTGGATCTCTTCCGGGCGGGGGGCTTTCAGCAGACATGATTTTTCACCAGTGCGAAAGCCGGACTATCCCGCCGGAGTTCTCCCGGTGGGGGCGGCGTGCACTGCTTCGGGCCAGACATGTGGGCAATCTCCAACGCTATTTCGACCGAGACGCCTTCGACACCTGCTATGGCTGCGAGGGGCTGATTTTCCTCGACTGTGTGGGGGTCATCTGGGAGGGCCACTTCACGAGCATGACCGAAATGTACCTCGACGCGGAATACCAGCAGGGCTTTGTCCCCCCTCTTTTTTCTGCCCGGTTCACGGCAACATCCGAATTTTCCTTCAGCAGCTTCGCGCGGCGACAACGCCGGAAAGAACGTTGTTTTGAACAGCTTTCGGACTCGTTTGACGAACTCCGAAGGCTCATGACCAACGAGGTGGCCAAGCATGAGTGATATCGAGATTCCCATGAACGACTTTCAGGCCAAGGCGGTGCTTGTGGTGTACGGCCGTAACGGCGAGCGGAGAGACGCGATTTTTTCGGCCTATGGCCTCGACCACAGCAGCAAGACCGAAGAATACTACGTCGAGACATTCCCGGCCACCGAAGGCCCGGATGGTATCGAACTCGGTGCGGGAAAGCCCATGAGCATGGCGTTTCTACGCGACATGGTGAAAGGGCTTGCCGAAGGACATCTGGTATTCGACGGACTCGGGTTGTTGCCGGATACCGTTCTTTCCACCAGAGCCGACGGCGATCTAGCATGGTATCGCCCGGCGGGCCCGCAGAGCGTGTTCATCGAGTATCAGGGCAGACAGGTACGAGGCATGGCCCGTTACCCCGCAATGCTTTTCATGCTCAAGAACACGAACCTCTATGCCTTTGCCCTCAAAACCGGAAAGGAACGCCCTTCCGAGCACAGCGGGGTTTTTCGCATGCCCCTTCTGAACGGCTACTCAGACGGCCATCTTTGTATGGGGTCGGCACGGGTACCAAAGGAAGGACTTGCCGCCGAACGCATGGAAAAGGGCGAGGATGCCTTCTTCCAGTCCACCTTCAATCACAATTTCACCGGCAATCACAAGCTGGTCCACAGCGGGGACGTCGTGGAGCTGTGGGAACGGCTTGTCCGAACGGGCACCCCCTTCCCGGAAGAGCAGCTTGTACGTTTCAAGCCCGGCGCAACAATTGCCGACATGCTGAGGGAGCACGGATTCTGATGCATTGGGACTACTTGAGACTATCGGATCAACTGGAGCATCGGATCCACGTCGTATTGGCCGGTTGCGGCGGCACCGGCAGCGCGGTGTTACGCGAACTGGCCCGCATGGATGCGGCCTTGCGTCAGCTGGACCATCCGGGTCTGTTCGTGACCGCATGCGACCCGGACCGGGTGTCTGAGGCCAATCTCGGGCGGCAGCTCTTTTATCCGCCCGAGGTCGGACACAACAAGGCCGCGGTGCTGATCACCCGCATCAATCGCGACTTCGGCCTCGACTGGGAAAGCAGGCCTATCCGCATCCATCCTGACCATGAACACAGGCTACAGGTGTACGGTCGTCGCAATCGCATGCTCGTGTCCTGTGTGGACTCAGGCGCAGCTCGCGTCGGCCTCGGCCAGATGGTTGCCAATGAAGTCTTCTCGCTCTGGCTCGACTTCGGCAACGGCAGGGATTTCGGTCAGGTCGTCCTCGGTACCGCACCAGCTACGCAGCGGAACTGCTCGTTCGGCACGCTCTCTGACAGAGGGCTACCGGAGTCGGTCAAGCCGCTGCCCACGGTGCTCGACCTGCTGCCCGGCGCGGGGCAAGACGACCCGGACGACGGGCCCAGTTGCTCCATGGCCGAGGCGCTCCGACGGCAGGACCTCTTTATCAACACAACACTCGCGGTGCTCGGCGTCGGCCTCATCTGGGACTGCATCCAGAACAAAGGTCTGGACTATCACGGTCTGTTCCTGAACCTGCGAACCAAAGAAGCCCGGCCCGTGCCCGTTGACCCGAACTATTGGCGCCGGTGCGGGTGGGAACTCCCCGCAGAGTGGCGGAGCGTCCTGCATCTGCGCCTCAAGCGGCAGTGGTTTGACGAGATCGCCAGCGGCCGCAAAAGGGTCGAGTTCCGCGCCCGGACCGACTACTGGCGCAAGCGCCTTGAGGACAAACATTTCGACGAAATCCGTTTCGTCAACGGCTACGGCAGTGACCGCCCGTGGATGCGGGTGGCCTACGAAGGGCTCTACAAGTCCCGTTGGAACGACGAGCCCGCCTACGCTCTGCGGCTTGGCGAGGTTCTGGAAATCGGCAACTACGGAGGAAGAAACACATGACCAGTAATCCCCTCTCCTTGGAGCGCGAGCTCGACGCGGTTATCGGCCTTTTGCGCACGGCCGAGCAGCAGGGCTTCTTCTGGCTCTGCGGATGTTGCGGCCAGATCATCCCGGACGAGGACTACACCTATGCTCAGGGCTGCCCCAAGTGCGGCGCCGATGATGTGAACGTGGAAGAGATCGCGCCCGCTGATCTCTGCGGTCGGATGGCCAAGCGTCTAGAGGAATTGAGGCCCGAACAGGAGTTCGAGCGCGGCTATGCATTCTGCGCGGCGTTTGTGACCTCGCAAAAATGGCATGTGACGCCGGACGATCTCTGGATGGACTTCCCCGCAGGATGGGATGCCCTCGAAGCGCTGCACCTTCCCGAACACGATTGGGGAATCCTTAGCAGGGCCTACCGTCGGGGTGAGAACGGGGAAATCCTCCGTAGGCAGGGCGACGATGAATAAGATTCTCTTTCGTGAATGTCCGAAATGTCATGGATACGGCGTGCTGGACAGCGGCAGGAACTGCACGTTCTGCGGTGGATCCGGACACGGCGGCCTTCACGGCGACGGTGTTATCGGCAGCGGGGAAATCATGATCGACAAGGACAGCGGGCGGCGCATCACGCCCAGCGAGCTGGCCCGAAGCATCCGAGCAAAGCGCAGGGAGAAAACGGCGTGATCTGCGCAGGCTGCATTCACCAGCCCGAATGGACCTACTCGGCGCTGCTGTTCACTGCCAGGTGCGCTCGGATGGGGTGGAGGCTGGAACGGACCTTGTTCGAAGAGCACGAGGTGTTCCACGTCCGGGAGACCGGGCAGCGGGTGCGCGTCACCTACTGCCCGGCCCGGCAGCAGGAGGGAGAAGACAGATGAAACGAGCCAAGAAGAACATGGACGAGCTGCGGCGACATCTGGAGGCCATGCGCTCGCATGGTCATGGCCCGGCGCGGGTGTTCGAGGATTGGGTGGCGCTGTGCTTCTACGCCCTGCAACGCGACGACGAAAGCTATCTTGAAATCATGGGCCGGTACGACAACGCCATACGCATTGACGGCATGCGGCCGGCGGATCGGTTCGCGGCCGCGTTCGCCTGTCTCGTGCAGGCCATGGAGGCCAGCAACAGCGAACTCCTCGGCGACCTCTTCATGGAGTACGCAAGCGACAAGTACACGGGGCAATTTTTTACGCCGTGGTCGGTCAGCTCCATGATGGCGGAGCTGGTCACACCAGCGGAAGGCGAGCGGTGTCTTGACTGCGCATGCGGCGCAGGGGGGCAGCTCGTCGCCGCCGGTCTGGCCATGCGCCACGCAGGTCACGACGTCCGAAAGAGCCTGTTCATGGGCGTGGACATCTCGTTTACCTGCTGTGCCATGACCGCGATCAACCTCACCCTGCGCGACCTGCCCGGTGTGGTGGTCCACGGCGACAGCCTCCGGCTCCTGACGTGGGCCGGCTGGAAGATCGTCCGTACTCCGCTCATGCCGCCCAGATTGGTGCGCATGACGACCGAAGAAGCAACGGAATGGATGGAAGGCCCGGTCCGCGTGGGACTTGAGCAGGAACGGGCCAAAGAGGAAGAACGCGGTGCCGAGGAGCCGGAAGTGGCCATGCCTCCCAAGCCCGCTTACGCAGACATGCCCATGTTCAGGGGGATGACATGAATACTAACGAACAGATGGTGATTCAGGACGGGCCGGCTGCGGCCCTTTCCCGGCTGATGGAACAGATTCAGCCCGAGCTGTCGCAAGATCAGCTGACGGAGTTGCAGGAGCTGTTTTCGCGCGCCGTGGCTATGGGAGTGAGCCAGGCCTTCGGCCGGGCCGCCCGGCTTGAAGAGATGCGGCGCAAGATCATGCTGACGCCTACCGAAGCGGCGGAGCTCATAGGCGTCCCGGCCAAGACCCTGAGCAACTGGCGCAGCGCGGGCCGTGGCCCGGACGTGGTCAAGCATGGGGGAAAGGTCCTCTACCCCGTGAAGGATTTAGAGAAGTGGACGGAGGCGAACCGTGTCAAGAACTTGTAAAGCGTTTATCGATGTAGGACACCGCCTGCTGCCGCACGTCCGGGCACAGGTGGGCATACCGTTGGGTCTGGCTGAGACTTTTATGGCCCAGCAACTGACTGATCACATAGAGCGGGATGCCGTCGCTGGCCAGCCAGCTCGCGAACGTATGCCGGAGCGTGTGGAACACGACTTTATAGCGATTGTCTTCAATGCCCTTGTTCAATTTCAGAGCTTCGACCGTGCGTTCGTAGGTGTCGCTGATGGCCGTGATCTGCTTCCCGGTCCGGCTCGGGAACACAAGGTGCCCCATGGGGGTGATCGGCATGGTTCCGAACACTTCATTCATGAGTGTCGGCGTCATATGGACAGTGCGGCTCTCTCCGTTTTTAGTGTCCTCTGCTCGTATCATCGCCGCGTCCAAGTCGATGTGCTCACCGCGCAGCCGAAATATCTCCGAAGCGCGAAAGCCGGTGTGCAGGCTGACCATGGCCATGCGCCAGACCTGATCGCTACGAAGTCTCAACCCTTCCATGAGCTGACGCGCCTCCCCGTTTGTGAGAAAGCGCACCCGCTGAACGTCAGCCTTGGGAAACTTGATGCCTCTGGTGGGGCTGCGACCGTGCCACACGTCCCATTCGCTCATCTTGCGATAGAGCGACCCCACGAGGCCAATAACCTTCTTGGCGGTACTCGGGGCAAGTTTGACGAGAAGGTCGGCCTTCAGGTCCTCCAGTTCAAGCGTACCGATTCTGTCGAGCCTGAGGTGGGACAGTCTGTCCTTCAGGTGGGTCTCATAACGCATGCGCTCGGAGTCAGGGTCGGCAAGCGTGGCGATATGCCGTTGATCGAACATGTCCCAAGCCTCGCCGAAGGTGATGTTCTTTCGGGTCGCCATCAGGTCACCGTGACGTTGCTTCTGCAGGCGCTCGGCTCGGATCTGGCTGGCCTTGGCGGCAGTGTAGCCCTCGGAGAGGTATCCGACTTTCTCCCAGACCTTCTTGCCGCGCAAATCCTTGTACGTTATGTCGAAGCAAACATCAGGCTTGCCTTGATGCCGCCGGCGCTTGCTCACGCGCTTGTACACACCTGGAAAACGTGTCGAGTCTCTGCCCATGCCCTGCTACCTTTTGGCTACCCAATGGCGGTTTTTGCTACCTATTTGAGACCCACGAGCGGGAACAAGCGGGAATCTCTGGGACTGAAAAGCCTTTGTAGGCCGTGCATTTGGGAACGTCAAGGACGTAACGGGCATGGCAAGGAAGGCCGTGCAAACGGACTACGAATCCGTAGGTCGGAGGTTCGAATCCTCCCGGGCGCGCCACAAAAGATTTCAAGCCCTTGCAGTGTTCATCACCGCGAGGGCTTTTTCTTTGCCCGCCATCTTCGGCTCGGTCTCTTCCCCTCCCCCGCAAGGCCCTTCCTTCAGCTGCATCCCCTTTACCGTCGACAGCACCCCCCTGCCGCCCTGCCGACCCTTCATTTCCCATATTATCCTTCCTATTATCATGTGAATCAGGTATCTATACGCAGGTCCTGTATCCTTCGGCGGACAATGAACCGGCAAACCCTTCAGCCCTGCCGCCGCCCCGGGGATGCGCAAAAGACCACAGACGGAGTCCTGCATAATGGATACACAACCCTTCATCTCTCTCGTCCAGAACGCCTCCCTGCTTCTTGCGGCGGCCCTGTTGTTCGAGCTTGCCGGCCACCGTTTCGATCTGCGTCACGATCACTTCAAGGACTTCACCATCGGGCTGGGCATCGGGCTCCTCGGCGTCATGATAATGCTCACCCCGTGGACCATCATGCCCGGTGTGGTCTTCGACACCCGCTCCGTTCTCATCGGCATCAGCGGTCTTCTCTTCGGGACCATCCCAACGATCGTCGCCATGATCATAACCAGCGTGTTCCGCCTCGCGTCCGGCGGAGCAGGAGCCCTGACCGGCACCCTTGTCATCCTGTCGTCCGGGATAATCGGCATCATCTGGCGACATCTTCGCAGGGATTCCCTCCATGAAATGACCTGGAAGGAGCTTTACGGATTCGGCCTCGTGATTCACGTGGTCATGCTGCTACTCATGCTTACGTTGCCTGACAGCGTGGACATGACGGTTCTGTCGCGGATCACGCTTCCTGTCATGCTCATCTACCCGGTAGGCACCGCCTTGCTTGGCATGATGGTCATTCAGTGTCTTCGCCGAGAACACACGGAGCGCAGGCTCAAGGAAAGCGAGGAACGTTTCAAGCGCGCCATGGAAGCCAGCAGGGACGGCATCTGGGACTGGGACATCCAAAGCGGCACGGTGTATTTCAGTCCGGGATACAAGGCCATGCTGGGGTACGCCCCGAACGAGTTCGGCACGGATAAAGGGTCTTGGACCGACCTGATTCATCCCGACGATTACGAAGAAGTTATGCGGGCCAATCAGGACTGCATAGCAGGCAGGTTCGACGAGTTCGAAGTCGAATACCGCATGCAGCACCGCGACGGGACATGGCGCTGGTTCCTCGGCAGAGGAAAAGCCGTGGAGCGGGATGCGGAAGGAAACGCGCTGCGCATGGTCGGCACCCACACTGACACCACGCGCAGAAAGCGCGCGGAGCAGGCGGTAAGGGCCAACGAGAAACGCCTGAGAAGTTTGCTTGATGACGTGGACATGGTAGCGGTCCAAGGGTACGACGAACAGCGTCGGGTCATCTACTGGAACAGCGCCAGCGAACAGTTTTATGGATACACGCGGGAGGAGGCGCTTGGGCAGCCGCTGGAAGACCTCATCATCCCGGAAGAGCTCCGCGAGCAGGTCATTCACGACATTCACAACTGGCTGGTGAACGGTGTTCCCATCCCCGCCGGGGAGCTCATTTTGCGGCACAAGGACGGTTCCGGGGTTCCGGTATATTCCTCGCACGCCCTGCAGACCAACCCCTTCGGCGAAAAGGAACTCTACTGCATTGACGTTGACCTGAGCGAAATCCGCAAAACTCACGACCAGCTGGTATTAGCCAAGGAGCTGGCCGAGTCCGCAAACCGGACCAAGTCGGAGTTTCTGGCAAATATGAGCCACGAGATCCGAACTCCGCTCAACGGCGTCCTCGGCATGCTTGAACTGCTGCGCTCCTCCGGGCTTTCCAGCGAGCAGGTGAATTACGTCCGCACCGCCATGACCGCCTCGAAGCGGCTGACGCAGCTGCTCAGCGATATCCTCGACCTCTCGCGGGTGGAGGCCGGAAAACTGTCCATTCACTACCAGCCGATGGACATCTCGGAAGTAACCGAACACGTCAGAGAGCTTTTTCAGCCCACTGCGGAACAGGCGGGCATCGAAATCCGAGAATACATTCATCCGGACGTCCCACGGGAACTCTCGGGCGACCCCTCCCGAATTCAACAGGTTCTCTTCAATCTGGTGGGCAACGCAGTCAAGTTCACGACGCAGGGCCACATCAGCATGGAAGTCTACCCCCTCCCCGAGCCACGGCCCGGACAATGGAGGCTTCTCTTTGCCGTGGAGGACACCGGCTGCGGCATCGACGACGATCTGGCCGAGGAGCTCTTCGAGCCCTTCACTCAGGCAAGCCGCGGCTTTCAGCGCACACATCAAGGGGCGGGGCTTGGCCTGACAATCTGCAAACGGCTCGTGAAGCTCATGGGCGGCGACATAACGCTGGAAAGTCAGCCGGGTGAGGGCACCACCATCTTCTTCTGCACCACCTTCCACGCACATTCGGCGGAGGCTGTTCCTGAAGCCCTCTCTCACCGAGGCCAAGGGCCGGACAAGGTGATCCGCAACGTCCTGCTCGCCGAGGACGACAGGGTGAACAGAGTGGTGACCGAGAAACAGCTTCAGAAGCTCGGTTGTCACACCACCGCCGTTACCAATGGCCGCGAGGCGCTTGACATACTTGAGCGGGAGCCAATCGACCTCGTTTTCATGGATGTACAGATGCCGGTTCTGGACGGGGTCGATGCCGTCTCATCCCTGCGGTCCGGACTGGCAGGCGAACTGAACCGCAACGTCCCCGTCATAGCTCTCACCGCCTACGCCATGAATGGCGACAGGGACCACTTCCTTCAAGTCGGCATGGACGGTTACCTCCCCAAGCCAGTCGACCTTCAAGAGTTAAGCGATGCGATCCGAGGATTCGGCAGGCTGCCGAATGAGGACTGAACCACCCTAGGCGCCCCCTGCTTCTGATCATTGCAGCGTACCATCCTTGCGCACGCCATGCACTGCGAGTGCTCAAAACAATGGCACCCTCCGGGCCGGACCGGGATTGAAAGGAAGTGTGACGTGTCCTTTTCCTTCAAGTCCGGCAGCAGAGGGTGCCATATAATACCATTCTACAGAAATCGTGCCGAAACGTCAGCGTCTGGCGAATCCCTCGGAGGTGAAGGTCATGGAACCGATCAGGCCGAAGGTTGTGGCCAGCCGAAAGTCGATGTCCATGCGGTCTCCCGAGGAGAGCCTGAACGAGTCGCCCTTGTTGAGAGGCGTCTGGCGTGCGGTGAGCAGCAGCTTCTCATCCAGCCCGTTGCTCCATGCGCGTTCGATGGTGTAATCCCCCTGAGGCAGCTGGTACACCCCGCCGGCCTTCCACGGCACAAGGATGTCGTGGCCGCTGGGGGTGCCGAGCTTCAGAGCCAGCACTTCGCGCGGCTCAAGGTTGATATAAAACGCGGAGCGCGGTTTGCCCGGCGTTTCGCGCACAATGCGGTAGCGATGGACGTCCGGGCGGTTGTTGTCCACCTGATACTTGTCCATGAAGTTGTCGGGGTCTAGGATGATCTCCCATCCAAGGTCCTGCCCGGTGTTGTCCCAGGGCACGGCCACGAACCCCTTGAAATTCACCACTTCGCCGGAGCCGCCCCAGATTCCTTCGAGAATGAGTTGATCACCCACCACCGCGTTGAGGGTCTCCCCGGCACGCACGAAACACGGGCGGCCGTTGAGCCAGCACACGAGCACCGGACTGTCGTCGTTGGGAGCTTCAGGCAGCCGCCCCTGCCAGCGGACCTTGGCGGAGGCCACCGAACGTCCGTCCGAGCGCAGTTCGAGTTTCGAAAACTGTTTCAGGGCCATGCGCCGTGCGGAAAGCAGGTTCACGCCCGGGCGATCCGAGGCAAACAGCGCCAGCTCAGGAGAGAACGCGTTTGAACCGGCCTCCAGCGTCTTCACGTCAAGCGTTGCTCCGGGAGAAAGCGAAATGCTCCGGCCGTTCCGGAGTGGGCGCCCGTTAACCGAGACCTCGACGTCCTTGCCGGCATAGGCCAGCACGTCGTCTCGAGTGAAATCCGGCAGCTGCACTTCCACCCCGTACTCGTGAAGCAGCATGGCCGTGGCGTGAAGCTGTTGCGCGACCTTCCAGTCCAGCTGGCGGATGTCCTTGCTGACCTCCACCGCCATGGCGGGAATGCCCAACGCGGTCAGCGCATAGCAGGTCAGCGATTTACGCATCTCGGGATATTCGGTCGCACGATCAAAGGTGCGGGTATTGAACAGCTTGAACTGGTAGTCCCGCGAATTGATGCGGTCATTGATTTTGGCGAGCACCGTGTTCACGCGGCTGCCCATCTCGATCTTACCATCCCAGTTCAGGGTGTCCACGATGATGGACTGCCCGTACCGGAAGGGATTTCGCATCTTGTCGATGTATTCGGGATAATAGAAGCCCGACCCCTCGTGCAGGTGGATGAAGGCGTCGGAGCGCTGAAGGAGAAAGCGGATGACCCGCGCGCAGCGGTCCTCGTAGAACCGGTTGTAGTCCTGATCGAACCGCCGGTTCATGTCCACGTTGACCTGACGGCTGCGCAGATGGATGGACGGGACATTGGCGCGCGGCAGGACGATGAGGTTGCCACGCAGAACCTTGGAGCGGGTCAGGAGCTGTGCGGTGACGAATCCCGAGGGCTCGTCGCCCTGAATGCCGCCCTGCACCATGATGGTGGGACCGGGCAGTTCGCCCTGTATGAAGTATGCCTTGAGGGGGTACTGGGTGCCGCTGAAAAACACGTGCTCCCATGACCCCGCCTGAGCAGGCAGGACGCACAGGGCGGTCAGCAGCAGGCTAAGCCAGAATGTTATAGAGCGGATAGGTTTCCGAGAAAATGACCTTGTCATCGTCGCCCTTGATTTTCACCCTGAGCCCGAAAATGTCGTCAGCTTTCAGGCCGTCCGGTAGCAGAAAGGTGGTTCGTATGCGCTTGAAGCGCTGAATCTGGAAGGTCAGGTCGTTGCGGTTGACCTTCACCCTGGCATCGGTGCCGTCCTTCCTGACAAAGACGAAATCGACCACTCCCCCGACGGGATTGGAGTTCTGGAGATTATTGAGTTCGAAGGACACCGTGACCTTGCGCTTGCTCACCTTGGCCTGAAGGTTTTCCACGCCGACCTGACGGGTATCTTTTCGGGTGAAGATGCGATTGAGGTTCAGCTCGGGTTCCTTGGGCGCGGGCTCGGCGGCTGATGTCAGCAGAGCCTGAAGCTCCTTTGGATCATAGGACTTGAGGATCTTTTCCATGTTGCTGAGACGCTCAAGGCGAACCTGAGCGTCCACCAGCCGCTGCTCGAGGATCTTCTTTTCGGCGCTGAGGTTCTTTGTTTCCTTCCACCCGCGCATGCCGAAGTAGACGCCGCCGACAGCGCACAGGAGCAGAAACATCTGGCTGAACAGGAAAAGCCTGAGCCAGAACGGGCTGAGACGGTAACGGCGCACGTTGGCGTCGTCCCGCATGAACAGCACGCTGTACTTGGAATGAGTCATTAAAGGCGTCTCCAATCCTCACGCTCGATCTTCCAGCCCTTTTCAGCCGGAGAGAGAACCAGTGTCTTCATGCCTACGTCTGAATAACCGGAGGCATCTTCGTACCGTTGCAGGAAGCTGACCTTGAGGCCGGACGGGTGCAGATCCACGTCCATTTTTTCAAGCGCGACCTTAACAGGTGGTTTTTCTTCCCACAATGTCTTTTTATAGTCCACGATGCGCTCGATGCCGCGATGGCTGCCGGACACCGCATCCTCGTCGTACATGGCGGCATAGCGCCCGGCGTCCGCACTGCGCCAGGCATCGGCCCAGCGCCTGACAAAATCCTTTGCCTGCGAACCTTTCTCGCGCAGATAATCCGGGACCAGATCGCGGCTGGCCGGGATGTACTCCCTGCCCACCACGGTCCATTCGCCCTGCTCGTTCTTCTGCCAGTACAGACGCTTGCCCACTGTCTGGGTCAGCACCGGAGAGCGGTAGAGCTGGTCGAACCACGTCACCCAGTAGTCCGGGCCGCGCATGGCCTTGACCCCGTCCACCATGACGTGAATCCACGGCGTGCTGCGGAAGATGCTCTCCTTGTGATTGCGGAACCCCTTGAAGCTGCCGGGCTCGGCCTTCGTGAACTTCTTCGGGTCGTACAGTTCGAAGAAAGCCTCGGAACGACTCTCCCACGCGCGGGCCCACTCGCGGACGAGTTCCGCCATTTCAGGAGCTTCGCTCTCGCTCTCATGGGCGTCCCACTCGATGTCCTCGCCGATGACCACGGGCATTCCGTAGCGGGAATCCCCATTGAGGGTCTTCAGATCGGGAACAGTGAGAGCCACGCATCCGGCAGTGTCGCGCGGCACGAGCTGCTTCCCCCGGCCGTGCAGCCAAATCCCGGACCCGGTCTTGCCCTTCAGGCGGTCCACCGGGTTGGGGTAGTTGAGGGAATAGGCGAGGTCGCCGTACAGCTCCCAATTAAGATTGCGTTTGATTCTGGGACCCAGAAAATACACGCCCTCTGGCGTGCGCAGGTCGCCCCGCACCTGTTTGTCCCCGAGCACCTGCCCCGTGGTGCAGGGCAGCTCGCTGACTACCTTGAGGGGGCTTTTGCGCTCGAGCAGCAGCAGTCTCTGATCGCCCTTGTCGATTGCCAGCAGGGAGGTCGGGCCCTCCGGATTGGCAACGATCCTGGGCCGCCAGCCGTCGGCCAGCGCCGTGGTGGCGGCTGACAGGAGGATGATGAGCGTCAGTAGTGTGCGCATTGATTCCGGTTAACGTTTCGCAGCTTCCAGCAACTGGCTGCGGGTGAAGATGGATTCGAGGGAGAGTCCGGCCTCTTCGAGCTTTTCCCGGCCACCCTCTTCACGGTCCAGAACGGAGAGCACGGAAACGATCTCGAACCCGGCGTCGCGAACCCGCTCACAGGCGGTGACCAGCGTGCCGCCGGTGGTGACCACATCTTCCAGAAGCGCCACCTTGGCGCCGTCGGGAAGATTCCGAAGCCCCTCAAGGTACTGGTTCGTGCCGTGCCCCTTGGATTTCTTGCGGATGATGAACCCGGGAAGCGGATGGCCTTCCACATGCGAGAGCACGGTCACGGAAGAGACCAGAGGATCCGCGCCGAGCGTCATGCCGCCGACGGCCTGCACTTCGGGCCGCCCCTTGAGCATTTCCAGAAAGCATTTGCCTATGAGCCAGCTGCCTTCGGGGTGCAGTGCGGTCTGCTTGCAGTCGAAGTAGTAATCGCTCTTCTTGCCGGAAGTGAGGGTCACTTCGCCTTCAACATAGGAAAGCTGCATCAGCAGCTTGGCAAGGCCGACTTTCAACTCTTCCATTCGTTATTCTCCAAACACGCGGTTGAAAACCGTGTTTTCGTATCTTTTGTAATATGTTGGGTCGAACGCTTCGTCAAGAGCGCTCGATTCCAGATGCTCGGCCACTTCTGCGTCGCTGCGAATCTCGTCTTCGAACTGCAGCCGACCGTTCCAGCAGCGCATGGCGACCTTCTGCACCATCTCATACGCCTGCTGACGCTTGAGCCCGGCGGCGATGAGTTGACCGAGCACCCGCTGGGAGTAGAAAAGGCCGTAGGAACCCATGAGATTCCTGTGGATATTGTCCTCTTTCACCACCAACCTGTCGATCACTCCTGCCATGCGGCGCAGGATGTAGTCCATTAAAATTGTACTGTCGGGCATGATCACCCGCTCCACCGAGGAGTGGCTGATATCGCGCTCGTGCCACAGCGCCTGGTTCTCCATGGACGCGACGGAGTTGGTGCGCACGATGCGGGAGAGCCCGCAGAGGTTTTCGGCGGAGATGGGATTCTTCTTGTGCGGCATGGCCGATGATCCCTTCTGCCCCTTGGTGAATCCCTCTTCCACTTCCAGCACTTCCGTGCGCTGCAGATGCCGCAGCTCGGTGCCGAGGCGCTCTATGCCGCCGGCGATCATGGCCAGCGTGGTAAAGAAATGCGCGTAACGGTCACGCTGCACGATCTGGGTGGAGTGCGGATCCGCCTTGAGGCCGAGAATCTCCAGCGAGCGCTCCTCGATCTCCGGGGAGAGGTGGGCGAAGGTGCCGACGGCTCCGGAGAGCTTGCCGACGCGGATTCCCTCCATGGCGGCCAGCAGGCGCTCGCGGTGGCGTGCAAACTCCGCGTAGAACCCGGTGAACTTGAGCCCGTAGGTGGTGGGCTCGGCGTGGATGCCGTGCGTGCGGCCCATGCAGAGCAGCCCCTTGTGCTCGAAGGCGCGGCGGCGCAGCACTTCCAGCAGATTGTCGAGGCTGTCCAGCACCACCTTGGCGGCGCGGGTCAGCAGCACGCCGTTGGCGGTGTCCACTATGTCCGAAGAGGTGCAGCCCAGATGGATATAGCGCGAGGCCGGGCCGACCTTCTCTTCCACGGCGGTCAGGAAGGCGATGACGTCGTGCTTGGTGGTCTGCTCGATTTCGAGGATGCGGTCGAGGTCGAAGTCCGCCTTTTCGCGGATGTCCTTAATGGCGTCGGCGGGAACCTGTCCCTGCTCATGCCATGCCTCACAGACCGCCAGCTCCACTTCGAGCCAGACGCGAAACTTGTTCTCAAGAGTCCAGAGATCAGCCATTTCCGGACGGGAATACCGTTCAATCATGCCCTTCTCCCGAAATCGTTGTCGGTTTGTTTAGGCCGTAAAAAAAGGCAGCCTCGGCTGCCTTCATTGCATCCGGTCAGGCGTCGGCCTGCGAGGATGCACTTCCCGAAGCGCTCTGGGCGGAGTCGCTCGGAGAACTGCCTCCGGAAGCGGCGGAAGCCGCGTCACCGGAATCCCCGGACGAGGTATCGGCGGCCTCGCCGCCTCCCTCGCCCGAATCAGCGGCCGTCTGACCATCCACGTCCTTCTTCCCGCCGTATTCCGTGACATACCACCCGGAACCCTTGAGGATAAAAGACGTGTTGGAAATCAGCCGCTTTCCCGCCGCGCCGCATTCGGGACATTCCTGATCCACTTCGTCGAATCCGGACTGCCATTCCTCGAACACGCGGGCGCACTTTTCGCATTGATATTCGTAGATGGGCATGGGGGCCCTCACCTCCGGTGAAAACTACTTGGCTGCAGCAGCCTTGGCTTCCTTGATGCGGGCCTTGAGGTTCTTTTCGCGGCGCTGACGCCTGCGGTCGAGCTTCTTCTTGCGTTCGTGCTTCTTGTGTTTGGCCATGGTATTCTCCTTGAATGCGGCCCTCGGGCCGATTTGATTCTTGCGAGCCGAGATGCATACCCCAACCCGCCCTGATTGTCCAGTCCCCCCCGCAAGCATCGTCGGACTTGACGCGGGCCCGAATCGTGACCATATTTCCCGGCAACGAAAATCGCCAAGGAGAACCCAGATGATCAAAAGCTTGAGTCTCAAGGCCGCCATCAACGACGCGGTCCAGGTTTTCCAGTTCGACCAGTGGCTCCGCTTCCACTATATTGTCGAAAAGGAAGACGGAACACTTTTCGTAAAAGTCCCCGAAGAGGTCATGCAGCGAATCAAGTCGGAGTACCCGCGCCTTCACAGCCTGGCCGAGGTGATGAACGACCATGCCATCACCCAGCAGTCCAGCCACGACACGGTGTGCGCGCACATCGCCTCCAATCTGGACGGCGAGAAGTACGACCCTTCCGTCGTCCCCAGAGTGTTTGACTCGCCGCAGTTCAAGATAGACATGTACGTCTTCAACATCTGGGTCAAAATGCACGAGTCCATTCTGGAACAGGAAGAGCTCTTCTTCTCCGACTGGGAACAGAGCTTCAACGAGTGGAAGGAACTGGACGAGGTCAAGGACTACCTCGCCAAACTCCGCAACACCGACCCTGAATCCCCTTCCTGCGAAACGGTTCAGTAGCCTTTTCGCTTCACGGCAGACGCTCCGGGCGCGGCGTTCCATGCGGGATGTCGCGCCCTTTTCTATTTGTCGGAGTCTTCCTTGACGTCGGTGACCTTGCCGCCCTTGCCGGTTATCACGACCTTTTTCTTGCCCGCCTTAACGGGGGTCGCGAGCAGCAGCGCGGGCACTGCGGCGAACCAACGTAAAAACCGTCTTCTTTCCATGATGCATCCTGTGCGCGAGACTTTGTACTGCAACAACCATAGCAAACCCCGTGCCCTGCGGCAAATCCCGGCTCGGGCATGGCGCGCCCGGACCTTCCCGGCAAAGGAAAACCGGAATCGCTGAAGCCAGCGTGCAAAATATTCCCGGATATGCAATAGTTGCCCTCTCAGGCTGCTTCGCACTGGCCGCGCCTGGCCGGAATCACGGGCACCGCTGACGCAGAATATGAAATTTACGGTTTTCATCACGCCAAAAAAAATATACTACGCCACGTCCGGCCGAGACCGGAACGGCCCGGAAATTAGTGTAATGGGGGGACCGGAATGACCACCGATCCGATCATTCGGTTGGACAATCTCGTGAAGAGATTCGACGACACCATCGTTCTGGACAGGGTAAGCCTCGACATAAGGGACGGCGAATTCCTGACCATCCTCGGCCCGAGCGGTTGCGGCAAGACAACCATCCTCAGACTCCTCGCCGGCTTCGAGACGCCCGACGAGGGCTCCATGCAGCTCGGCGGCGAGCGCATCAACGACAAGCCCGCCAACAGCCGCCGCGTCAACACCGTTTTTCAGAGTTACGCGCTTTTTCCGCACATGAGCGTACGCGACAACCTCGCCTTCGGCCTGAAGATGCACGGCGTCCCGGCCCGCGAAATCGACGAGCGCGTGAACGAGGCGCTGGACCTCGTGGACCTCGCGCATCTGGCCGACCGCATGCCGGACCGACTCTCCGGCGGGCAGCAGCAGCGCGTGGCCATAGCCCGCGCCGTGGTGAACAAGCCGCTGGCCCTGCTGCTGGACGAGCCGCTCTCGGCGCTGGACGCCAAGCTGCGCAAGCGGATGCAGGTCCGCCTCAAGCGCATGTGCCGTGAGCTGGGCATGACCTTCGTCTTCGTCACCCACGATCAGGAGGAGGCGTTCGCCATGTCCGACCGCGTGGTGGTCATGAACGAAGGCCGCATCGAGCAGATCGGCACCCCCGAAGAGGTCTACGAAGAGCCGGTCAACCTGTACGTGGCGCGGTTCGTGGGCGAAACAAGCATCCTCGACGGAGAAGCCGTCTCCAAGGACGGCGACACCCTGCACGCCATCGTGGAAGGTGTACCCTGCGAACTCAAGACTTCCAAGGATTTCGCACCGAGCCAGCCGATCAAGATCATCCTGCGGCCCGAAGACATCCTCGTGGAGTTGGAGGGCGACACGCAGCACGCCCTGTGGCTGCCCGGTACGGTGACGGAAACCGTGTACAAGGGCAGCACTTGGGACATGGTCATCGCCACCGACTCAGGCAAGAACATTCTCGTGACCGAGTTTTTCAACGAGGACGACGACCGCATCTGGCACAAGCCCGGCGACCGCATCGTGGTCAGCTGGTACAAGGGATGGGAGGTTGTACTGCCCGATGAAGATCAGGACGTCCCGCCTGTTTAGGCGCATTTCCCTCGGGTCGGCTGTCTTCTGGATGGCCGCCTTCGTGCTGGTTCCGAACCTGCTCATCCTGCTGACCAGTTTTCTGGAGCGGGACGAGGCCGCGTTCGTCGCGTTCGACTTTTCCCTGCACGGCTACACAACAATCCTGAGCCCGGTGTTTCTGGACGTGCTGCTCAAGTCCGTCTATCTGGCTGGCACCGCGACGCTCATCTGCCTGCTGGCCGCCTATCCATTCGCGTGGACACTGGCCCGGCTGCACTCCAGACACAAGGGGCTGCTGCTCCTGCTGGTCATGATCCCGTTCTGGACGAACTCACTGATCCGCACCTACGCCATGGTCTTCGTGCTCAAGGGACGCGGGGTCATCTCCATGATGCTCACCGGCCTCGGCTTTGCGGAGCGGCCTGTCTCCTTCATGTACAGCGAGTTCGCCATCTTCGCGGGGCTGACCTATACCCTGCTGCCGTTCATGATCCTGCCGCTATACTCATCCATCGAGAAGCTCGACGGCCGAATGATTGAAGCCGCAAAGGACCTCGGAGCCAGCGGTCTGCGCACCTTCTTCCACGTGGTGCTGCCCCTGACCCGGCCCGGCATCATCGCGGGCTGCATGATGGTATTTCTGCCCGCGCTGGGCATGTTCTTCATTCCGGACATCCTCGGCGGCGGCAAACACCTCATCGTGGGCAACTTCATCAAGAACCAGTTCCTTACCGCGCGCGACTGGCCCGTGGGCTCCGCCGCATCGGTGGTGCTGACGCTGCTCATGCTCGGCCTCATGTGGCTCTACGGCAGAAGCTCCCGCAAGCTGGGACAGCAGGGAGGCTCCGAACTGTGAGACGCTTTTCCACCGTGCTCCGGCTCCTGCCGGTCTACCTGTTTCTGTATCTGCCCATCATCGTGCTGGTGATCTTTTCCTTCAACGATTCCAAATACTCCACCGCGTGGAAGGGCTTCACGTGGAAGTGGTACGTCAAGCTCATGGGCAACGACCAGCTGCTGGACGCCGCTCTCAATTCCCTGACCATCGCGGTGCTGGCCGCCACGCTGGCCACCTGCCTCGGCACGCTGCTGGCCGTGGCGCTGTACCGCTACCGTTTCCACGGCAAGAACATCCTGAAGGCGGGCGTGTTCGTCATCATGATGAGCCCGGACATCGTCATGGGCGTGTCCCTGTTGCTGCTCTTCATGCTGCTGGGCATGGAGCCGGGATTCTGGCCCCTGCTCATCGCCCACGTGACCTTCTGCACGCCTTTCGTCACCGCCACGGTCATGTCGCGGCTCAACGGATTCGATCCACATTTGATTGAAGCGGCCGAAGACCTTTACGCAGGCGAATACAAGACCTTTAGGCACATCATTCTGCCCATGTGTCTGCCCGCAGTACTGGCCGGATGGCTGCTTTCGTTCACGCTGTCCATGGACGACGTGATCATCAGCTTTTTTGTAACGGGCCCCGACTTTGAAATTCTTCCGTTGCGCATATATGCAATGGTGAGGATGGGCGTGAAACCGGACGTCAACGCCCTGAGTGCGATCATGGTCGGCATCACCGTATGCCTTGTTTTCACTTCGCAACTGCTGATGAGGAAAAAGAAATGAAACGACTCGTGACCGTCGCCGCGCTTCTCGCCGCGGCACTGCTGTCTGCGGCCACGGCCTTTGCCGGTTCCGGAAAAGTGTACGTGTACAACTGGACCGAATACATCCCCGAGGGCGTGCTGGAGCAGTTCACGGAGGAGACCGGCATCGAGGTGGTCTACTCCACCTATGACAGCAACGAAGCCATGTATGCCAAGCTCAAGCTCATGGACGGCAAGGGCTTCGACGTCATCGTGCCCTCCACCTACTTCGTGAGCAAGATGCGCCGCGAAGGCCTGCTGCGCGAGCTCGACAAATCCATGCTTCCCAACTGGAAAAATCTTGACAAGGACTTCCTCGGCAAGAGCTTCGACCCCGAGGCCGCCTACTCGGTCCCATACAGCTGGGGCGGCAGCGGCCTCCTGCTGAACACCGAATGGTACGAGAACCCCGGATCCATGTCGTGGGACGACCTCTGGGACGAGAAGTACAAAGGACAGATCCAGCTGCAGAACGACGTTCGCGAAGTCTTCGGCATGGCGCTGGCGTCACTCGGCTACTCCATCAACGACACCGACCACGCGCACATTGAAGAGGCCTACGAGAAACTCAAGAAGCTCTTCCCCGCCGTGCGCACCTTCAACAACGACACGCCCAAGACGCCTTTCCTCAACGGGGAGGTTTCCGTGGGCATGATCTGGAACGGCGAGGCCTACGTGGCGTCGGGCGAAATCGAGTCTCTCGAGTTCCACTGGCCAGAAGAAGGCGGCATCATGTGGATGGACTGTCTGGCCATCCCCGCCGGCGCCGAGAACGTGGAGGAGGCGCACGCCTTCATCAACTACATCCTGCGCCCGGAAGTGGCGGCGCAGATGGTGCGCGAGTGGGGCTACGGCACCCCGAACAAGGCGGCCATGGACCTGCTGCCCGAAGAGCTGCGCAACAACCCGGTCATTTTCCCGCCCGCGGAAGTCATGAAGAAGTCCGACTTTCAGGATGACGTGGGAGAAGCCGTGGTTACCTACGAAAAATACTGGAACCTGCTCAAAAGCGGCAATTAAGCCCCCTACAGCTACCGTCCATGCAGGGCCGTCCCGAGTCTTCGGGGCGGCCCTTTTCATTTTTTCCGCTTCAAGCGCACCCCGACTTGCTTTCCTTTTTGCCGGGGTGTATACGTCTTTTTCATTCTTCACACGAAACATGGCCCACCGGAGAATTCATGCACATTTCGGAAGGCGTACTCACGGCACAGGTGCTCATCGGCGGAGGCCTGCTCGGCGCAGCGGGAACCGCCATCGGCCTTGGCAAAATGGATTACGACAAGGTCATGGGGGCAGCCATCATGTCCGCCGCGTTCTTCGTGGCCTCACTGATTCACGTCCCCATCGGCCCGGCCAACGCCCATCTGATACTCAACGGCCTGCTGGGCGTCATTCTGGGCTGGGCCGCGTTCCCCGCCATACTCACCGGCCTGCTTCTGCAGGCGGTTCTTTTTCAATACGGGGGCCTCACCGTGCTGTGCCTGAACACGTTCAACATGGCCGCCCCGGCCGTACTGTGCTGGTATGTCTTCGGCCCCATGCTCCGCTCAGGCGGCAGCCGCAGCTTTGCGGGCGCGTTCGCCTGCGGCTTTTCGGCGGTCCTTTTGAGCACATTGCTCACCGCCGCCTCGCTGGCCTTCTCCGGCGAAGCGTTCATTGCACCTGCCAAAGCAATGGCACTGGCCCACCTGCCCGTCATGATAATCGAAGGCATCGTCACCGGCTTCGCCTACACCTTTCTCGCCCGTGTCAAACCCGAAATCCTGCACGGCAGCGCCGCCTAGGAGTCCACATGCGCCACTTCATCCTTGCTCTCGCCCTCACCCTGTGTCTCCCCGCCCTCGCCCCGGCCCACGGAGTGAACATTTTCGCCTATGTCGACGGTGACCGCATCGTCACGGACAGCGGCTACAGCCGCAGCAACCGGGTCAACAAAGGGACTGTCACCGTGCACGCCCCCGACGGCCGGGAGCTGCTCTCAGGCACCACCGATGAAACTGGCCACTTCGCTTTCACCATACCGAAAGAGGCTCGCGACGGCAGCATGGACCTCAAGCTCGTCATACACGCCGGAGAAGGGCATCAGGCCGACTGGACCGTACGCGCCTCTGAGATAGTTCCGCAGGCTGCCCCCAGTCCCCCCGAAGGCGGCAATGACGCAGCGCCCTCCGCGAAGGCTGAACGAACCGGCGCACCTGTCCCGACAGAGGCCGACCTGCGGCGCATGGTTCGCGAAGAGCTTCGGAAGGAGCTGGCTCCCGTCAAGTCCATGCTCTCCCAGATGCAGGACAAGGGCCCAGGAATGAAGGAAATATTCGGCGGTATCGGTTGGCTTGTCGGCCTTGGCGGTCTGCTGGCATACGCTCGCTCCCGTCGCGGCTGAGCAGGTTTTCTTATCGAAAATCCGGACTTGCCAGCCTCTCGAATTTTTCCTACCATAATGGAATGAAATGTTGCATTGGCGTAATCGGTATTGATTTACCGTCCGAATTGATATATCCGCACATTTTGTAGGGAATAATCATGAGACTCACGACACGAAGCAGATACGGCACAAGGATGGCGCTGGACATTGCCCAGAACGGCCAGGAGACCCCGGTTCGCATCGGCGACATCGCCGAACGGCAGGGCGTTTCCGTCAAATACCTCGAAAAGCTCATTCGCGAACTCAAGATGGCCGGATTCATCAAGAGCAAGCGCGGCCCCCGCGGCGGCCACATGCTCGCCCGGGACCCGTCCGAGATCACGGTGGGAGAGATCGTGCGCGTTCTGGAAGGCGGCACCAGCCTCGTCGAGTGCACCGGCGATCCGTCCGTTTGCTCCCGTGCGGAGTCATGCCTGACGCGCTCTCTCTGGCAGCAGGCTGCGGAAGCCATGTACGACAAGCTCAACTCCATCACGCTCTCAGAGCTTCTCAGTGACGTGGGCCAGTGCTCGGAGCCGGATAAAATCGGCACCCCCCTCTTCTGATTCAAAGAACCAAGATGGTATCTCAAGGCCGTCCCCGATATCGGGGTCGGCCTTTTTTACGCACATCAATATACGTCATTATAATAATTCGCCCACACGTTTGATCTGATACGGTTTTCAATAATCGGACGTGCAGCCCGGCAGTCTTCTGGCGACGGGGTTTCTGGCCATGAGACAGCTTGAAGCGGGCACACGAGCCGCCTGGACGGGAACCGCCAAACATCAGGAGTGAAAATGCTCAAGAACATGAGCGTCAAATGGAAAACACTGGGCATAGCGGTCGCGGGCCCGGTCATCGTGGCGCTGATCATGGCGTATCAGGAAGTGCGAGCCATTCGTACCGGTGCGGACGAGTCGTTGCTGGAAAAAAGCAGGGCCATCGTCCTCATGGCGGAAGCCGCGAGAACTGAAATGTCCAACAAGCTGGCCAAGGGAATCATCAGACCGCTCGATGAACTCCCGGATGAGAAGGTGGTTCAGGCCGTCCCGGTCATCACGGCCATCCGCATGGCGGAAACCAATGCGGAAAAAGCCGGATACAAGTTCCGAGTCCCCAAGGAGGACCCGCGAAACCCGAAGAACAAACCCACCGAGTTGGAACGGAAGGTCCTGCGGGAGATGAAGGCCGAGAATCTCACCGAGAAAGTCGTCCATGAAGAAAACCAGATACGGTATTTTCGCGCAATCCGGCTGACGGAGGATTGTCTATACTGCCACGGATACCCGTCCGGGGAAAAGGATGCCGTGGGCGGCACCAAGGAAGGCTGGAAAGCCGGAGAAATACACGGGGCGTTCGAGATCATCACCTCTCTTGAAGAGGCGAACGCCAAGGTCCGCTCCGCCGCACTTTCCACCACAGCCTGGACCATGCTCATCCTCGCGGGCATCGCCACAGCGGTCTGGATGCTGATGCGCAGCTCGGTCATACGTCCGCTGTTCAGCATCAAGGGCCTGTCGGAGTCCATGGCATCCGGCGACTTCACGACAAAGCTCGACACTGACTCGCGAGACGAGATCGGCCTTGTCAGCCGCTCCCTGAACAGGATGGTCGGCTCACTGTCCGGCGTCATCGCCCGGGTCCGGAACGTGACCATCGGCGTGGCGGACATGAGTCAGGAACTTTCCGGAGCGGCGAACAGCCTCTCGGCAGGCGCTTCGCAACAGGCCGCCAACATTGAGCAGGTGGCTTCCAGCGTTGCGCAGATCACGAGCAGTATCGGCCAGACAGCCGAGAACTCAGACAACACGGAGTCCATAGCGAACAAGGCCGCCAGCGATGCGGAGGAGTGCGGCAATGCCCTTGGCGAAGCGCTGGACGCGCTGAAGCATATTGCGGAAAAGATTTCCATCATCGAGGAAATCGCACGCCAGACCAATCTGCTGGCGCTGAACGCCGCCATCGAGGCCGCCCGCGCCGGAGAAGCAGGCAAGGGATTCGCCGTCGTAGCCGCAGAAGTCCGCAAGCTCGCGGAGCGAAGCGGCAATGCGGCAGGTGAAATCAGCGAGCTCTCCAATTCAAGCGTTCAGGTCGCGGACCGCGCGGGCAAACTCCTTGCGGACCTCGTGCCCGACATCAAGCGCACGGCGGAGCTGGTTCAGGAGATTTCCTCCGCCTGCAACGAGCAGAGTTCCGGCGCGGAGCAGATCAACACGGCCATACAGGACCTGGACGACGTGATCCAGCAAAATGCCGCAGCAGCCGAACAGATTGCCTCCACGGCCAACGGCCTCTCCGATCAGTCTGACGACCTCAAGGACACCACGGCGTTTTTCCGGGTGAATGAAACCGAGGACAGTTATGATGACGATGACCTTGCCCCCGACATGAAGCAGCTGCCGGAATAGCCTCCTCCCCGGCAGTGGGTACGGGTGCGGAAATGGTTCCGCACCCGTTTTTTCTGTGCTCCCGCCATTGAAACAATGCATTCGATTGCCGCCTCTCGGGGCAAAAAAAGGCCGCCCTTCCGTGCGGCCTCGCTTATCGACATGGGTCCTGCCTACGCAGGTGGCAGCGGCTGGCGCTTATTGTCGCCATGGCGTTCCTTGACCTTGAAGAAGCCCATCACACGCAGAAGCTGTTCGGCCTGTGCGCTGAGCTCCTCGGCTGTGGAGGCCAGCTCCTCGGAGGCGGCGGCATTGTTCTGGACAACCCCGTCCAGTTCCCGGATGGCCGTGGCGATCTCCTTGACTCCCGAGCCCTGCTCTTCACTGGCGCTGACGATTTCCTTGACCAGCTCGGCGGTGCGCTGAATGTCGGGGACCATGTTGCGCAGCAGTTCGCCGGCTTCATCCGCCTTGCCGAGCGTGGCGGAAGACAGTTCGCCGATCTCGGCGGCGGCGCCGCCGCTTCGCTCCGCGAGCTTGCGGACTTCCGCCGCGACCACGGCGAATCCCTTGCCCGCTTCGCCCGCGCGGGCAGCCTCGATGGCGGCGTTCAGCGCCAACAGGTTGGTCTGACGCGCTATCTCTTCAATAATGGAAATCTTCTGCGCGATGTCCTTCATGGACTCCACGGCCTCGAGCATGGTGTCCCCGCCCCGTTCGGCATCCTGCGCGGACTTGACCGCGATTCGCTCGGTCTCGCGGGCATTTTCCGAATTTCGCTCGATGTTGCCCAGCATCTCTTCCACGGAAGACGAGACCTGCTCCACGGAGGCCGCCTGCGAGCTGGCTCCGGAGGAAAGGTCGTTGGCAGAGTTGCTCACCTCGTGACTGCCGTCGCCCACGTTTTCCGCCGTGCTCTTGACTTCACCCACGATGCCGCTGAGCTTCTCGGTCATGCTCTTGAGGGTGTTGTTCACCATCCCCGGCAGATCAAGATACTGAATGGAGAACGAGCGGGTCAGATCGCCCTTCGCGACCATGCCCGCGGCCTCCACCGACACCTCGAGCGGCTTGACGATGCTCCGGTTGATGAAAAGACACAGCGGCAGGATGACAATGATGAAGAAGCCGACAACAGCGGCCCCGACGCCCCATGTATACGAATCGGTTACAGTGTCGATCTTGGATTCGAGGGCCTTGCGCTCCGCGGCGACATTATCCATGTAGACGCCGGTCCCGATCCACATGTCGGTGCCGGGAATCATTTCGGCATAGGAAACCTTGGGCTGGTCGCCCTTGCCCGGCTTGGGAAAGACGTAGTTCACGAACCCACCCCCGGATGCCGCCTGCCGGCTCAGTTCGGTCACGAAGCGTACGCCGTTAACGTCCTCGGCGCCTCCCAGGTCCTTGCCTTGCAGTTCGGGCTTGGGCGGTACGCTGACCACCGTGGTTCCACGGTAGACGAAGAAATAGCCGGACTTGTCCTTTTCGAAACGGATGTCCTTGATGAGTCCGCGGATGACATCATCCCGCTCATTCTGCGGCACATTTTGCACCGCCTCGGAAAGCGCCAGCGCCAGCGAATGAGTCGAGACCTCGAGCTTGCGGTGCTCGCCTTTGGTCATGGCTTCCACGGAATTGTCGATTCCTATGTCGGCAACGGAGCCAATCCCCTGCAGGAACACAAACAGACACACGGCGGAAAAAACCGCCATGAGCCCTGTCAGTCCGAGCATTCGGGCGTTGATTGAAAGTCTGCGCAACATGTCATCCCCCTCGATAATGGAAAGTTTTACGCAAAATTAGCAGTAAACAGCGGGCGTGTCTGTGATAATTTTCATGCCAACAAAAAAGGGCACCTCGAGGGTGCCCTTTGCGCAGGTCATGTTCGAACGAATCTACTCGGCAACCACTTTGCTCAGGAAGTCCCTGAGTCTGGGGTGCTTGGGGTTGGAGAAAAACTCTTCGGGCTCCGCCTCTTCCTGAATGCGGCCTTCGTCGATGAAGATGACGCGGTCGGCCACTTCCTTGGCAAAGCCCATCTCGTGGGTCACCACGACCATGGTCATGCCCTCGCGGGCCAGACGCTTCATGACTTCGAGCACTTCACCGACCAGCTCCGGGTCCAGCGCGGAGGTGGGCTCGTCAAAGAGGATGACCTTGGGGCGCAGAGCGAGCGAGCGCGCTATTGCCACACGCTGCTTCTGGCCGCCGGAGAGCTGGTCCGGGTAGTTGTGCGCCTTGTCTTCGAGTCCGACCTTGGCGAGCAGGTCGAGGCCGAGCGAGTTGGCCTCGTTGCGGGTCATGCCGCGAACCTTGATGGGGCCGAGCGTCACGTTGTCCAGCACCGACATGTGAGGGAAAAGGTTGAACTGCTGGAAGACCATGGTGGCCTCGGTGCGGACGTAGTTGATGTCCGTTCGGGGATCCATGATGTCGAACCCGTCGACCACGATGGTGCCGTCGGTGGGCTCCTCCAGCTTGTTGATACAGCGCAGCACGGTGGATTTGCCGGAGCCCGAAGGCCCGAGAATGACCACCACCTCGCCCTGCTTCACGTGCAGGTCAACGCCCTTGAGAACCTGAAAGTCCCCGAAACTCTTGTGCAGCTTATCTATCTTGATCACGGGCGGCCTCCTAGCGCTTGCTCTTCAGATGCAGTCGCTTTTCCACGACGTTGAGCACCTTGGCGATGGACATGGTCATGGCGAGATACATCAGCCCGACGGTCAGGTAGACCTCGAAGGCGCGGAAGTTCACGGCCACAATCTCGTCGCCGGTGCGCAGCAGCTCGCCCACCCCGATGATCATGAGCAGGGACGTGTCCTTGAGGCTGATGATGAACTGGTTGCCAAGCGGCGGAATCATGCGCTTGAAGGCCTGTGGCCAGATGATGTAGCGCATGGTCTGGCCCCGCGTCAGGCCGATGGTCCGCCCCGCCTCCATCTGGCCAACGTCGATGGACTGCACCGCGCCGCGCACGATCTCGGCGATGTAGGCGCCGGAGTTGATGGCGATGATGATTATCCCTGCCGCGAGAGCGGAAATGCGGATGCCAAGGGCCATCGGCAGGCCGAAGTAGAGGAACATCGCCTGAACGAGCATTGGCGTACCGCGAATCACCTCGACGTATACCCCTGCGATCTTTCGCACGAGCATGCTTCTGGACAGTTTCATCAATCCCGCCACGGCTCCGAGGGCGAAGCCGAACATCAGACCGCCGAGGGTGATGACGATGGTCATCCCAGCGCCCGACATCAAGGTGGGGACCGAGTCGATCATCACGGAAGGTTCGAAATCAAAGGCCATGGCTATATTCCCGATGAGTATGAAAAAAGTGCGGGGAGGCCCAAGGCCTCCCCGTAAACATTATTCAGCTATTGCGACGAGTTACTCGGGAGCAACTCCAAACCACTTGGTGTAGATTTCGGCGTAGGTGCCGTTTTCGCGCAGGGTCTTGAGTGCGGCGTTGACCTTTTCCACGAGGTCGGAGCCCTTGGGAAAGCCAATGCCGTAGGGCTGGCCCTGGTAGAGGTCGCCGACGACCTTGACCTTGCCCTGACCACGCTTGCCGATGAAGTTTTCGACAACGGGCTTGTCGAACATCACCGCGTCGACGCCGCCGGTCATGAGTTCCATGAACATCGCGTTATCGTTGGGGAACAGCTTGAGTTCCTCGGGCTTGGCGTTTTCCTTGAGGTACTTCTCGGAGGTGGTGCCCTGCTTGGTGGCCACCATTTTGCCGTCGAGGTCGTCGATGCCCTTGATGTCGGAATCGCTCGGAACCGCGATCAGCAGACCGGACTTGTAGTAGCCGTCGGAAAAGTCGATGGTCTTCTTGCGCTCTTCGGTGATGGACATGCCGGCGATGCCCGCATCCAGCTGACCGGCCTGAAGGCCCGGCACGATGCCCTTGAAGGCCATGGGCTGCAGCTCGTATTCCACGCCGATTTCCTTGGCGATGGCGTCCCAGAGTTCCACGTCGAAACCGGTGTGCTCGCCGGTGTCGGGGTCCTTGAATTCAAACGGGGGGAAGTTGGTGTCGGTGGCCACGACGAGCTTGCCGGCAAACGCGGGCGCGCACATGGCGACGGTCACGACAACGGCACACAGAAGGGTCAGAATGCGTTTCATGGGTTACCTCTCTCTCTGGTTGCGGTTCTTGCGGGAAGGTCTCCCGCTCACGGCCCCGCGTCGGGGCGGGATGGCGCAATCGGAAGGACGGCTCTCTCCGTCCTTATCTGAAGCCCGGTTGTTTTGCACCATAATGAGATTTTTTTCAAGCCTGACGAACATCGCCGGATTGCCGTCGCAATCATTGAAAAAATCGCCGCTTCGTCCGCACAGCTTCAGCTGTTGTCCAAGAGCTCCCTCACCTGCTTCAGCATGCGCTCGGCCTGCATGTCGGCTCCCGGCACATCCTCCGTGCGGTAGGCCTCCAGCGCATCCGCGTAGGCCTTCTCGGCCTCCCGGAGCCTGTCGGGATCGTTCATGGCCTGCCCCAGCGTGAGCGCCACGCCGCCCTGCGCCTGCCTTGCCTGTGCCCAGTTGAGCGGCAGCTCCTCACGGGTCCAGAGGCTCAGACAGTTCTCCAGCGCCTCGGCGGCCTCACCCATCAACTCAACGTCGCAGTCTCCGAACTGCTGGGACATGAGCAGCGCGTCCGCAAGGCTGTAGTTGAGCGAAGCCCACCAGTCCGGCTGGACGTCATGGGTTATGACAGCCAGCATGGAGCGCAGGATCCTCGCGGTGGCGAGGTACGCCTCGGGCGTGCCGACCATGACCGCGCGGCGGCCTCTGGCCATGGCCATGTTGCTCATGAGACGGGACCAGGTGTCCCGATCGTTTTCGAGCGTATACACCTTCAGCGCGTTCTCATAGGCCTCGGAAGCCTTGGCGAGCGCGACCTCGTCATCGCCCATGTGCCCCTTGCCGTAGAGGATGTTCCCCATGTTCACCCAAGCGTCCGCCCAGCGCGCCGGATTGCGGGTGCGGTTGTATATGCCCAGCGCCTTGCGGCAGGCGTTCTCCGCTTCCCGAAAGAACTCCTTCTCCCCCTCTTCGGCGAGCTGGCGCAGCCGAACGGCAAGGTTGTTCTGGATACCAGCCCACCTGAGGGGCTCCTTGGCCTTCTTCACCTGCTTGAGCCCTGCCCGATACTGCTCCACCATTTCCAGAAGTTCCTGCCTGTCAGCCACGTTGTCCTCCTTGCCCTTCGGGGGTATTTCAGGCGTGGATTCTGCCCGAAATCCGCCTCGGGCACAAACCCCGGAATAATAGAAGGTGACGTATCACCTAACAAGATTCTTGACTTGAGGCGGTATTTCTGCACCATTGGCGGATGGTGCAAGACAGTATCAGACTCTCCCCGCTCGAAGACGGCGCCCATTCGCAATGGGATGATCAGTTCATCGACTCGCTGTTCCTCCCGGTCTTCGAAGTGCGAGAGGACGGCGCCATAATTTATATCAATGTGGCCGGGAAGGACCTTCTGGGTATTGAAGACGACAGGGACATCCCGGCGCTTGCGACCGACGTGCTGCACCCGCAGGACAGGGACCGCTTTCTCACCGAACTGCGGTCCGCCGGAAGACTGCCCAGCCAGAGAAACGAGTACAGGCTGACGCCGGGGAACGGGTCGATCATCCACGTCACCGGCTCCATGGCCCCCTGCAGAAAAGACGAAGACCTTGTCGTGCAGCGGGGCTTTTTTGTGGACATCTCCCCGGTTGTCGAAGCCGAACAACAGCTTCGCATCAGCGACGAACGCTACGCGCTCGTGACCCGCGGAGCCAACGACGGCATCTGGGACTGGGACCTCCTCACCGACGAAGTCTATTTCTCCCCGCGCTACAAGGAGATCATCGGCTACGCGGAGGACGAGTTCGCCAACCACGCGGATGAGTGGCGGCGGCGCATCCACCCGGACGATCTGGACATGGTCGTGGAGGAGAACATGCGCTGCGTGCGTGGCGAGACCGATCAGTTCGAGGTCGAGTTCCGCATGCTGCACCGCGACGGCAACTGGAAGTGGATTCTCGGGCGCGGCGCGGGACTTGCCGACGAGGAAGGCAAGGTCATCCGACTCGCGGGCACCCACACCGACATCAGCCGCAGCAAGAACGCCGAGGCCGCCCTGCGGGCCAGCGAGGAACTGCACAGCGCCCTCTCCAGAGCCAGCTTCGAAGCCGTGCTCATTATCGAAAACGGCGTCATCGTGGCCGCCAACGAAGCCACGCGCAGGCTCTTCGGGCACGGCCTCTCCGAGATCGGCGGCAGGGCGCCTTCATCCCTCATGAGCCCTTCATCGCGCGCCCTCGTACGCCAGCATCTGCACAGGGACAGCGGGGCAGCCTTCGAGGCCACCGGCCAGAAGCTCGACGGCGGCACGTTTCACGCCGAGCTGCGCAGCCGGAGCTTCCGCTATCAGGGCCGCCAGACGCAGGTCCTGAGCATCCGCGACATTTCCCGCCGCAAGCAGGCCGAGGAGCGCTATCGTACCATCTTCGAAAACGCACTCGAGGGGATCTACCAGAGCACGCCGGAGGGCCGGTTCATCACAGCCAACTCCACCCTCGCCACCATGCTCGGTTACGACTCACCGACCCAGCTCATGGAAGAGGTCACCAACATTGGGGACCAGATCTACATCGACCGCAGGGAAAGAAACGAGCTCGTCAGACAGCTCTCCCTGCACGGGCAGGTGCGCGACTTCGAGACGCGGGTTCGCAAACGCGACGGCTCGCTGGTCTGGATTTCGCAGTCCGTTCGCGCGGAAGTCGACAGCTCCGGCGGGTTCCTGCATTACGAAGGCTTCGCGCAGGACATCACGACCCGCAAGACCAATGAACTCATCTCCGGCGCCCTGTACAAGATTTCCCGGGCGGTCAGCGCCACCGCAGACCTCACCGAACTGTACCAGACCATTCATCAGGTGCTTCGGGAGGCCATCAACGCAAACAATTTCTTCATCGCGCGAGTCTACGCCGAGGAAAATCGACTCTCCTTTTCGCATTTCAAGGACGAGCGCGACCACATGTACGACCTGTTCGACATCGACAACCCCGAGACGAGAGGGTTGACGCTGGATGTGGTGCGCGACGGAAGGTCGCTGCTGCTCAAGCGCGAACAGCTGGAACGGGAGATGGCGGAAGGCAAGCGCGTTGTCCGGGGGACCATCCCCGCGGTCTGGATCGGCGTTCCCCTCACTTCGCGGGGCAAAATCATCGGCGCCATGGCGGTGCAGGATTATGAAAACCCCAACCAGTTCACCGAGCGCGACGTGCTCTTTCTGGAATCGGTTTCCGACCAGATCGCCCTCGCCATCGAACGCAAAAGCAACGAAGAGCGGATCATCCGCCTGAACGAAACGCTTGAAAGCAAGGTCGTGCAGCGAACCGCCGAACTGGAGAGAAAGGCCTGCGAACTCGAGGCCGCCAACCTCCGCCTCCGGGAACTGGACCAGCTCAAATCCACGCTCATTTCCTCCATCTCCCACGAGCTCCGCACGCCGCTGACCTCCATCCGCGGGTTCGCCAAGATCGTGGCGCGCGACATTTCCCGCAAGCTGTGCCCCATGTTGGAGCCGGATGTCTCCGACAGGCTTACCGGTCGCATGATCGGCAACCTCTCGATAATCGAGAGCGAAGGTGAACGGCTCACGCGGCTCATCAACGATTTTCTGGATCTGAGCCGCATCGAGTCCGGCAAGACCTTCTGGAACGATGTGGAGTTCGACCCGGTACCGCTGCTGCGCGAGACGGGGCACTCCATCGCGGGCCAGCTCGCCGGGCGTCCGGTGGAACTTGAAGTTGACGTGCCCGACGGGCTGCCGCTGGTCGTCATGGACAAGGACAGGCTGAAGCAGGTCATGATCAACCTGCTGAACAACGCGGCCAAGTTCACGGATCACGGGCGGATACGCGTACTTGCCGGAGAGGCGGACGAGAGGCTTTTCGTACGGGTGGAAGACACAGGCATCGGCATAGCGCCGGAGCATCACCGCCAGATTTTCGACCGCTTTCACAAGGCAGGCGAAGGAGACACGGTCCCCGGCAGGGGCGGGACCGGCCTCGGCCTTTCCATCTGCAAGGAAATCGTGGAACACTACGGCGGCGAGGTCCACCTGGACTCGCAGCCGGAACAGGGGAGCCGTTTTACGGTTTTCCTTCCGAAAAAAACGGCTGTTTTTTCATCCAGAGCGTCATGAACCGTTTTTCTGCTCGGCCCACTTCCCGATACCGTCGAGCAGCACGAAACTCTCCGTAGAGGTGATGCCCCCGACCTCGGAAAGGTCGTCGATAAGAAAACGCCGGAGTTCGTCGCGGGAATTCACGAAAACCTCCACCATCAGATCGAACCGGCCGGAGACGTTGACGACGGACTGAACGCCCGGCAGCCCGGCGATACGGCTCATGATCTCCCGGCTTGCGGGATTGGCGAGGTTGAGCCCGACCAGCGCCAGCAGCGAGTCGCCAAAGTACAGGGGATTCACGGAAGCGGAGATGCGCAGGTAACCGCTCTTGACCATGCGTTCCGTGCGCAAACGCACGGTTCCGTCGGACACGCCGAGCTTTTTGGCGATGTTTTTGTAGGATTCCCTGCCGTTTTTTTCCAGTTCGGCAATAATGGCCTTGTCGGTGTCGTCGAGCACGAGTGATTTGCTTTTCACAACTCTTCCTTCCCGTTGTTGGCGTATCGTGGATAAATTCAGCCGGTTAGTTTATATAGTAGGCATTTAACACCCGCGTCAACACTATGGTGCAAGATGCCTCTTGATTCGTATCTCCTTTTTTTCTACACCTCTGACAACCCGTCGTGCAACGACGCAGTTATTTTTTTACGGAATACACAAAAAAAGATCAGCAGGAGAGTGTCATGCGGCATCCGTTGCTAGCCGAGCTTTCGGCCCAGTTGGAGGAGCTCAGGGAACAGGGCCTTTTCAAAGAGGAAAGGGTCATCACCTCCCCGCAGCAGGCGGCCATCGAGGTACAAAATGCCGACGAGGTGCTCAACTTCTGCGCAAACAATTACCTCGGGCTGTCCAACCACCCCGACCTCGTGCGCACCGCCAAGGACGCGCTGGACAAATACGGCTTCGGCCTGTCCTCGGTGCGCTTCATCTGCGGCACGCAGGACATCCACAAGGAACTTGAGGACAAGCTCTCCGAGTTTCTGGGCATGGAGGACACCATCCTCTACTCTTCCTGCTTCGACGCCAACGGCGGACTCTTCGAATCCATCCTCGGCCCCGAGGACGCCATCATCAGCGACCAGCTCAATCACGCGTCCATCATCGACGGCATCCGCCTGTGCAAGGCCAAGCGCTTCCGCTACGCCAACAACGACATGGGCGAGCTGGAACAGTGCCTCAAGGACGCATCCGACTGCCGCCACAAGCTCATCGTCACCGACGGCGTGTTCTCCATGGACGGCATCATCGCCAACCTTGAAGGTGTCTGCGATCTGGCAGAAAAATACGGCGCCCTGACCATGGTGGACGATTCGCACGCCGTGGGCTTCGTGGGCCAGAACGGCCGCGGCACCCACGAGCATTGCGGCGTCATGGACCGCATCGACATCATCACCGGCACGCTGGGCAAGGCGCTCGGCGGCGCTTCCGGCGGCTACACCGCCGCTCGCAAGGAGATCGTGGACTGGCTGCGCCAGCGTTCCCGTCCGTACCTCTTCTCCAATTCGCTGGCGCCGGTCATCGCCGCCACCTCCATCGCGGTTCTGGACATGCTCAACAGCACCAACGAACTGCGTGACCGTCTGAACGCCAACAGCGTCCGTTTCCGCGAGCGCATGACCGAAGCCGGGTTCGATCTGGTGCCGGGCGAGCACGCCATCATCCCGGTGATGCTTGGCGATGCTGCACTGGCCCAGAAATTCGCCGCCAGAATGCTGGAGGAAGGCATCTACGTCATCGGCTTCAGCTTCCCCGTGGTTCCGCGCGGACAGGCGCGCATCCGCACACAGATGTCCGCGGGCCACACCCCCGAGCAGATGGACCGCTGCGTGGACGCCTTCATCAAGGTGGGCCGCGAACTGGGCGTCATCAACTAGCAACTTCTCAGGATCGACAGAAAATGCAGACCGTCAAGACCATGAAGGCGCTCGTCAAGAGCAAGGCCGAACCCGGCATCTGGATGGAGGAAGTCCCCGTCCCGGAATGCGGGCCCAACGACGCGCTCATTCGCGTGAAAAAGACCGCCATCTGCGGCACCGACGTCCACATCTACAACTGGGACCAGTGGTCGCAGCAGACCATCCCCGTGCCCATGGTTGTGGGACACGAATTCTCCGGCGAAGTGGTGGCCGTCGGTTGCGAGGTTCCCGGGCTGGAACCCGGCGACCGCGTCTCCGCGGAGGGACACATTACCTGCGGACACTGCCGCAACTGCCGCGCCGGGAAACGCCACCTGTGCCGCAACACCACCGGCGTGGGTGTGAACCGCCCCGGCTGCTTCGCGGAGTACCTCTGCGTACCCGCCACCAACGTCTTCAAGCTGCCAGAGGCCCTCTCGGACGACGAAGGCGCGGTGCTCGACCCGCTCGGCAACGCGGTGCACACCGCCCTGTCCTTCGATCTGGTTGGCGAGGACGTGCTCATCACCGGGGCCGGGCCCATCGGCATGATGGCCGCCGCCGTCTGCCGCCGCGCCGGTGCCCGTCACATCGTCATCACCGACATCAACGACTATCGCCTCGAACTTGCCAAGCAGCTCGGCGCGACCCGCGCGGTGAACGTCATGAACGAAAAACTTCAGGACGTCATGGACGAGGTGGGCATGGTCGAAGGGTTCGACGTGGGGCTGGAGATGTCCGGCAACCCGTCGGCGTTCCATGAAATGATCGACAAGATGAACCACGGCGGCAAGGTGGGCCTGCTGGGCATCATGCCCGGCGAAACACAGGTGGACTGGAACCAGATCGTGTTCAAGGGCCTCGTGCTCAAGGGCATCTACGGCCGCGAGATGTTCGAGACGTGGTACAAGATGGCCGCCATGATCCAGAGCGGCCTCGACATCTGCCCCGCCATCACGCACCACTTCAAGGCCGACGATTACGAGAAAGGCTTTGAAGTCATGCGCTCGGGCCAGTCCGGCAAGGTCATCCTCGACTGGAGCTAGGTCCAAAGCGCCGCATCACTCCGGTCTCCCTGAGCGGAAACCGGACATTCCACACAAGAAAAGGGCCGTCCGCGTCAGCGCGGGCGGCCCTTTCCCTACCTTGTTTCGTTTCGGGGAGGCTTACGCCCTGGCCACCGTGACGAAATGTTCCTGCAGCGCGAGACCGCCGCCGGCCTTGTCCATCTTGTCCAGCCCGCCCTTCATGAGTTCATGGTCGGCAGCGCCCTTGCCGTAGGCGCGGGACTCGATGGGCAGCTTGTGACCGAAGCCGTGCACCATGAACACGCAGTCCGGATGCACAAAGTCGGTGACGTAGGCCCGGATGCGACCGTCCGCACCCTCGTTGTTCACGGTAACGTAGTCGCCGTCACCGATCCCCAGTTCCTCGGCGCGGGAGGTGTGAATCCAGAGCTTGTTTTCGGGCATCTGCTCGTTGAGCAACGGATTGTTCACGGTATGCCCCTGAGTATGCAGGGCGCAGCGGCCGAAGGTGATGCGGAAGCGGCCTTCCGGCACACGCTCGGGCGACTCGTACGGCTTGAGGCTCGGCAGGTCCATCTCCTCCCAGACCGGATTGATGACCTCGATCTTGCCCGAGGGGGTCTTGAAAGAGATTTCGTCCATTGTGCGGTACTTGGGCTTGTCCGTGAGCCAGACTTCGCCGGTTGCCTTGAAGTCCTCGCGAGTCACGCCGGTGTCCTTGAGCTGATACTCGTGCAGGTCTTCGAGCGACTTGCCGGAGAGCTCCTCCAAACCGAGCCGCTCGGCGATGCCGCAGATGATTTCCCAGTCCGCGCGGGTCTCGTAGCGCGGCTCCACGGCTCTGTCGCGATAGAAGAAGTAGGACTTGATGCCGTTCTTGCAGGCGATGATGGAGTCGCGCTCCAGATACGGTGACATGGGCAGCACCACGTCGGCGTGCCATGCCGTATCGGACCAGCTGAAAGTGGTGGCCACCAGCAGGTCGAGATTTTTCCACTTCTCCTTGATGGCTTCGGGGTCGGGGAGGGCCATGAGCGGGTCGTGACGGTGAACGATGTAGGCCTTGATGGGGTACGGGTCGCCGGAGACCATGACGTCGTAATTGAGATGGATCAGGCCCGGACCGCCGTCGATGTGCTTGAGGGTGGAGCCGCAGCCGTCGGCGCGGGGCTTGTCCGGCTTGGGGTAAAGGTCCACGAACTTCTTGAGACCCTTACGCCCGAAGTCACCCGGCTTGTTGGTAATCGGCAGGCCGCCCTTGGCGCCGAGGGAACCCAGCAGCGCGTTGATGAGGTAGGCGGTGCGGCTGACATAGAAGGAGTCGGAGTAGCGGGCGACCATCCAGCCGGGATGCCAGATCACCGCCGGGGCCGCGTGGGCGAGTTCGCGCGCCAGCGCCTTGATGCTGGAGGCCTTGATGCCGGTCTCTTCCTCGGCCCATTCGGGCGTGTATTCCTTTACGAAGGTCCGCAGCTTGTCGAGGTCGTGGATGTGTTTGGCCGCGAATTCCTTGTTGTAGAGGTTCGAGGCCAAAAGCTCGTGGATCATGGCGAGGTTGAAGGCGTAGTCCGTGCCGGGACGGATCAGGAAGAAGTTGTCGGCCTTGCTGGCGGAAATATTGGCCCGGATGTCGATGACGGTGAGTTTGCCGCCCTTGTCCTTCATGTCCAGTACGCCGTTGACTTCCTTGACGTTGATGGCCTCGAAGATGTTTCGGGTCTGCAACACGAGGTGCTTGCAGTTCTTGTAGTCGTAAGAGACGTCCTTGCGGCCCATGCCCATGACGGACTTGGCGGCGTGCTGCACGTTGCGCGCGCACGAAGAGTCGTGGTTGCAGTAATTGGGAGAGCCGAGTCCGCGGACAAAGGCCATGTGCAGGTCGCGAAACGGGCCGCCGCGGTCGGACCAGAGGACGGACTCGGGGCCGTGTTCGTCGATGATGCCCTTGAGCTTGTCGGCCACGTAGTCGAGGGCTTCATCCCACGAAACCCGCCGCCATTTGCCTTCCCCGCGTTCACCGTCGCGAATCATCGGAAACTGCGGCCGCTCGTCGTCGAGGGTCAGGGCGTAGCCGGCTCCGCCTCTGGGGCAAAGCGCACCTGCCATCCCCGGATCGTGGGGGTTGCCTTTGATAAAGGAAACCTCCCCGTTATCGACTTCCACCTCGATGGGACACCGCACGGTGCACATTCCGCACACGCTGTAGACTTTTTCCGCCATGACCTCTTTTCTCCTTGAAATATGACCAAACGCATCCCCCGCCCGGACCATGCACGGACGGCCTATAGAGTACCACGTTATGATCTTCGGGTAGCAACGTCATGAACGGTAGCGCAACGGCATTATGAACTTGTGAAAAATCTCACTTGCCAAAGGGGAATTCTTCCCGGCTCGGCTGGTGGAAACACGCCGACTTTGTGAAAATGAAAACATGGGCATGTTTTCCTTTACGATTGGGCAACTATCGGCAATCTCCAATAGTACGTGGAATGATGCGTTTTCGCGTCCCAACGTAAGAAAAGGGGGTGGAGGAACATGGTTTTTTCGTGGCTCAACGTGGCAATCATTGCGGCCCTTGCCCTCGGTGCGGTCTTTGCCGCCGCGCCCATGGCCGGTTCGCTGCTGCTTGCCCCCAAAGCCAAAGGCGGTGAGCTGAACACGCCGTACGAATGCGGCATCCGCCCCCACGGCACGCCGTGGATGCGCTTCGGGATCAACTACTTCTTCTACGCGCTGCTGTTCCTGGCCTTCGACGTGGACGTGCTCTACCTCTTCCCGGCCGCCGCAGCGTGGCCGCAGGCCGAAGGAATCGCCCCGCTCGTCAAGATCACCATCTTCCTCGGCGCCCTCGCCGCGGGCTGCCTGTACTTCGTCAAAAAGGGAGTGTTCGAATGGCCGCGCAGGATTCGCTAAACAGGGCGGTCACCACCGTCGATTCCGCCATGATCTCGGCGGAACCCGTGCAGAAAATCGTGGACGTCTGCAGGGCAATGTCCCTGTGGCCCATGACCTTCGGGCTGGCCTGCTGCGCCATCGAGATGATGGCCGTCGGCATGTCGCGCTTCGACATCTCCCGGTTCGGAGCGGAGGTCTTTCGTCCCTCACCTCGCCAGTCCGACCTCATGATCGTGGCCGGTACGGTGTCAAAGAAGATGGCCCCCTCCGTGGTCCGGCTCTACGAGCAGATGCCTGCGCCGCGCTGGGTTCTGGCCCTCGGGAACTGCGCCATCTCGGGCGGTCCGTTCTCGTTCAAGGGTCAATACGGCATTGTGGAGGGTGTTGACAAGCTCATTCCCGTGGACGTCTACGTCCCCGGCTGCCCGCCGCGTCCCGAAGGACTGCTGGAGGGCCTCTTCCAGTTGCAGGAAAAGATCACCGGCAGACGCTGGTGGCCTGTTCCAGAAGGCTACGAGGAACACGGGAGGTAGGCGTGCGCGACGAGATACTTTTCGAATACGAGAATGAAAACCGCGCGGTGAGCGACGACGGAAAATCCGGTCAGGGCTGCACCGTCCACATCGCGCGGGAGCGGCTCACGGAAGCGGCCCGGACCATGCTCTCCGAAGATTACCTTCTGGAAGACGTGACCGTCTCCGACTTCAAGGAAGGCTTTCAGGCGCAGTACCACTTCGCTCGCTGGGGCAACAAGGGGCGCATCACCCTGCGCACCCACGCCCCGCACGCTGACGCCTGCTTCCCCTCCATCAGCCACATCTATCAGGGCGCAGACTGGCACGAGCGCGAAGCCATGGACTTCTACCCCGTGCAGTTCAACGGGCACCCGAACCCGGCCCCGCTGCTGCTGCCCGAAGACATGGAGACCGAATTCCCCCTTGAAAAGAAGGAGGACAAGCGCAAGTCGTTCTTCGAGATCGTCTGCTGCCAGAAGATCATCGAGACCGACGGCGAGCATCTGCTCTGCAACTGCGGCATGAACCTCGGCTACGACGAGCTGGCCGACGAAATCCGCTGCGCCCCGGACTTCCGTAACGAAACGCACCCCGAAGCCAAGCGGCTCGAAGTGGAGGACGGCGACTTCTACACCCGGAATTTCGAAGAGGGAACCGAAGACCGCCTGATCCTCAACATGGGCCCCCAGCACCCGTCCACCCACGGCGTGCTTCGCGTGGTCCTCGAACTCGACGGTGAATACGTCATGCGCGCGGAGCCGGTCCTCGGCTATGTCCACCGCATGCACGAGAAGATGGGCGAGATAAAGCAGTGGCATCAGTACCTGCCCAACATGGGCCGCGTGGACTATCTGCACGCCCTGGCGTGGAACGAGGCTTACTGTCAGGCCGTGGAAAAACTCGCGGACATGGAGCTGCCCCGCCGGGCGCAGGTCATCCGCGTCATCGCCTCCGAGCTCAACCGCATCACCTCCCACCTGCTGTGGTGGGGCGCGTATCTGCTGGACCTCGGCGCCTTCACGCCCATCATGTACGGCTTTGAGGACCGGGAGCGGATCATGGACCTGCTGCAGAAGGTCACCGGGTCGCGCCTGACCTACTGCTACTACCGCTTTGGCGGCGTCAGCCACGACTTTCCCAACGAGCTCATCCCAGAAACGCGGGAGATTCTCAAGATCCTCCGCGACCGGCTGCCCATGTTCAAGGCGCTGGTCACGGACAACGTCATCCTCCGCAAACGCGTGGAGGACATCGGCATCATCGACGACTCCATGTGCCTGCGCTACGGGGCCAGCGGCCCGGTCCTGCGCGGCTCCGGCGTGGCCTGCGACGTGCGCCGCTCCGACCCGTACTCCATTTACCCGGAGCTGGACTTCGAGGTTCCGGCGTACGGCGGACAGGACGCCTTCGCACGGTACCTGGTGCGCATGGACGAGATCGAACAGAGCATTCACATCGTGGAACAGGCCCTGGACATGCTCCCGGGGTGCGACGACGGCCATATAATGAAGAAGGCTCCCAAGCCGGGCTTCAAGCCCCCGACCGGAGAGGCTTACGGCTGCGTGGAGGGCGGACGCGGGCGCATCGGCGTCTACGTCGCCAGCGACGGCACCAACACCCCCTACCGGGTGAAGCTGCGCGCGCCGAGCTTCTGCAATCTGAGCCTCTTCTCCGAGTGCGCTTCGGGCGTGCTCCTGGCCGACGCCGTGTCCATTCTGGGCAGCCTTGACCTCGTCATCCCGGAGATCGACCGATGAACGCCGTATTGCAATCCATACCGGAACCAGCGCTGAGACTCGGTCTCGGCCTGATGGTCTTCGCGAGCTTCATAGCCCTGAATGCGCTGGTGCTCGTGTACCTCGAAAGAAAGGTGGCGGGCCACATTCAGCGGCGGCCCGGACCGTTCGAGGTCGGCCCGCACGGCATCCTCACTCCCGTGTGCGACGCGCTCAAACTCGTGGGCAAGCAGCTCACCAGCCCGAGCGGTTCGGACCGCCTCCTGTTCTGGACGGCGCCGATCCTGTCCTTTGCGCCGATCTTTCTGCTGTTTCTGCCCATCGAGTTCGGGCCGGGGCTCTACGCCCTCAAGTTCGACCTCGGGCTGCTGCTGATCCTCGCCTTCGCCGGATTCAACGTGCTGGCGCTGTGTCTGGCTGGCTGGGGCTCCAACAACAAATGGTCGCTGTTGGGCGCCGCGCGCGCCGTGGCCCAGTCCGTGGCTTACGAGATCCCCCTGCTGCTGACCGTGCTGGCGGTGGTCTTCATGTCAGGCTCGCTTGACATGGGCCAGCTCGTCTCCTCGCAGGGACCGTGGCCGTGGCAGTGGAACGCCGCGGTGCAGCCGCTGGCCTTCGTTATCTTCTTTACCTGCGCGGTGGCCGAGACCAACCGCGCCCCGTTCGACATGCCGGAGGCCGAGTCCGAGCTCACCGCTGGCTTCCACACCGAGTATTCGGGCATGGGCTTCGGCCTGTTCTTCCTCGCCGAGTACGCCGAGATGATCGTGGTCTGCTCCGTGGCGACCGCGCTGTTCCTCGGCGGCTGGCAGGGCCCCTTCGCGCCCGGACCGTGGTGGTTCCTGCTCAAGATGTACGCGCTGCTGCTGGTCATGATGTGGTTCCGCTGGACCTACCCCCGCGTGCGCTTCGACCAGGTGCTCAACATCTGCTGGAAATGGTTCATCCCGCTGGCTCTGGCGAACCTGTTCGTCACCGCCGTAGTGGTCAAGGTTTTCTAGGAGGCACCGTGAACGACCGGACACACATGCAGCAAGCCAAACGGATGCCCGCGCCGCCTGAAGGGTTCGCGGGCCGCCTGAAGGAGACGGCCAAGGGGCTCTGGAGCCTTGTGGTGGGCCTCGGCGTCACCGGACGCGTTTTCACGAAGAAGCAGGACACCGTCCACTATCCGCGCGTCACCGTCCCCGAGACCGCACTCGAGGGCTACCGGGGACACATCGAACTCGTCTCCAAGGAAGAAGACCCGCACACCGCGCGCTGCATCATGTGCATGCGCTGCGTCAAGGTCTGTCCTTCGGGGTGCATCACCATCAAGTCCAAGAAAATCGAGCACGTTGAACACAAGGAGCAGGACCCGGACCCCAACACCCATCACAACGGGGGTCTGCAACCGCTTCCCAAGCAGTCCGTCCCGCGCCCAGGCAAGGGCAAGCGCGAACTGACCATGTTCAAGCTCGACTACTCGCTGTGCAGCCTCTGCGGCCTGTGCGTGCAGACCTGCCCCGCGAGCTCCCTGCGACACTCCAAGCACGTCTACTGGGCCGGACTCGAACGCAAGGATTTCACTCTCGACCTCCTCGACCGCATGCACAGGCAGGCCGAGGCAAAGGAGGAAAGCTAGATGACGGCTGACATCGCGGCAAAAGTCCTCTTCGGCCTCTACGCGCTGGTGATCCTCGCCGGAGGCGCGCTGGCGGTCTCGTCGGCTAGCCTCGTCAGAGCGATGATCGGCCTGATCATGACGCTTTTCGGCGTGGCGGGCATGTATCTCCTCATGAACGCGCCCTTCCTGGCCATGATGCAGGTGCTCATCTACGTGGGCGCCGTGGCGGTCCTGATCTTTTTCGCCATCATGCTGACCCGGGGCGACGACGCAGGCTCTCCCGGCGTGGGGCTGCCCATGGGCCTCGGCGCGGCAGTGTTGCCCACGGCGATCATCGCCACGGTAATCGGCAAGTCCAATCTGCAGACCACGGCGGTTCCCGTGGACCTGCCCCTCTCCACCGTGGGCACCGTGCTCATGAACGAATACGTGCTGGCCTTCGAGCTCATCTCGGTGGTGCTCTTCGTTGCCATGGCGGGCGCGGTGGTGCTCGGATTCGAAAAAAGGAGGCCCAGATGAGCGCCCTCACCGCATATCATCTCGTGGCCCTGGTCCTTCTGGCGTTCGGCATCTTCGGCTTCGTACGCCGGAAAAGCCTCGTGGGGATGCTTATCAGCGTGGAGCTGATGCTCAACGGCGCAGGCCTTTCCATCGCGGCCTCCGGCCAGCTCACAGACGCGGATGCCGCGATGGCTCAACTCTCTTCCCTGCTGGTCATGGGACTGGCTGCCGCGGAGGCCACACTGGCGCTCGCCATCATTCTGGTGGTCGCCAAGCGCTTCGGCTCCAGCGGCACGGAAGACGTTACGGAACTGAAGGGGTAACGGCATGATGCAGTTCATCGACACTCCCAGCGTCCTGATCCCGCTCGCCGTGACCTTTGTTGCGCCGCTGCTCGTCTGGCTGCTCAGGCACGACCAGAACAAGCGCGAGGCCGTGAGCTTCGCCGCCGCGGCCTCGGCGTTCCTGTCCGTGCTTTCCTTCGCCCCGGGCGTGCTGGACGGCAACATCTACGTGTACACGCTGTTCACCATCCTGCCGGGCATCACGGTCAAGTTCACCTTCGACGGGCTGGCGATGATCTTCGGACTCATCGCCCCGTTCCTGTGGTTCCTGGTCACCGCCTATAACATCGGCTACATGCGCAGCCTCGACGAGCACGCGCAGACCCGGTACTACTTCTGCTTCGCCGTCGCCATCTTTGGCGCCCTCGGCGTGGCCACCGCGGCCAACGTGTTCACGCTCTATCTCTTCTACGAGATCATCTCGCTCTTCACCTACCCGCTGGTCGCCCACCACGAGGACGATGAAGCCTTCGCCGGAGCGCGCAAATACTTCGTCTACCTCATGGGCACCTCCAAGCTGTTCCTGCTGCCCGCCATGGTGCTGACCTACGTGCTGGCCGGAACGCTGGATTTCAACCTCGGCGGCCTCGTGAACGGCGTATTCCCGGCGGACGCGAATCCGACCCTCGTGACCCTGACCTACGTGCTCTACGTGGCGGGGCTCGCCAAGGCGGCCATCATGCCGCTGCACAACTGGCTGCCCTCGGCCATGGTCGCACCCACCCCGGTCTCCGCACTGCTGCACGCGGTGGCGGTGGTCAAGGCGGGCGTATTCTCCATGAGCCGCATCATGCTCTCGCTCTTCGGCGTGGACACGCTGGACCGCCTTTTCCTCGGCATCCCCACGGCGTACCTCGCGGCCTTCACCATCGTGGCGGCCTCGATCATCGCCCTGACCAAGGACGACATCAAGGCGCGACTGGCCTACTCCACGGTGAGCCAGCTCTCTTACATCATCATCGGCGTGGCCATGCTGACCCCGGCCGCGGTGCAGGGCGGGCTGATGCACATCGCCCACCACGCCTTCAGCAAGATCACCCTCTTTATGGGCGCGGGCGCCATCTACGTGGCCGCGCACATCAAGAAGATCAGCCTCATGAACGGGCTGGGCCGCCGCATGCCGTGGACCTTCGGCGCCTTCGCGGTGGCGAGCCTGAGCATGATCGGCGTGCCGCCGGTCTGCGGGTTCGTGAGCAAGTGGTACATGGCGCAGGGCGCGGTCACCATTCATCACTGGTGGCTGCTCGGCGCGCTGCTGGCCTCCACCATCCTCAACGCCGGGTACTTCGGCCCCATCATCCTGCGGGCCTTCTTCAAGGCACCCGACCCCGGCGCGAACATGGAGCAGTACTCCGAAGCCCCGGCCATCATGGTGGTCCCCCTCATGATCACCTCCGCCATCTCGGTACTTCTCGGGCTGTATCCCGAGACGTTCCTGAACTTCATCCACACCTTCAAGGGGTTCTAGCATGTTCAGGGAATCACTCGGCAAATGGCTCTACGCGCAGCGCAACAAGTCGGACGGCTGGTTCTGGGCGCTGCTGGCATTCCTCGGCTTTCTGGTGCTGGGCAACGTCTTCGTCAAGCCGCACCATCCGCACTTCGGGCTGGACGCCTACCCCGGATTCTGGGCCATCTTCGGGTTCTGCGGCGCGGTGATCATGGTCTTCGTACTCAAGAAATTCGTCGCACCGCTGCTGGCACGGGAGGAGGACTGCTATGACCGCGACTAACAGCTTTCTCGCCCATCCGGCGCTCTATTTCCTGCTGGCGTCGTTCGCGGTGCCCTTCATTCCGGGCAGGCTGCTCAAGTGGCTGCTGCCGCTGCCCGCCGTGCTGGCCGTCCTGTCCGTGATCGGCCTCGACCACGGCACCAGCGGCGTGTTCCAGTGGCTGGACACAGACCTGACCCTGTTCCGCGTGGACCAGCTTTCCGTGGTCTTCGCGCACGTCTTCGCCATTCAGGGCGTCATCGCGCTGATCTTCGCCATGCACATCAAGGACAAGGGCCAGCACATGGCCGCGCTGGCCTACGTTGGCGGCGGGTTCGGCTGCCTGTTCGCGGGCGACTACCTGACGCTTTTCATTTTCTGGGAAATCATGTCCGTGGCCTCCACCATGCTGGTGTGGCTCAACCGCTCCGACCGCTCGGTGCGCGCGGGCTTCCGCTACTTCATGTTCCACACCCTCGGCGGCCTGTTCATGCTGGCCGGCCTGCTGCTGCGCTGGGGCCACCTCGGCACGCTGGCCTTCACGCCCGTGGATCCCGCCGGGGCCATGTACTACGACTGGCTGATCATGATCGGCTTCTGCGTCAACGCCGCCGTGGTGCCCCTGCACGCTTGGCTGCCCGACGCCTACCCCGAAGCCACGGTCACCGGCGCGGTCTTCATGAGCGCCTACACCACCAAGACCGCCGTGTACGTTCTGGCCCGCGCCTTCGCCGGATTCGAGGTGCTGGCCATCGCCGGAACGGTCATGTGCGTCTACGGCGTCTTTTACGCGACCATCGAGAACAACGCCCGCCGCATCCTCGGTTATCACATCGTCTCGCAGGTGGGATACATGGTGGCGGGCATCGGCATCGGCACGGCCATGACGGTCAACGGGGCCAGCGCCCACGCGTATGCGCACATCCTCTACAAGGGGCTGCTGTTCATGGGCGCGGGCTGCCTGCTCTACTCCGCAGGGACCGCCAAGCTCACGGAACTGGGCGGCCTCGTGAAGCGGCTGCCGCTGGTCTTCGTCTTCTATATGGTGGCCGCGGTCTCCATTTCGGGCATGCCCTTCTTCAACGGCTTCGTGTCCAAGACCATGACCATCACCGGCGCGGCCGAGGCGCACCGCACCTGGCTGGCGCTCGGCATGGAACTGGCCGCGGTGGGTACTTTCCTCTCGGTGGGACTGAAGCTGCCGTACTTCGCGTTCTTCTCCAAGGACGACAACCCGCAGCGTGAACTCAAGCCCATCCCCGTGAACATGTACGTGGCCATGGGCATCGGCTCGGTGCTCTGCTTCTTTACCGGCATCTACCCGGACTTCCTGTACAACCTGCTGCCGATTCAGGAAGGCATCGCCGCATACAGTCCGTACGTCACCCACGTGGCCGAAGCCATCGAGCATCCGTACGTGCCCTACACCACCTGGCATGTGCTGCAGGCCTTCATGATCCTCGGCTTCACGGGCCTCGGCTTCTGGGCCATGCGCCGCATCGTGGTCCCCCACGCCCAGCGCAACGTGGACTTCGAATGGTTCTACATCCTCGGCGGCAAGGCGTTTCTGGCCATATTCTCCCGCACTTTCGCATGGATCGACAGCCGCTGGAGCGAAGTCTACCGCACCGTTGGCCTGCGCGGCCTCGTGGGGACGGCGGACAGCTCCGCAAAGTTCGACCGTGTCGGCATCGACGGCGCTGTGGACGGCACGGCCCGAGGTGTGGCGGGAATCGGCTCGGCACTGACCCGAATCCAGACCGGAAGGCTCCAGTCGTACGCCTCGGCCGCGCTCGTGGCCGCGTTCGTCATCGGCGCGCTGGCCTTCGTACTGGTGAAATAGGAAGGAGAACGAGATGATGCACTACCCTGTCCTGAGCGTTCTGATCTTCTTCCCGCTGGCGGCGGCCCTGTTGCTTATGGTGCTGCCGCTGAACGAAGACGCCGTGCGCCGCTACACCTTCGCGGTGGGCATCGCGGAGTGCCTGCTGGCACTGCCGCTGCTCACGGGATTCCAACTCGGCGAGGCCGGGTTCCAGTTTGCCGAAAAAGCCGTCTGGGTACCCCAGTGGGATCTGGCATATTCGCTGGCGGTGGACGGCATCAGCCTGCTCATGGTCATCCTGAGCGTTGCCCTGCTTCCGTTGTGCGTACTCTGTTCGTGGACCTACGTGGGCAAGCGGCTCAAGGAGTTCCACATCTGCCTGCTGCTCATGACCACGGCCTGCGTGGGCGTGTTCACGGCCATGGATCTGGTGCTCTTCTATATCTTCTGGGAGGCCATGCTCATCCCCATGTACCTGCTCATCGCGGTCTGGGGCGGTCCGGAGCGTCGCTACGCCTCCATCAAGTTCTTCCTGTACACGCTGGCGGGCTCCACCCTGCTGCTGGCGGCCGTGGTGGGGCTGTTCCATCAGGGCGGCACCTTCAGCATCCCGCAGCTCATGCAGACCGACTTCCCCATGGGCTTCCAGACGTGGGTCTTTTTGTTCATGGCGCTGGCCTTCGCCATCAAGGTGCCCATGTTCCCGTTCCATACGTGGCTTCCGGCCGCGCACGTGCAGGCCCCTTCGGCCGGGTCCGTGCTGCTGGCATCGGTGCTGCTGAAGATGGGAACCTACGGATTCCTTCGCTTCTGCCTGCCCATGTGCCCTGACGCGTCGCTGTACTTCGCGCCAATGATGATCGCCCTGTCGCTGGCCTCCATCATCTACGGCGGGCTCGTGGCGCTCGGACAGACCGACATCAAGAAACTCATCGCATACTCGTCCGTGGCCCACATGGGCTTCGTGACGCTGGGCATCTTCCTTTTCAACGCACGCGGGGCCGAAGGTGCGGTCATGGTCATGCTGAACCACGGCATCGTCACCGGGGCGCTCTTCATGATGATCGGCGCCATCTACGAACGCAGCCACAGCCGGGAGCTGTCGGACCATCTCGGCATGGGCAAGTACCTGCCCGCCTACATGGGCCTGTTCGGGCTGTTCGCGGTCTCGTCCTTCGGATTCCCGGGGCTGAACAGCTTCGTGGGCGAGGCGCTGGTGCTCATCGGCGCGTTCGAGGCCAAGGTCTCCATCGGTCTGCTGGCGATTCCCGGCGCCATGCTCGCGGCAGCCTACATGCTGCGGCTGGGCATCAAAATGGCCTGGGGCCGTCCGGCATCCCCCAAGGACAAGGGCTGGAGCGACCTCAACACCCGCGAATGGGCCTATCTGCTGCCGCTGGCGGTACTCGTGGTCTACATCGGCCTCGCTCCGGGACTGACGCTGCGCGTCATCAGCCCCTCCACCGGCAAGATGATCAACGATTTCCACGCGCGTACGACCGTTGTCGCGGAAACGCCGGAACACGAAGCACCCGCCACGGTCGCGGCAAACACGCTGCCCGGCGCAGAACAATAACGGGGGAACGAGATGAATTTCGACATCATGCTTGTACTGCCGGAACTGGCGCTGCTTCTGGTGGCGGCGGCGCTGTTCGTCCGCTCCATCGCGGCCCCGGCCTCCGCCTCTCCCAGAGCCGGATGGCTCCCGACCGCCTCTATCGCGGTGCTGGCGGTAAGCCTGTTCTCGCTCGGCGCACGGGGCGAGATGTTCCACGGCACCTATGTGGTGGACGGGCTTTCCCAGCTCTTCAAGGCGGCCATTGCGGCGGGCTTCCTCATCACCTCGCTCTTCACGCCCGAAGCGCGCGGCGTGGATGAAGACAAACGCGACGACTATCTGATGTTTCTTGCCTTCTCAGCCTGGGGGCTGATGCTGCTCTCGTCCGCTGCCGAGCTGATGACGCTGTACGTGGCCATGGAGATTTCCTCATACAGCCTGTACGCCGTCATCCCCCTGCGGGCCGGGAACAGAAATGCCGCGGAATCAGGCATCAAGTACATCATGTTCGGGGCCATGGCCACGGCGCTGGCCCTGTTCGGCTATTCCTACATCCTCGCGGCGCATGGGACCGCCTACATCTCGCAGCTTGCGGGGCTGGACTGGAGCTTTGCCGGGAACCCCACCGCCATGATCGGGCTGATCCTGTTCCTGTGCGGGGTGCTGTTCAAGCTGGCGCTGTTCCCGTTCCACTTCTGGGCTCCCGACGTCTACGAGGGTACCGGAAACGAAACCGCGGCCTTTGCCGCGACCCTTCCCAAGCTGGGCGCCGCCGCCGTGCTGGTGCGACTGGCCGCCCTGCTGAAACCCGATATGGAGATAACCTTCCTGCTGGCGCTGTTCGCCGCCGTGTCCATGACGCTCGGCAACCTCTCGGCGCTAGTGCAGAAGGACCTCAAGCGAATGCTCGGATACTCCGGCATCGCCCACGCCGGCTACCTGGTCATCGGGCTGGCTGCGGGCACCGCCGAGGGTCTCGGGGCAATGAGCTTCTATGCCGTTGTCTACCTGCTCATGAACATGGCCTGCTTCTGGGTGGTCTGCCACCTGCGCTGCGACGGGCGCAACCCGGTCTACACGGATCTGGACGGCCTGAGCCGACGCGCCCCGGCGATGGCACTGGTCCTTGCCGTATCCGCTTTCGCCCTGGTGGGACTGCCTCCCACGGCGGGCTTCATGGGCAAGCTTTTCCTGCTCACGAGCGCGTGGAACCACGGGTACGCGTGGCTGGTCATCGTCGCGGTGGTGAACACCGCGCTGGCCATCTACTACTACCTTGGCCTGTTCCGGCACGCGTACACGGCGGAAACCGCCGACAGTACGCCGCTTCGCGACAGGAGCTGGATGGGTGTCGTCGCCGGCACGGCCATGGCCGCGGCCATTCTCGTGCTGGGAGCGCTGCCCGGCGGGCTGTACAGCATGGCAGTCGAAGCCGGGACCGGCCTGCTGCCCTAACAACTAGGCCGGGTCGGTCTCCACCGGCCGGTATTCAGGAGGATAACCAATGGCTGACTTCGTGATAACCTTCAACCAGGACCGTTGCATAAACTGCTACGCCTGCGAGACCCACTGCAAGGCCAAGAACCACGTGCCCGAGGGAGCGCGTCTGGGCCAGCTTATTTCCGTGGGTCCTGTGAACCGGGGCGGCAAGCCCCGCATTCTCAACATGTACATGACCTGTTTCCACTGTGCGCAACCGTGGTGCGTGGGCGCGTGCCCCACGGGTGCCATGATGCGTCGCGAGGACGGCATCGTATACGTGGATCAGGATCTTTGCGTGGGATGCAAGGCATGCATCCAAGCCTGTCCGTGGCGCATTCCCCAGTGGGATTCGCTGCAGGGCAAGGTGGTCAAGTGCGACTACTGCCGCGACCGCATCGATCGCGGCCAGAAGCCCGCTTGCGTGGATGCCTGCTGCGGCCATGCGCTGGAGTTCAAGGAAGCCAACGATGCATCGGCCGACGCCAGGCGGTCCTATGCGGAGAAGGCGCTTTTGAAAACAAATGACCCGCACGCGGTATTTGCCGCTGCAAGAAAAGCCTAACAACCTTTGAGAGGAGGGAACTCATGTCCAAACATCGCAATGTATTCATTGTGCTCGCTGCCTTCGCAGCGGTACTGCTGATCCAGGAGTCGGCCCTTGCCGCACGTCTTGGTGACGCAATCAACGAAGCCGTGGCCACCGGGGCCATGGACGCAGGTGCCGACAAAGGCTACCTCGGCATCCCCGGCGCTCCGGAGCTCACCTGGTGGTGGGGCCTGATCTGGGCGATCTGGGTAGGCTGGATTTTCTCCACCGTCGGCGCGTTCGGCGGCATCATGGCCGGTGTCGGTCACATCACCATCTACGGTCTGGGCGACTACGCCAAGAGCTTCGGCAAGACCATGAAGATCAACAAGGTGGTCACCGACTCCATCCGCGTGTCCAACCAGTGGCTCGTCGGCTGCTCCGCCGGTCTGTCCTCCTTCAACTACTGGAAGATGGGCCGCCTCGTGCTGCCGCTGGGCATCGCGCTCGCCATCGGCTCCGTGGCCGGTTCCTGGCTCGTCCCGGCACTGACCGCGGGCAAGATCAGCCTGAAGGCCTACATCGGCTACTTCGGCCTGTTCGTGCTCTTCCTGGGCTGCTACCTGTTCTACGAAACCACTCCGGCAGGACAGGCCAGCAAGAAGGCCGCCAAGGAAGCCGCCAAGAAGTTCCAGGATTCCGTCGCCTCCGGTGAAGCCACCGCCGACATGGGCGTCAAGGTTCAGACCTTCACCCCGACCAAGTGCATCTTCACCTTCTTCGGCGTGGAATTCTCCTTCAATCCGCTCATCCCGGTCGTCGGTGGCTTCGTCATCGCGGCTCTGGCCTCCTTCCTCGGTGTCGGCGGCGGCTTCCTGCTGGTGCCGTTCCTGACCTCCGTGGCCGGCCTGCCCATGTATCTCGTCGCAGGCACCTCCGCCGCGGCGGTGTTCATCGGCATGATCAACTCCATCGCATCCTACATGCTGCTGCGCGGCACCCCGGTGGAATGGTCCCTGATCGGCGCCGAACTCGTGGGTATCGTGATCGGTTCCCTCATCGGCCCCCGTACCTCCAAGTACATCCCGGACGTGTGGCTGAAGCGCCTGTTCGTGGTGCTGGCCGTCTACGTCGGCATGCGCTACACCCTCAAGGGCTTCTTCGACATCGCCCTGTGGCCGTAAGCCTGAACTGAACCAAAACGGGGGCTGCTTCGGCGGCCCCCTTCCAAGAACGGAGCGACAATGGGAATCTTCGAATCCCTCCATATTTTTCTGGACCCGTACTTCATCTGGATCTTCCGCCTGCCGGAGACCCCGTGGATCGGGTTCGCCCTGGGCGTGGCCTTCCTCTGCCTGCTGACCACGGTCATCGGCGAGCTGTCCATGGCCGGAATCTACTTCTTCAACAAGGAGCATTTCGCGGAGCACAACCGCGAGATGGTGCGACACAACAACATGTCCCTGCGCTCCCTGCTCGTGAAGAACAAGGAAGGCTTCAAGGCGCTCAACAAGCGCGCCAACGACGAGTTCGGCAAGAACTTCTTCTCCCGCATCGCGCTGTTCGGCGCATCGCTCTGGCCCGCGTTCTTCATCATGGGCTGGCTGGACTTCCGCTTCGCCGAAGTGGACTTCACCGTCCCGTGGGTCGGCCTGGTGGGACCGGGCTTTTTCTTCGTGCCAGCCTACATCCTGACCCGCATCCTGTTCGAGAAGAACAAGAAGCGGCTTCCCGTTTTCCGCGCCATCGCCCGCAAGGTCGCCGAAAACGAAGAAACCGACGAGGAGCTCATGGGCTTCAAGGAAATGGAACAGGAGGCCCACGCAATGAACTCACGGGTGGCCGACTCAAAGAAGACCGAAGAGGCCGAAGCGACAGGATAGCGCCTGCAAGGGCTCTGCCCGCGCGCTAGACGCAGCCGGTGGAACCCACCATGAGCGTGAAGAAGCGTTCGATGTATTTGCCCGAGATGACTTCGGACAGAGGGAATTCGGGCTGGGTCTCGAGAAATTCGCCGGTAAGGGCAAACCAGATGTCGGCCGAGAGCTCGTTGAGCCTCGGCTGAATCTTTTCCCAGAGCCGTTCGCTGGCCTCCCCCTCCAATCCGTAGACGCGGCACAGCACGGGCCTGTGCGCATACAGGCGACAGCCATGCTCACCCCACAGCGGACACTTTGCCCCCACATCCGCCATGCAGACCCTTGCCCCCCGCTGCCGCCTGATGGCCGACCGCTCCTTGCGGGAGACCTCCACGGCGCGATCAATGAGTTCAAGACGGGTCTCGCTGGATAACACCGTGTTGCGGGCCCTTGCCAGCGCCACGGCCTCCACGAAGCAAAGGTGGATGGGGATGCTCGAGCAGCCGTCGTGATCCTTGCCGCAGCGGCTGATTCCGGCTTCCTCCACGGTCTGCTCAATCTGCGCAACCAGCTCCAGATAATCCTTGATGAACGGGCCAAGGTCCACAGTCCGGTTGAATTCCAGCGAAGGCTCGCGGCAGGTCAGCTGCCCGGTTTCCTTGCCGTAGTTGCGCACGGCGCGCCACTGGGTGAAGTTGGCCGGACCACCGTGGACGCCCTTGAGCCGTCGTCCCGCCAGCTTGTGTCCGAGGCCTCGGCGCAGGAGGTAGGAGTTGAGCACGGTTCCGGTGCGTCCCACACCATGACGGCAGTGGATGTAGACTTTCTTGCCGAGATAGAGCGCCTCGTCGAGCCATGCCAGCGCCTTTTCCAGCTCCTTGAGCGCCGGGGCCTCCTCGTCGGGAACAGGCAGGTAGTAGACCTCGAAGCCGTACTTTTCCTCGATGCCCTTGAGGTCGGGGAACTCGCCGCAAAGGTTCAGTATCGCCGAGATGCCCTGATCGCGCAGCCACTTCAGGGCGGTGGCGGATGCCGGCGCCGGCCCTGCGGCAAGATAGTCCGTGACCCATGCGACGGGTTCCTTGCGCCCGAACATGGTCAGTCCTCCGAGGCGGGCGCTTCCGCTTCTTCAAGAAATTTACGGGCCATTTCCTCGGTGTCCGCGTCGCCGTCGAGCCGGATGTCCAGAAGCCGGCTCTGGGCGAGCAGTCGCCCCACGAGCACCAACCGGCGTCTGGTGTCGTTCTCGCCGAGCCTTGCGCAGCGGGCGTCCAGCATGTCGCCCCTGATCGTCACCTCGAAATCGCGGGCCTCCAGCACGGCGCGGATGTACTCCAGCCGCCGCAGACGCTGTTCCCAGTGTCCGCCGCCGCCCTTGAAGCGAAGATTGATGTGATTGCCGGTCGCTTCCGAACCGCAGACAGAGTCCACCACTGCGAAGTGGTACCCGAAGCGGAACATGAAATGGGCATAGTCCGAGGCCACCACGGCGTAGCTTGCCAAGGCGCGGGAATCCTTGGTCATGATACCCGCGCTCAGACGGTCGAACTCTTCCCAGTCGATGACCGGCATGCTCTCGTTCCACTCCACTCCGCTGCGGGAAAGCCCCCACCACAGTGCCCACATGGGGGAACTGGTCACATCCTCGGGGGAGACGATGTTGCGTTCGCGCGCATGGGCGAAGAGCCCGCCGCCGAGGTCGAGCAGATACATGGCGATGGGCAGGCGTGTCTTGAGCCGCTTGACACGGCCCAGCCCCTTGCCCCCGCGTCCCACCAGAGAGAACATCTCCCTTACGGCGGTCTCGTGCGCGAAACGAATCACGTCGTGCACGGAACGGCACCCTTCGGGCGCAAAGCGGTCGTCTTCGGGATCGGTAAGATACAGCACCGAGAGGTTCGGCATGACATCTTCGAGCCTCCGGGCCACAACACTCTTCTCGGGCGTGCGCTTCTCCGAAAATCCGGGCAGCTTGCCCGCGTAAACGCTCCCAGTGTCGGCGTCCACCGTGACCATCCGGCCCTCGGCCAGTTCCGAGGCGTAGGCGGAGGCCATCACGGGCAGGCCGAACTCGCGCGCAACCGAGGCAAAATGCCCTGCCCGGCTGCCTGTCACGGCGACCACGGCAGTAAGGCGATCCATGACGCCTACGAGATCGGGAGTGAGCGAACGGGCCACGAGCACCGCCCCTTCCGGGACGTTCTCCGGCACGCCCACGGCGTGGACCACGCGGCCGTAGCCGATACCCGAGGAGATGCGCGTTCCGCCGGAGAGCAGCACCTCGGCGCCTTCCGGCTCTTCGCGCCGCAAGCCGGTCACCGCCTCGCGCTGCATGGGTCGCGACTGAAGGATGTGAAGCCCGCCCTTCGTGTCCGCCACCCATTCGACATCCTGAGCACCGCCCTGCACCTCTTCCAGACGGTGCCCGCTGCGGGCCAATTCGAGCAGCATCCCGGCGCCGGGCTTTTCGTGGTGCGCGGGCTTCTGCAGGATCACCGGCTCATCCTCGCGGGTGAGGCAGTAGACCTGCGGCTCGCGCCTGCCGCTGACAAGGCCCTCTCCCTGCCCTTCCACGGCATACACGGCGGTGACGCCATCCACACACTGAGTCGCGTCCGCGTCCGCGGTATACATGATGCCGGAGACGGAGGCCGGAATCATGGGCTGAAAAAGCACGGCCATATGGGTCTCATCGTCGGCCAGCCCCTTGAGTATGCGATAGGTCACCGCCTTGGGCGAGTACTTGCCAGCCAGCACATTTCGGTAGGCATCCACCAGATCCTCACGCGAAACGTCGAGCACCGAGTCATACTGGCCCGCAAAGGAGAAGCGGCCGTCCTCGGCCACCGCGCTGGAGCGCACCGCATAGGACGCGTCCCCAAAATCGGCGGCGGCCTCCATGAGCGGCTCCGCCACCTCGTCCGGCACCGGGGCTTCGAGGACCATACGGCGCATGGCCCGACAGGTCTCCTCTATTCCCGCGTGGTCGTCCAGACGCAGGGTGCTGAGCAACGCGTCCAACGGCTCGCGCAGGTTGTTGACTTCCAGAAAATAATGAAACGCGCTCGCCGTGACCACGAAGCCGTCCGGGACGGAGAGGTCGGTCTCGCGCATGACCCGGGCCAGCGCCGCAGCCTTGCCGCCCCCCACTTCGGGACTTCTCACTTCGGCCAGCGGCAGCACATACGGCGGCTCAAGAGCGGGCTGCCCGACGTCGAGCCCCATACGCACATAGAAGGCGGCCTTTCGGAAATATTCCTCAAGCCCCATGGCGGCGGTGGGCGAAAGCTCCTTGAGGCTCTCCACCATGGCCCCGACCTCGGCCTCGAGCTCCTCCTCGAGCTGCATGACCCTGCTGTAATCCACGACCTCGACCCCGGACTGCACTTCCTCGAGGTCCGCGAGCCGCTCCAGCGCCCTGACATCGTGTTCAAGCAGCGCCCGAAAGGCACCGTACCGCTTCCTCAGCAGCGCGCCCGGGGCGAAAACTCCGTACGTCCAGCGGCGCAGCAGTTCCTTGATGAGCATGGCCTCTCCCGTCGGTTTCATGGCGTCGTTCTCAGCCCTGTCCCTCCAGAACGCCCTGAACCTTGCTTTCGAGTTCGTCCTTGTCGATGGGCTTGACGCAGTATTCCGATGCGCCCAGCCGCACGGATTCCCTCGCGGTCTCCAGCGTGGGATATCCGGTGAGCATGATGATGCGTGTATCCGGGCTGACCTTGCGAATCTCCTCAAGCACCTCCACTCCGGTCATCTTCTTGAGCTTGATGTCGAGAATCGCCAGATCCGGCTTGTGCTTTTCCGCATAGCTGAGCGCCTCCTCCTCTTCGGTGAAGGGCGTCACAACGTGACCCTTGCGGGTCAGGATGCGTTTGATGAGCAGGCCGGAGTCGTAAACGTCGTCCAGTACGATGATATTAGCCATGGCTGTATGTCACTCCATTTCTCGGCCGCGTCAGGAATTGTCCAGCGGCAGTTCCACTACGAACAGGGCTCCGGGCCCCGCGGGTAAATCCCCGTCCTTGTCGGGTCGCCATTCCGGGGGCACGGGGCTCTCCACCTCGATGCTGCCCTCGTGGTCCTCGATGATGCCGAAGGAGACGGACAGGCCGAGCCCGGTGCCCTTGCCCACTCCCTTGGTGCTGAAAAACGGATCGAAAACCTTCTTGAGGTGGTCCGGGTCTATGCCGGGACCGCTGTCCGCGAACCGGGCGCGGATGGTTCGCCGCGAAATATCCAGCTCCGTGGACACCTTGATGACGCCGCCGTCGGGCATGGCGTCGCGAGCGTTGTTGAGCAGGTTGATCCAGACCTGTTTGAGCTTCTCGGGGTCACCGTAAATGATGGGCATTCGTTCGTCGAGCGCCGTGAGGATTTCCACCCGCTCCATCTGGAAGGTGTGCCGCACCAGCGTCACCGCCTCCATGACCGAGTTGTTGAAGCACATCTCCTGCTTCTCGCTGACGGACCGACGCGAGAAGCCCAGCAGGTCCGCCACGATCTTCCGGCAGACCTTGGTCTGCTCCTCGACGATGCCCAGCTCCTCGCGCACCTCGTCATCCGTGGCGTCCTCCTTGAGCAGCTGCGCGTACCCCAGGATGATGCCCAGCGGCGTATTGATCTCGTGCGCGACGCCGCCCGCGAGTTTGCCCAGCGACTCCATCTTCTGGGCCTGAATGAGCTGCTCCTGATAGCTCTTGAGTTCCGTGACGTCACGGGCCGTCCGCAGCGCTGCGGTGACCTCGCCGTCATGCCCGTAGACGGGAACGCGGATGACGTGCAGCCAGCTGACGCCCTCGGTGTCGAGCTGGCGGACCTCATCCTCGACGCCCTCGCCCGTGGCGAATACGCGCGCGAGCTTGGCCTCGGCGATGCGGGCCTCGCTTCCGGTCAGGAACTCGGACTCCCTGCGCCCAACGACCTTGTCCGGGCTCATGCCCAGCGAGTCGGCATACGCGCGGTTCACGGCCAGATACGAGCCGTCGCGGTCCTGAAGCGTCACCCAGTCCGGCGTTGAGTCAAGCACCGTACGCAGAAGCTGCTGCTGGCGCGCCATGGTCCGCTCCGCCTCGTGCAGCTCGTCGAGGTGCATCTTGAGGGTGTGGGCCAGATAGTCGAAGGTTTCGGCAAGGTCCTGAATCTCGTCCCCCGCGTTCTCGCGGTAGACGATGCATTCCCGGCAGGACTCGGAAGCGCCCGGGCGGTCGTCCGCGAGCGTTCCGGCCAGATACCAGCAGCGCCGCTCAGAATCGCCGTAGGCCGGGCACTGCGTCACCTTGCAGTCGCGCAGCTCCCAGCAGTTGCGGGTGAGCGTGGGACCGGACTGGGCACCGAGATCGCCCGTCACCAGCGCTTCGGCGTGGCGTCTGAGCTGATTGATGCGGCTGGTCACCTTGTTCGCGAACAGCGAGCCGAGAAAGACCGCAACGATGAGCGTACCGAGCGAAACGCCCATGACCGGATTCAGCAGGTCGTTGATGACACCCTGAATCTTTGAACGTGACAGGCCGATGCGCACGGTGCCGAACCGGTTGCGGTCGATGTCCACCGGCACGGCGAAGTCGAAGACGTAGTTGCGCCCCGTGTCGATGAGCGTGATGGCGCTCTCCTGCGACAGGGGCAGGACGTTCGCCTCCGGCAGCCCCGCGGGCATTCCGCCTGTGAATGTATGCGCCAGGACGTTGCCGCGGTGGTCGAGGATGAAGGCGTAGACCACGTTTTCGCCGACCTCGCGCACCCCGTCCACGAGGTCCTTGAGTTGCAGAAAGTCCGCGGAGAATATGGGGTCGAGCGCACGCAGGGAGAGGTTCTCCGCCAGCACGAGGCCGTGCTTCTTGTTCTCCTCCACCAACACCCGCGTTGCCAGCGTGCTGAAGGTCAGCGCCAGCAGCACCGCGGCCAGCAGCACGATCATGCTGGTGCCCATGCCTATCTTGGTGCTGAAACGGAGACGGTCGAAAGCCTTCACTGCCGCCCCCCCGCGCCCGTGGCGTCGAGCCCCAGCTCGGACATGAGCCCGCGCACCGGGGCGTAATCGCCGTCAGATGCCGGGATGATGCCCCTGATGCCCGCCGCGTTGAGGATGACGGCCTCGTCGGGCGTGTTGAGGTCGAGCTCCAACATGGCCTCGGCGATCCGGGAAACCTGCTCCCTGGGCATGTTCCGGCGCGCGGCGTAGACCCAGCCGGGATAGGACCGGGTGCTCTTCACCACGCGGATCTGGGAAATGTCGATCTTGTCCTTGAGGATGTCGAGGGTGCCCTCGCGGATGGAGCCTATGTCGTAGGCCCCGGCGTATACGGCCAGCACGACCTTCTCCTGCTTGCCGCCGGGACCGGGCGCAAAATCGATGCGTCGGAAGTCGTCCTGCGTGATGCCGTTTTCAACGAACATGCCCAGCGGGAAAAGATAGCCGCCTGCCGAGGAGTGGTCCACGGCGATCCAGCGGGCGCCGCGACAGTCTTCGAGGGTCTGGATGAACCGGTTGTCGTCGCGGCAGATGACCTGCCCCCGGAAGCTCGGCCTGCCCGACGGCTCGATGACGCGGGCGAAGGCCCGGGCCCCGCTGCGGGCGAGACGCACGTAAATCATTGGGTTGGAGAACGATATGTCGATTTCGCCGCGCTGCACCATCTTGACGTGCTCGTCGAAGGTGTCCGGGAATACCTGTCGGAAAGTCATGCCCGTGGCGCGGCCAAGATATTCGATGAGCAGGTGGTGCCGCCCGTAGGACACGGCGTGGGAATACTGCGGCAGATACGCGTAGGTGATGGCGTCCTTCTGCACCGGCAGCAGCACTTCCTTGCGCTTGGAGAAGTCCACGTAGACCGCGTCCTCCTCGCCCGAGCAGCCGACCAACAGGACCGACAGGGTCAGGGTCAGCGCCAGCAGCATCCTGAAAACGTTCTTCATCCATCCTCCGTTAGCACACCCCCCGGCCGGAGAAAAGCGGGGGAGACCGCTTTTTCCAACTCCCACCACGCCGCGATGGAATTCGTCGGGTGCATTAAAAGAAAGGGGCCGGACTTTGCAAAAAGTCCGGCCCCGTTTTGACGAATCGTGCCGTCGGCTTACTTATTGCGGCCCTTGACGGCGAGGCGCAGGCACAGAAACGCGCCGCCCCAGGTCAGACCGAGTCCGAAGATCATCATGATGAGTGCACCGGTTTCCATGGGCTAGCTCCTCTTGCGGAAGTTGTTGTTGATTGCCACGTGGTTGCTGAAGGCGCACTCACGGCAGGGGAACACCCAGGAAAGCACCAGAATGCCCAGCAGCACCAGCCAGCCGAACATGACCACGGCGGCGGTGGAGTAATCTCCGTAGTTGGCGCTCAGGTCGGTGTACATGTTCATCAGGACCATGGAGCCCAGCATGAGCGGGGCGATGATGCGCAGGCAGATCACCCAGATGCCGCCGACGGCGAAATCGGACATCTTGTTGATGTAGCGGTGCATGCCTTCGAGGTCGCAGAACCACGCGATGAACACGATCTCCAGCAGGCCGCCGAGCAGCACGCCGAAGTTGTTGATGAAGTGGTCAACGATATCGAGCAGGTACAGGCCGCCGCCGGTGGTATACAGGCAGCTGATCATGAAGCCCACGGCGCAGACCATGGTCGCGGCCTTCTTGCGGGTCATGCCCAGCTTGTCGATGAGCGAGGAGACCACGGCCTCGGTGATGGAGATGAGCGAGGAAAGCCCGGCCACCACAAGCGCGAGGAAGAACAGCGCGCCGAAGAACATGGGCATGGGCATCAGGTTCACCGCGGTGGGCAGGGTGACGAAGGCCAGACCGACGCCCGCGCCGGCCACTTCGCTGATGGGCACGCCCTGCTGACCGGCCATGTATCCGAGCACGCTGAAGATCATCACGCCGGAGAGCATGCTGAACCCGCAGTTGATGAACACGGTCATGCAGCCGTTGTTGTTGATGTCCGAGTCTTCCGGGAGGTAGCTGGAGTAGGCCAGCATGATCGCGAAGCCGACGGAGATGCTGTAGAAGATCTGTCCGAAGGCGTCGGACCAGACCTTGGCGTCAAGCAGCGCGGAGAAGTCGGGGCGGAACAGCCAGTTCAGGCCGTCCACGGCGCCCGGCAGCATGATGCCGCGGCCGATGAAGACCAGCACCAGCAGGAACAGCACGGGCATGAATATCTTGTTGAGCCGCTCCACGCCGCCGCGGATACCCGTGAACACGGCCAGGAAGGCCACGCCCCAGGCCACGCAGGTGGCGGTGAAGATGGTCCACTGGATGCCCCCGAGGTTCATGGGCGAGTCGGTGAGCCCCAGATATTCGCCGAAGAAGAAGCCCTTCGGGTCGTTGCCCCAGCCGAGATCGAACGACATGAGGAAGTAGTCCATGGCCCATGCTATGACCACCACGTAGTATGTGGCGATGACGAAGGCCACCAGCACCTGCCACCACCCGAGCCACTCCCAGCGACGGGAGATGGAGGCGAAAATTCTCGGTGCGGAGCCCTTGAAGCGGTGCCCCAGACCGTATTCCAGAATGATGAACGGAATGCCCGCGAACAGCATTGCCACAAAGTAGGGCAGCAGGAACGCGCCGCCGCCGTTTTCGTAAGCCATGTAGGGGAAGCGCCAGATGTTCCCCAATCCGATGGCGGAGCCGACCGCGGCCATGATGAAGCCGCCGCGAGAGCCCCACGTCTCCCTTTTCTGCATTTCCTCTCTCCTTGATTCTTGCCGATAAGCGGCTTGCTCTCGCAAGTCGAACCACGTTTTGCACAAAAAATCGCCGCCAAACTTCGCGTTATGAGCGGCGGCAAACAATTAGAACACATTCGCGCAATTGTCTATCGACAGGTTTTTGCAAATGATTATGGTTGCCTATAGACTTGTCACGCCCAATAGGATATTTTGCGGCATGCTTCGAGACTGCATTCTGGCCCTCCTGTTCGCCGCATTGATCGGCGCTGTGCCCTCCGTGACCTTTGCCGGGACACGGCCGGAAGGGACCGTGCGGATCGTCACGCTCTACGGGTATGCGCCATACTGTTTTACGGTTCCTGCGGAAACCAATGTCATTTCGGAGCATATCCCGCCCGGCTCGCATTCGGCCACGCTTCGCGGGTACAGCTGGGACATAGTGCGCACGGCATTTCACAACGCGGGGTATGACATCGAACTGACCGTCATGCCGTGGAAGCGCTCCCTCGCGGCCATAAGCCACGGCGAGTACGACCTGCTCTTTCCGGCTTCCCCCAACAGCGAACGCCGCAAGCGGTATGCCTACGGCAAAATCCCCATCAACGATGCCAGATGCCGGCTCTACGTCCGCAAGGAGAGCCTCATCGACTGGCCGGGTCTCGAGAACCTTCCACCCATCACCGTGGCGGTCCAGCGTGGATTCAACTACGGGGACCGCTGGGAAGCCCTGCCCCCGGATCATGTGCGCAAGAAGCCGGTAGACAGTATCCGTCAGGGGTTCCAGATGCTTCTGCTCGGGCGCGTGGACGCCTTCGCCGGATACGAGGCGAACTGGGATTACGCGATCCAGCAGCTGGGGATTCGCGGGAAGGTTCGCAAGCTCCCCGTTTTCGAAAGCACGTCCGAGTATGCCATAGCCCCGAGGGACGCCCCCGACTCCCTGCGCGTGCTGAAGGTTCTGGACGAGCAGCTGTTCCGGCTGTTCGACAGCGGCCGGATCGACCAGCTGCGCGAAGAGTGGAGCCTGCCCGCCCGCTCTTCCATCCCCGCGCCCTAAATTTCCCCTCCGCTCCGTCCGATAAGGCTGCAAACGGCGACAAGGAGCGTTGCCATGCATACAGCCACGGATTGGCCTCTTGCCGGAATGCCCGGGTTCGTTTCGACGCGCCCGGCATCCGCCCCGGTACGCCATCTGTTCCGGAACCATGAGGCGGACGACAGGGAATCGCTCTTCGGGCAAAACGACACTGAACGGGACTCCCCCGGCAGAGGATACAGTCTGGAGAGCATGCAGCAGAGAATCGACGCCGTCAGGCAGGAAATCGCGCAGGTCCGGTCATCGCCGTACTCGCCCGAGGTGAAGGCCAGACTGCTGGAGGCTGCGAGAAACGAACTCTCGCTGCTTCAGGCGGGTCAGTACTCCTTTGCCCGGGCAGGATTGAGCGTAAGGGTCTGACCGGAAAGCACAAAAGGCCCGCGTCTCACGAGACGCGGGCCTTTGTCGTGCATGGGGGCAGGAGGCTTAGAACCGCTCGAATTCGTCCTCCGAATCACTCTGGTCCGAGGCGTGATAAGGTTCATGGTCCTTCTTGGCCTCCGGCAGAGGCTTGGCCTTGGGCGTCGGCGCGGAATATGCCTTCACCGTCGGCCTGCCGCGCCCCTGCCCGTCGAACCGGAAAAAGCCGACAACATCAAGCAGCGCCTTGCTCTGGCCTGCCAGCTCCTCACTGGTGGAGGCCATCTCCTCGGAGGCGGAGGCGTTCTGCTGGATGACCGCGTCCAGCTGGCTGATGGCGGTATTGATCTGCTCCGCGCCCGCGCTCTGCTCACGGCTCGCGGCGGTGATTTCCTGCACCAGCTCTGCGGTCTTGCTGATATTCGGGACCAGCTCGTCAAGCATATTCCCAGCCTTTTCCGCCACGTCCACGCTGGAAACGGACAGTTCGCTGATCTCTCCGGCAGCCTCGCCGCTTCGCTCCGCCAGCTTGCGGACCTCGGCCGCGACCACGGCGAATCCCTTGCCGTGTTCGCCGGCCCGCGCCGCCTCGATGGCCGCGTTTAGCGCCAGCAGGTTGGTCTGGCGAGCGATCTCCTCGATGATGGAGATCTTCTCCGCGATCTCCTTCATGGCGACGACGGACTCGCGCACGGCCTTGCCGCTCTCTTCAGCGTCCTTGGCCGCCTTGTAGGCAAGCTCTTCCGTGCCCTGCGCGTTGTCAGTGGTCTGAGCTATGTTCGAGGCCATCTCCTCGACGCTGGAGGACACTTCTTCAACGGATGCGGCCTGCTCGGTCGCGCCCTGCGAAACGCCCTGCGAGGAGCCGGAAAGCTGCTGGCTGCCGCTGGCGACGTTCTCGGAACTGCCGCGGACCTCGGCAACCACCCCGCCGATCTTGTCCACCATGTTCTTCATGTCTCCGTAAACGCCTTCGAGGTGGCCGTCGTCGAACTCGATACCGAGGTTGCCGTCGGCAATCTCCTTGGTGATCTTGGCGATCTCCGACGGATCCTTGCCAAGCTGCCCCAGAACACTGCGCACGATGAACATCGCCGTCAGAATACCGAAGAGCAACGCACCGGCGCTCAGACCGATGACCATGTACACGGCGCGGGTATTCGCAGCCTGAAGCGCGGGACCGAGCGTATTCTGCTCCTGCATGACGGAGAGCTTGACGTCCTCCATGTCCGAGGCGATTTCGGGTCCGAGGACGTCGAGGCTGCTGCCAATCAGCCGGTTGCGTTCGGTGATGACCTGCACCAGCTCCTCAAAGGCGTCCTGATACGCGTCCTGAAGGGGAATGATCTGATCCAGCAGGCCCAACCGTTCGGCGCTGGTAAGGGCACCTCGCATCCGCTCGAACCACTGGTCCAGATCGACCAGCTCCTTCTCCACCTGATTTGCAAAGGCAGCCGAATTATCCTCCAGATACTTGACCACGTGCAGCCGCGCAAGAAGCAGTGCGCGGAGAGCATTGGCCGTGGTGGCGGCCGCATCGGTGTCTCCCGCCAGTTCGGCGCTGCGCAGAATCTCAGTCATCCGCTCCTCAATCACGGGGCCGTTGCGATTCAGGACGCCGTCCACCAGTTCATTCCGTCTGCGCTGAAGCTCCACGACCCTGTCGAAGCTCGCATTGTACTGATTCAGACGATCGGATGCCGCGGAAATCATGGCTGCGCGCTCCGGCTGACTGATATCGGCCCGCGCCTTTTCCATGAACTCCTTTACCTGGGCGAACTCCTTGTCAAAGATCTTGAGGTCTTCCTCATTGGCGGTGATGACATAGTCCTTCACCGCCATCCGCGCAGAGAGCATATTCGCCTGAAGTCTTCCGGCCATGTTGGTATCTCTGGCCAACTCTCTGTAGACCTCGAAACCGTTGGTGGAGTTTTCCAGCGCATAATAGGATACGCCGGAAACCACCATGAGAAGCGCCAACACCATACCAAAACCAATTATCAACTTAGCGGAAAGCTTCATCGGGACCCCCCATGCGTGAAAGTTAAGGCAGCTTTTCCGATGTAACGGTATCAAGCGGTTAGGGGCGGTCAATTGTATATCATGGCCCAATCGACTTTTATAACGGTGCTAATATATTCATCCACGACTTACGATATCGTCTAGCCTTACGCCGTCACTCAATGGCTATCTCCTCGCGCACACAATGTGACCAAATACTAATTCTCACGAGAATCACGGTGGGGTATTTCGGGACCAGAAGACTATCACTCGGAGGGAACCATGCGACTGCTTTCCAGCATAGGCACACGCCTCAATCTGATCATCGTCCTGCTTCTGCTCGTCACGTGTTCGGTCATCACCGGCCTGAACTATTTCGTGGCGCGGGACAGCCTTGAAACCCAGCTTTCCCGGGACATGCTCCCCGCCAAGCTCGAGAACATCATCGGCATCGTCGAAGGAGAACTGGTCATGCCGGCGGCAGGACTCGGGGTGGCCGTGGACGACCCCTTCTTCCGCGAATGGATCGAACAGGGCGAACCCGAATCGGGAACCGAGAACCTCTTCGGCCTGCTGCGCAACATCGCCGGACAGTTCGACACGAACGGATGCAACTTCGTTTCCAACCGCTCCAAGCTCTATTACGACCTGAGCAGCGGCGAGAGGGACATCAGGAAACTCGGCCCGCAGGACGGGTGGTTCAAGGCCTTCGGCGACTCCGGACAGGACGTGGGCATCAATGTCTACGTGGACGACCCGGATTTCGGCTCCACGGCGTTCATCAACCGGCGTATCGACCGAAACGGCGAATACCTCGGCATCATATCCACCGCCATCGGCCTCGACAGTTTTATCGACGAAGTCACCTCCATGGTCATCGGCAAAAAAGGGATGACCTACATGGTGGACAAACAGGGCGTCATCCGGCTCCACCCGAACCGGGAATTCATCAACGAAAGACGCATCAGCAGCTTCGAGGGAATCGGCAAAAACGCCTCGGACATGCTCTCGCGTGAACGGTTTCAGTTTCAATACACCGATGGCGAGGGCGAAGGCTGGTACGTCATGTCCCGCTTCGTTCCGGAGCTCGGCTGGTACCTCGTCACCGAGGCCAACCGGGCGGAGCTGCTCTCCGACGTTAACGACGCCCTTTACCTGACCGTTGGCATCGCCCTGCTCCTGCTCCTGCTCGGCGTCATCGTGGCCTACCTTTTCGTCAGGACCATCACCGGCTCGCTTTCCCGCTGCGTCAGCTACGCGGAAAGCATCGCCTCGGGCGATTTGAACGTGTCGCCGGAAACAGGCCGCCGGGACGAACTCGGCAGGCTCCAATCCGCCATGTCGGACATGGTCTCCAAGCTGCGGGAAGTGGTCTCAGCGGTTCAGGGCTCGGCGTCGGACGTGGAAGACGGGGGCAGAGAACTCTCCGACTCCTCCGCCGAGCTCGCTCAGGGAGCCACGGAGCAGGCCGCATCCGTCGAAGAGGTCTCCTCATCCATGGAGGAGATGACCTCGAACATCCACAGCAATGCCGAAAACGCCAAGCAGACCGAAGAGGTCGCCACCAGCGCCGCCCGGGACATCGAGGGCGGTGCGAAGGCTGTGTCCGAGGCCGTGGAATCCATGCAGAGCATCGCGGAACGCATCACCATCATCGAGGAGATCGCCCGCCAGACCAACCTGCTGGCCCTGAACGCTGCCATCGAGGCGGCCCGGGCCGGTGAACACGGCAAGGGGTTCGCCGTGGTCGCGGCCGAGGTCCGCAAGCTGGCGGAACGCTCCGGCAATGCGGCCGGCGAGATCGTGGAACTCTCCAAAACAAGCACGGAAACCGCCAGCAAGGCGGGGGATATGCTGGAACGCACGGTCCCCGAGATTCGCCGCACCGCGGAGCTCGTGCAGGAGATATCCACCGCCAGCATCGAACAGAGCTCCGGGGCCGAAGAAGTGAACAAGGCCATTCAGGAGCTGGACAAGGTGATACAGCAGACGGCCTCGTCTTCGGAAGAAATCTCCGCCACATCCGACGCCCTGCTCGGCAAGGCGCAACGGCTGGAGGACGTCACATCGTTCTTCCGCATAGGCAGGGACAAACGCGAACGCAGGCAGGCCACGGCGCGTAAGAAGCAGCCCGCCAGAGCTCTCCCCGGCGCGCAGAAGCAGTCTCGTCCGGAAAAAGGGAAGTCGTCCGACTCTCCCAAACCGAAGCCTTCCGGCAGTGGTGCTGAATTGAACATGGATGACGATGAGTTCGAACGCTTCTGATTCGAGCGGTGATTCCCTCTCCCAACAAGAGGAGGATTGGTGGCTACATACATGGGTCTTGACAGAGCTTCATTCAACTCCCCGACCGGATCATCCAGGAATAAATCTGAATGACACAATTGTTGCCCTCGCACACCCCATTGGCATACCTCCCCTCACCTTGGGCATTTACTTAGAGGCAAAAAAGAAAGGGTCTAGCTGCAAAGCTAGACCCTTGAAATATCTGGTGCCCCCGGCGCGATTCGAACACGCGGCACCAGGATTAGGAATCCTGTGCTCTATCCTACTGAGCTACGGGGGCACATGATGTGGGTTTTGATATACATGCTCGTTTCCATGGTCAAGCCTTTTCCCGAATGAAAGCGAGACAATGCCGCTCCCCAAAGAGCCCGTCACGCAACAGATTCCCGCTATTCGCGTCTTGCCGGTTGACGATGCCGACACAGAGGCATACAAGTTGCGCTCTCAACCACTTTGCCCACGCAGGGCTTCCCAAGGCCGGGCCGAGCAATAGTTCAATTCAGCGACAATAACATATGCACCATTTCATCCTCATCCTGCTTCTCGCGGCCTTCCCCGCGCTCTCCACGGACATGTATCTGCCTGCACTGCCCACGCTGTGCGACACGTGGGACATCTCCTCTGCACAGGCGAACCTGTCACTGGTCTCGTTCTTCGTGACGTTCAGCCTGTTTCTGCTCATCCACGGACCGCTCTCCGACCGCCACGGCCGACGTCCGGTGCTGCTTGGAGGCATATCCCTTTATATAGGCGGCAGCCTGCTGTGTGCAGCATCGCCCGGAATCACGGTGCTCGTCCTCGCCCGCGCCGTGCAGGCCATGGGCGCGGCAGCTGCGTCCTCGGTGGCGCTGGCGCTGGTCAAGGACCTGTACGAGGGCGACAAGCGAAAGAAGCTGCTGGCCTACATCGGGGTCATCGTGCCCCTGTGCCCAATGGTAGCCCCGACTCTCGGAGCGTTGCTGCTGGAATTCGTATCGTGGCGCGGCATATTCATTTCCCAGTCCATACTGGCCCTGCCCGCGCTCATCGGCTCGCTCCGGCTTAAGGAACCGCTGGAGGAAATGGGCAGCGGCGGCGTGGGCGAAGCCATGCGTCGATACGGCAGACTGGCGCGCAACGGCGCGTTCATGGGCTACTCCATCGCCTTTTCCATGGCCGGATTCGCTTTCTTCTGCTTTATTGGCGGCTCCGCAGAAATCTACATAAGCAGCTTCGGCATGACCGAGCAGACCTACGGGCTCTATTTCGCCTTCAACGCGCTGGCGCTGATGCTCGGCTCCTTCCTGTGCTCGAGGCTCTGCGTGGCCTTCGACTCCAAGCAACTGCTCATCATGTCCTTCAGCGGCATGATCCTGTCCGCGGCAGCCATATACCTTTCGGTGGGCGACACGGCGGCCAGCTTCGCGGTGCCCATGTTCGGGTATACGTTTTTCCTCGGCCTGAGCAGACCCCTGAGCAACCACGTCATTCTGGAGCAGGTCAACACCGACACCGGAACCGCGGCATCGGTCATCACCTTCTTCTTTTTCATCGTCGGGGCCATCGCCATGGAGGTCATCACTATTCCCTGGGATTCCAAGCCGCTATTCATCGCGATCGCCGGCGTGACGGGCGCGCTGATCCCCTTCCTGTTTCTGCTCAGGATCATGCGGAGAGGCCGGGCCGTCTAGCTCGGGACATTCCATCGCCGGACAAGAGACGCAATCTATACCGTCGCACCTATTTACAAAAGCGAACGACGGCTTATACTGTCTGATCAGGGTAGCAATGCCCTTACTACCGTTTTCAAGTAGTTCAGGAGGACTTCATGATTCGCAAACTCCAGCCGCTGGCGCTTGCCGCGGTAATTGTAATTACCTTGCCGGCGCTTGCGCTGGCCAAAGCGACCCTGCCCGTCTTCACCGACCTCGCTGCTTCGGCGGGGCGTGCCGTTGTGAACATCAGCACGGAAAGCACGAGCAGCGGCGGACAGATGCAGCAGTTCTTCAATCAGGAGCAGCTGCCCGAAGGACATCCCTTCCGCGAGTTTTTCGAGCGCTTTTTCGGCGGCCAGATGCCCAACCAGCCCCGAAAACAGAGCTCTCTCGGCTCCGGATTCATCATCTCCCCCGACGGGTACGTCGTCACCAACAACCACGTCATCCAGCGCGCTGACAAGGTGACCGTTCGCCTGCAAGGAGAGAAAAAGGAATATGAAGCCGAAGTAGTCGGCGGCGACCCCGAAACCGACCTCGCCCTGCTGAAGATCGAGGCGGACCGCAAGCTGCCGGTTCTGGCCTTCGGCGACTCCGATACGGCGCAAGTGGGCGACTGGGTACTGGCCATTGGCAACCCCTTCGGCCTCGGGCACACCGTGACGCAGGGGATCATCAGCGCCAAGGGCAGAATCCTCGGCGCAGGCCCCTTCGACGACTTCCTGCAGACCGACGCGAGCATCAACCCCGGCAACTCCGGCGGACCGCTCGTGGACCTCAACGGACGGGTCATCGGCATCAACACCGCCATCATCCCCTCCGGTGAAGGACTCGGCTTCGCCATCCCGGCCAACATGGCATCCGACATCATCGCCCAGCTCAAGAGCGGCAAGTCCATCAAGCGCGGCTGGCTCGGCGTGAGCATCCGCGGACTTTCCGATACCGACGCCAAGGCGCTCGGTCTGGAGAAGCCCATGGGCGCGCTCGTGGCACAGGTCTTCCCCGAAGATCCCGCAGGCAAGGCCGGCGTCAAGCAGGGTGACGTGATCGTCGGCGTCAACGGCCAGCCGGTCGAGGACAACAACGACCTGCTGCGCAAGATCGCGGGCCTCAAGCCCGGCGACAAGGCCCACCTCAAGCTGTGGCGCAACGGCGACACCATCAAGCGCACCGTGGTGCTCGGCGACCGCTCCGATCAGGTCAGGAAGGCAGGCCCCGAAGGAACCCGCCCGCCCAAGGACGAAAAGTCAGGCGAACTGGGCATTACCCTGCGCCCCGTCACCACGGAACAGGAAGCCCGCGCCCTCGGACTGGAAAGCCCCAAGGGACTCGTCATCACCGGCGTCACCGCCAACTCCCCGGCACAGCGCAACGGCCTGCGTCAGGGCGACGTGATCCTGCAGGCAAATCAGGAGGACATGAACACCGTGAGCGAACTGCGCGACGCCCTTGGCGAAGCAAAGGAACGCGGCGCGATCATGCTCTTCGTCAAGCGGCAGGGCCGCACCATCTTCGTCTCCATACCCTTCGACGAATAACCGATACAGGGAGGGGCCTCCGGGTCCCTCCTTTTTTTCATGCCATGAACTTCACCCCCGCCACCATCACCGCCCCGTGCAAGGTCAACCTCACACTGGAACTGCTGGACCTTCGCGAGGACGGGTATCACGACCTACGCACCCTGTTCCTGCCTGTGCCGTTGCCCTGCGACGAGCTTCACATCACGCCGGCTTCCGAGTTCTCCATGAGCTGTCCCGGACATGAGGACATCGAAGGGCCTGACAACCTCGTGCACCGCGCATGGACCGCATACCGAGAGGCTGGGGGGCCAGCCCCCGCCATGCGCGTCACGCTGAGGAAAGGTATTCCCATGGGGGCCGGACTCGGCGGAGGCAGCACGGACGCGGCCGCCCTGTTGCGCTGGCTGGAACAAAACGCTCGGGATGACGGGATAGGTGAAACGCGTCTGCATGCAATCGCAGCCCGACTCGGCGCGGACGTCCCCTTCTTTCTGGACGGCGTCCCGGCATGGGCCGAGGGAATCGGCGAGAAGCTAACCCCCGCCCGGATCGACCTGACCGGGACACGCCTGCTGGTGGCCAACCCGGGAATCCATGTGAACACGGGCTGGGCATATGCGGAGTGGGACCGGACCTGCCTGCCCGCGAAAAGGAAAAGCGGCCGACCCTTGACAAGCGCAAATGACGATAATAAGAACTCGACTCCCGCGGCGCACCTCGTCGTTGCCAACGACTTCGAGGGGCCGGTTTTCCGGGCGCATCCAGCCATCCGGAAAATAAAGGAATTATTCCTTCGCGCGGGTGCCCGCGCGGCAGCCATGAGCGGCTCGGGGTCCAGCGTTTTCGCGCTTTTCGGATCCGACGAGACCATGAACAGGGCGGCGGAAATCGCCCGGAATCAGGGCTGCGACGCGTGGAAAAACATGCTCTGATCAGTTCTGGGGTGTAGCCAAGTCGGCAAGGCAACGGGTTTTGGTCCCGTCATTCGCGGGTTCGAGTCCTGCCACCCCAGCCATAATTTCTTTCAGGGGGCGAGAGTCCATGCACGGCGAATTGAAGATCATCAGCGGTTCCGCCAACACCAAGCTCGCGGAGGCCATCTGCGAGCATCTCGGCTGCAAGCTGTCTCCCGCGCTGCGGGAAACCTTCAGCGACGGTGAGATCCGCATCGAAATCGGGGAAAACGTCCGCGGCGACGACGTCTTCGTTGTCCAGCCCATCTGCGCCCCGGTCAACTACCACCTCATGGAACTCTGCCTGATGCTCGACGCGCTCAAGCGCGCCAGCGCCTCCCGCGTCACCGCGGTGGTTCCGTACTACGGGTACTCCCGTCAGGACCGCAAGGTGGTCCCCCGCGCGCCCATCAGCGCCAAACTGGTTGCGGATATCCTGTCCACCGCAGGGATGCAGCGCCTCGTGACCGTGGACCTGCACGCGGGCCAGATCCAGGGCTTCTTCAACTGTCCGGTGGACAACCTCTATGCCGCACCGGTTCTGCTTGAGCACCTCAAGGAGATGGATGAAGACTTCGTCATCATTTCGCCCGACGCGGGCGGTGTGGAGCGCGCCCGCGCCTACGCCAAGCGCCTCGGCGCATCCCTGGCCATCGTGGACAAGCGTCGCGACGCGCCCAACCAGGCCCAGGCCATGCACATCATCGGCGACGTCACCGACAAGGTGGCCGTGGTCATCGACGACATGATCGACACCGCCGGCACCATGTGCGCCGCCGCCAACGTCCTGCGCGAGAACGGCGCCAAGGACGTCATGGCTTGTGTGACCCATCCGGTCCTCTCCGGCCCGGCCATCCAGCGACTCGAAGAGTCCGTCTTCTCTCAGGTCGTCGTCACCGACACCATCCCGCTGGACGAGACCAAGAAGCAGTGCAGCAAGATCAAGCAGCTTTCCGTTGCCAGCCTGCTCGCCAAAGCCATCAACAACGTTCACACCGAATCGTCGGTGAGCGTTCTTTTCGTATAACTACGGCCCACAGGGCCGCGCCCGTCCGTCCATGGGGGACGGCCACGGCGTACCGAAGGAGAAACTAAAATGTCCGATCGCATGACCGTCAAAGTGTATGAGCGCAAGGAAACCGGCAAGGGACCCAACCGCCGCCTGCGCAGCAGCGGCTTCGTCCCCGGCGTCTTCTACAACCAGAAGGGCGTCAACATCCCGGTGAAAGTCCCCTACGCTCCGCTGCAGAAGGCCTATGCCAAGCTGCGCAACACTCAGCTGTTGAACCTTGAACTGGAGCGCGACGGGAAGGTCGAAACGATCACTTCGCTCATCTGGCGCATGAAATACGATCCGGTCAAACCGCTGCCCATTCACGTCGACTTCTTCGGCGTCGACATGGAAAAGCCCCTCAAGGTCACCGTGCCCTTCAAGCTCGAAGGTACCGCCAAGGGCGTCAAGGCCGGTGGTCGGCTGGAGCAGTATCGCGAACAGTGCGAAATCATCGCCCTGCCCGCCGACATTCCGGTCAGCATCCCCATCGACATCTCCAAGCTGGGCATCAATGCTCGCGTCCACATCGAGGACGTGCCCATGCCCGAAGGCGTCTCCCCGCAGTACGACGACAACTTCGCCGTCCTGACCATTCTCGCCAAGGGCGCCGCCAGCGGCGTTGAAGACGAGCTGGAAGAACTCGACGCCGAACAGGAAGAGAGTGAAGAGGAAGCCGGCGAAGAGGCTTCCGAATAACCCTTCCCAGCCGAAACCATACGGCCCCGGATCGTTGATGCGGTCCGGGGCCTTTTTTGATAGGCAGACCACATGGACTCCGACACGCTCATCGTCGGACTCGGCAACCCGGGTCCGAAATACGAACACACCCGCCACAACTTTGGTTTCATGGTCGTGGACGCCCTGCTCGAGCTCGGCGCCGCCCGCAAGAGCATGCGTCTGAAAAAGCTCGACGAATCCGGCGACTACGAACTCTGGAAAGCCGCCTACGGCGGCAAGCCGTGCTTTCTCTGCAAGCCGATGACGTATATGAACCTCTCCGGCAAGGCCGTGGGCCGAATCTGCGGCCGTCACGGCATCAGCCCTGAGAACGTCGTGGTCATGCATGACGAGCTGGATCTGCCGCTTGGTCGCATCAAGCTCAAGAAGGGCGGCGGAAACAACGGACACAACGGGCTCGAGGACATCCAGCAGCGCCTCGGAACGCCCGATTTCTGGCGCGTCAGGCTCGGCATCGGCCGCCCGCCGGCCGAACGTCCCGACGTCAGCGGCTGGGTGCTGGCCGACTTCCCGCAGGAGCGCGCGCAAACCGTCGATGAGACGGTCAAGGCCACCCTCAAGGGGCTGGATCTGTACCTTCGCCGCGGGCATGGCATGGCCCAGCAATTCCTGCATCGATTCCGCCCCGATAGCGAATCCGACAACGAGGCCATGGACTCCGGGCGCCAAATGGGGTAAAGTGGACGTTGCCGCTTCCGGCAGAGAGCAACCAAGGAGTCCCCTTCCAGTGTTCAAGTTAAATGACTTGGTCGTATATCCTTCCCAAGGTGTTGGAAAGGTAGAGCGCATCGAGACGCAGGAAATCGGCGGTGCAACCGCCGAGTTATATATCGTTCGCATCCTGAGCAACAATGTCACGCTCATGGTGCCTGTCATCAATGCAGAGAACGTCGGCCTCCGCGCCGTCAGCACCCTGCGCGTCGGTCAGGAGATTTTCGAATCCCTCAGGGACCGCTCCGATTTCACGGGATACACCGGGCAGAACTGGAACAGGCGTTACCGCGAGTACTCTGAAAAGCTCAAGAGCGGCGACCTCGAAGACGTGGCCTATGTCCTCAAGGAGCTCTTCCTCATCGGTCGCGACAAGGAGCTGTCCTTCGGAGAGCGCAGACTTCTGGAACAGGCCATGGGGCTGGTCTCCATGGAGCTGGCCTACTCTCTGGACCGTGATCAGGAAGACATCAAGGAAGAGATTCACGAAATGTTCGCCGATGTCATTCGAACGGATGACGAAAATGACGAGGAGTCCTCGTAAACGACTTGTCATCCGGTACGCTTTCGGGTAGGTGCACAGAAGACCTCTGCATCGGCAGGCTTTTTTCCGCCGACAGGTGCTCGCTGGTAACGCAACTCCCCGCTTGAAGCAGAACAGGAGACACGTCCCACCGACCCGGTCCCCCGCCGATGACAATCCGGCCGGTCTTCCGGCCCCTCCGATAGATACACGCTCTTGCAGACACCCCCGCCTCAGCGGGGTCGAGATACAATGATGCAGGCATGCAGCTGTCAGCCTCAGGCTGCCAGAACTGTTTTCTTACACGCAACGCCAGTAGACCATGACAGTTAAGAAAAAAAACGCTCCCAAAAACGAACAGGGCAACGGCGAGAAAATGAATCTCACCGAACTCAAGCGCAGCTCCATGCCCGACCTCATGGACCTCGCGCAGCAGTACAAAGTCGAAAACCCCAGCGGCATGCGCAAACAGGAGCTGATCTTCGCTCTGCTGCAGCAGTGCGCCTCCCGCAACGGGCAGATATTCGGCGGTGGCGTACTGGAAGTGCTGCCGGACGGCTTCGGCTTCCTGCGCTCTCCCATGTACAGCTACATGCCCGGACCGGATGACATTTACGTCTCCCCCTCGCAAATACGACGCTTCGGTCTGAGAAAAGGGGATGTCGTAGCCGGGCAGATCCGCCCGCCCAAGGAAGGGGAACGATATTTCGCCCTGCTACGAGTCAGCGAAATAGGATTCGAAAAACCGGAAAAATCCAAGAACCTCGTCCTCTTCGACAACCTGACCCCCCTCTTCCCCGAAGAAATGCTCCGCATGGAGAACGGGGACAAGAACTACACCTCCCGCATCATCGACCTTCTCGCTCCCATAGGAAAGGGACAGCGCGGCCTTCTCGTGGCGCCGCCCCGCACCGGCAAGACGGTCATGCTCCAGTCCATCGCCAACTCCATCAACGCCAACCACCCCGAGGTGGACCTCATCGTGCTGCTCATCGACGAGCGGCCCGAGGAAGTGACCGACATGCAGCGCACGGTCAACGCCGAAGTGGTCAGCTCCACCTTCGACGAGCCGCCGAGCCGTCACGTGCAGGTAGCCGAGATGGTGCTCTCCAAGGCCAAACGCCTTGTGGAACGCAAGCGCGACGTGGTTGTCCTGCTGGACTCCATCACCCGGCTGGGACGCGCCTACAACGCCGTGACCCCGTCCTCGGGACGCGTGCTCTCCGGCGGTATCGACGCCAACGCCCTGCAGCGTCCCAAGCGCTTCTTCGGCGCTGCGCGGAACATCGAGGAAGGCGGCTCCCTGACCATCATCGCCACCGCGCTCATCGACACCGGCTCGCGCATGGACGAAGTTATTTTCGAAGAGTTCAAGGGCACCGGCAACATGGAAATCTACCTGGACCGCCACCTGGCCCAGAAGCGCGTGTTCCCTGCCATCGACATCAGCCGCTCCGGCACCCGCAAGGAAGAGCTGCTGCTCACGCAGGAAGTGCTCAACCGCGTCTGGATTCTCAGAAAACTCATGTCCCCCATGAACTCCATCGACGCCATGGAGTTCCTCATCGACAAGATGAAGGGGTCCAAGAACAACAAAGAATTCATGGACATGATGAATCGGTAGCCTCTCGGCGACATCTGACGAAACGGAAAGGATACGAGGCCGCCTCGTATCCTTTTTTCTTTGGCGCTTGCCCGAGGTTGTCCCGATGCTTACAGTGATGCAGAAACCAACGGAGAGACCATGAAAGCGACGGTCACCATAATAACGCTTCTGGCGGTGCTGCTCACTCCGGCCCGGTCCCTCGCCATGTTCGGCGAGACGCTGACAATCGCCAAGGAAAAAGAGATCGGCCGGGAATTCGACGAGAAAATACACAACCAGATGAACGTCCTCGACGACCCCGCAGTCACCGGCTTCGTCGAAAACATCGTCAACCGTATAGTCGAAGCCAAGGACCCGATCCCCTTCAAAATCAAGAGCCGGGTGATACGCAACCCGTCACTGAACGCGTTCGCCGTGCCCGGCGGATACATCTACACCTTCACCGGCCTGATCGAGAGCGTCTCCACGGAGTCCGAACTGGCCGGGGTCATCTCTCACGAGCTGGCACACGTGTCCCAGCGACACATCGCGGGAAGGCTCGACAAGGCCAGCAAGGTCGGCGCCCTCAGCATGGCCGGAATGCTCGCGGGAGTCTTTCTCGGCGTAGCGGGCGGCGGCGAAACCTCCGGCAAACTGGCGCAGGGGCTCATGATCGGCTCGCAGGCTGCCGGAACCGCGGCCATGCTCACCTACTCCCAACAGGACGAACGTGACGCCGACCACGTGGGGCTCACCTCGCTGGTCAAGGCCGGATACAACCCAGAGGGGATGCCCGCCACCTTCAAGACCATGCTCAAGAAGCAGTGGTACGCCTCGCCCGGAGAGAACGGCATCCCGCCGTACCTGTCCACCCACCCCGGCCTGTCCGAACGCATCGGGTATCTGCAGGACCGCATCCAGCGGCTGCCCGCCGACTTTCAGAACCGTCGCGACGACAACAGTGACCTGCACCGGGTTCAGGCTCTTCTGCACGGCAAATATGATCCGGTGACCGTGGCGCTGGGCCACTTCAGCGACAAGCCTGAAGACCAGTACACGGCGCTCGACTGGATGAGCTACGGGCTGGTGCTCGAGCGCGCCAGCAAACCCGCGCAAGCCCGAAAGGCCATGGATCGGGCCCTCGCGCTCGATTCTTCCGACCCGCTGCTGCTGCGAGAAGTCGGAGCGTTCATGACCCGGCGGGGCGACCTCGACAAGGCCGCCTCCTTGCTCCAGAAGGCCATGTTCCGCTCGCCATCCGATCCGGTGATCCTGCTCAGGCTCGGCCAGCTGCAGCTGCAGCGCAAGAATTACAAGCAGGCCGAAGAACTGCTGCGCAAGGCCGTGGACGCCATGCCGCGCAACGCCGAAGCGCACAGCTCTCTCGGGCGCACACTGGGCGAATCCGGAGACGTCTTCAGCGGGCACCTCCAACTCGGCTGGGGATTCCACTATTCCAAGAAGAGGCGCAAGGCCCGCATCCACGCGAACAAGGCGCAGGAACTCGCCAATACCGAGGAACAAAAGAAGAAAGCCGCCGAACTGAAGAAGGCGCTTTGATCCATATGCCGAAAGGCGCGGCCTCCGGCGGCCGCGAGGCGCATCCGAACCTTGAAGCCGGACGGGAATTGCGGTAGCAATACCCCCCTAAATCGCTCCGTGGAAAGGACCATGATAGTCGCAAAGACAATTGAAGAGATACAAGACGCCGTACAAGGCGCCAGCGTGACCATTGGCAACTTCGACGGCGTCCACCTCGGACACCAGAAGCTGATCGGCCTCACCTGCGACAAGGCACAGCAGAACGACCTCAGCAGCGTGGTCGTCACCTTCGACCCGCACCCGCTCAGGGTGCTCACGGGCCGGAAGACGCCGCCCTTCATCACCCTCATCGACCAGAAGCTGCGCCTCATCTCCCAGTACGGGCCACAGGCGGCGCTGGTGCTGGAATTCACCCGCGAACTCGCCGCGCTCTCGCCCGACCAGTTCGTCAAGCGCTTCCTCGTGGACGGCCTCGGCATGAAGGAGCTGGTGATCGGCCACGACTACCACATGGGCAAGGGACGTTCCGGCAACTACGACACCCTCTCGCAGATCGGCGAGGACATGGGCTTCAACGTGGAACGCCTTGATCCGGTGACCTACGACGGCGCCGTCGTCAGCTCGACGCGCATCCGCGACATGGTGCACGCCGGAGATGTCTGGGGCGCCATGCCCCTGCTCGGCCGATTCTATCAGGTGGAAGGCGAAGTGGTGCACGGCATGAAGCGCGGCGGCAAGCTGCTTGGATTCCCCACCGCCAACCTCAAGCTGGTGGACGAGCTGTTCCCGAAGCCCGGCGTCTACGCCATCTGGGTGGAAGTGGACGGCGACGTGCACCGCGGAGTCGCCAACATCGGCAAGAACCCGACGTTCGGCAACGACGCCCTCTCTGTGGAGGCGCACCTGCTGGACTACGCCTCCGACCTTTACGGACGCAGCATCCGCGTCCATTTCGTGCAGCGCATCCGGGACGAAAAGAAATTCAACGGCATCGACGAGCTCAAGGCGCGCATAACCCGCGACGTGGAGATCGGCAGACAGATTCTCGCCGAACCCGAAGCCGCCATCCGCCTGACCCGCGCGAACATCCAAAAGGCGGCTAATTAAGGCCATGAAAGCCCTCTCCTTCATCTTTGATTACTGGCGCGATTTCGTTAAAGCGTACAGACACATAGCCTCGTTTCGATGGCTCGTCATGGGCTGCTTCGTGGGTGTCTTCTCCGGGCTCGTCGCGGTGCTGTTCTTCGGCGCCATCGAGCTTGGCAAATTTCTGATTCAGGCCAAACTGGCCGGAATCATCTCTCCGCACCCCGCCGGCGAGCAGCTCTTCCACGCCCATGCCGAGGAAATTCGCGGCTGGGTCATCCCCATCGCCACCACGGCCACGGGCCTGCTCACGGGATGGCTGGTGAGCCGGTTCATCCCCGACACCGTCAGCGGAGGCACCGACGGCACCGACGCCACCATCAACGCCTTCCACAACAAGGGCGGCTTCATCCGTCCGCTCGTGCCCATCATCAAAGGATTCACATCGATCCTGACCATCGCCTCCGGTGGCAGCGCGGGCCGCGAAGGACCAATCACGCAGATCGGCGCCGGCATCGGCTGCTGGATCTCGGAACGGCTTCACTTTTCCGCCAAGGAGCGCCGCCTGCTCCTGCTGGCCGGCGCCGCGGGCGGTCTCGGAGCCGTCTTTCGCGCACCGCTCGGCGGCGCGCTGACCGCCATCGAGGTCATCTACCGCGAGGACTTCGAAGCAGAGGCCATCCTGCCCTCGGTCATGAGCTCCGTGGTGGCCTACTCCATCTTCACCTTCTTCTACGGGACGGAGCCCATCTTCGGCATCCCCCGCTTCGAATTCAGCGACCCGCGCGAGCTCATTTTCTACACGATTCTCGCGTTCGTCTGCGCCGGGTCCGGCTGGCTGTACGTGAAGACCTTCTACACCATCAAATACAAGATTTTCCTGCCGCTTACGGACAAGATGGGCCTCATGTGGGCCACCGGTCTCGGCGGGCTGGCCATGGGTCTGCTCGGCTGGGCCTATCCTGAAGTGCTCTCCGGCGGCTACGGCTGGCTTGAGCTGGCCATCCTCGGCCAGATGCCGCTGATGGCCATGTGCGCCATCATCATCGGCAAGACCTTCGCCACGTCACTGACCATCGGCTCCGGCATGTCCGGCGGCATGTTCGCGCCCGCGCTGTTCGTGGGAGGCATGTCCGGCGGGCTGGTGGGCAAGATCGGCAACCAGCTCTTTCCGCAGATCGTCACGCAGCCCGGTGCGTACATTCTGGTCGGCATGGCAGCGTTCTTCGCGGGCGTGGCCAACGCGCCCATCGGGCCGCTGATCATGGTCACCGAACTGACGCAGGGCTACGGCCTGCTGGCACCGCTCATGCTCGCCTCCGCCCTGTGCATAGTTCTCGGACGCACCTATTCGCTCTACGAACATCAGGTGGAGAACAAGTTCGACTCGCCGGCGCACCTCGGCGACGCCACCATCAACGTACTGGAACAGCTCAAGGTCAAGGACTTCTTCCGCCCCGAGCGCGTGACCATCCTCGAAGAGGCCACCACGCTCAAGGCACTGACGGATATCATCGCCAACACCAACCAGCTCTTTTTCCCGGTACGCAACGACGAAGGAAAGTTCACGGGCATCCTCTCCATTCACAACGTGCGAAACTGGATGTTCGAGGAGGACCTGTTCGAGCTGGTGGTGGTCCGCGACCTTGCGACCCGGCCCGCATACGTGCGCGCTGACTATGACCTGTATCAAGCCCTGCTGCGCTTCGTGGATACCGACTACGGTCAGATACCCGTGCTCAAGGAGGACTCCGAGGACGAGATCATCGGACTCATCAATCGTGAGGACGTGTTCAACGCCTACGCCAAGGCCATCAAGGAGCTTCGCCCCGAAGAGGAGAAGCACCCGGCCTAGGAGGTAACGTGAGGTCATCCGCGATCCAAGCCGTAACGCCGTCACCCCCATGGACGACCCTTCTGGCCCTTGTCGCGGCCTGCGTTCTGCTGTGCGCGGCGCCTGCTGCAACGCAGGAAATCGGCATCGTGGACCAGCCGAGCCTGACACTCGACTCGCTGGATGATGATAACGAGAAGGATCTTTCCGTCGGCACGGCCTTTTCCCTGATCCCGTCCTCCGAGCTTTCCGGCTCCGGGGGCGACGTGACCGCCATACGGACCGATGTCAACCTGCACTATTCCATATTCTCGCTGGCCTACGGATATTCTTCATACGACTGGACGTCGGAGACCTCCATCGGCCCTGACGGCGGCAGCTCCAATCCGTGGAACTCCCTGCACGACGTAACGCTGCAGGCCCGCGTACTCAAGGGGAGCTACAACGACCGCTGGCACTACTGGGTCAACGCAGAGGCGACAGCGGCCTTCGAGGAGTACTTCCCCGGCGCGCTCGGCGCGGGTTTCAGCGGCGAGCTGGCCTACGACATCTGGGAAGGCTGGATGATCGGGGGCCTCATGCGACTGACCGCCCTGAATCCACTGAACCAGGATCTCTTCGCTGACGGCGAGGTCGGGCTGGCCGTGCACGTCTCCCAGAAGCACGTTCGACAGGCGCTCATCGCGCTCGGGCTCGTGGAGGAGAAGGAAAGCAACAAGGACCGGTTCGCCCTGCGTTTCGCGTATTCCGCCATGGACCGCACCTACCGCCTCTCCCCGCACAGCGACTTCGTGCGCAACGGTTATGTGGGCATCAGACGCTCCAAACTTGCCGCCTACCTCGATCTGGACCTCGACCATGGATTCCACATGGTCCTCGGCCCCGAATATCATTTCAACCGCAAGTACGCTGTATACGGCAGCACCGGCAGTCGCCGGTCCACCACCGGGATAGCCAACTCGGGGGGCGGGTACATCGGATTGAACTGGACCTACTGAACCCGGCCCCTCCCCCTTGCCAAGCGCGCCCGAGGTCTTATGTAAGTCGAATGATGAGCCAATGGACCTTCGGCAACGCCACCCTTCATATCGTTCAGGGCGACCTGACCCGGATGGACACCGACGCCGTGGTCAACGCCGCCAACTCCCGGCTCGCGGGCGGAGGCGGGGTCGACGGCGCCATCCACCGCGCCGCAGGGCATCAGCGACTTCAGCGCGCCTGCCGCGAAATCATCGAAGACATCGGGGAACTGCCGACCGGACAGGCCGTGGTCACCCCCGGCTTCTCGCTCCCGGCCAGATACATCATCCACACCGTGGGCCCCATCTGGCGCGGCGGAACCGAAAATGAACCGCAACTGCTGGCCGACGCATACGACAACAGTCTTCGCAAGGCGGCCGAGCACGGCATCGGGACCGTAGCCTTTCCCGCCATCTCCTGCGGCGTATACGGCTTTCCGCCGGATCGGGCCGCCAAAATCGCTCTTTCCCGCCTCGCCGACGGCCTCCGACAGGGGCAGGTTAGCGAGGCATTCATGGTCCTGCGCGGCGATTCATCCCACAACACGTGGCTCGACGCGGCACGCGACATACTCAGCTAGACACTCAACGAGGATACAATGGAACTCAAAGGAACCACCATCATTGCGGTCAAGGACGACAACGGAACCGCCGTGGCGGGTGACGGACAGGTCACCTTCGGACAGGCAATCTGCATGAAGCACGGAGCCCGCAAGGTTCGCAAGCTCTACAAGGACAAGGTCTCCGTAGGATTCGCCGGTGCCACCGCCGACGCCTTCACCCTGTGCGAACGCTTCGAACAAAAGCTGGAGACCTTCTCCGGCAATCTGACCCGCGCCGCCGTGGAGCTCGCCAAGGACTGGCGCACGGACAAGTACCTGCGCAAGCTCGAAGCCATGCTGCTCGCGGCCGACGCGGAGCATATTTTGATAATTTCCGGCAACGGCGACGTCATCGAGCCGGACGAAGGCATCGCGGCCATCGGTTCCGGGGGCGCATACGCCCTCTCCGCCGGGCGCGCCCTCAAGGACAACACCGACCTGAGCGCCCGCGACATCGCCGAGAAGGCCATGAAGATCGCGGCATCCGTCTGCGTGTACACCAACGAAAACATTACCATCGAGACACAGGAAAAGTAGATGAGCAACCTCACGCCCCGCGAAATAGTCACCGAACTGGACAAATACATCATCGGACAGGACGCGGCCAAGAGGATGGTCGCCGTAGCCATGCGCAACCGCTGGCGCAGGCAGCAGCTCGACCCGGAGCTGCGCGAGGAAATCGCGCCCAAGAACATCATAATGATGGGTCCCACCGGGGTGGGCAAGACCGAAATCGCCCGACGCCTTGCACGCTTGGCGAAATGCCCCTTCCTCAAGGTCGAGGCCACCAAGTTCACCGAGGTGGGCTACGTGGGCCGTGACGTGGAATCCATGATCCGCGACCTCACGGAGATCGCCGTGAACCTCGTCCGCCAGGAGGAGACCGAGCGGGTCCGCCAGCGCGCCGAAAAGAACGCCGAGGAGCGCATACTGGACCTGCTGCTGCCCGGCTCCGTCCCCAAGACCGAGAAGAACTTCTTCCAGCTCAGCACGCCGGATCAAGAGCCGCCCAAGCCCCGTGACACGGAGACCCGCGAGAAATTCCGCGACATGTTCCGCCGCGGCGTGCTCGACGAACGCGAGATCGAAGTCGAGGTCACCTCGCAGGCTCCGCAGATGGGCATGGTGGGGATGCCCGGCATGGAAGACATGGGCATGCAGATGCAGGACATGCTCGGCCGCATGTTCCCCACCCAGAAAAAAGCCCGGAAAATGCGGGTGCGCGACGCCTACGAGACACTTATCGACGAGGAAGCCGAAAAACTCATCGACATGGACAAGGTCTCCGACATCGCCCGCGAGCGCGTGGAACAGGGCGGCATCATCTTCATCGACGAGTTGGACAAGGTGGCGGCTCGGCAGGACCAGCAGGGAGGCGCGGACGTCTCCCGCGAGGGCGTGCAACGCGACCTGCTGCCCATCGTCGAAGGCTGCGTGGTCAACACCAAGCACGGCATGGTGCGCACCGACCACATCCTGTTCATCGCGGCAGGCGCCTTCCACTACTCCAAGCCCTCGGACCTCATTCCCGAGCTTCAGGGCCGCTTCCCGCTCCGAGAGGAGCTGCAGGCTCTCGGCAAGGAGGAGTTCTACCGCATCCTCACCGAACCCAAGAACGCGCTTACCGTGCAGTACAAGGCCCTGCTCCAGACCGAAGGCATCAGCGTGGACTACACGCGCGAAGCGCTGGAGGAGCTCTCCGAAATGGCCCAGCGGGTGAACGAGGAGACAGAGAACATCGGCGCACGTCGCCTCTACACGCTCATGGAGAAGATCCTTGCGGACCTCTCCTTCCATGCGCCGGAACGCAGCGGCCAGACTGTGCAGATTGACCGCAGCTACGTTCAGGACAACCTCGGCGAAGTGGTGGAAGATCGCGACCTGTCGCGTTTCATCCTTTAGCCCTGCACCGTCCCGGAAACATTTGCCCGGCTCCGTCAAAGCGGTTGCCGGGCTTTTTTCATGCCATCCAGCCGAAATGATTGCCTCGCTTGAGGCACCATGCATCCGGATTCGAGAAAGTGCGCCGGTTGGAATGTCATCTGCATCATCTCCCGAAACGGCAAGCACGTCCCGTTACCGCCACTTCAGGAGGCCCACCATGAGCAAACACTGCTGCGTATGCAGACAGAAGATTCCGTCCCACGACTTCGCCATGCAGACCATTGACGGTCCCGCATGCAGCGACTGCCTCGTGGCCGCAAAGCGAAGCGTTCCCGCCTACGGCTCCGCTCTTCAGCGCAAGAAAACGAAACGAGCCGCCGAGGGATGGCGACTCGTCGTCAACGGAGCCTAAAAAAGCGTCCGGGCCGCATCGCGGCCCGGTGCGCTCTACTCTTCCACTTCAAAGCCGATCCGGGTGATCGCGTCCTTGACCGCCTGCGGATCGACGGGCTTTTCCTCGTCGTACTGCGCGATGCCGGTTTCAAGCGTCACGTTCACGTTCGTCACGCCTTCCAGCGCCTCCAGCGCCTGCGTCACAGAGGCGGTGCAGTGCCCGCAGCTCATGCCTTTCACTTTCACCTGTGCCATGGATATTCCTCCTGTTGATTTCGTTTTTATTGACGACTGCCGAAAAAGCGCAACCTGAGTGCGTTTGAGACTACGGTGACCGAGCTGAGGGCCATGGCCGTCCCGGCTATCATGGGGTTCAGCGTGGGGCCGCCAAAGATGTGCAGCACGCCCGCAGCCACGGGGATGCCGATGGTGTTGAAGGCAAAGGCCCAGAAAAGGTTCTGTCTGATGTTGCGCATGGTGGCGCGGCTGAGATCAAGGGCCGTGAGCACGGCTCGCAGATCGCCCTTCATGAGCACCACGTCCCCGGACTCCACGGCCACGTCGATGCCGGACCCCATGGCCATGCCGATATCGGCACGGGCCAGCGCGGGCGCGTCGTTGATGCCGTCACCCACCATGGCCACCTTGAGCCCCTTGCCCTGCAGCTTCTCCACTTCCTCGGACTTCCTGTCCGGCATGACCTGCGCCAGCACGCCGCTGATGCCCGCGCTGGAGGCCACGGCCCGAGCCGTTGTCTCATTGTCGCCCGTGAGCATGATCACCGCCATGTCGCGGTCCTTGAGCCGGGAGATGACGCCCGGCACCTCGGCCCGGATGCGGTCCGCTATGCCCAGCACCGCAGACAGCGCCCCGTCCACGGAAAGGTACAGCGCGGTCATACCCTCGGCCGCCATCTGCTTTCCAGACTCTTCGGCCTCGTGAATGCCCGACACCTCTCGCTCCCGCATGTACTCGAGGTTGCCGATGAGCACGTCGCGTCCCTTGGCGCGGGCGGCGATGCCGCGTCCCGCCACGGTGGCGAAGTCTTCCGGCGCGGAGAGCTTGAGTCCGCGTTCGGCGGCGGCCCCGGTTATGGCCAGCGCAAGCGGATGCTCGGAGTCGCGCTCTGCCGACGCCGCCAGCCGCAGGGCATCATCCTCGCTCATGCCGAAAGAGGCTACGCGCACCAGCTCGGGCTTGCCGTGGGTCAGGGTGCCGGTCTTGTCGAAAACAAGCGCGTCGATCTTCTCGGCTTCCTGAAGGGCCAGCCCGCTTTTGATGAGTACGCCCAGTTGCGCCCCTCGCCCGGTGCCGACCATGATGGAGACCGGCGTGGCCAGCCCCATGGCGCAGGGGCAGGCGATGACCATCACGGCCACGAAGATACGCAGGCTGAAAGGGAACCCGGCGCCGGAGACATACCACGCCACACCAGAAATCAGCGCCACGACCATCACGGCGGGTACAAAGTAATAGCTGATGGTGTCCGCGAGGTTGGCGATTGGCGCCTTGGAGCCCTGCGCCTCCTGCACCAGCCGGATGATGCGGGCAAGCATGGTGTCCCCGCCCACCCGGTCCGCCTTCATGGTCAGGGAGCCGTGGGTATTGAGCGTACCGCCCGCGAGAGGATCGTCCACGGCCTTGTCCACCGGGATGGGCTCCCCGGTGAGCATGGATTCATCCACGCTGGAGGTTCCCGACAGCACGGTGCCGTCCACGGGAACGCGCGCTCCCGGCTTGACCAGCAAAGTGTCGCCCGGCTCCACCTCGGTCACCGGGATTTCACGCGTATCTTCGCCTTCCATCAGTATCGCCGTGTCGGGCGTAAGGTTCATGAGCGCCCGGATGGCGTCGGAGGTCTTGAGCCTGCTGGACGCCTCGAAATACTTGCCGAGGGAGATCATGGCGATGAGCACGGCCGCAGACTCGAAATACAGGTCCATGGCCCGGGCCTGCGGGTCAATGCCGAGGCCTATCTCCACGGTGTTCCAGACGGAATACAGAAAGGCCGCGCCGGTTCCCATGGCCACGAGAGAGTCCATGTTCGGACCGCCTCGCAACAACGCCGGGATGCCCTGCGTATAGAAATGCCGTCCGGCCCAGATCACCGGGAGAGTCAGCGCTAGCTGCGCCAGCGCGAAGGTCAGGGGGGCGTGCATGGGATCCAGCCACGCGGGCAGCGGCATGCCCCACATATGTCCCATGCTCAGTATGAGCAGCGGGAAGGCAAAAAGAAACGCCGGGATCAGCTCGCGCCTTTTCTCTGCAAGCCTGTCCTCGGCCTCCTGCCTGCGCTGCTGGAACATGTTTGCGGCGGGATCCTGCACCTCGGTGGTGAACCCCGCATCGGCAATGGCCTTTCGGATTTCACGCCTGGAGACCGTCTGCGGATCGAATCGGAACACACCCTCTTCCGAAGCAAGGCTCACCTCGGCTGACTCCACGCCCTCCATGCCGCCAACGACTCGCTCTATGCGGCTGGAGCAGGCGGCGCAGTGCATTCCGCCAATGTTCAGCCGAAGCTCCTGAACGCCTCCTTCCTCTCCCGAAGTGTCATCAATGAACTCGGCTCCGAAGCCCAGATCCTCGATTCGCCTGGATACCGCCTCCGGTCCCAGCACTTCCGGATCGAACGAGAGGTTCATCGTTTCAGCGGCCAGATTGACGTTCACCTCGTCCACGCCTTCCATGCCGCCCACCACTTTTTCTATTCTGGTCGAACAGGCGGCACAATGCATGCCGCTTATCTTCGCTTCCTTTTTCATGAGCACCGGCCTGTTTCGTTGATAATGAAAATCCATTGCAACACGGGTCGAGGGTAAAATCAACCCTTGGTTGCAATACCACAAGCGGGTCGTGATGTCAGCGAAGAGAGAGCGTTCGCGACTAGGCGACCGCGGAAAAGGAGGTGCCGGGAAGCGGGCTTTCCGGCTGCATGGCGCGGGAATACGCCTGACGGGCCTGCCGGCGGGGAGAGCTGTCCGCCCCGGGCAGGGAGTCCGCCCAGTTGACGCGGGCATCCACTGCGCGGGAGGTGACTTCGGCGGCGAGGTCGCGCACCGCCGTTTCCGTTTCAAAGGCACGCTCAAGACGTCTGGCCGCTTTGGCCTGCGGAGAGTGCTCGGCATCAACGCTGATTTCTTCGGACTCGTAGGAGAGCCCGAAACCGCCGAAGGACAGGCCGGCCTTGCGGGTGCGCACCACGGCCTCTGGCCGGGACTGGCGTTCCGGACCGCGTATGCCGTCTATCTCACGGTAAAGATTGTGGGGATCGGGATCGATGCGCATGGGTCCCTCGCAACCTGTCGATGTCTTCCCGTGCGAGGGGAAGACGCCGTTAGTCGGTCCGGACGTCCCTGCGGCACAGCACCGCGCTCACTCCAGAGGGACCCGAGACCCGTCTCCGCCGATCCATGGCGAAAACGGAAGCGTATGAAGTCATGATAAACAAATTCATGTTTTTTGACAAGTCACCACCGAGGTTGTACCGTGCTTCACCCTCGCCGCGTCCAGTGCGGCGAAACGATAAATCCACACATAAAGGCGGGTATTCATGGGATTCAAGATTCTCAAAAAGGAAGAACTCATCCCCGGTCAGACGTCGCTTTTCGTCATAGACGCACCGCAAATCGCCAAGAAGGCGATGCCGGGCAATTTCGTCATCATCCGCATTGACGAAAACGGCGAGCGCATCCCCCTGACTATTGCGGACAAGAACCGCGAAGCGGGAACCATAACCATCGTATTTCTCGTGGTCGGCAAATCCACCGCACAACTCAACTCGCTGCAGGAAGGGGAAGAGATTCTCGACGTCTGCGGTCCGCTGGGCAAGGCCACGCATATCGAGGAGCAGGGAACGGTCATCTGCGTCGGCGGCGGCACCGGCATTGCGGCCATGCACCACATCGCCAAGGGACACTGGGAGGCCGGAAACCACGTGGTCGCCCTCATCGGCGCAAGGACCGAGAACCTCCTGCTTTTCCGGTGCGAACTCAACGGATTCTGCCCCGAGGTCATGGTCGCCACCGATGACGGCAGCGTCGGCCACAAGGGCTTCGTCACCGAGGTTCTCAAGGACCGTCTGGAGCGCGACCGCAACGTGACCGAGGTTGTCGCGGTCGGCCCTGTTCCCATGATGGAGGCCGTTGCCAAGGTCACGGAACCCTTCGGCGTCAAGACCACTGTCAGCCTGAACTCCATCATGGTGGACGGCATCGGCATGTGCGGTGCCTGCCGCTGCAGCGTGGGCGGCAAGACCAAGTTCGCCTGTGTGGACGGCCCGGAATTCGACGGGCACAAAGTGGACTTCTCCGAACTCAAGGCCCGGCTCTGGCAGTTCAAGGATCAGGAAGAGGAGTCCATGGGCAAATTCAAGAAGGAGTGCACCTGTCATGGATAACAAACCCCGCAAGCCCGCCGACATCGGGCCCCGCGTTCCCATGCCCGAGCAGCCCGCGGCCGAACGCGTCCGAAACTTCTCCGAAGTGGCTCTGGGCTTCACGCTCGATCAGGCGGTCGAAGAGGCGGAGCGTTGCCTCCAGTGCAAAAAGCCACTGTGCCAGAAGGGCTGTCCCGTTGAAATCGACATCAAGTCCTTCATCGCCAAATTGGCCGACAAGGACGTTCCCGGCGCTTACGAGGTCATCCGCAGGACCAACTCCCTGCCCGCCGTGTGCGGCCGCGTCTGCCCGCAGGAAAGCCAGTGCGAAGGCATGTGCATCCTCGGCAAGAAGAACGAGCCCGTCGCCATCGGTCGCCTCGAGCGCTATGTGGCCGACACCTTCATGGCTTCAGACGCCTGCGAGGAGATAACCGGCACCCATGAATGCGCCCTCGTGCGCGACGACCTTCAGGTCGCCTGCATCGGTGCCGGCCCCGCCTCGCTGACCGTGGCGGGCTACCTCGCCTCCAAGGGCATCAAGGTTACGCTTTTCGAAGGGCTCCACGAACCAGGCGGTGTGCTGATATACGGCATTCCCGAGTTCCGCCTGCCCAAGAGCATTGTTGGCCGCGAGGTCAACGCCCTCAAGGACCTCGGCGTTGAGATCCGCACCAACTGGGTCGGCGGCAAGACCGTCACCATTCAGGATCTGCAGGACGAAGGCTACGACGCGATCTTCATCGGCGTGGGCGCCGGGCTGCCCCGCTTCCTGAACATTCCGGGCGACAACCTCGTGGGCGTGTTTTCCGCCAACGAATATCTCACCCGCGTGAACCTCGGACGGGCCTACGACTTCCCCAACTACGACACCCCGACCTTCAGGGCGGACGATGTGGTGGTGATTGGCGGCGGCAACGTGGCGATGGACGCCGCGCGCACCGCCAAACGCATGGGCGCCGAGCGCGTGTCCATCGTGTACCGCCGCACGCAGGACGAGATGCCCGCCCGCCTCGAGGAGCTGCACCACGCCATCGAGGAAGGCATCGAAATTCGTGCCCTGTGCGGCCCGCTGGCCTTTAACCCCGGCGAATCCGGACGGCTGGAATCCATGACCGTCCAGAAGATGTGTCTTGGCGAACCGGACGAATCCGGTCGCCGCAGTCCGGTCTGCATCGAGGGGGAGACCGAGGAAATCCCCTGCGACATGGCAGTGGTCGCGGTCGGCACACGTCCCAACCCGATCCTTCTGGAAGCCACGCCCGAGCTGGAGCTCAACAAATGGGGCTACATAGCTGCTGACCCCGATACAGGCGAGACCTCCATGAGGAACGTCTTCGCAGGGGGTGACATCGTCACCGGCGCGGCCACGGTCATTTCCGCCATGGGCGCGGGAAGGCGAGCGGCAAGGGAAATCGCCGAGCGCCTCCTCTAGCGGGGTGGAAAGCAATCATTCTCATGACGGGGCGGCCAGATAGCCGCCCCGTTTTCGTTTCACCTTCTTGCCTGAACGCTTCGAAAAGGCTAACAAACCCAGCAGAATGATCATCCAAAGGAGTCCGCATGGACCACATGGACTACGACAATCTTGACACTCTGAACAGCATCGCACGCAACGCCGGGTCGGCCATCATGGAGATATACGCCCGTGATTTCGAAGTGATGACCAAGCCGGACCAGTCGCCGCTGACCGAAGCCGATCTGGCATCCCATCGTTGCATCGTAAACGAGCTGCAGAAACACTTTCCCGACATTCCGGTACTTTCTGAAGAGTCAAAAGCCATCAGCTACGACCAGCGTTCCGGCTGGGACCGGTTCTTCCTCATTGACCCGCTTGACGGTACCAAGGAGTTCGTCAAACGTAACGGCGAGTTTACCGTCAATATCGCCCTGATCGAAGATGGCCGTGCGGTGGCCGGTATCGTCTTTGCGCCAGAGCCGGACACGTTGTGGTTTGCCGCAGAAGGACTCGGGGCATGGTGCTCGAAAAACGGGGCCGCGGCTGAACGTATAGAAGCTGCGAGGTTCGAATCGCTCGCCGGACTCCGCGTTGTGGGCAGCCGCTCCCACCCTTCGATCGCCATGCAGGCCTTTCTGGATGAACTGCCGGATCATGAGCTGCTCGCCATGGGCAGCTCCATCAAGCTCTGCGCCGTGGCGGACGCAAGCGCCGACGTGTACCCCCGCCTGAGCCCCACGAGCGAATGGGACACAGCGGCCGCACACTGCGTTGTCGAACAGGCCGGAGGAGTCGTTGTGCGACTCGACGGCGAGCCGCTCGCATACAACAAGGAAAGCATCCTTAATCCGGCCTTTATGGTTCTAGGCAACTGCCCTGGCGAAATATTGGACGTCCTCACCGCTTCGGCACGGGAAAAGGTGAAGTAAGCATGAGAAAGCATGTAACGCCTCATCGGGGCGAGGTTTTCCGCCCTGACCGTGAGCAACGGAACGGGCACCGAGGTGCCGTTTTCTGGTTTACCGGCCTCTCCGGGTCCGGCAAGTCCACCATTGCCCACAAAGTCGAGAAGGCCCTGTTCGACGAGGGAAGCAAGGCCTACGTGTTTGACGGCGACAATGTCAGGCACGGTCTGTGCGGCGATCTCAGTTTTTCCCGGGAAGCACGAGCCGAAAACATCCGTCGCATCGCCGAGGTCACCAAGCTCTTCGTGGAGAACGGCATCATCTGCATGTGCGCGTTCATCACCCCCCTCAAGGCTGATCGCGACCGCGTTCGCGCCATCATCGGAGATGAGGATTTTCACGAGGTCTACATCGCCTGCCCCGTGGAAGTCTGCGAAGAACGTGACGTCAAGGGATACTACAAGCTGGCCCGTGAAGGAAAAATCAAGAACTATACCGGCATATCCGCCCCGTATGAAGAACCCGAGAACGCGGACATCGTGATTCACAGCGATCGCACGAGCATCGAAGACTCGGTCGAGCAGGTGCTGCGATATGTTCGTGAATGCACGTCAAACGGCTACTGATTTTCATACGAACAAAAAAACGCCCCGCCAGATGGCGGGGCGTTTTTTAATGCGTGAAGACAGGTAGGCCGGTCTTACTTGACCCAGCTCTGAACCTGTTCGGGGTTTTCCTTGATGAAACGCAGAGCGTTTTCATAACGGTCGGCCCCTTCCTCCTGATTCCAGGCCATAACCATTTGAAGCTGGCTGGAGGACTTCCACTTGAAGTTCTTGAAGAACTCATACACTTCCGGCATGTCGTCCTTCAGGTCATTGCGAACGATCGTGTAGATCTGCTCTTCGCCACCCATGACGCCCTTGGGGTCCTTGAGATACTTGAGGTCCCACTTGCCAAACATCCAGTGCGGAGACCAGGTGGTGATGACGATGGGTTCCTTCTTCTTGTAGGCATTGGCGAGCATACCGACCATGGTCGCGCCGGAGCCTTCCATCAGCTCCATCTTGTCCAGGTCGTATTCTTTCATGGCCTTGTCGGAAAGGCGCATCAGGCCCGCGCCGGGGTCGATGCCGTAGATCTTTCCGCCGAACATGTCGGCATTTTCGTTGAGCTGATCAATGGAGTCCACTTCGGTGACATAGGACGGGACCGCCCAGCCGAGACGGGCGCCGCCTGCGATCGGACCGAGTTTTTCCACGCTGTCCTTTACCTTATCATAGTACTCGGCATGCGTGACCGGCAGCCATGCAGTGACCATTGCGTCAACATCGCCGGTTCCGACAGCCTGCCACATAGCCGCAGCGGCAACCGGATACAGTTCAACGTCATACCCCATCTCCTCTTCCAGTGCCGCCTTGACCACGTTGGTGGATGCGGCTGCGCAGTCCCATTCGACGTACGCGATTTTCACCGGCCCCTTGTCTGCGTTGGCAAGTGCCGGGAAGCTGAAGAGAACTATGGACAAGGCCATGATGAGAAGAGCAAATCTGGTCCGCAAAAGAACCTCCTGATTGAAATTGAACATCCCCGACATAAAGGTGGGTGTCCGCCTTTCGGACTCACTGCCGGGACCTGACAGGATGCCGCCCTTGAAGGGCGGCATCCCTATCTGCACAGGTGAGAGCTTAGTTCAGCCAGCCGTCGACCTGTTCCTTGTGCTTTTCGATGTACTTCTTGGCAGCATCGTACGGTTCCATACCTTCACGGATCCAGACCATGACTTCAGCCATTTCGTCCGGGGTCCACTGGAAGCTGTCCAGGAAGGAACTGACTTCGGGCATGTCGCTGTCCAGGCCCTTGCGGACGAGGGTCAGGATGGTGCCGTCTTCGGGATCGCCGAACACGTTCTTGGGGTCCTTGAGGTACTTGAGGTCCCAGGTTCCCCACTTCCAGTGCGGGGTCCAGCCGGTGACCACGACCCAGTCGTTGCGGCGGATGCCGTCCTTGAGAGCGGCGGTCATCATGGCGCCGGTGGAGTCGATGAGTTCCATTTCGTCCAGGCCATACTGTTCAATGGCGTTGTCGGCCTGCTGCATGACGCCTGCGCCCGGGTCGATGCCGATGATCTCGCCGTCGAACTTGTCGGCGTTGGCGTTGATTTCATCAATGGAATCGATGGTCACGTAGGACGGAACGACAAAACCGGACTGCACGCCGACCATGTTCGGGCCGAGGTTGACCAGATCCTTTTCGGTGCGCTTCAGGTTGTCGGACTGGATGGGCTGCCAGGAGGAGACCATGCCGTCCACGTCGCCTGCTGCGACGGCTGCGTACATCGGACCAACGGAAACCGGGATGATTTCGCATTCGTAGCCCATACGCTCCTGAAGCACGGCTTTCACCACGTTGGTGGAGGCGACTTCGGAAGACCATTCGACGTAGGCCAGTTCGACCTTGCCCTTGGAGGCGAATGCCGGGAAGGCCATAGCCAGGCACAGGACCATGGCCATGACGGAAACGATGACTTTTTTCATTGGTTAAGCTCCGTTTTGATAATTGTTGAAAGGTTTACGCCTTAGAGCGCGAACCAAGTTTCTGAAGAATACGGTCAAGCGCGATGGCTACGATGACGATGCCGATACCGGCTTCAAAACCGTCGCCCATCTGCATGCGCTGAATCGCCTTCCAGACTTCGCCACCAAGACCGCGCGCACCGATCATCGCCGCGATGACGACCATGGACAGGGCCAGCATGACGGTCTGGTTCACGCCCGCCATGATGGTGGGAGTGGCCATGGGCAGCTCAAGTTTGAAAAGGCGCTGCCAGCGCGTGGAACCAAAGGCCTCGGCGCATTCCACCAGCTCGCCCGGCACCTGCTTGATGCCCAGACAGGTCAGACGGATGGACGGCGGCATGGCGAACACGACGGTGGAGAAGATCGCCGCAACCTTGCCGAGACCGAAGAACGGAATCGCCGGAATGAGGTAGACGAACGCGGGCATGGTCTGCATGACGTCGAGAATCGGCATCACGACTCGGTAGACCGGACGGCTCATGGCCGCGAAAATACCCACGGGCACCCCGATGGCGATGGACACCAGTGTGGAGACGAGGACCAGCGCCAGCGTGGAGATCGTGGCGTTCCAGAGGTCCATGCTCCAGATGAGCAGGAACCCGAAGAAGCAGAATATGCCGACGCCGCGGTTTCTGGTCAGGCGCCAGGCCATAAGCGCGAACAGCGGAATGAACAGCCATTCGGGAATGGCCTTGAGGCCTGCTTCAATCCAGTCCAGACCGTTTTCCGTGATCTCAGAAAAGGCCTTGGTCAGGAACGAAAGGTTCTCGACCAGGAAATTGATAGTGGCTTCAATCCAATCGCCTAAAGGCAGCCTAGGAATTGTCATCGGTGTTCCCCCTTTCCGCAAGTGCACCCAGCAGGGTTCCGCGCACGATCACGCCCTTGAGCCTGCCGTTTTCGTTGACGACCGCCAGCGGATACGGAAGGTCGTAAATGATCTGGATGAGTTCGCTTGCCGGAGTGTCCAGCGTAACCGTCTTCGGATCCTTGGTCATGGCGCTGGAGAGATCGCGGCTGCCCTTTTCGACCAGAGTCCGGCAGTCTTCGACGGAGAGGACGCCGGCAACACGGTGCTCGCTGTCGATGACGAACAGGCTGGAGATGGCGTGCTTGCGCATTTTGCGCAGGGCGGAGCGAGGACCGTCGGACTTGAGGTATGCCACGGCTTCGCAACGCTTCATGACGGATTCGGCAGTCAGGACCTGAGCGATGTCGGCATTTTCCACGAAGCGTTCGACATAGTCGTCGGCGGGATTGGTGAGAATGTCTTCGGGAGTGCCGGTCTGCACGATGCGTCCGTCCTTCATCAGCACGATGCGGTCACCCAGCTTCAGGGCTTCGTCGAGGTCGTGCGAGATGAAGAGGATGGTCTTCTGCATGTCATCCTGGAGGCTGATGAGCTCGTCCTGCATGTCGCTGCGGATCAGCGGGTCGAGCGCGGAAAACGCTTCGTCCATGAGCAGGATGTCCGGGTCCAGCGCCAGAGCGCGGGCAAGGCCCACACGCTGCTGCATGCCGCCGGAGAGCTGCGAGGGCAGGGAATCTTCCCAGCCGCCGAGGCCGACGATGCCCAGCGCATTGGCGGCCTTCTCGCGCCTGACGGCTGCGTCAACGCCCTGAATCTCCAGCCCGTACTCGGCATTTTGCAGCACGGTGCGGTGCGGGTAGAGCGCAAAATTCTGAAAGACCATTCCCAGTTTGGTCAGCCGCATCTTGCGCAGTTCCTCGCTGTCCAGGCTCGTGACGTCCTGTCCGTCGATGCGCACGGTGCCCGATGTGGGCTCGATGAGGCGGTTGATGCAGCGAACCAGCGTGGATTTCCCGGAACCGGAAAGACCCATGACGACAACGATCTCGCCCTCTTCAACGGAGAAAGAAGCGTTGTTGATGCCAACGCCGTGTTTTGTCTTCTCCATGATCTCGTCTTTGGCTATTCCCTTTTCAAGCATGGGAATAACCTTCGACGGGTTGGGGCCGAAGATCTTGTATAAGTTCTCAACTTCGATTTTGGCCATAAATGCTCCTGATATATTAATGAAAGCGGCTTCAACTACCAGAGAAACCGCGCCTGACGATACATGATTCGACGGTCACGAACTATCCTCGGCAACAGCCGACGGGACCGACCACGGAGGTCGCGATGAGTTTGGGATATGCGGGCGGGGAGGGACGTCGTCCACCCTGCCGGGAGAGTCTGGATCGCTCAAAGAGTTCATAAATAATGATAAGTAGCAATACGGACGACATACAAAACAAGGCAATGCAAAACACATCGTTTTGCAATGCATTACGACAATCACCTATGTTGCACCGTTGTAACGGCCCGCATTTTTTCAATTGCATCTCCGACGAAACTGCGAAACAGGTGCAGAAACACAACATCCACACGAAATATCGTGCAGACCCCGCCGGGAGCGTTATTGTAATACACAATCGACCACCTTCTGTCAAATGCAGTCAGATTTCAAGATTTCTCCTTCATAGACGCCATTAAACCCAAATAAACCCGATCTGAGTCGATTAGCACCTCAAAATCTCAACCAAGCACACCCTTAGCATCGCTGACCATCCGACCCTCACCCATGCTCGTGTGCATTTTTCCTCCCGCCCACCTCCTCCACCAAGCTCGTTCAAACTCGTGTTTTCGACATAAATCAACGCATGAGGCGCGTTCCGCCATGTGCTACCCGCAAGATTTTCCAAAGAGGTGGCAGGACAAGACGTTTGTGGATCAGCACATTATAATCTCGTCTGCCTGCAAAAGAAATCCAGCAAATCAGAATTCACAAACATCTCTCGATTATTAAAGCAAAACCCGCAGGGCCGCACTTTCATCCGCTTAAGAAGGCTCTTGACCGAGCCCCGAATTCCCTCTGGCGCAACGTTCCAGCCACTGCGGTCATTCGGAAGCCTTGCCACCCTTCGGCCCCAGAGGGATGACGATCCGGAAGGTGGCCCCGTTTCCGGGGCTGCTCTGACAGCTGATGGTGCCCTGAAGCCGCTGAATCACCAGATTGTACACCATGTGCATACCAAGGCCCGTGCCGCCCTGACCGCGTTTGGTGGTGTAGAAAGGCTCGAAAATCCTTGCCCGGGTTTCCTCGTCCATCCCGTTTCCGTCGTCGGAATACTTGATGACCACGCTGTCGCCCTGCAACTCGGTACTGATGGCTATGTGCCCGGCCTCGATGCCGTCGAGACCGTGCGTCAGAGAGTTCATGAGCAGATTCGTCAGCACCTGCATCACTGCGCCGGGGTAGCTGTCCAACTCCACTTCGGGACCGCTGACCGATATTTCGTGTTTGGTGCGCTTGTACTTGGAGCGCAAGCTCAACAGCACTTCATCAATATACTGCTTGAGTTCGAAGGTGCGGCGTTCTTCCGAGGTCTGATCCACCGCGACCTGCTTGAAGCTCTGGATAAGCTCGGACGCCCGGCTCAGATTCAGCAGGACCGCGGATGACGACTCCATGGAAAGTTTGATGAACTTCTCGAAATCGGACCGCTTGAGCCTGCCGTCCTTGTAGACACGGTCCATCTCGTCGGCCTTCTGCTGAAGGTACGAAATAGTGGTGACCCCGACACCGATGGGCGTGTTGATCTCATGCGCCACACCAGCCACAAGCCCTCCGAGCGAGGCCATCTTTTCGGACTCCACCAGCTGCTCCTGCGCCTTCTTGAGGGACTCCAGAGACTCCTTGAGTTCGTTGGTGCGGGCCTCCACGCGCTGCTCGAGTTCCTCGTTGAGTGCGCGCAGCTCGTCCTGTGCCTCGCGACGTTCCGTGCTGTCGAGCCCAACGGAGAGAATTTCGGTGAGGTTGCCGTTGGAGTCAAAAAGCGGCTTGCTCGTCCAGGCCATCCAGAGCTTCTGCCCGTCCTTTCTGAGGTTCCACATTTCGGTGGAATGATAGTTGTCGGGTGTCATGGCGATGGTCTTGGTCAGCTCGGCCATGCTTTCTTCCATGTCGCTCTCGGGCATGATGGTGCTCTGCATCTCGTGCCCCACCAGCTCTTCCTCGGAGTAGCCGAACAGCTTCTGCGCAAATTCATTGGCGAAGAGTATGGTTCCGTCGGTCCGCCAGCGCAGGATGACACTCTGCGCGTCCTGAACGAGGTCGCGATACTTTTCCTCGCTCAGGCGAAGCTCCTCCTCGGCCTGCTTGAGGTCGGTGATATCCTCAACGGAGAACATGAATCGCTCCTGACCGGTCGTCTCAAACCGGATGGAGGCGATTCGCACCGGCACCACATTGCCGTCCTGTCGGAGCATCCACTTTTCCACCGGATCCATTGACTCGGCCTGCATCAGCTGGTCCCGCTCGCGGGTGCCTCCGGGCAGCCAGTCGGAAAGCATGGTTCCGGAAATATGCTCGGCCCGCCCGCGCAGGATGTCGGCAAAAGTCTGGTTTACATCCGTGAACCGCCCATCCGCATCCACAACGCCGAGGCCGACGGCGGCCTGCTCGAACAGCATCCTGCTGTACCGCTCGCTGGCCCTCAGGGCCAGCTCGGCCGTTTTCCAGTCGGTCACGTCCCGGCCTTCGGCCAACAGGTAGATGATGTGCCCGCCCTCGTCGCGCACGGGCTTGAGCGAATAGTCTATGACGCGCAATTCGCCGAGGAAATTCTTGTGCCGGGCTTCGCCGCGCACGATCTCTCCCAGCGCGGCACGAGAGATGGCGTCGCGGCACTGCTGCATCTGCTCAGGGGAGTGGTTCCACCAGGCGGTCTCCCAGAACGGCTTGCCCACGACCTCGCGCGGCATGATGCCAAGAAAACCGAGGGCGCTCTGGTTGGCACGCAGGAGCCTCCCGTCCACTCTGAGGAGTCCGATGAACTGGTAGGTCTGGTTGAAGATGGCGCGGAACATGCCCGCCGTCCTTGCCATGTCGCGGTCCGCCCGGACGCCCTGCCAGATGGAGAGGCCGCCCAGCAGCAGGATTATCAGGGTGATGCCCAGCAGCGTCCAGAGCTGCTTGCGCAGGAACTGCTGCATCTCGCGCTCGACATCGTCGAGATACAGACCCGACCCCACGATCCACCCCCACGGCTCGAAACCCTGTACATAGGAAATCTTCTGCTCGATCCGACCGGGCTGATCCTGCCATTGCCAATAGTACGACACAAAGCTGCCGCCCTTTTCGGAAACGGCCTCCACAAACTCACCGATGAATTTTTTCCCGGTGATATCCTCAAGATCAAGCACGTTCTTGTTTTCAAGGTCACGGCGGTAAGGATGCATGAGCATGACGCCGTCCATGTCGTTGACCCAGTAGTACGCCTTGCCCTGGGGGCCGTAGCGCATGGTGGCAAGCAGAGCCAGCGCCCGCTTTTGTGCCTCCTCGCGAGAGATGATGCCGGCGGTTTCCAGCTTGTATTGCCGGTTGACGATGTCGATGCCGAGCTGGACGACATTGCGGATGCCGCCCTTTTTCTGCTCGATGAGACCGTCGCGGAAGTTGGGGAGTTCGACAAAGAATATGGCCACGAAGAACAGCAGAAGCGACATGAGAGTCGGGATCGCGACGCGTATCCACGTTCCTCTGGGGTCGGTTTTGACTGCTGCTCCGTTCCTGCCTGCCATGCCGGCCTCCGATTGCATTTCAGATACAGCCCTTACCGTAGCCGCAGGCTGGCCATGTACATATTATAAATGAATATTCGGGAGAAGAAGAGAAGGGGGGCGAGGATACGCCCCCCCGTCTGGGTGTGTTATTCTCTGGATATCGCCTCAGAGGGGCAGGTATCAATGCATTCGTCGACGCATTCGGCATCGGAGTCCGGCTTGATGACAATGGCCTTTTCGCCGTCATCGTCCATTTCGAAAACTTCGGGGCAAAGCTCCACGCAGGTTTCGCATCCCACACATTCTTCTGCATCAATGACAATGGCCATGTACTTCCTCCTTGCGTTTTTCACGATTAGGACCCTTATAAAAGATTATGGCTTTCATGTGCAAGGCAAAAGACCATTGTATTTATTGCCGCTCCCCTCCGCCTCTGATAGGCCATTCGAACAATGCTTGAATATGCGCTCATTTTTTCCGTGGTGATGCTCGGCGGCTTCGTTCAGGGGCTGACGGGGTTCGGCTCCGTTATGCTCTCGCTTCCATTGCTGTCGCTGATGCTCGACATCAAAACGGTCATCCCCCTCATCAGCCTGCTGGCGCTCTGCCTGAACGCGTCGGTCTGCTATTCCGTGCGGCGCAGCATCTCGGTCGGGCGACTGTCCGTGCTGCTGCTCTCCACCCTGCCGGGGCTTCCGCTCGGCGCGTGGGCCCTCAAGTATGTGGATCAGACGTCGCTCAGCCTTCTGCTGGGGCTGCTCATCGTGGCGTTCATGGGCCACCAGCTGCTGTTTCGCCCCGCCAGGCGGGAGCTGGGCAAGCCCTGGGCAGTGGCCACTGGCGTTACGGCGGGCTTTCTCGGTGGGAGCGTTGGCGCCAACGGACCGCCCGTCATCGTCTACGTCACCTCCCAGCCGTGGCACACGGACGAGATCAAGGCCACGCTCGCAGGCTACTTCCTCATGGCGGGCATCGGCATTTCCGGCTCTCACTACTTCTTCGGGATGATCACGCCCGAGGTCATCGACCTGTTCCTGCGCCTGCTGCCCGCTCTGGCGCTGGGGATAATTGTGGGGATCAAGTGCTACGGAAGACTTTCCGAGGAACTCTTCAGGCGGGGCGCCATGATCATGGCCTTCATTCTGGGCCTCGTGATAACCTTCAAGGCGCTCTAGCCGGCCGGACGTCAGACACGAAAAAGGCCGGAGGTTTCCCCCCGGCCCGGTGCTGACGTATGGATGTCGGCGCTATTCCACTTCGTAGGCCTTCTTGATGACAACCTGCTCAACGGGAACATTCTCGTGAAAGCCGAAGGTGCCGGTTTCCACGGTGCGAATCTGGTCGATCACATCCATGCCTTCCACGACCTTGGCGAACACGCAGTATCCCCACCCCTGAGGGTTTTTGGCCCGGAAGTCCAGAAAGCTGTTGTCGGATACGTTCACGAAGAACTGGGAGGTGGCGGAGTGCGGCTCCATGGTGCGGGCCATGGACACCGTGTACTTTTCATTCTTGAGCCCGTTGTCGGCCTCGTTCTCAACCGGGTCGCCGGTCGGCTTCTGGGACATCTCGGGGGTAAATCCGCCGCCCTGCACCATGAAGCCGTCTATGACGCGGTGAAAGATGGTCCCATCGTAAAAGCCGTCACGGACATAGCCGAGGAAGTTCTCGACGGTCTTGGGCGCCTCTTCCGGGTAAAGCTCGAGCGCGAAATCGCCCATGCTGGTTTCAAACTTTATCATGATCGCATTCTCCTTTTTGCGCGTGTAGTCGGGGTTGGGCTTATCAAAGCCCGCCGGGTCTGGCAATCGCAGTGTTATGATAAAATCCTCTTTTTCAGCAGGACATCTTGACAGCCTTTCGCGTTCATGCATATTCTAGCTTTGGAAAAAGTAAAAGGATTCCAAAAGATGAAACGCGACAGCATCCATACCGACAACCGCTTCCAGTACGCCTCCGGCGCGCTGGTAGTAGTAGTACGCGTAGTAGATGCGGTCGCGCCGTAACGGGGTCCACGCTACTACGAAGCGAAACGCCCCCGCCGGTGCAAACCGGCGGGGGCGATGTTTTTCCGGGAGGACATGCGCAGCCGCTGGTCACCGAAAGGGGGCAAACCGAGGAGGTTGCCATGCCGTCCATGACCGGAGCCGAACTGCTCATCCGCCTGCTTGAACGACAGGAGATCACCACCGTCGCCGGAATCCCCGGCGGAACGAACCTTCCCATCTACGACGCGCTCGGCCGGAGCTCCCGCATCCGGCACGTTCTCGCCCGGCACGAACAGGGCGCGGCCTTCATGGCGCAGGGCATGGCCCGCTCTACGGGCACCCCCGCCGTCTGCATGGCCACATCCGGACCGGGCGCAACCAATCTGCTCACCGCCATCGCCGACGCCAAGCTCGACTCCGTGCCCATCGTCTGCATCACCGGACAGGTCCCTCTCGGCCTCGTCGGCACTGACGCCTTTCAGGAAATGGACATCTACGGAATGAGCATCCCGGTGACCAAGCACAACTATCTGGTGCGCTCGGCCCGCGAGCTGCTTCATGTCATTCCCGAAGCCTTTCGCATCTCCGCATCCGGCAGGCCGGGGCCCGTGCTTGTGGACATACCCAAGGACATCCAGTGCCAGACCGTTTCCTTCGACATGCTGCCCGCCCCCGGCGCACCGGAGTCCGCGCCGGAACCGGCCCTCGAACAGCTGGACCGGGCGGCGGCAATGATCGCCCGCTCTCGCAAGCCCATCCTCTACCTCGGCGGCGGCGTCACGCAGTCCGGCGCATCCGAAACCGCAGCACGCCTTGCGGAAAAGAACACCCTTCCTTCCGTCATGACGCTCATGGGACTCGGCGCCATGCCCCACGACCACCCCCTTTCTCTCGGGATGCTGGGCATGCACGCCGCCAAGCATACCAACCTCGCGCTTCAGGAGTGCGACCTGCTCATCGCCGCCGGCGTGCGCTTCGACGACCGTGCCACCGGCCGACTGGAGGAGTTCTGTCCCGACGCGGACATCATCCACATCGACATCGACCCGAGCGAACTCGGCAAACTCAAGACCGACTGCGTGGGCATCGTCTGCGACGTGAAGTCCGCGCTGGAGCATCTGCTCTACAAGGTGAAGGAAGAACATCGGCAAGACTGGACTGATCGGATCGCGACGCTCAAGCGCCAGTACCCCGCCCTGCTTCCCGACACCGCTTCCCCGCTCTCCGCATACGGACTGGTGAAGCATACCGCCGAGTGCATGGGCCCCGACGCCATCGTGACCACGGATGTCGGTCAGCATCAGATGCGAGCCGCACAGGCCTACCCGGTCACACGGGCAAGGCAGTTTCTGACCTCCGGCGGGCTCGGCACAATGGGATTCGGGCTGCCCGCTGCCATCGGCGCGTCCCTTGCGCACCCTGAACGCACTGTCATCTGTTTCACCGGGGATGGAAGCCTGCTCATGAACATTCAGGAGCTCGCCACGGCGGCCGAGCACAACCTGAATATCAAGATCGTCCTTGCGGACAACCGGGCACTCGGACTGGTTCAACAACAGCAGGAGCTGTTCTACGAGAACAGGAAGTTTGCGTCCGGTTATGAAAACGCTCTGGACTTCACCACCATAGCAAAAGGATTCGGCATTGCGTCCGCCGACCTCTCACACTCAGAGAATCCAGCATCAGACCTGAAAAGTATTCTCGCGTGCGACGGTCCTGCTCTGGTCCGGATTCCCGTCAACGCGGCCGAGAACGTCTACCCCATGGTGCCTCCGGGTGCCGCAAACACCACCATGATAGAAGGAGCCGCCAATGATTAGCCTCGAAAACCGCGTAGTCCTTGAACTGAACGTCAACAACCATCCCGGCGTGATGTCGCATGTCTGCGGACTGTTCGCACGACGGGCATTCAACGTGGAAGCGATCCTCGTGCTGCCGCTCGGAGGCGGCGAGACCAGTCGAATCCAGTTGCTTGTGGATGCGGATCAGCGCCTTGACCAGATGGTCAAGCAGGCGGAAAAGCTCCGCGACGTGCACGAGGTACAGGTCAGGGAAGCCGCAGGCTCCTCTTTCGAGCGTATGGAGAAGGAGTATTCGGCGGCGTAAGGCCTAGCGTCCGCTCCGGCAGGTCTCGGCTGCGGCGACGAACCGCGTCGCCCAGTCGGGAACCGCCAGCGCATGAATATGGTTGTAGGCCGCGAACGTATTGCCCCGCACGAGGCCGTCCATTCCCTTGACCATGCCGCCGCCGCGCTTCATGCGCAGGGCAAAATCTGACGGCTTCGCATCCCCTACGCAGTGCGAATAGTGAAACTCGTGCCCGAGCAGCTCATCGCCGACCGCGAAGAAAGGCGTCTCCGACACGACCTCTGAACAGGTGTATCCGAGCCCCTGCGGCCGCGGACAGAAGGAGGTCGTCACAGGAAACACACCGGCCATGGGGTAGGACGCGCCTTCAAACTCCAGCGCGTCGCAGAGATACATGAACCCGCCGCATTCAGCGTAAATGGGTACCCCGGCCTCGGCCATGGCACGAACCCGCTGGCGAGTGGCGCGCATCTCGGCCAGAGCGGAGGCGAACGTCTCCGGGAACCCGCCGCCGATATACAGTCCGTCCAGCTCCGGCCATGGGTCGCCGGCAAGCAGCGAGAGACGAACCAAATCGGCCCCGGCACGTTCGAGTGCTTCCAGATTTTCTCGATAGTAGAACCAGAAGGCGTCATCGTAAACGTAGCCTATGCGTACCGACTTCGCACCATTTGCCTCAGACCAAAGAGGAGCCGCAGCAGGCAGATCAGGTGCCGCACTGGCGATGCCACGCACCGCGTCCGTATCGACATTGTCGCGGATGAGGTCCGCCACGGCGTCCAGCGCCCGCTCGCGTCCCTTGTAGCCTTCCGCATCATATTCGGTATCGGACACCAGCCCCATGTGTCGCTCTGGGATCGGGTTGTGACGAATCTTCGGCAGCATGCCCAGCACAGGGATATCCGTATGCGTGCGGATGCTTTTTTCAAGAATGGCGCGGTGGCGCTCTCCCGCCGTTCGGTTAAGAATGACGCCGGCCAGATTCAGATTTTCTTCAAACGCGGCACACCCTGCCACCACTGCGGCAGCCGTGCGGGTCATCTTGGTGGCGTCGAGCACCATGATGACCGGGGCGTCGAGTTGTCTGGCGAGCTCGGCGGTGGAGCAGCTTCCATGCTCGTCCTTGCCGTCGAACAGGCCACGGTTGCCCTCGATGACAGCCAGCTGACCGCCCTCGGAGTAGTGAGCGAACTGGGAGCGGATGCGCTCCATGGGGAGAAAGTGGGGGTCGAGATTGGAGCAGGTGCCTCCGGCCGCAATGCCGAGCCACCTCGCATCTATGTAGTCCGGGCCTTTCTTGAATGGTCTGACGTCGATTGCGCGGCGGCTGAATTCGCGGCAGAGACCGAGAGAGACGATGGTCTTGCCGGACCCGCCGGAAAGCCCGGTGATGACGAAGCGGGATATGGACACGCTGATAAGACCCCGAATGAGAAAAGCCTTGCCCAGAGGATGGGCAAGGCTTGCTTACCGTCGTAAGAGAAAGACTAGCCTTCGCCCTCGGCGGCGGACTGCTTGCCGGCACCGGCAAGACCGTACATGGTGGTGCTGCCGGAGGACCAGAAGACCAGCTTCTCTTCGTTCACCAGAGCGGTGAGGACCTTCTTGACCTCGCGGCTCTTGGCGTCCGGGAAAAGCTTGGTGAAATCATTGAAGTAGAACTTCGACTTGTTTTTGGCCTTGGATTCGCAGAACTGAAGGATTTCTTCCTTGGCAGCGTCAAAATCGAGAGGCATATCGCTCGCTCCTTCTCGTTTGAGAGAAAATGGGGTGCGGGGAAATCCCGCACCCCTTGATTGCCTAAAGGCTTCTTACCACTTGAACTGAGTGGTCTGGCGCCAGGTGTAGTAGGCGGGATCGCGGAAGTCGTCGATCAGGTGTTCGGAGAACTCCAGTTCGCAGACTTCGAAGAAGCGTTCCCAACCGATACGGTTGGCCCAGTCGCCGAGGCGCTCATACTTGTTGGCGCCTTCGGAGTAAGCGGTGAGAATCTTCTCGATCACATCGGTCATTTCAGGCCAACGCGGGGTGTTGTTCGGGAGGAACGGCACCACGACCTTGGAGAAAGCCGGCTTGGTGATACGGTTGGAGATCTTACCGCCGACCATGATGGCGACACCGTCACCCTGGCTGTCGGACAGCGGCAGGGACGGGCACATGGTGTAGCAGTTACCACAGAACATGCAGCGTTCTTCCTTGATCGCCACGGTCTTGTACTGGGTACCTTCGATTTCCACCTTGGAGGGGCGGATAGCGCCGGTGGGGCAGGAAGCCACGGCCAGCGGGATTTCGCAAAGGTTGTCCAGGTACTGGTGGTCGATCATCGGCGGCTTGCGGTGCACGCCGAGGATAGCGATGTCGGAGCAGTGGACTGCGCCGCACATGTTCAGGCAGCAAGCCATGGCGATACGGACCGGAGCGGGCAGCTTCATGTCGGTGAACTGATCGAACACGGCGTCCATGGTAGCCTTGACGGTACCGGAAGCGTCAGTTGCCGGGGTGTGGCAGTGCACCCAGCCCTGAGTGTGAACGATGTTGGAGACACCGGCGCCGGTGCCGCCGACCGGGAACTTGTAGGAGCCCTGCTCGAACTTCTGTTCGTTCAGGAACTTCTTCAGTTCCATAGCCTCTTCCTTGGTCTCCACCATGAACTCGACGTTGTTGCGAGTGGTGAAGCGCATGTATCCGCCGCAGAACTTGTCGGCCACGTCGCAGATTTCGCGAATCATGGTCACGGTCATCAGGCGGGCGGTACCGGCACGGACGGTGTACACTTCGTCACCGGACTCGGCGACGTGCAGCAGCACGCCCGGCTCGATGATTTCGTGGTAGACCCACTTGCCGAAGTTCTTCTTGATAACCGGCTGCAAGAACTCGGTGAAGTGCTGGGGCCCGATGTCCGTGATGCGGTTTTCCATCGGTTTTTCAGGATTGTATCCGGAAGAAATGAAAGCCATATCTGTTTCCTCCTAAGCTTAGCGCTGGTGACGTTCGCGGTATTCGTTGATGTCGCGGTCCCATCCGCCTTCCACTTCATCAGCCTTCCAGAAGATGTAGGGGTTGTGGCGGGGTTCCTGAACCATACGTACATCGACCGGGACGCCGGCGGCTTCAGCCAGAGCAGCAAAGCCGAGACGCTTCATGGTTTCACCGAGACGCTCGCGGTTCTTGCCTTCTTCCATCCACCAGTCCCAGACACCTTCGACGATGTCCTTGACGGCCTGGTAGTCGTCGTCCTTGTTCACTTCGACGAACGGGACGAGCAGGGAGCCCATCTGCGGGCCGTCGAGAATCGGGGCCTTCGCACCGCAGAGGATGGAGGTACCGGTTTCTTCGCCGATCCGCAGAGCGCGCGGCATGGTGTTGATGCAGTGCATGCAGCGGACGCATTCTTTGTTGTTGATGGCGAGCTTGCCGTCTTCGTAGCTGATGCACTGGGACGGGCAGAGGCCAACAACTTCCTTCTGAATGTCGAACTTGCCCCAGTCACGACCGGAGTGAGCACCGGCGTTCGGGGCGAATTCGCCACCGACGTAGGCGGCAACGGCTTCCTGGTCGATGCGGATGTCGCCCTTCCAGGTGCCGACGAACGCCATGTCGGAGCGGGCCATTGCGGCCACGCAGCCGTTGGGGCATGCGTCGAACTTGAACTTGAACTTGTACGGGAATGCCGGGCGGTGCAGTTCGTCCTGGTACTCCATGGTCAGGTTGTAGCAGAGCTCCTGAGAGTCGTAGCAGGCGTATTCGCAACGGGACATGCCCATGCAGGCGGCGGGGGTACGCAGGTTGGAACCGGAGCCGCCAAGGTCGTTGTTCAGGTTGTGAGTCAGTTCAAAGAAGATTTCTTCGAGCTGCGGGGTCTGGGTACCGAGAAGCACGATGTCACCGGTGGAGCCGTGCATGTTGGTCAGACCGGAACCGCGGAGGTCCCACAGGTCGCAGAGATCACGCAGGAACTTGGTGGTGTAGAACTTACCGGCGGGCTGAGCCACGCGAACGGTATGGAAGTGCGCCACGCCGGGGAACATTTCCGGCTGGTCACAGTAACGGCCGATAACGCCGCCGCCGTAACCGAAGACGCCGACGATGCCGCCGTGCTTCCAGTGGGTTTCACCATCGGTGAAGGACAGTTCAAGAACACCGAGCAGGTCCTCGGGGCAGTCAACAGGAATCTGATAGTCGAGACCCTTCTCGTTCTTGGAGCGAGCCTCGGCCTCCTGCTTGATGTCGGACACGAAGCTGGGCCACGGGCCGCTTTCCAGCTGGTCCAACAGAGGAGTTTTGTGTTTCGCCATTCCCTTAACCTCCATAGTTTGGTTAAAACGTTGCCATCAACCGTTGTTTTCGTCCGGGACGATTGAGCTCCACTCGAAAAGTATCCCCGGACGCCTTTCTCAACATGGCAAGCCAACGAAAGCGCCCATGGGAGGCGGCGCCTTTCGCTGAATACTGGGGAGGCCCAACCTACTGGACCCTCCAGTTTTTTGTCAACCCCAAAACCCCCGAACCTATTGTAATATAGGTAATGAAAGGGGTCTCCAGGGAGTTGTTCGCCTCTACATGTGCAACCTTTGCACCTCGACTCACAAGGCACTGGGCTGCAGGTTTCAAACTGACAATTGGTTACCTCAAAATCATTTGCCCGGCAAGCACTCAAATCCGTTTTCAATTCCTCCCTGCGCACCCTTGCGCTCGGTGCCGTCTCAGAGTATCAGTACCCCGGATTCGCGCCGGGTCAAATCCCGACGCCGAGAAACGTCCAAAGGAGATTTTGATGACCAACCCCGGTGAAACACCGAGCTGCGTAATGTGCGGCACCTGCTGCATCAAAGGCGGCCCCACGCTGCACCATGAAGACATGGAACTCATCCGCGAGGCCGTCCTCGACCTGACGGATCTGGTAACACTGCGGCGGGGCGAGATGGCACACGATCCGGTTCAGGAAGTGCTGACTCCGCTCTCCGAGGAAATCATCAAGATTCGCGGCAAAGACAGCACATGGACCTGCATTTTCTACGAGACCGAAGGACACACGTGTACCATGTATGACCAGCGCCCGGCCGAATGTCGCGTGCTCGACTGTCATAATCCTTCCCCGCTCGCCGCCATGTACGATCAGGACCGCATCTCCCGCGCCGACCTGCTCCCCGAAGGGCACCCGCTTTTCGAACTCATCGCGGACCACGACGCCAAGTGCGACCCGCACGGCCTGACACAGCTCGCCAAGGCTGCGCGGCACGACGACGTGGACGCCTACCGGGAGCTTGTCGAGAAAATCACATACGACCGGGAAATCCGGCGCCTCGCGGTCGAGAAGGGCGGCCTGCCCGAGGAGAGCCTCGACTTCTTCTTCGGCCGGTCCATCGAGGCGCTGCTGGCAAACATGGGCGTTCGCGTAAGGCAGGGCGCACAGGGCATGAAACTGGTTTTCCGAGGCAAGTAAGGAGATTCGAGGATGAAGGACGAACGCGGCTACTACTACCACCCCTCCCTTCAGGACAAGAGCGTACGCATGTACGTGCGTCAGGGCGACGAGGAGATCGAATTCCGCCTGTATAACGACGGTCAGCCCGAGATATGGGACCGTCACGGCTGGCTGCCCCTGAGCGTGATCGAGCAGGCCGCCGAGATGTACCGCCAGCGCGGCACCGGCCGCAATCCCATGGCGCTCTACGACGTGGAGACCGCGAGGTTGCTGCTCAGCGGGAAGTAACGACTCATGCTCAAGAACCTGCTCCTCGCACTTGGATCCGTCCTGCTCTGCCTGTTGGTGCTGGAGTTGGGGTTACGCTTTTTCCCAGTCCACGAAGGCCTGCGGACGCAACCGGTCAATCGGGCCAACCCGATCGTTCATTTCGAGCCGGACAGGACCGCGACATGGTCCCGCCTTCCTGACTTTTCGCTGAAAAACGAGATTCGCAGCAACAATTACGGCTTCATTAACGACCAGGATTACGATCCCGACGGAGAGCTGCCCCTGTTGGCAGTCATCGGCGACTCCTACGTCGAAGCGGCCATGGTCCCCTACGAAAAAACAGTCCATGGTCGCCTTGCCAAAGCCCTGCGCGGCAAATGGCGTGTATACAGCTTCGGCGTCTCCGGCGCTCCTCTCAGTCAGTACCTCGCCTTTGCCCGCTTCGCACGCGACGAGTTCGCCCCGCAAAAAATGGCGTTCGTCATCGTCGGCAACGACTTTGACGAGAGCCTTATAGAATACAAACAGTCGCCGGGCTTCCATTATTTCAAGGAGACCGGCGAAGGCAGGCTTGCCCTTCACCTCCAAGAGTATGAGCCCTCCATGGTGCGCCGCCTGCTTCGTCATTCCCGTCTGGCAATGTATCTTGCTGTTAACACGCATGCCCTGAGCACACTCGCAAACCTCTTCTCTTCGCCGAACGACGCAAAATACGTCGGTCAGACGCTGGCAACATCAGACCAACGCAAGATCCTCGACTCCAAGCGCGCCGCGTCGGAGTTCCTCCGGCTGTTGCCTGAGTACTCTGGCCTGTCGCCGGACGACATCATCTTTCTCGTGGACGGCAGCAGGCCGCACCTTTATGACGAAGCCCGGATCTCAGCGACGCAAGGCAGCTACTTCGATATCATGCGGACATTCTTCCTGAATGAGGCCCGCGGCAAAGGATTCACAGCCATAGACATGACGCCTGCCTTCATCAGGGACTACCATAGGCACGGGCTCCGTTTCGAGCACTCGCAGGATGCGCACTGGAATGGAAGAGGCCACATGATAGCCGCTCAATTGATCAGGAAAAGTCTGATGGATTCCCAGACGAAGTAAGGCTTCAGCTGCGTTGCTTCACGGCTTAGGCGCATGCCCACGGGCCTTCATCCCGGACTGCTGAAATAATACCGCCCTCGGGATGTCCATCACCCACACGCATCTATACGGCTTCCCCTAGGCCATGTACGCTTCTGCTGCATTTGGGCATTGAACGACATGCTCTCCGCCATGCTTTCGTCGGCAGGAAGAGGATTAGAACTGCAGGTGGGCCCACTGTCTGTTTCAGCTTTCATGAGAGCAGCACTGGCAAGAGCATTGGCCCTATGCCTGCGTGTCGGACCTGCGCACCCGCTTGCGTTTGCCTGTCATGAAGCGTATCGGTTTTCGTCTGCGGGGTACGCTCCGGCAAGGTCGAAACAAGGATACGATTTCGAAGGGCAAAAAAGCAATGCAAGCACCTTGCTTGGTGTTCCGAGCATGACCCGACAGAGCCAACCGTATACTTCGTTCTGCCGAATGAGGACAGGGGCCGGGCGGTGTGGATATCAACTCGGGAAATGTTCGCCGCATTTGTTTGCACACCCCGGCCGTGCATTCGTACTGTTGTGCAGGACCTCCGACAGGCTATGTCCGCTACGTTGAACCAAAGAGAAAATACGGCAGCCCCTTAGCATCCGTAACATACTAAATCACATGCAGCTTCACACTCAGCAAAGAACTCGGGCGACCGGCGTGGCGACTTGACCGGCTGTTTCATCGGACTTCCCTCCGCAGAATAAGAATGATGGCTCTCCTGCTGTTAATGCCTGTTCTTTAACGAGAAGATTTGCACCGCTTTTGCACCCATTGCCTAAACATATGGATGGATTTACATGTCGAACTCACTTCAGCCAACAGGCGTAGCCGAATTTTTCTCGAAGATTCTGAAGGGGGTCTCCCCCCAGCTGCGCAAACGACTGATATGCGTTCTGTTGGGACTCATTGGAGTAGCTGCACTTGAAACGACCTCCGTGGTCGTTATTGCCGCCTTCATTTCAGCCATCGCTTCCCCTGACACGACCGTCGAATCGACATATTTCTCGTGGCTGGTCGACACCCCTGTAGGCCACCTCGCAACGAATCCGGATACGGTTGTACCCTTCCTTGGCGCGTGTGTCCTCGCGTCCATAATAATCAAAAACGTCCTGCATATCGTTGTAGCCTACTATCAGGCCAGGTACGTCACCAAACTCGAGGCTATTTACGGCGAACGGATGCTGTCAGGCTTTTTGTTCATGCCTTACGAGTGGCATTTGAAGCAAAATTCGGCAGACCTCGTCTGTGTTCTTGACTGGCGAGTTTTCTTCGGACGCAATTTCATCGCTCCCTGCCTTCAGCTGATCAGCGACATCGTCATCGTAGCCTCCATGCTTGGCGTACTTCTTTTTGTTCAGCCAGCCATCTCCCTTTCCGTCCTGCTTATCGCAGGCAGCATCGCATTCATCATATACAAGATCACCCGCATAAGGCTGGACAGCGTGGCGTCAGTCTGTCTGGAGTTCCGGCGCAGCATGTCCCGTCAGACAACCAAATCCATCCACGGAATCAAAGACGTCCTTATCAAGGGAGTGCAAAATCTATTCGTCGATGGATTCAGCGACCTTGCCCACCCCATCACCAAGCATAACGGCGAGCAGCAGATTTATACCAAGCTCCCGATGCTCATACTTGAAATGGTGGGTTTCATTCTCCTCGTTGGCACGGTTTGCTTCCTGCTGATAATCGCAGACGAAGACCCAGTAGTCACCACAGGCACAATCACGCTACTCGGCCTCACCGCGTGGAGGGTACTGCCAGCAGTTGGCCGCATCCTCGGGGCACTCAGCCAGATTCGCGGAGCCCTTCCCTACCTGCGAATGAACTTCGAATACCTCGACGAGCAGGAACGCGTGCTGGGCAGCCTCACCAAACTGCGTGAAACGGAAGCAACGCCCCCTCGTTTTGACAAGAGGATTGATTTCAACGAGGTATCATTCAAGTACTCCGAAGCGGACAGAGAGTCGCTCAAGAATGTCTCGTTTTCCATCAACAAGGGAGAAACCATCGGCATCGTGGGGAGCTCCGGCGCCGGCAAAAGCACACTCGTAGACATCCTGACCGGACTGCTCAAGCCCTCCTCCGGAGAAATCCGAGTCGACGGGGCCCCCTTCAGGCACAGCCCGGGACAAGGGTGGGGAGACACACTCGGCTACGTTCCACAGTCCACTTACATATGTGACGGCACTCTCCTTGAAAACATCGCCTTCGGCATTCCCGTCAACTGCATCGACAGGGACAGGGTCCAACTCTGCTGTGACCTGGCAGCCATCGATTTTCTTTCACAGCTCTCTGACGGTCTCGATACGCAGATAGGAGAACGGGGGATCAAACTTTCAGGCGGACAACGCCAGAGAGTGGCAATTGCCAGAGCTCTTTACTCGGACCCCGAACTGATCATTTTCGACGAAGCCACCAGCGCCCTGGACGGGGCCAACGAAAAGGCAATTCAGGACACTATCTACTCTCTTAAAGGCAAGCGCACCCTGCTTATTGTAGCCCACCGCCTGAGCACCGTCCGCGACTGTGATTTCCTCGTATGGCTCGAAGACGGCAGGATAAGGAAGATCGGCGCTCCGGACGACATCATCAGCGAGATCGGCTAGCACAGAGCAACCCGCTGAACAGAATTCATCGAGAAGCACACTCACATTCGCACTGAAAATTCGACACTTTTAGACACGAACACCCTGTTGCTTTTTACGCGGGAAATACGTACAAAAAACTCATGTTGGACAGCTTATTCTCATCGAAAACACGCATAAAGGTCTTGCTCAAACTTTTTCTGAATCCAGAAATCTCCTGCTATCTTAGAGAGTTGTCAAAAGAATTCGACACATCTCCGAACAGTCTCAAGGAAGAATTGGATAGACTGAGCGATGCGGGTTACCTTGAACGCGAACAGAACGGAAGAAGCGTTTTTTTTCGGGCCAATCAAAAACATCCTTTTTTTCCCGAGATCAATTCGATTGTCCGCAAGACCTTTGGAATCGACAAATTATTGGACGAGCTGGTGCAGAGCATTGGCAATCTAGAAGAAGCGTATATTCTTGACGACTACGCACAGGGCAGGGACACCGGCGTCATTGATCTGCTTCTCGTGGGCGATATCGACAGGGCAAGGGTTGAAGACCTGCGTCAGATTTCAGAAAGAAAGATCAACCGGATAATCCGTGTCGCCTGCATTGGAGCCGACGAGTTGGAATCCAAGGGAAAGATTTTCCTGCAACGCCCGCACTGGAAAGTCATTTAGCACCGCAAGCGACGCTTCTGCCAACATAGCGACACATTCACATCGGAGGCTTCTCTTGATTCAATGCTATCAATATGTCCCCCTTATAAAAGCCAAGGCGCTGTCTCGCCTGATCCCCAAGATACTCAAGCTGGGGTCCACCATAATCGCCGATATCGAAGACAGTGTTCAGGATACGCTGGCCCCCGAAAACACACCACACCTCAAGGCGCAGGCCCGCGACGGACTTGCAATGCTTCAGGGCAAGCTCCCCCTGCTCTTCGAAGAAGGAAGAATCGGGGTCAGGATCAACGCCATGGACACGCCGGAATACGCGCTGGATGTCGAAGCAATCGGCAACCTGCCTCGCTCGGTGAACTGGAACGCCATTTGGCTGCCCATGGTTGAAAGTCCTGAGATGATTGCCCGGTGCAGGAGCGATTTCGCTGCAGCAGGCATTCCGGAAATCAACATCATCCCGATCATCGAAACCGTTGAGGGAGTTCGCAATCTCCCGACCATTCTCGAGCACAAGGCAGACTACTCGCTGAAGGCAGTTCACTACGGCCATTACGATTACAGCCTTGATGCGGGGCACTGGCCCTTTTTCAGGCAGGATAACGAAGAGTTCTGGTCTGTCGTGTCACCGATCATCAGACTTGTGGAGGACCACGAGTGCCTGTATGTCCACACCCCGCTCGGCGAATTGAACAACGAGCAGTTGTACAGCGCCGTAAGCGAAAAACTCAAGGCAATCTGCGACCGCCCCTTTGCCCGGACAGCCCTCAACATCGGGCAATCACAACAGTGCCGGCAGCCCTCAGGTGAGCCTTTCAAGTGGAAGACCTCAAGGGCCCTGGACGACGAACAGCGCCTGGCCCTCGCCCATGAGACCGTGGAAGCCTTTCGTGCTCACAGGTGCAGTCGAAGGAGCTTTTCGGTTCACGCGACACTCGGAGAGTTCATAACCCCGCATGAATACAAGGCAGCTTGCCGATATCTGAAAAACAACGGATGCGATGTGTAGTCATGAAACAACTTGATGTTTTTATCGAAGGCGAATTGATCGACCTGTGCATTCCAACTCTGGAATTTGCCCAGAAATCCGAGTGGTACTCATGGTTCAACAACCCACAACTCACCCGCTACCTTGATCAGGGTCATTTTCCCAACGATCCAAGAAAGCAGGAAGAGTTCTATTTGTCCGAAAAGGACAAACGCCTTCTTCTCATCGTATCCAACAAGCAGGATTACATCGGCGTCATTTCCCTCAATGAAATAGACAAGATAAAGAGAAGCGCCACCATGGCGATGGTACTGGACAACACCAGATATCGCCGGATGCTGGGCTACATATCCATGGAGGCCATCGCTCGCGTTACCGAGCACGCTCTGTCTACGATGGGTATCGACAGGATAAAATCAGGGCAGCATATCGACCTTGCCGGTTGGCAACAGCGCAAGGAGTTGCTTGGTTATCGTCTTGAAGGCATTACACGCAACACCTTTGTCAAGGGAAGAGAGGTTGCCGATGTTATGGTCAGCTCCATTACCTACGAAGACTACCTGACTCTGGTTGAAAAAAGAGGCCGATACTGGGATGGTATAGACCAAATGCGCCAGCGCGTAAAAAAGCTCCCGAAGTCCAGATTCATCGACCGGTACAAGGAGTTCATGGAAGAAGTGGGCAACGATTATTACGATAAGGTTTTCGACCTGTAGACAGGCTATCGGCAGCCTTTCACGGAGCAGTCTTGTGAAGCTCACATATTGCGCCCCCGCAATCCTTCCATCCAGAGCCGCAAACAGCGTCCACGTCATGAAGATGTGCGCCGCTTTTGCGAGCCACGGCCACGAAGTCACTCTTCTGGCTCCTAACAGAGACGAGGAAGCCATAGCGGGCGTGGAAGACATTTTCGATTTCTATGGCGTCCAGAGATCCTTCACCGTCAAAAAACTCCCCTACCTGCACCCCCAAGGCAACCCATACCGTAATGTCATGGGGTCCGTACTCTTTGGCAGCGCCATCGCTTTCGAGTTATTACGACTCAAGCCCGAGTTGGTGTACGGCAGAGATTTCTGTGCATGCGCCACCGCAGCGCGGCTCGGTTTCAGAACCGTCTTTGAGACACATGCTCCCGTACACGAGTCACGGCTGGACCAGTTCTTCTACCGGCAGCTGCTGCGCTCTGCGAATGTAGAAAGGTTCATTCTGATCTCTCATGCCTTGAAACGTATTTTCACCGACTCCTTCGGCTTGGCGGAAGAGCGAATTCTCGTGGCCCACGATGGTGCCGACCCGGTTTCGAAATGTGGGACGCCTCCCCTCGCCGGAAGGCCCGGCGCCCTCAGGGCCGGATATATCGGCAGCCTCTATAAGGGCCGCGGCATCAACCTTCTGCTTGAGCTGGCCCGCAGAAAACCGGATATTGACTTCCACATCATCGGCGGCTCTGACGAGGATGTCGCGGCAAGAAAACAGCAGGCTGCAAGCACCAACGTTCATTTCCACGGTCATGTCCCTCACGGGGAGGCGGCTTCCTACGGGTGCCAATGCGACATCCTTCTGGCGCCGTACAAGACCGGCCTCACGGTGTACGGCGGGGGCGCCGATACGAGCTCGTTCATGTCCCCCCTCAAAATTTTCGAATACATGTCATTCGGCAAAGCCATTCTCACGTCAAACCTTCCGGTGCTGACGGAAGTGCTGACCGAGGAGAACGCGGTCATGGCAAAACCAGACGACCCTGACGAATGGTGCAACGCACTGGAAGAATTGAAAGACTCTTCCTTGAGGGAACGACTGGGAAAGCAAGCCCTTAAGGATTTCAACGAAAAGCATACGTGGAGAAAACGGGCGCAGACAGTCTTGCAACCCGTTCTGCAGCAGACTTTTCATCAAGTTTAACCGTACATTGCGCAATGGAAGAAACGACTATGTTCACTGACAAAACCATACTGATTACAGGCGGAACAGGCTCCTTCGGCACCAAATGCGTGCAAACCCTGCTGCAAAAGCATTCCCCGCAAAAAGTGATCATCTTCAGCAGGGATGAATTGAAGCAGTTTGAAATGCAGCAGGCCTTCGCTTCGGCCGGACTTGGCTCCAAGCTGCGGTTCTTTATTGGTGATGTCCGCGACCAGCAACGCCTTTACAGGGCATTCAGAGGCGTTGACTATGTCATTCACGCAGCCGCGATGAAGCAGGTCCCCGCATCCGAGTACAACCCCTTGGAGGCTATCAAGACCAACATCATGGGGGCGCAGAACATCATCAACGCAGCCATAGACTGCAAGGTGGAGAAAGTCATTGCCCTTTCCACCGACAAGGCAGCAAATCCCGCGAACCTCTATGGTGCGACAAAGCTCTGTTCGGACAAACTCTTCATCGCAGCCAACGCCTACGCCGGTGACCGCGACACCTTCTTCTCGGTCGTACGATACGGCAATGTGCTGGGCAGCAGGGGGAGCGTCATTCCCTTCTTCCTGAAGAAACGCGACGAAGGCGTGCTCCCCATTACGGACCCTGAGATGACTCGTTTCTGGATCACGCTGGAAAGAGGGGTTGATTTCGTCCTGCAGAGCATGGGCCGCATGGTCGGCGGGGAGCTTTTCGTTCCCAAGCTGCCGAGTATGTGCATCATGGACCTTGCGCGTGCGATCTGCCCCGACTGCAAGACAGAGGTGGTGGGCATCCGCCCCGGCGAGAAGCTCCATGAAGTGATGATCCCTCAGGACGAGGCTGTCAACACTGTCGAATTCGATGACTACTATGTCATCAAGCCGCCTTTCAAATACTTCACAATGCGATTCAACGAAGAGCTCGGAAAGCAGGTTCCCAAGGGGTTCGAATACAACTCGCGAGACAACGCCGACTGGCTCTCGGTTGCCGAACTCGAAAAACACATCGAAAACCTATGATCCCATACGGCAGACAGTCCATCTCCGAAGAAGACATCGCGGCAATCTGTGACGTCTTGCGATCCAACTGGCTGACGACAGGCCCTGAAGTGGCTGCCTTTGAGGAGAACCTGTCAGCATTTGCGGGGAGCAGGTTCGGCGTTGCCGTGAATAGCGGCACAGCAGCTCTCCACTGCGCCATGCATGCCCTCGGAGTCGGAAAAGGCGATGAAGTCATCGTCCCTCCCATCACTTTTGCCGCGACCTCCAACGCCGTCCTGTACACCGGCGCCAAGCCGGTATTCGCAGACGTCGACGAGCAGTCGCTTCTGCTTGACCCGCGAAAGGTCGCGGACAAGATAACGCCTCAAACGCGGGCGATCGTCGGCGTTGACTACGCCGGGCACCCCTGCGACTGGGATGCCTTGAGACACATTGCCGACGAACACGGTCTGAGTCTTATCGCAGATGCCTGTCATGCAATTGGCGGCGAATACAAGGGGCGCATGGTCGGCTCTCTCGCGGACATTTCCGTCTTCAGTTTTCACCCGGTTAAGCACATCGCTACCGGAGAGGGCGGAATGGTCCTGACCGACTCCAAGCAATACGATACCGCGATGCGCACTTTCAGGAACCACGGCATAACGACGGACTTCAAGCAACGAGAGCAATCAGGCACCTGGGCATACGACATGGTCGAGCTGGGGCATAACCTGCGAATCCCCGACATTCTGTGCGCCCTTGGAAACAGCCAGCTCAAACGGCTGCCCTTATTCGTTCAACGACGCCGGGAGATTGCCCGCCGTTATGACGACCTTTTCAGCAGTGTTGCAGGAGTCACGCCTCTTTCCGTCGCTGCAGACGTCAAGCACTCCTACCACCTCTATCCGGTCAAAGTGTCACCGGAAGTGCGGCAGGAGCTTTTCACCTATCTCAGGGATCACGGCATCGGCGTGAACGTACACTACAGGCCCGTCCATCTTCACTCCTACTACCGGAACAATCTTGGCACCCGGGATGGAGATTGCCCTGTCGCAGAAAGCGAGTACCGGAAGCTGCTAAGCCTTCCGATGTTCCCGGACCTTACGCGCGAGGAGCAGGACCACGTTGTCATGACGATTCAGACCGGGCTGGAGCTGCTGGAAAAATGAATGAAAATGAGCGTCTGGTTCTCGGCACAGCACAGCTAGGCATGCCTTACGGAGTCGCCAACCAGTCGGGCCAGCCCGACCAGGCAACGGCGAACACGATCATCAAGGCTGCGTGGGACAGAGGCATAAGGGAATTCGACACCGCCCGCCAATACGGCGAGAGCGAAGACGTGCTCGGCAATGCCCTCGACGCTCTTCACATAAACACTCAGGTCAGGATCACCACAAAACTCGGGGACTGCCGCTCTTTAGCAGCTGCCAGCATTCGGGAGCAGGTGGCGGAGGCCCTTGAAAAGCTCAGGGTGGAAAAACTGCATTGCCTTATGCTTCATTCGGAAGAGGACGGCACACACTGGGAACAGCTCGCCTCCAAACTCTTTCCACTTGTCGAGGACGGACTTGTCGACCACCTGGGGATATCGGTCTACTCTCCGGCAGCCGCGGAAAGAGCCATCGCTTCGGAAGGCCTGACCTGCCTCCAGATTCCGGCAAGTGCTTTTGACAGGCGATTCCTGAAGGACGACATTCCAGCGCGCGCCCAAGCTGCGGGAATGACCGTATACATAAGGAGCATTTTTCTTCAGGGACTGCTCGCCATGCGCGCTGAAGATGTTCCGGATCATTTGATCCAGGCAGTGCCGCACGTAAGGAAGTTTGAAAATATTGCCAAACGACATGACATCAAGCCGCTTGCAATGGCCATGGCTTACATCCGTCAGACCTGTCCGGGCTGCCGCGTCCTTTTCGGAGCCGAGACTCTTTGCCAAGTGAATGAAAACATCGTGAACTGGAACGCCAGCATCTCCGGGGTTGCACTCAGGGAGATCGAGCAGAGCTTTGCAGATGTTCCAGATTCAATCGTGAACCCGACCCTCTGGGAGAAGACAGAATGAACAATGAGAGATGCCTCGACATGCAGCGCAGGGCCAAGGACCGCATTCCGGGAATGACCCAGCTTCTCTCTAAAAGGCCCGACATGTTCTCTTACGGAACCTGGCCCACCTACTACTCGCGAGCCGAAGGCGCCAGAGTGTGGGACCTCGACGGAAACGAGTACCTCGACATGAGCATCGCCGGCATCGGGGCGAATGTCCTCGGCTATGCAGACCCGGATGTAGACAGGGCCGTGGTGGACATTATCAGGCTGGGGACAAGCAGTTCGCTCAACTGCCCCGAGGAGGTCGAGCTGGCTGAGCTCCTGTGCGACATCCACCCATGGGCAGACATGGCCCGCTTCACCCGCGCCGGCGGGGAGGCAATGGCCATGGCAGTCAGGATTGCTCGAGCGGCGACCGGCAGGGACAAGGTCGCCTTTTGCGGCTATCATGGTTGGCACGACTGGTATCTTGCCGCCAACGTCGGGACGGAAAACGCGCTCGGGGAACATCTGCTGCCGGGTCTTGACCCTGCCGGGGTTCCGTCCGGTCTCTCCGGGACCGCCTTGCCTTTTCGCTACAACCACCCTGAAGAGTTGAAAGCGATCGCCTCGGAAAACTCCCTTGCCGCCATCATCATGGAGCCCATCCGCAACACGCCGCCCGACCCTGACTTTCTGAGTACGGTCAGGTCGATTGCCGACGCCCAAGGCGCCGTCATGATTTTCGACGAAATCTCCGCCGGCTTCAGGCTCTGCTCATCCGGCGCGCACATGGAGCTCTCGGAGACGCGCCCTGATATGGCAGTCTTTTCCAAGGCCCTCGGCAACGGCTACCCCATAGCCGCAGCCATCGGAAAGAAAGAATTCATGCAGGCTGCGCAGGACACGTTCATCAGCTCCACCAACTGGACCGAGCGAGTAGGCCCCGTGGCGGCTCTGGCAACCATTCGGAAACATATCCAGCTCGATGTCTCATCCCGGCTGAAGACACTCGGTGAAGCCGTGCAGGAGGGATGGTCACGGCTTTCAAAGCGCCATGGCTTGACTCTGGAAATAAGCGGCATTCCACCGCTTTCCCATTTTTCGTTCCCCGGGAAAGACGCTCTGACGCAAAAGGCCCTCTTTGTCCAGTTGATGCTTGAAAAGGGCATTCTCGCGTCCAACCTCTACTACTCCATGTACGCCCACTCCGATGACGATATCGCCGAATATCTTCAGGCCTGCGACGAGGTTTTCGAAGTGATGGGGAGCACTGACGACCCGGCGGCACTCCTCAAAGGATCACCATCCGCAGCGGGCTTCAAGAGGATTGCATAGAATGAAGCGCGTCACAGCAATAATTCAGGCCAGGATGGGGTCGACCCGTCTTCCGGGGAAGGTCCTCATGCCAATCATGGGTCGCCCCCTGTTGGACTACCTGATGGAACGGATAAAGCGTTGCAGCAGTGTAGATGACATCATCATAGCCACGACGCGACTCGCCGAGGACGACGCCATCGCCCAGTACTGTGAAGAACGCGAAATTCATTGCTACAGAGGGTCTTCCGAGAACGTCCTCGAACGATACCATGATGCTGCCCGCACGTTCGAGGCCAAGCACATCATGCGCTTGACCGGTGATTGTCCGCTGTGCGAGCCGGCGATTTGCGACAAGGTCGCCGAAGAGTTCTTCCAGCATGAGGCCGACTATGTCTTCACCGGGAGCAGCTTTGCCGAAGGGCTTGACTGCGAAGTCTTCTCCTTTCATGCCCTCAAGATCGCCAGTGAGCAGGCGCTCTTGTCTTCGGAAAAAGAGCACGCGACCCTCTTTTTCCGCAACCACCCGGAGCTGTTCCAGACTCTTGCATTGGAAAACGAAACCGATGACAGCCTCTATCGCGTTACCGTCGACGAGAGTGAAGATTTCGCTGTTGTAGAGGCTGTGATTGAAGCCCTTGTCCCCACCCTCGGGCTTGGCTTCACTTTTGACGACGTAAGGAATTTCCTCGAGAAGGCCCCGGCGATACGGTCAATGAATACCCATATAGTCCGAAACGAGGGGCTCATGAAGTCACTTGCCGACGAGGAAGAATCCCGGTGAACGGCGAAATGCTGACCATACGAGCCGACAGCACCCCCACGATAGGTGCGGGCCATGTCATGCGAATGATCGCCCTTGCTCAGGCATGGACAGATCTGGGCGGTCGTGTTCGTTTCGTCGGCGAAGTCGAAAGGCACGGGGCGCTGCTCGACAAAGAAGGGTTCGAAGTCGTTTCCCTTGAATCGCCCTCTCAGCAAAAAGACAGGCAAGTGCTCTACAGCCTTGTTCAGGACAGTTCATGGTTGGCCATTGACGGCTACCAGTTTGACAAGGCTTACCAGCATGACATGAGAGCAGCCGGGTTCAAGACCCTCGTGGTCGATGACGTCTGCGACAGAGGGCAATATGAAGCAGACATTCTGCTGAACTACACCCCGAATGCAGCTGAAAGCCCATACGACATTAATTCGGACGCAGAGCTGCTGCTGGGAAGTCGCTTCACTCTGTTGCGTCGCGAATTTCGCAAGTACCCCACGCACGCCACCTCCATTCCCGCCAAAGCCCGCAATCTGCTCCTGACGATGGGTGGAGCCGATCCCGCCGATGCAACCAGCGCTGCCCTGACAGCGCTCTCCGGACTCGACGCAGACGAGTTGCACATCAAGGTGGTTCTGGGGCCTTCATACCAACACAGGAACAGGCTCACTTCGGCTCTTGGAAAGGTGCGTTTCACAACGGAAGTTCTTTCCGATGTCGCGGACATGGCCCCCCTCATGAGTTGGGCCGACCTAGCCGTCACAGCCGCCGGTTCGACGTGCTGGGAGCTCTGTGCTCTGGGTGTGCCTTTCATCTGTGTCCGCACGGCAGACAATCAGCGCGGCGTTTGCGCTGAAACCAATGCAAGGGGCGCGGGGATATGCATTGGCGGACCGGAGTCCATGGACACGCTCGCTACGCTGGCTGAAGCTCTCTTAAACGATCAGGCGAAAAGGCGTGGCATGGCTACCGCCGGAAAGCAGCTCGTTGACGGTTCAGGCGCATCCCGAGTAGCAAAGCGCATGTATTGCTCCGGCATTACCCTGCGCCCCGCAACACAACATGACGCTGACCTCCTACTGACATGGCGCAACCACCCGATCACGCGATGCAATTCGCTCTGTCAGGATGAGATTGACAGGGCGACCCATTTAGAATGGCTGGACAGCAGGCTGAACAGCAGCGATTGCCATCTTTTCATCGCACAGAATTCGAAAGGGACACCTGTCGGGCAGGTTCGATTTGAAATCAGAGGGAAGGAAGCATATATCAGCATCGGCACGGCTCCGGAGCGCTTCGGCTTCGGCATCGGCGGCACAATGGTGCGCCTCGCGCTTGCGTGGCTTGCACAAGCGCATCCCCGAGCCACTGCTGTCGCCCTTGTGAGACCCGAGAACCACATCTCGCGAAAAATGTTCGAACATGCAGGATTCTCCCTGACGGACAGGGGACTGGAACCCGATACTGCTTTGCGATATGAATCGAAACAACTCAGGTAGGTCAACAACCGATGTTCACTCCAGACACCCCGGTTTTCATCATTGCGGAGATGAGTGCCAACCACGGGCAGGACTTCGCCAAGGCGGTAAACATACTTCATGCGGCCCGCGAGGCTGGTGCCGACGCCGTAAAGATTCAGACCTATACCCCCGACACCATCACGATCGACTGCGACTCTGATCTCTTTCGCATCGACACCCCCCCGTGGGAGGGACGCACGCTTCATGAACTCTACGGGGAGGCTTACACACCTTGGGAGTGGCAGCCTGAGCTGAAGCGGATCGCCGACGACCTTGGCATCGTATTGTTCTCGTCACCATTTGACGAAACCGCCGTTGACTTCCTCGAGACGATCAACGTGCCCTGCTACAAGATCGCATCATTCGAACTCGTCGACATCCCCCTGATCAGAAAGGTCGCCCGGACGAACAAGCCGGTTATCATGTCAACCGGCATGTCCACCAAAGCAGAGATCGAAGAAGCGGTCTCCGCGTTTCATCAGGCGGGAGGTACCGAACTGGCGCTCCTGAAGTGCGTCTCTTCGTACCCTGCCCCTCCGGAAGCGATGAATCTCAACACGATTCCCGATATGGCCCGGCGCTTCTCCGTCGCCACGGGGCTTTCCGATCACACTTTAGGCTCCTCTGTCGCTGTGGCCTCCGTGGCGCTTGGAGCACGTATAGTGGAAAAACATTTCACCCTCTCCCGTGACGACCAGGGACCGGACAGCTCTTTTTCCATGGAACCAAAAGAGTTTGCAGACATGGTTCAGGCGATTCGGACCGTGGAAAAAGCCCTTGGATCTCCTTCCTACGGTCCGGGCAAGTCGGAGAAGTCCTCGGGAAAATACCGTCGCTCTCTTTTTGTAACTGCAGACATGGATCAGGGCGATACGTTCACGGAGGCCAATGTCCGCTCAATTCGCCCTGCAATGGGACTGCACACGCGGCACCGCGATGAAATCCTCGGCCGCAAGGCCAAAACGGCAATCAGCAGGGGGACCCCGCTTGCCTGGGATTTGATCGATTAACGCAAAGACGAAAATCTGCGCCATACTCCACGGAGATCATAATGTCTCAACTTGCCAACCTACGTGTTCTCATCTTTCAGCAGCGCGGCTGGGGCCTGAATGTCGGGCACCCTCTGGCGAAACGCCTGCAGGCCGAAGGATGCAGGCTGGCTGCGCTCACAATCAAGCACAACACGCACCTGTTTACGACGACGCAGACCGAGGTGACGTACGAGCACATCTTCAACGCTGACAAGGTGAAGGAGAATCCCGAGGAATTCCTTGGCGATTACGACGTCTCCCTTACGGAAATATGTAAGGAACTCGGGATCGACAGCATCTGGCCGCTGGTCCAGACCATGCGCAACCATGTGAAGACATATGCCGACAAATACTATTACGGCTTCAGGCAAAACATAGATGACGATGGCATCATTGCGTACGTTAAAGCCATTTTCAAAAACATACGCACCATCTTCGACACCTTCGACCCCGAGATAATCGTCGTTCCGAACCACGCGGGGCTGCAACATATCATCTTCAACCTCTTCGCGCGGAAACGCGGCGTGCGCACCCTGGCGCTGACAGACTCCAAGATCGGAGGCCTGTTCTACTTCGACATGGGCTACCTCATGGACGACGGCCCGATGCACGACCGGTATGAGGAGCTCTGTCGAGGAGAGAAGAGCCCCAACGAAGCGAAGGCCAAGGAATTCATCAAAGGTTTCAGGCAACGCCTCGTCAAATCCGTCGTTTCCCGCACCCCTGCAAAGAAGCTGGATTTCAAGGCTCGGGTCCTCAAAGAGGTCATGCCTTTTATCCAGTGCATCCAGTATTACAGAACCGACAAGTCCCGAAGGCACAGCAACCTCGGGGTGACCATCGACTACAAAAACCCTCGAGTCTTCCTGCGTGACCACTTCATGCCCAAGTATTACAAATGGAGAACCTGCAACATGCAGTACTATCCGTTTGAGAAACTGGACAAATTCATCTTCTTCCCGCTTCAGTTTCAGCCCGAGGCATCCATCGATGTCCATGCCCCCTTCTTCAACAACCAGCTTGAGACCGCGCGGCAGGTGGCAATGTCCATGCCCGGTGACTATACCTTGTGTGTGAAGGAACACCCCGCAATGGTCGGCAAGCGCCCCCCTTCATATCTGGAGAAAGTGGCCCGGACGCCCAACGTCAAGCTCATAGATCACAGAACGCCTTCATATGACATCATGAAGCGCGCCGCCATGCTCGTAGCCCCCAGCGGCACAATTCTCTCCGAAGCGGCGATGATGCATGTCCCCGCGATTCAGCTGGGCGGACTCGGAAAGACCGCCTGCCTGCCCAATGTGCACAAACACACCGACATGTCGACCCTTGCCGCCAAGATCAAGGAAGTCCTCGCCATGGACTTGAACTCTGAAGAATACGAGCAGCAGCTGGTAAACTACTACGCCGCCAACTACGACGTCGGACTGGAAGTCCCGTATTATGCGATCTGGGAGCAAGGGAAGCCCGAAGGCACGGACAGACTTGTGGATTTCTACGTTCAGGAAATCCGAAGGGTGACGAGGTAGCATGCTCTCCAGCCTCCAGACTGTATTTTCGGACCTGACCGCGCGCGGGGTTCGATACGCCGCATGGAAGAGCCTCGAAAACCTTGAGGACTCCCTCAGGGGCGGCAATGACGTCGATGTTCTTTTCCTTGATAAAGACCGCGAAAAGGTCTTTGACAGCCTGAGCGCGAGCGGTTTCGTTGTAGACGATGAATCACCTGCGACGCTTGACGACCAACTGATTGAATTTCGTGGATTTGATCCCGAAAGCGGACGATTTGCAGCCTTTCATGTCCATTTTGCCTGCCGTTTTGGCTCAAAGCGCTTCAAGGAATACCGCTTTCCATACGAGGAAGAAATGATCACCGACGCCATAGAGAGCCTCGGGATAAAAACCATAAACCAAGCCCACTTTTTCGTGACGCGGCTTCTCCATGTGGTGGCCAAGGAAAACTGGGACGACAGCTATCTGACAAAGCTGGCCAGCGAGTTCTCCTCTTCACCCGAAATACGGCGGGAAAGGGGCGCACGGCACCTTGAGCGATACCTCGGCTCCGGATGGGAGGATATGATCTCCCGCCTTGCACAAAGCGGCCCCACGGCCCTGAAGCCCGTAGCCGATCAAATCAGGAGGCAGCTTGAGCAGGAAGCCCCCACGCATCCGGTCATCGAGCGGATCAAAGCCCACTCGCGCCCCAAGCATCGTCTGAACGGTTGGGCCCGTAAAATCTTGCCGATAGCCCGCACCAAAATCGGCACCGGAGCGGAAGTCCTTGTCGCCGGACATGACGGAGCAGGAAAGACAACGACTACCGACGCTCTCGAAAGGATGCTGAGTCCCGTTGCTCCAACCAGGCGTATCTATCTGGGAAGGAACACATGGTCACGCTTGAACGCGTGGATAAACAAGAGGCGTGAAGGTCGCTTCCCCTTCCTGAACCACGTCTGGCCCTACACTTCGACCATTGAACTGGTGCTTCGACTTCTTGGAGGAAAGCTGAGAAAAGCCCTCGGATTCATAGTCCTGTACGACCGGAGTCTCAGCGACCTGGAACTCAAATATCGAAAGGAGTCCCGGCTCAAAAAATGGTTCCCGGTGCTAGCCTCGAAGCTATTCTCCCGTCTTCAGGGGGCCGAGTTTCTTCTTGTGGCGGAACCCGAAGAAGTTATCCGACGCAAAGGAAAGCATTCCCGCGAAGAGATTGCCAACCTGCGCGACTGGTATCAGCAAAAAATGCCGCGAGCCCGAATCATAGACACAACGTCGACTCCTCCTGAACTGGTTGCCGGGATGATCGCTGAAAATGTCATGAAGGGCATCGCCAGCAGGATGCGCAGACCATCCAGGATAGCATTCGTGGGCACTGACGGCGTGGGCAAGACGACCATCGCCAACGCACTGAGGCAAGGACCGCTCGGGGATGCCGTTTATGTGTATTTCGGCATGAAACATCACCACTTCAAGGCACTGGACGGTTACCGTCAGGCCGGCACCTTGCGGTGGCCACTTTATAAATGGCTTCTCCTCCCAGTTGACCTCTTCCTCAGAGCACGTTCACTGGACCCGACCCGGCCCCACATCATCGACAGGATCCCGATCTACCCGTTTGTAAAAGAAGGTGCCGCAAGCCGCATTTACGGCGCCGCACTGCCCCGAATCGACAACCTCATATGGCTCAGGGCGGCCCCCGAGGAAATTCATGCCCGCAAACCGGACAACTCGCTTGAACGCATAGAATACGATCACGAGAAAATACGTCTGGCCTTCGACCTCATCCCGGCAAAGCGCAGGACGCTTGTCGATGTCACCGGTTTGAACAAGCACGAGGCGTTGGAAGCAGTGAAGGCGGCCCTGTAAATGATTCGCTTTTTTTTGACGGAAATGAACGCACTCTTGCTGCTCGGTCCCCGCCGAGTGGCCCGCATCCCCTTCGGGACAGGGGCGACAAGAGAAGCCATGCGCGAATCTCGGCGACTGCGCCAAGCACAACGGGACCCTTTTTATGCCCAGTACGTTCCGCAGATATCGTCATTGGGGCCCTTGCTGCTGATGGAGCGGCTGACCCCCACCTCTTATTCACCGGAATCAATGGAGCCTTTCTTCACCTCCGCCCTCGAGGCAGAAGAGGCAATGCCGACGGTCCCAGCCATTGAGCTCATAGACCGGGAACAGCTCGAATTTCTTCTGTCGGCATGCGGGCTCACCCCTGAAAAGTACCAACGATTCCTTTCCGACATATACCTGCCCTCCTCCTCTGCCCACGGGGACTTCCACGCGGGGAATATCATGTTGAGAGGAGACGACATAAAACTCATCGACTGGAGCAACTTCAGCCTGAACTCCTCGAGGCTTTTCGACCTCATTGACTACCACGTCTGCGCAGATGGAAGTGTCTCATGGATAGAACGCCTGGGCACATTCCTTGAAACGGAGCCGTGTCTTGCAGGACGCCAGACATCTTGCAGCGAACTCGCTGCGTACAGCCTCTGGAAGGCAGCAAAAGAGACTCGTGCTCTGCGCCTTTACGGTCGTTTCGGCAGTGCCAAGGTCAAAAAATACAAGGTGTTGCTGAACAAAATCGATACAACCGTTTCAAAAAGGAACGACCCATGAACTGCTCTGTGGTCATCATAACCCACGACAGACTGCACCATCTTGAGAACGCGATAAAAACGGTTGACTCGCAACGTCGGAGACCGGAAGAAATCATCGTTGTCGACGACGGAAGTCCGACCCCTATCGAGCCACGTCTTGCACCACGGCTGCCTGAGCTTACCACCATCCCTGTCCGCTTTGTTCGCACTGACGATCTGGGGCCCTCAGGCGCAAGAAACGCCGGAGCCGAAGCTGCCTCCGGCAGGGTCATGGCGTTTCTGGATGATGACGACCTCTGGCACGAAGACTATCTGGCAACCGCACTTGACCGCCTTGATGACCGGAATGCGGACGTTGTCTTCACCTGGATGGACAACAAGACCGGACAAACCGTGTCACCCGGCAAACACCTTCCGCCGGATTTTCCCAAACAGGACTATTTTCGGTCTAATCTGGGTGTCACTGGAAGCAATATCCTAGTTCTGGCCAAGGCATACCGAGCCATGGGGGGCTTCGATGCCGAGCTGCTCGCCTCCGAGGACAAGGACTTCCTCATCCGCTGTCTGGAAGCCGACCTTACCGTCGATGTTCTGCAACAACCGCTTGTATACCACTGCATCTACGACACTCATAGTCAGTTGTCCGGGAACAATGTCAACCGCTTCAAACTCTCGGGCAAGCGGCTGTTTCTGGAACGGCACGGGCACAAGATGCCACGGGCGACGCGAAACCACCTCAAGGGCCAGCTAGGCTATTATTATGTCCTGAAGGGAGGCGGATTGGCACGCGAGGGGTGGGCATTAATCCTGCGCAATGCGCCCTCCTTCATACTCAAAGTCATCAGGCACAGACTCAACGCCGCATAAGCCGCCAAGAAAGTGTCCTTTTCAACCAACTACACCGTCACGAGAATATCATGATTCTAGTTCGTACCCCCTTCAGAGTCAGCATTGCCGGCGGCGGCAGTGACGTCCAATGGTTCTACCGTAGCAAGGGTCAAGGCAAAGTCCTGAATATGGGTATCAGGCGATACATGTACATTGCCATCCATCCATACCTCCACCCGGACTTTCGCAACAGCCGCATCCGACTCAAGTACTCGCAAACCGAGGACGTCGGCTGCCTTGAGGAGATCAAACACCCGATCATTCGTGAGAGCTTGCGGCGCCTCGACCTGCCGCACGGCATGGAAATCGCCAGCTTTGCCGACATTCCGGCAGGAACGGGCCTTGGCTCGTCCAGTTCATTTACAGTCGGCCTGCTGCACGGTCTGTATGGCTGGAAGGGTGAGCAGGTGGAGCGCGAGCGCATCGCCCGGGAAGCCTGCGAGATTGAAATACAGGACCTCAAAAGTCCTATTGGTAAACAGGATCAGTATGCCGCGGCTCACGGAGGGGTCAACGTCATACACTTCAATGCGGACGAGTCAGTGGAAGTGTCTCCGGTAGGAATCGACGACGACCGTCGCGCCGCCCTTGAGCAGAGCCTCAGGCTTTACTATTTGAACAACTCTCGCAGCGCCAATGAAATTCTCTCGAGACAGAACTCCGCTAACGATGTCGACAAGAAGTATCACACACTCTCGCGGATGATAGAACAGGTGGAGCAACTGCAGGACATTATTCAGAGTGGAGACATCGCCGATATCGGCCCCGTATTGGATGAAGGCTGGCGCATGAAAAAGCAGCTGGACAAGGGCATCGCGAACTCGGATGTGGATATGCTGTACGAAAAGGCCATGCGTAACGGAGCGACGGGAGGCAAGCTGCTCGGTGCAGGCGGGACCGGGTTTCTTCTGCTTCAATCTAAAGATCACGCGCGCCTGGAGGAGGCTCTCGGGTGCACTTCAATCCCTCTTGAAATAGATTCCCACGGATCCAGGATCCTATTCAACGATTACGTTTAGGGGGCCGGACTGCTCAGGTAATCAGCTACATGGCCGGCAATTATCTCGGCCACTGCAGAGTTGCCCCGCTCATTCCAGTGGCCGTCGAAGGTCCAGTACCCTCCGCGCAAAGCCTGAGGGTAGTCGTGAAGATCCAGCAGCAGTGCATCGTCATTCAACAGTGAAACCGATCTTCTGGCTATTGCAGTCTGCACCCTGAAATGCTCCGCATAGTTGTAGACGGGCATCCAGCTTTCTCGAAAATCGGCATCGCCGACACTGGCCTCGGGGATGATAACGAACAGGATAGATGCGTTGTGGCTGGAAGCCGAGGCCGCCATGTCAGAGAACAGGCGAGCATACTCCCGAGCTACCCGGTCAAGCTCTGCAGCGGAAACTGTCGGGCGTTCGGGGGGGCCTTCGAACGAATACTCAAGCGCCTTGATGAGATAGTAGGCACTTTCGTATTCTTCAATCAGTTCCGCCCTGAAGGAATCCGACATTCTGGAGAGGCGTTCTTCCACCTCTGCCTGCTCACGGTTCAACATCTCGGCCAGCACCTTTTCCATCGCATCCAGCCGCTCTTCTCGAGGAAGGGAAAAAACGGCTTCAAACTTCCCTGCGGATACCCTGTTCTCCGTTGTGTTCCCACCATGACCAATGGCCTGAATCATTCTGAGAAGATCAACGGTCCTGTTGACGATATTCCAACGGGAGAAGTTGGGGTATTCAGGACTCCATGTCGGAGAATATGCCAGCCCGTACTGGTATGCAGCCTGAACTGCATGCCGGGCATAATCTTCACCAGAGAATCGGGCCTTAAAGCGATCGCGGCTGCGGAATGACTGTCCGACCATATCGGCAAGGCGCTTTTTGGCACCGGCAGGGATATCCTCCTCGCGCGCAACACGTTCCGCGGCCTTTTCGGAAACCGTGAGCAAGGGGTGAACATATGGCGAATAGGTATAGGCGGTATCAAAATCATTTCCCGCGAACAGAAAGACTACAACCAAATCCGGTGAGAGGTCGAATCCTCCCTGCATCAGGCGGCTTCGGTAAAGAGGCGGGCCAGTGCCGGCCTGACCGAGCGAAACCACTTCCGCTCCGCCCACTCGAGCATCAAGCAGAGGTTGCAACCTCTGCCCCAGAGTCCTGCTGGACATCTTCTCCAGAAAGGAATCCCCGACCAGCATAATGCGCTTACCGGTTTTTCTGCCCCAATCCTTATCTCTCCACCCGAGGTGATTGTAAGACTCACGGATCTCGATGCCTCGCAAGGTGGAAACTGATTCGCTGTTCCGACGCTTGAGGCGCTCCTGTATCATGACCTGCTCGAAAGTATAATCCTGTCCCGTCGCAGGTAGGACAAACTCGACCACTCCCACCAGCAACAGGGCCATCAAGGATGAGAGAATCAAGGAAACCTTTGCAATTTTACCGCTATTCTGCTTATCAAAAAGGCAGATCGCCGCCTGCAAAAGCAAAGCCAGCCCACCGGCGGCCATCATGCTTTTGCCGATTCCCGGCCAAGGGCCGTTGATGTTGCCGGATACGATCAAGGCATTCCCGACGAGAAGCAAGCAGTATCCTGCGTAGGGCAAAAACGATACAATGATATTCTTCAATACTCTCATTCCCAAAGCGTCGCACATTCAGTCTGATTACAAAAAAAAACAGTTGCAAGCCTTTCTCCCTTCAACCAACCCGGCCTACCACCTTAACGATATGATCACCGTCGTCGCCATACCAGCCTACCAGCCGCAACCGATTCTTCTCGACCTTGTCGACCAACTATTGCAGGCCAGGGAAGACCTGCATGTTATAATAGTGGACGATGGTTCCTCAGAAGAGCACTCGGCGATCTTCGCGAAACTCTCCGGCAATGAACGGGTCACACTGCTCAGGCACGCCGTAAACATGGGCAAGGGGCAGGCCCTCAAGACCGCGTTCAACCACTATCTCCTGCACATGGCCATAGAGGCGGGAGGGATAATCACTGCGGACGCCGATGGTCAGCACAAGGTGAATGACATCCTTCACCTCATAGACACCCTTGCTTCAAAACCCAAGGCACTTTGCCTCGGCATGCGCACATTCGGTCAGGGTGTTCCGTTCAGGAGCAGGCTGGGCAACACTGTCACCAACAAAATCTTCAGGTTCCTGATCGGCAAGAAAATATCCGACACCCAGACAGGTCTCAGAGCACTCCCAAACCCGTTTGTCAAATCAATCATGACCATATCCTCGATGGGATATGAATTTGAACTGGAGATGCTCATTCAGGCAGCAAAGGACGGCGTCCCAATACACGAAGTCCCGATCCAGACCATCTACGAATCGGGAAACAAGTCTTCGCACTTCAATATCCTGCTCGACTCGCTCAAGATTTACTTCGTCTTTCTTAGGTTTTCGGCCTTGGCGCTGTCGACTGCGTTTCTCGACTACTTGGCATTTTCCACTCTTTTTCTACTCGACTACAGCGTGCTTCAAAGCATCATCGCAGCCCGCATCGTTGCAGGCAGCTACAATTTTCTGCTCGGGAAGACATTCGTCTTTCATTCTAAAGGAAAAATCCTCATAGAATTCGCAAAATACAGCTTCACCGTCATCGCCCTGATGCTGGTCTCCTACCACATGATAATGCTCATGCACGACGTATGGGGACTCAATGTAGTTTTGAGCAAGGCACTTGTTGAAGGAACACTGTTTTTCATAAGCTTCACTGTTCTCAACACATTCGTTTTCCGCAGGCACACCGACTCTATTTGATCAACACGAGAAGATAGCCGTCCATCCTTCCCGAGACGGCATACTCTCCGCTTCGGATTCGCTCCTTGACATACTTGTGCACAGGAGCGTTTCTCGGGTCGTTGGTATTGTAGAATACAGCTGCTGCATGCTTCTCGTCGGCGGCCGCCAGAAAAGCGCTGAAGTCTCCGAGATCAACCTTGATCGAACGCTCGGTAAAAATCGGGAGAAAGCTCAGGACATCACCACGTGCCAGGACATCTCCATCGAGCTCCCCATTGCGGTAGGCATCGTACAGCAGCCCATGAACTTTGGGCCTGATAGAGTCCATGTGCTGAAGAGTCTGGGAATGCAGCAGTTCCGATTTGGGCGGCAGCAGAAAAGCGCCAGCGACACATACCGCAACCGCAAGGCTCCACACCACGCCACGTCCCCTGAAATCAGAGGCCGCTTCCACTCTCTTCTCAGGCTCCCTGTCGGGACGCAAAGCCAACGGGATCGTCACGGTCAGAAACGGTATGGCAAACATGAAGTTTCGCGCGTCATAGCTGAACAACAGGGCCCATAGAAAAAAGAAAGGAATGACGACGATGAGCGCCACCGGGCGACTGCCGCGCGCCATAACGCCCAGAAGTGGCACAGAACCGAACAGCGCTGCCAATGCACCGGTCCCGATGAGATTGCGTATAAAAGAAACCGCATGGACCAGCCTCTCCAACGGCCCCCTGCCAGCGTGCAGCACCGTTGTGAGCTTGACGAACTTTGTGGGATAGTAACCGTGAAAAATGCGAAGATACAGTCTGTGTCCATACCAGAAAGATGGAACAGCCACGCTCAGCAAACAAATCTTCGCGAGTATCCCCTTCTGGGACCAAGGCGCGCCGGGTCTGTCCTTGAGAACGAAGAAATAGGCAAGCAGGGGGTATGCGATAAGCATGTACAGCCCGGCCTGCTTAGTCAAAGCGCTGGCTCCTGCAAAGAGGGCCCCGAGCAGCAGCACCCTTTCCGCCTCCCGTCTCCCCGGTATTTTCTGCGCTAGGAGGATCGCATACAGGGCGACAAAGCCTGTTGTGGCAATGGGTACGTCGACAAACCCCTGCCACGCCCTTCCTTCAAGCAAGCACTCCATAAGGAAAAGGGTCAGCGCGGCCGAGAGCAAATTGAGTGGATTCCGGGTCTTGCAGAAGAGATCAAAAAAGATGCAGAAAATCGCAAGATGAAAAAGGGGGACCAGCCCCTTGGGGAACGCCTCCAGCATGTCCCCCATGAACGCATAAGGGATCGACCATACCGCCGGAATCAGCTGGGGATAATCGTATGCGCCCTGAGGCATGATCCCAGACGCCAGATTGACGGCCCACCTGTTCCATGAAAGGCGGGAGTCCCAACCGAGAAAGACCGAACCTGTAGTCTGGTAGGTATTATACAGTATGTAGCCCAAAGCAACAGCGGCTATACCTGCACTGCAATACCAGACAACCTTCCAGCCCACACTTCGCCTACCACTGTTGGCAGCCATCGCCCCATACAGTTGCTCGCTGAAACTTGCTTTTACAGAATCGCTGCCGGAGTAGAACACCGTTATGCCGGCAAGCGCTGCGAGTTCGACCAAGACTATCGTCAGCATGGTCATTTGATCGTACGATTTGAGAAAGACGAGTCCGAAAGCGAGATAGGTGTTTATCGGCAGACTTGCGGCAAAGGACAGCAACATGGTGGTCAGCCCGCCATACCTGTCGAAACGAAAGAGCTTTATCAGTATGAAACCGGGCAGAAAAACCGCCTGCACCAACCCCAGAATACCCAGTAGCGGAGTCAGATAGTCCGGTCGGTCAACTACTACCGAGACCCGGCCCCCATTTCTCTGGGGGGTCAAACTAATCCCCGGATCTCCCCAGCTTCGTTCATACTCCACCTTTCCATCTTCAGACCATGAGGATTCAAAGTAGGCGACACGATGATTCCCGCCCTCGTATCTGGCGGTGATGGACACTACCTCGGCGCCCGCCACGACATCACCAGAACGCAAAACATATTCGCCGTCAGCACCGCGCTGCACCGTCAGCGACTCCTGCGCGGAAAACGAGAACTCATCCGCGCCTTGCCCCAATTGAGCACTGACCCCAACAATCGACTCATGGCTTTTATACAATAAAACTGCAGCCACAACCGCGGCAGCCAGGATAAGAACTAGGCATTTCAGGACAACGGACCGATTCATTGGATATAATCTCGATACTTGCTAAGGACCGTCCACAAAGGACTGCAACTGCATGACGAATATGCAGACTCACTATCTTTTTAGTCAGAAAGCCGTCAACGCCAAAGAGTCTCTTCACAGAAAGGAGCAAGGCATAAAGTAGGAAACCGGCATTGACTTGCGCGATTGGGAGGGTTTATTCTCGCGCAACTCACCAGCCACCTTCAACACCCTCCAATAATGCTCTTTAACTCTCTCCATTTCATAATTTTTTTCTCAGTGGTGAGTTGCCTGTTCTTTGCGTCGCCGCGCCGATGGCGAGGCCTGCTCCTCCTTGTTGCGAGCTACTGGTTCTATATCTCCTGGGAGCCGGCCTACGGGGCCCTGCTCCTGCTCGCCACCAGTACCAGCTACTTCGTAGCGCGAAGCGTCCACACCGCAAAAAACCAACGCCGAAAGCAGCTTCTGTTTGCCGCAGGTTGCACCTTCAATCTGGGGTTGCTGTTTATTTTCAAATATTTCAATTTCTTCAGCCAGCACCTGTCACCGCTTTTCCTGCAAGGCGAGACCACCCCTGCTCCGGTGCTCGATCTCCTTCTGCCTATCGGGATATCCTTTTACACCTTTCAGACCGTTGGCTACCTTGCCGATGTATACCGCGGCGAGCAGCTGCCGGAAAAACGCTTCGGCAAATACGCGCTTTTCGTCTCCTTCTTCCCACAGCTTGTCGCAGGACCTATCGAGCGTTCAAAGGATATCCTGCCCCAGCTCGACCTCAGCCGCGATTTCGACTTTGACAGGGTACTCTCAGGGCTTCGCCGCATCGGCTGGGGCTTTTTCAAGAAAGTTGTCATCGCCGACAGACTCTCCGTCATCGTCGATGCTGTCTATTCTGCCCCTGATGAACAGAAGGGGCCTCTTTTGGTATTTGCAACCCTATGTTTCTCGTTCCAGATATACTGCGATTTTTCCGGATACTGCGATATCGCCATTGGCGCGGCCAGGATACTTGGCATAAGACTGACCGAGAACTTCGCGCACCCTTACTTCTCCGAGTCGGTCTCGGAGTTTTGGCGACGCTGGCACATCACCCTGATGTCCTGGTTCCGTGATTATGTTTACATCCCACTGGGCGGGAACAGGGTTTCTCTTTTCCATCAGGTCAAGAACATTGCGATAGTATTCACTCTGAGCGGGCTCTGGCACGGAGCCAACATGACATTTGTCGTCTGGGGCGCCCTTCACGCGCTGTATCTTGCCTGCTCGCTGGTCTATAATAGAGCGCGCGGCGGAAAACCTCGCAAAGACGTCTCGCAGACATTCAGATTGCTCCGAATAGTGCGCACGTTCCTGTTGGTCAGCTTTGCATGGATATTCTTCAGGGCAGACACTCTTGATCAGGCAATGACGATCCTGCAGAACCTGACCTCAGGGTGGGCAGTGGCCACTTCTCCAGCAGTGTTCATGGAACTGATCATGGACGCGGGGTTGAATAAAATTGCCACATCCATAACCGTGTGCCTCACGGTGACGCTGCTGGCCATTCAGCTGTACCGTGGAACCAGAGATCTGGCCGACTTTGTCGAGAGCCAAACCGGATGGATACGAATCGCAACCGATACGTTCGTCATTTTCGGCACCATTCTTCTCGGTCAGTTCGGCCATAACGAATTCATATACTTTCAATTCTAAGGCAAGCTAGACTGTGCGAAACCACGTAAGATACGTCCTGATACTCGCCGGGCTATTCATACCGTTGCATTTGTTCTTCCACAGCCTTGGGACATGGGCAACTGGCATTACCAATCCAGTTGCGCGTCATGTGGAGAACCTTCTCTCGCTCTCCCCAGCCCCAAAGGTTTTGATACTGGGAGACTCGCACCCGACGTATGCCGTGGATACACGCCAGTTTGACCAATGGTTCAATGCCGCCTCGCCGGGAGAGAACGCAATCCAAACATACTACAAGGCAAAACACCTCCTCGATGCCGGTCTGGCTCCGCCCGAGGTCGTTTTACTGCCTCTCGATCCCCATACGAGAATGGATTACCGTGCTGACAGATTCGATCCCGAAGCCATCTGGGGGCGATATGTTGACTACATCGATCTGGGACTGCAAACCGGTAGTTACCTTGAGTATTTCGAAAAATTCATTCGGGGGGATGTCTTCTCGTACGCGGGAAGCGCCAACGACATAATCACGGCTCTGCGCATGCGCTCCCTCGGCACCAAGCCATCCGAGAAAGACGGGTACAGAAAGGATTCCTCATCCTTTGCCTCACTCTCTCCGAAACTACGTCTCAAGACCGCACGCAGGAAGGTTCAAAGGCATTTGACAGACGAGTCGAGCATCCTGGACGAATACATAGCCAAAACCGTCGCTCTCTTTCGTCGATCCGGCGCAAAGCCCGTCTTCATCCGCTATCCGCTAACTTCCGAATATCTGGAATATGCAAACGAGTCTGAGAGCGAGGGGCGCGACTTCCTTCTCGGAGCCCCCGTAATCGACTTCAGAAGACACTATCAGAACGCACAAGACCTTTTCAGGGACGCCGACCACATGAACACCAAGGGAGCCGAAATCTTCACCCGGGCTCTCAGCCGTGCCCTGAAAGACACTCTGCGCTAGGGAAAAGCTGCATGCTCTTCAATACATATATATACCTGCTCATTTTTCTGCCTACTGTCGTCGCGATCTTCTTTCTACTGGGGCGGCGGGTCGGCGCAAGGGCGCAGAGAGTGTGGCTGGTATGCGCGTCACTTTTCTTTTATGGCTGGTGGGAGCCTTCGTACCTGATCCTGCTGACAGCCTCCATCGTCGCCAACTTCCTGCTCGGCAAAGCCATTTCCCAAAACCCATCGAGCAACTCACGAAAAACGCTCTACCTGGCCGGGGGCGTAGTATTCAACGTGTCCCTGCTCGCGTTTTTCAAATACACCGATTTTCTGGTCGAAAACGTAAACATGCTTGCAGGCACCTCCATCACACAACCTCACATCATCCTGCCACTCGCTATCAGCTTCTTCACATTCCAACAGATCGCATACATCGTTGACATCTCGAAAAAACAGGCCAGAGAGGCTTCTTTCTCGCGGTATTGCCTGTTCGTCTGCTTTTTTCCGCAACTCATAGCAGGCCCCATCGTCCACCACACAGAGATGATGCCTCAATTCAACAAAAGGAACACATGCAGCCCCGACCCGGTCAAAACGGCTCAGGGGCTGGCGTTGATCGGCATGGGCCTCATGAAGAAAATCCTCATAGCCGATAATCTCTCCCATTGGGTCGCCATCGGATTCAATGCACCTGAAAGCCTGACTTTCGCCGGAGCATGGACAACCGCGCTCAGCTACACTTTTCAGCTGTATTTCGATTTTTGCGGCTACATGGACATGGCAACCGGGTCGGCGCTTCTGCTGAACATCCGACTGCCCCGCAACTTCCGCTCACCTTACAAGGCCCGCAGCATTCAAGAGTTCTGGAGACGCTGGCACATAACGCTGTCCCGCTTTCTTCGCGACTACATTTACATCCCTCTGGGAGGAAACCGGAAGACCTTCCCCCGGACGCTGGGCAACGTCTTCATCACGTTCCTGATAGGCGGCATCTGGCATGGTGCGGCATGGACGTTCGTTGTCTGGGGCGCGCTTCACGGAGCAGGTCTTGTTGTCCAGCGCCTGTGGGAGAGGTCCAGATTTCAGTTGCCCGGGTTTCTGGCATGGCTTCTCACATTTGTTTTCGTGGTCTTTTGCTGGGTGTTCTTCAGAGCCGACTCGATTACCGATGCCATGACGCTTATAGCGCGCATGACAGGTATCCACGGAATAAACCTTCCCTCGGCGCTCATCAGCCACCCTGTGACTGTGGGCCCGCTCACGTTACTCCCCGGAGGGACATTCCGCTCACTCGGCATCGACACGACGCTGATGCTGCTGCTTGCCGTCTCCTTTGTGGTGACGCTTTTCATGCCCGACTCCCGGACGATAGTGAACACATGGAAGCCGACCAGAGTGAAGGCCATATTGGTCGGCTGCATGTTCGCCGCAGCGTTGATTCTGCTCAACCAGCCTTCCGAATTCATATATTTCCAATTCTAGTACCATGACAAAATACACCTCATTCAATCGTACGGTACTCGTCACCCTGGTCATCTGCCTGATACCTTCGCTGCTCAATCTGCTTTTCGTAGCCCGGGTTGGCGAGATGATGCCCATCAAAGAAGCCGCAGCCCTGCAGAACAAGCGAGGTGGGCTCTACGGCCCCGCATTCTACCAGAACGCCTATGCCTACAAGCTGGCCCTCCACGAAATCAGAAAGCCGGATATCCTTGTCATGGGGTCATCGCGTACCATGCAGTTCCGCAACTTCTTCTTCACCCGACCCATGACAAATGCGGGCGGGGCGATACACTACATTGAAGAAGCAGAGCAGTTCCTTGAGGATGCCCTCCCACTGCATACCCCAAAACTTGTGCTGCTCGGGTTGGATTTCTGGTGGTTTCATCCAGAGCGAACCCCTTCGAACTTCGTTCATCACAGGCTAAAGGGAGACGAGGTGACCACCAAGAAACTCACGCTCCCAACTCGTCTCGTGTTGCAAGGGAAGATTTCCCCCGCATACTATGCCGAACATCTGGTTTCCGCTCCCGGCCCCTCCCCTTTCATCAACTCTCGCAGCATTGGGCTCAACGCCATAATGCATGCCAACGGTTTCAGGCAGGACGGCTCCTACTTTTACGGCGCCACCATCTTCGATGCAGAGTACGACTTTAAAGATGTACGCTTTAAAAATACCCGAAAAAGAATCGAAACAGGGGACGGGCGTTTCGCACACGCAGCAGATTTCGACAGCTCAAGGCTGGAGACCCTTCGATCGGTGGCAAGGCTCTGCAAAGAGCAAGGGATACGCCTTGTCCTCTTCATTCCTCCAATGGCACCCGCATGCCTGGAAACTATGAAAGAGACAAATGGATACGGATACGTTACAAAACTCATCAGCGCACTCAAGGGAGAAGGCTTTTCCGCGTTCGACTTCCACGACCCCTCGGCCCTGAATTCAAACCCATGCGAATTTATTGACGGCTTTCACCCCGGCGAGGTCATGGTGCAACGCATGCTGTTGACAATGGCCTTGCAAAGCGACGCCTTCGACGGTTTCGTTTCCACCAAGGCGCTGGAAGAATCCATCAAATCCAATGCCGGAAGAGTTCTTGTCCGGCGACCGGGTGACGAGTACCCGGCAAAAGAGCTGGACTTTCTGGACCTCGGCTGCACACGCTAACCACAATGCGAACACTTTATATATCACAATCAGTCATCCCCTCGCCAACCGTAGACTCCATCCATGTCATGCGGATGGCGGACGCAATGGCCTCGCAAGGACATGCCATCACGCTCGCGGCCCTTGACTGGGAGGGGCCCGGCCGGGCCGCTCAGGAGCCACGCGACTACTACGGCGTGTCCAACGATTTCGAGTTGGTTCAGCTCCCCTACACCCCTCCGCGAGGAAGCAGACTCCGGTACCTGCACTCCGCATGGCAGCTCTACCGGCAATGCAAAAAACTCATCAGAGCCACCGAACCGGATCTGGTCTACGGCCGCAACCTTATGGGCTGTCTGGCTTCGGCCAAGTGCGGCATCCCCACTGTTTACGAATCTCACATGCCCGTCTGGCAAGGACGACTCGAGTCCGTGCTTTTTGCAAGGCTGGTGGCTTCCCCTCACTTTCGGAGGCTGGTGGTAATCTCCGAACGGCTCAGAAAAATGTATCTGGAGCGCGGTATTCTCTCCGAAAGCGCGATCACGGTTGCCCATGACGCAGCAGACATATATGATGATGCACCCCCGACAGAACCGTGGCCGGGAAGACGCTCTGCCCTTCAGGTCGGGTACACCGGGAGCCTGTTTCCGGGACGCGGGATTTCAATTGTCATGGAGATGGCCAACCGAATGCCCGAAGTGGACTTTCATCTTATCGGGGGGCTCAGAAAAGACCTCGAGAACTGGCAGTCCAAACCGACCCCGGTCAACGTACATTTTCACGGCTATATCGCCCCTGCTGAAGTAGTCAGGTATCGCGCTGCATGCGACGTCTTGCTGGCTCCCTACCAGAGGCGGGTTACAATTGACGGAACAGGCAACACAGTCGACTACATGTCACCCTTGAAGATATTCGAATACATGTCGAGCAGGCGTGCCATCATTGCATCAGACCTGCCGGTCTTGCGTGAGATTCTGTCAGATGACTCTGCTGTTCTGGTGGCCCCGGACACCCCGCAAGAGTGGATCCGCGCACTGGAGAGTCTCAAGGATGCCCCGAAGAGGCAGCAGCTTGCCGACAGAGCGTACGAAGACTTTACTCGGGAATACACATGGCAAAAGCGGGCTCACAATGTTTTGGATGGGCTATAAGGCACGAAAATGAGCAGCAACAGATTTTCATTTGGCAAGAACTGGAAAGACTTCAGCCGCCTTCTAGATGATGCGCAGATACATGAGGCCGAGAAAGGCTTGACGTCTCTCCTCGGTGCCGAAGGGCTCAAGGGCAGGAGTTTTCTCGATATCGGCTGCGGAAGCGGCTTGTCCTCGCTTGCCGCAATTCGCCTCGGTGCCGCCAGCGTCACTTCATTTGATTTCGATCAGGACTCCGTTGAATGCACGCTGTCGTTAAAAGACCGCTTTTACCCTGACAATGACAGCTGGACAGCAACGAAAGGCGACGCGCTCGATGAGAACTACATCCGCTCTCTGGGCAGCTTCGACATCGTCTACTCATGGGGCGTTCTGCACCACACCGGGGACATGTGGACCGGGCTCGCAAATGCCGCTCCGGCAGTCAGGCCCGGCGGCCGACTGTTGGTTGCCATTTACAACGATCAAGGGTGGCCATCCTCTTTGTGGAAAAAAATAAAGAGCTTATACAACAGGCTCCCCGCCGCAGTTCGTCCTGTTCTCGTTTTTCTTTGCGCGACACGGCTCTGGGGCCCTACCATGATCCGGGACCTCCTTAGAGGAAAGCCGATGCACACCTGGCGAAACTATTCTTCCCACCGCGGCATGTCCGCAATGCACGACCTGATTGACTGGGTTGGAGGGTGGCCTTTTGAAGTAGCCACCCCCGGAGAGGTCTTCGAATTCTACCGGCAGCGAGGATTCAGCCTCGAACGCCTCGTCAGCACCAATGGAATTGGATGCAATGAGTTCCTCTTCCGAAAAGACGGGGCTGAGTAGCCAATGTGCGGAATAGCCGGCTACTGGTCACGCGCCGTCGCGGCGAGCGATTCCGGCAGGGAAATCCTCGAACGAATGACCCGCTCCCTGCGCCACCGGGGCCCAGATGCCTCCGGGCACTGGGTTGACCGGGCGCAAGGCATTGCCCTCGGGCACCGACGCCTTTCAATTCTCGATCTCTCTGATGGCGGACGGCAGCCAATGGAATCTTCCTGCGGCAGATTTGTCATCAGCTACAACGGAGAGGTATACAATTTCTCCGACCTCAGGAAGGAACTCGAGCAGAGCGGGCACAGCTTCAGAAGCGGAACCGACACTGAAGTGATTCTCGAGGCGGTCTCGCTCTGGGGGCTCGAAAAGGCGGTCAAGCGCTTCATTGGCATGTTCGCCTTCGGTTTATGGGACAAGCGGGAAAGGACCCTTTCCCTTTGCCGGGACAGGCTGGGCATCAAGCCGCTTTTCTACAGCATGACCGGGGACGCCTTCGTGTTCGGTTCTGAACTCAAGGCCATGCTCGCCTACCCGGAGATGAAGCCCGAGATCAATCCCGACGCGCTGGCAGCGTACTTTCGTCATAACTATGTCCCGCAGCCACATTGCATCTTCAGGGACTATCACAAGGTGTCTCCGGGGACCATTGTCACCTTTGATACGAACACGTCACGGGTCGACACTGCTGCCTATTGGAATCTTGAAGACATCTGGACGCGGCCGTCTTCAGGGCAACGCTTCCACCTTGATCCAGAGGATGCGGCCGACCACCTTGAGGCCCTGCTGAACGACGCCGTAGGCCGTCGCATGATCGCAGACGTTCCTCTTGGCGCCTTCCTCTCCGGTGGCATAGACTCCTCGACTGTCGCCGCACTCATGCAGGCTCAGAGTTCCACCCCGATCAAAACATTCTGCATCGGCTTTGAAGACAGCAGGTTCAACGAAGCAGATCACGCCCGAGCTATTGCCAACCACCTGGGGACGGACCATACGGAGCTTGTCGTCACTCCCGACGACCTCCTGGAGTCCGTCAGGCTCGTGCCGGAATACTGGGACGAGCCCTTTGCAGACTCATCCCAAATTCCCACGCTGGCAGTATGCGCCATGGCCAGAAAAGACGTCACCGTCTCACTGAGCGGCGACGGCGGTGACGAGCTGTTCCTCGGTTATGAAAGATACAACTGGATCAGGCTCTGGAACAAGCTGTCGACGATCCCGCTTGGAGCCCGCAAACTCCTCTCCCGAGCAGGATCCCGACTCCCTGCGTGGGCTTGGCAGCTTATAGGCTCGAAAGGCCTCAAGTACCGGTGGCGGCTGAGCGGAGTGGAGTCGCGGGATTTCAAGGCATTCTATCAATACCTCGTGTCCCACCACAAGACGCCTGAAGACTTCGTGATAGGAGCGAAAGAGCCCGGGACAGCCTTCAACGCCCCGTTCAACATGAATGGGAGCATACGTCATCAGGCAGCGTATCTGGACCTGAAACAGTATATTCCGGACGACATCCTCACGAAGCTGGACCGGACGAGCATGGCTGTCAGCCTTGAAGCACGAGTCCCGCTGCTTGATCACCGCGTTGTGGAGTTTGCCGCCTCCCTGCCCGACGATTATAAAATCCGAGACGGGGAAAACAAGTGGCTTCTGCGAAAGGTTCTGGAACGCCATGTTCCCCGACAGCTGTTCGAAAGAGAGAAGAAAGGCTTTGCTGTCCCCATTGAACACTGGCTCAAGAAGGAGTTGCGCGACTGGTGCGAGAGCCTTCTCGACCCTGTACGCCTCAAGAACCACGGACTGCTCGACGTCCGACAAGTCAGGCGCATGTGGAATGAGTATCTGGATGGGGAGCGCAACTGGCACTATTATATATGGGACGTTCTCATGTTTCAGGCTTGGTATGAACGGTGGATGAACGGCCGGTAGGACCATGAAGATTCTTTTCTTGATACGATCGCTTGAAGTTGGCGGCGCCGAGCGCCAGCTTGCAACTCTCGCCAACGGCCTCGTCCGGGATGGCCACGAAGTGTTGGTAGCCGTTTTCTACGGAGGGGGAAGTCTGGAAGCGGACCTCGTGGACGTCCCTCTTTGCGACCTTGAGAAGAAGGGGCGTTGGGACCTGCCGGGTTTTTTGCTCAGACTGCGAGGCCTCATCGCCGACTTTCGTCCGGATCTGCTCCACAGCTATCTGGGCACTGCCAACCTTTTCTCCACCCTTTTTAAAAGAATGATCCCAGACGGAAACGTCATTTGGGGGCTTCGGGCCTCGGACATGGATTTGTCCCGGTACGGGAGAATCAACAGTCTTCACTGGCGCATTGAATGCGCCCTGTCGTCCCTGCCGAAACGTATCATCGCGAACTCCCGGGCAGGACTCGACTATGCGGCGAAGTGCGGCTTCCCGCGAGAGCGCATGACCGTCATCCCAAACGGCATCGACACGGACCGCTTCAAGCCAGCACCGGAAGCGGGGATGAGCCTTCGCACTCAGTGGGGGATCCCTTCGGAGGGGCGCCTTGTCGGACATGTGGGGCGACTGGACCCGATGAAGGACCACACGACCCTGCTGCAAGCCTTTGCTCGTATCACCCAAGAGGATAACAATGTTTTTCTCGCCTGTGCGGGCGACGGCCCGGCAGGCGCTCTCGACAGACTCAGGCAAGTAGCCACGGATCTGGGAGTCGGGGAAAAAGTTCTTTGGCTCGGACAGCGGCAGGATCTTCCGGAGGTCTATAATGCTTTCGACCTGCTCTGCCTCAGTTCCGCATACGGAGAGGGATTTCCCAATGTACTGGGTGAAGCCATGGCATGCGGCGTCCCTTGCGTGGCAACAGCCGTGGGCGACTCTGAGGCCATAATCGGCCCCACAGGGGAATGTGTTCCCCCCGGTCGCCCCGTCGAGCTTGCCCATGCAGTCGCAAGGACACTCCAAGCCCCACCCCAAGCAGCGACACTGCGAACTCGCATAGTCGAAAACTACAACAACGAAGCGTTGATTCGAAGAACCGAGGAGACGCTTGCAACGTTGTCGTAATATCCGGAGGAGACGATGAAACTCGTCATCATCGCCGGGGGCAAAGGAACCCGGCTCGGTCTGCAGGACATCCCGAAACCCATGGTTCCCGTCTGTGGCAAACCACTTCTCGAGCATCATGTTCGCCTCGCCGCAGCCTCCGGCATGGAGGAAGTTCTCATACTGAGCGGGCACCTTTCACATGTCATCCGCGACCACTTCGGCAACGGTGAAAACTTTGGGATCCCGATCACACACATAGAAGAAAGCACCCCACTCGGAACGGCCGGCTCCATCAATCAGCTCAAAAACAGTATCGACGAACGGTTCATGGTTCTCTATGGCGACATTTATGCCGACTTCGCCATGGAACGGATGATTGCGTACGACAGCAGAGAAGACAGCCTTGCCACCCTTTTAGTCCACCCCAACGATCACCCCTACGACAGTGACCTCGTGGAAGTCGACCGGAACGGAAGAGTCACCGCCTTCCTGCCAAAGCCACACCCGGAAGGGTTGATTTACAGAAATCTCGTCAATGCGGCGGTCTACATCCTTTCCCCCGATATCTTCTCCTTCATCCCCACGGTGGGAGCTTCGGATTTCGGGAGAGACGTTTTTCCGATGGCCGTGAACCATCCCGCCGGATTCAGAGCCTACCAGACTTCGGAGTACATCAAGGACATAGGCACTCCCGACAGGCTGGCAAAGGTCGAAGGCGCTCTGGAGACGGGGCTGCCTCCTATGCTCAACATGAAGAACAGGCAAAAAGCCATCTTTCTGGACCGCGACGGCGTACTCAACGAGGAAATCGGCGATCTGTCGTCGCCCGGCGATTTTCGTCTTCTTCCGGGGGCCGCGGAAGCCGTGGCAAGAATCAACGGCTCAGGCTATCTCGCAGTTGTCGTGACGAACCAGCCGGCCGTTGCCAAAGGATTCATGAGCCGCGAAACACTCGATTCCATTCACAAGACCATGGAAACACAGCTGGGAGAGAGGGGCGCCTACCTTGACGCCATATACTATTGCCCCCACCACCCCGAAAAAGGATTCAAGGGGGAAGTCCCGGAGCTGAAAAGACCATGCAACTGCCGCAAACCGGCTCCCGGGATGCTCCAACAGGCTGCCAAGGCCATGAATATCGACCTCTCGCAATCCTACATCATCGGCGACCGGCATGTCGATGTGGCGGCGGGCAAACAGTGCGGCACCCGAACAGTTCTTGTGAAAACCGGCTTCGGCGGCAGCGATGGTCAAAACGGATTCCACAAACCCGACCACATCGCGAACAACATCCTTCAGGCAACCGAGTACATCCTGTAACCATGGATGGAGCTCGCTGCCGCTCAGAAGGGACACCGACTTCGCCTACTGCCATATCTTGTTCAGCAGGAAGGACTGCAGGCGCTCATACTCATCCGATCTGACAAACTGCTCGGCCAGCAAGGAAGCACCGGTTGCGCTCAGGTGGTTGCTGTCCTTGTAAAGCATGACGCCACCCTGCCGTCTGGCGCACTCACCGTCAGAGCAAAGCGTTGAATCAAAATCCACATAGAGCACATGGTCGCTTGCGTCAGCGAGCCGCCTGACCCTCACATTGGCCTCACGATAGTCAGGGTCAAGTCGGTCATTAAGTACCGGCCACCACGGATAGCGCTCCCTGTAACGAAGGTAGTTGGCATGAGACACTTCGAATTTGGGAATCTGGCCCAGCAGGACGACCTTTTTGCCCTTCTCTACAAGGCGCGACACAAAGCTCTCGAGTTCGTAAAGATAAGTCTGGCTGCAATGCTCCGGATTCGGGGTGGTGTCGCAAATGAAGAACTCGTAACGACTCGCGATGAAGACGACATCGGCCCTTTCAACAACTCGACTCTCGAGTTTCCGGAGCTTGGTGGCGAATGCCGGATTATCCACCATGGAGTCCTCAACGTCCTGCGCCGCCGGGAGTCCACTCACCGCAAGGCTTACAAACCGTATTTCCGGCTTCTGCATTACGGGGAGGGCGTGAAGAAAATCCGTAAAGTGCATGGCATGGGAATCTCCTGTCAGCACAATGCCAACACTGCCGACGTCCTTCAGAAGAGGTCTGGCCTGGGCATTGTACTCCGCCATGTCCTCGTTGTAGAGATAGTCGAACGTGGTGACTTTCCTGCTCCCCGGATCCAAGTCTGCAAAACGTCCTTCAAGTCCGTCCGCCTGCCGGATAAACAGGCAGACACCCACCAGAACTACAGCCGGCAGTATCGCATACCGCACAGCAGTCCCCCAGAAGGAAAACCGCATGCAGCGAAAAGGCTGCTCGATAAACCGCCAGGACAGGACGGACGCGACTCCCGTCAGCAGTACCGCCATACCAATGAAGGGTAGCGAGAGCCTCTCTGATTCGCTGATTATCCGCATCGTTGCAAGTACAGGCCAATGCCACATGTACAATGAGTACGAGATCAGGCCTATAAAAACGACGCCCCTGAGAGCTAGAATACGCCCTGCCCACGAGTCCCTGCCCCCAAGGATGACGCACCCTGCCCCCAGACATGGGAGAAGGGAACTCACCCCGGGAAAAGGAGTCGCCCTGTCGAATGTCGTCACAGCCAGCACCAGCGCCGACACCCCGGCGACACTGAGAAGATTCCGTGCAGCGCGCCCCGAGGCAACGCCTCTTCCGAGCCCGAGATAACAGCCGACCAACAGACCCAAGGCCCGAGTTGGCAAAAGGTAATAGCTCCACTGTGCCAGAGCCGGATCCCGTCCCATCAATGAAGCAGCCGCCACAGACAGACACGCGCAAACAAGAATCCCACCCTTGACACTCCCGGAAGAGACCCCTTTGCCGAAGACGCCCCAGAGGATCAGCGGGTAAATGAAATAATACTGCTCCTCGACACTCAGCGACCACGTATGCAGCAACGGGAGAAACGAGCTCGGAAGCGCGAAGTATCCGCCATCAACCATGGCAAACCGTATGTTCGCGAGGCTGAAGATACTTGCTATCGAGGAGTTTGCCGCGGCTTCCATGTGAGGCGGGAAGTAGAGAAAATAGCCTGCGCCAAGCGTTGCGACAATCACCGTAAACAGTAAAGGGAGTATCCGCTTCATTCGCCGTGCGTAGAAGCTGAACAAAGAGAACCTGCCACCGGACATTTCCCTGCGGATGATGGTGGTAATCAAGTACCCGGATATGACGAAAAAGACGTCAACACCGACATACCCGCCCTGCAACCAACGCGAATCCAGATGGTGTACGATGACAGAAAGGACGGCGAATGCCCTCAGACCGTCAATCTCTGGACGATACTCGATTCTCTGCCTGCACTCGCTGCCCATTGAAACCTTTCACCCGCAGTAATAGCTGATACAGACCAGTCATCGTCTCAGCGACAATATCACCTGCTTTCCATGACGAAAGCCGAACACATATCAGGCTTCGACAGAGCAACGCAACAAGTATGACTGTACATTCATGCCGCATGGAGATCAGGAGCCACGCCCCCCTACCAACTCTTCCACCCTACAACATATCAATTTCAATGAGCTAATTATCAAACCAATCACACTATTCATGTCCACTTCTGCCCGAGATGCACTCTTGACAACATGGACTTGGACCTTCTCCCAAGGCGCAGACACTTCGTCACAGGTCTCTTCACATCATCACCAAACAATTTACCATACCCTCCAAACTCACCCGCTTTTCCAGCTTGAGGGCCAAACCATGCGAGAGGCAACGCCATGATTGCATTCCGGGCTTTTTTTTGGCACTGAGAAACGTTGCTGTAGTCACCTTCAAAGCCTCCGACCCAACCGGAACACGACATCCGGAGCATAGCGGGTTCTCCTGTCGTAAAGTGACAAGCAAACCTATCGCTTCAAAAACCGGGCCCACTTCTTCATGTGGCTTCGCTCAGAAATCCGGCCGACACAGAAGCGCGAAGCGAGCCCGCCCCCGGTCATCAATCACGGATGACTTTAACAGCAGCGAATTGATACGAGTTGGGCCGGTATCCGGCAGGTACAGCCCAAACCAAAAGGAGAGGCCATAGCAATGGCGACACTTCGAGAAGCCTACAGTGACGGTATGAGTGCTTCAGCTTTTGCCGCTGAATACATGCGCTATATCGCCAAGCTCGCAACATCTTGTGATTTTGATCAAATAGGCAGAATAGCTGAGACCCTGATGGAAGCCCGGGACACTGGCAAAACCGTTTTCTTCGTCGGCAACGGCGGAAGCGCATCGTCGGCGAGCCACTTCGCAAACGACCTTTCCGTTGGTGCTTCACGCATAGCGAACAAACCCGCGTTCAAGGCAATGAGCCTCACTGACAACATGGCCATCATCAGCGCTGTCGCCAACGACACTTCTTATGACGAAGTATACGCAAGCCAGCTTGAGCCGCTCATTGGCAGGGGAGATGTACTGATTGCGCTCTCGGTCAGCGGCAATTCTCCCAACATAGTCCGGGCCGTGGAGGTCGCAAGCCAGAAGGGAGCCATTGTTATCGGCTGCACCGGGTTCGACGGAGGGGCCCTGCGGAATGCGGCGGACCTGAGCTTTCACATCCCCACAGAAAAGGGCGAGTACGGCCCTGTCGAGGACATGTTTTCCATCCTCGATCACTGCGTTACAGCCTATTGCCTTCTTTCCGGGAAAGGGGACCTCTAGGAGGACAGCAGTCCTCTGGCCACAGCGCCGACAAAAAGTGCCATCGCTTTTCGAGCAGCTCTATTGCCTTCCCGCCAGTCAGAAACTGAAAGACCTCTTGTCCCTTTTAGAGAATCTGGGCCGAGCCGGGCGAGCCCCCGGTCCGGCAAGGAAACCCGTTTCTCAACGGCTCCGGGAAGTTGGAAGGGTCACTGAAGAAGCGCCACTCAAGGCCGGACGCTATCCGACCTCAGCCGCCACCTCGTCCGCCGTCAGGACAGAACAGCCGACCTTGACGAGGTCGTCGCAGTCCTTGTCCGTGATGCCCGCAATGCAGTCGCGCACGGCGACAACGCGGTAGTCGAGGCTGATGGCGTCGTAGATGGTCTGGCGAATGCAGTTGGGAAACCACGTGCCGGTGATGATGACCGTTTCGGCCAGCGTGTCGAGGATTCGCCACTCAAGCTGGGTCTTGAAGAAGGCGCTCCAGGAAGGCTTGTAGAGGATGCTTTCGTTCGGACCGAGGGGGAGAGGCTCACCGTAGATGAGCTCGGCGTCGTCCACCTGCGCGTCTTCGGGCAAAAGTCCGGCAGCGACCTGCGCCCCCCAAGTGTCCGGGACCACCAGCTGTCCTCCGGAACGAAGGAAGGTCCGGCGGCCGCGCTCGGCGTTGCTCCCGTCAGGATGATACAGCCGCACCACATGCGCCACCGGCATCTGCGCCTCGCGAAAGGAGCGCACCAGCCGGACGGTTCCCGGCAGAATCTCAAGGGCCTGCTCGGAGGACGCAGCGCCTTCCGGTTGCACGAAGTCGTTCTGCATATCCACCACTACCAGTACGCAGGATGAGAAATCCGGCCTTGTATATTCATCCTTCAAAAGCATCTCGATTCAATAGCACCGCCTCCCGAGAACCGCAATGGTCTGGCCTTCACATTGCTCCAATGATACGCTCCGGCTCCAAAACAAGGAGCACCGCCATGAAAATAGTCGTACTTGACGGATATACGTTGAACCCCGGAGACAACCCCTGGGACGAGATCGAAACCCACGGGACGCTGGAGGTGCACGACCGCACCCCCGAAAGCGATATCGTTCCGCGCGCCGCCGGAGCGGACGTGATCCTGACCAACAAAACGAAACTGCCTGCCGAGGTCATCGGCGAACTGCCGGACCTGAAATACATCAGCGTGCTTGCCACCGGATACGATGTCGTGGACATCAAGGCCGCCGCTGCCCGGGGGATTCCTGTCTCCAATGTTCCGGGCTACTCCACTCCCGCGGTGGCCCAGCATGTCATGGCCCTTCTGCTGGAGCTCGCCTCCCGCACCGGCGCCTATGACGCGTCCACCAAAAACGGAGGCTGGTCCGACCAGCCAGACTTCTGCAACATCGCCTTCGGGCAGACGGAACTGGCCGGAAAGACCCTCGGCATCATCGGATTTGGCGGCATCGGACAGGAGGCCGCGCGCCTCGGACACGCCTTCGGCATGAAGATTCTGGCCCACGCCCCGCGTCCCAAGCCGCAACCGGAGTGGGGAACCGTGGAGTTCGCGGACCTCGACACGGTCTTCGCCAACTCCGACGCCATCTCCCTGCACTGCCCCCAGACATCGGACAACAAGGAGTTCGTGAACGCCGACCTGTTGGGCCGCATGAAAGCCTCAGCGTTCCTCATCAACACGGCGCGCGGAACACTCGTCAATGAAGAGGATCTCGCTCGCGCCCTGGAGGCCGGAACCATCGCCGGAGCCGGACTGGACGTACTGGCGCAGGAACCGCCCGCAAAGGACAACCCGCTGATGCACGCGCCCAACTGCCTAATCACCCCGCACGTGGCGTGGGCCACGCTGGAGTCCAGACAGCGGCTCATGAAGATGACCGCCGAGAACATCCGCGCCTTTGCGCAGGGCGCCCCGGTCAACGTGGTCAACGACGCTTCCTAAGCACGGTGAAGCCTTGCACGCAGTGCCTCCCCGTGTCATACAATCGGACGAAACCGAAACGTCCGACCCATGACACGGGGGCAGGCATGATACGCATAATGGAACGCTCCGGAGAACGAACCATCGGCCTCGACTGTGACGGCACCATCTCCCTTTCGCGCTTCAACGAGGTCCTTCCCGTCATCGAGAAGGCCGTCGAAAGGCACGGTACCATCAACATGCTTTTCGTCATCAAGAACATCCGCGGCTACGGCTTCAGGGAATTCGCCGCCGACGTGAGCTTCTGCCTCAGACACTGGAACGACATCGAGCGGCTGGCCGTTGTCAGCAACCGCGACTGGTGGAAAGCAGCCACGAGCGTCGAAAACCTCCTCACCCCTTGGGAGGAACGCTACTTCGACCTTCACGAGCTCGACAGTGCGTGGCGCTGGATCGAAGGTGAAGACGGCTGACCCTGCCCAGCGCCCGCCCCCCTTGCGCTCAACAACGCATCGCCGCAGCAGCAGGAATCGCTTTCTATTTCCGGACACTTGTGTATCATGAAGGGTAGTACATCATCCTGGAGGCACCCTTGAAAAAGAACATCCTTGTCACCATTTCGGACGACGCCAGCGCGTCCTACTCCCTGCGCTTCGTCCGCAGTATATTCGACGACTTCTGCGACGTGGAGCTGACCCTCATGTACGTCACGCCCATGTCGGCGTCCTGGCAGGCCACCGACCCCGGCGCGGTGCCGGACGCTTCAGAGCTGCAGAAGATGAACCGCGTCAAGAAGAGCAAGGGGCAGGCGACCCTGAACAGTGCCAGCGAATGGATGCGCGACATCGCCGGGTGCAGCCTCGACAACGTCAAGACCAAGATCGTCCCCAGCCGCAAGGGCACCGTGCGCGAGATCATCGACGAATCCCGCAAGGGGCTCTACGATTGCACGGTCCTCGGCCGCAAGGCGTATACATGGTTCGAGGAGCTCTTCGAGGACAGCGTCTCCCACGGCCTGCTCTGGCGCGACATCGACTTCCCCATCTGGATATGCAAGCGCCCGCCCCACGAACCGCGAAAGGACGTCCTGCTCTGCGTGGACGGCTCCGAACCTTCGCTGCGCATGGCAGATCACGTCGGCTACATGCTTCAGGGGCAGGAGCGGCACTCCATCACGCTTGCGCACGTGGCGGAGAAGCGTCTGGATTTCGGGGGCGAAGTGGACAAAATGTTCTCCCGCGCCACCGACCTGCTGCGCGAAAACGGCATCTCGGAAGAGCGCATAGAGTACAAGGTGATGCGCTCCGACAACGTGGCGCGCGCCATCATGCGGGAAAACGGAGACGGACGGTACGCCGCCATAGCGCTCGGCAAGCGCGGCAACAAGCCGGGCGCCATGGACACCTTCTTTCCCAGCTCTCTCTCCATCCGCCTGCTGCGGCTGCTGGACGAGACGGCCCTCTGGATCAGCAAGTAGCGAGGCCACTGCCCCATACGGTGTTGTCGGTTCCACGTGCTTGCAAACCGGAGTGCTCCGTTCTATGAAGTGGCCCTCATGAGCAACACGGAACTCATCATTATTGCCATCGCGCTGGCCATGGACGCCTTTGCCGTGGCCGTGGCCACCGGGGTGGCTCTCAAGCGCGTCAGCCCCCGGCAGACTTTCCGCCTTTCATGGCACTTTGGTCTGTTTCAGGGCCTCATGCCCATCATAGGGTGGGTGCTCGGGGTGAAAGTTCGGGCGTTCATCGAGGCGTTCGACCACTGGATCGCCTTCGCCCTGCTCGGCTACATCGGCATCAAGATGATACACGAAGCCTTCGAGGACGAGGCCGAGGAACTCAAGGACCCCACCAAGGGCATGAGCCTGATCATGCTTTCCGTGGCCACCAGCATCGACGCGCTGGCGGTGGGCCTGAGCCTGTCGGTCCTCGGCGTTTCCGTGTGGTGGCCGGCGCTGGTCATCGGCCTTGTGGCGCTCGGCTTCACCTTCATGGGTTTGCAGATAGGCAAACGCGCCGCCCGCGCCCGGCTTCTCAGCACCTCGGCGGAAGTGATCGGCGGCATGGTCCTGCTCGCCATCGGCTTCAAGATTCTCTGGGATCACGGCGCGACACCCTTCTGACAGGCAACCACCGCCTCTCTTCCGAATCCCCACCTCACGACGCAAACATAATCGCCACGCTCTTGCATTCACAAGACCGTGGCGATCAAAAAGCTCCTGATACGAGCGGCTGCCCCGCCTGCACCCACCCTGTCGGCGCGGCTACGAAAAGAGCGGTACCCTCAAATCAATCCAGTTCGAAGTGTTCTCGCCAGTCGTCATGCTCCGTCCACTCCGGCTGCTCATGCTTGAGAAACAGGCAGTCGCCCAGCACGAGACAGTCCATTTCCGTGCGCATGAAACACCGGTAGGCATCTTCGGGGGTGCAGACGATGGGCTCGCCGCGCACATTGAAGCTGGTATTGACCACCATCGCGCACCCCTGTTCACGCCGGAAGGTATCGATCAGCCCCCAGTAACGGGGGTTGGTCCGAGCGGAGACGCTCTGGATTCTGGCAGAGTAGTCCACATGAGTCACCGCGGGCACGTCCGAACGCAAGACGTAGAGGCGCTCGTACATTGGCATCTCTTCGTAGCCGTCGGGCAGCGGCTTGCGCCGTGACTCTGCGACCGGAGCCACGACCAGCATGTATGGGGAAGGGCGGTCAAGCTCGAAATAGCTCGCGATCTCCTCTTCCATCACGGACGGCGCAAAGGGTCGAAATCCTTCACGGTACTTGATCTTGAGATTGAGCTTGCGCTGCATCTCCGGATGGCGGGGGTCACCGAGGATGCTGCGGTCGCCCAGGGCGCGGGGGCCGTATTCCATGCGCCCCTGAAACCAGCCGACGCACTTGCCTTCGGCCAGAAGGTCGGAAACATTTGAACAGAGCGAGTCGAAATCCTCAAAGCGTTCAAACGGCGCCCGGTAGCGCCTTGCGGTCCGTTCGATGCTTACGGGCCCGAACTCGGGGCCGAGGTAGCATCCCTGCATGGCATCGTGTTCATCCACCTGCCGCTCCGCTCCCTGCCAGATATGCCATCCGGCCATGGCTGCCCCGAGCGCACCGCCGGCGTCGCCCGCAGCGGGCTGGATCCACACGTCCTTGAATATCCCGCGCCTGATGAGCTTGCCGTTGGCTACGCAGTTGAGCGCCACGCCGCCTGCCATGACAAGGTTTTCGCAACCGGTGAGGTCACGGGCCGTCTCGGCCAGCGCGAAGACAGCTTCTTCGGTCACCTGCTGAATGACCAGGGCAAGGTCCATGTACTCCTGCCCTATCTCGCTTTCGGGTTGCCGTGCGGGAATACCGAAGAGCCTTTCCCACCGGTCGTTGCGGCACATGGTCAGGCCCGTGGCGTAGTTGAAATAGTCCATATTCAGCAGCATGGACCCGTCGGGGCGTAGATCGAGAAGCTCCTCGCGAACCAACTCCTTCCAGCGCCGGACTCGATCGGACTCGGCATTGCCGTATGGCGCGAGCCCCATGAGCTTATATTCTCCCGAGTTCACCCTGAACCCGCAAAAGGCCGTAAAGGCCGAATAAAGGAGACCGAGGGAATGGGGAAAATGCAGCTCCCTGAGAATGGATATATCCTTGCCGGACCCCTTGCCGATGGTCGTGGTAGCCCACTCGCCAACGCCGTCCACGGTGAGGATGGCGGCTTCCTCGAACGGGGAAGGGTAAAATGCGCTCGCCGCGTGTGACAGGTGGTGCTCAGGGAAAAGAATTCTCGGCCTGCCTTCGCCGAGCTTGTCCAACTCTTCGTTCAGCATACGGCGCATGAACAGCTTTTCCTTGATCCATACCGGGATGGCGGAAAGAAAGCTGCGGAGCCCTTTCGGGGCAAATCCGTTGTAAGTCTCGAGCAGTCTTTCGAACTTCAGATAGGGTTTGTCGTAAAAGGCCACTGCCTTCAGGTCCCCAAGCCGAAAGCCGCCCTCCTCCAGAACGAAAGCAGCCGCATTGGCGGGAAAACCGGAGTCGTGCTTCTTGCGCGTGAAGCGCTCTTCCTGAGCGGCGGCCACGATTTGTCCGTCGACGAGCAAAACCGCTGCCGAATCGTGGTAATAGGCGGATATCCCCAGAATGGCCTCGGGCAAGGGTCCTCCTAGAATACGGTATAGATGAACGGAGCGATGGCGGAACCGCTGGTCAACACGACGAGCGTCCCAAACAGCAGCAGCACGATAATGATCGGCAGCAGCCAGAACTTTTTGCGCTCTCTAAGGAAACCCCAGAGATCCTTAATAAAATCCATCTACTTCTCCTAGAAAGGATTTTGAATTTCTTTTGCGGTGAAGCGGTGCTCACGCACGACGAAGACGGAATCATTTCCTTTCTTCCATTTCCGCAGCGCCATCGGATCGTGTCCGAGCACCCTGCGCAGCAGGGCCAGCGGTGTCACGAGTCCAAAGAAGATCAGCGAGAGAATGACCTTGGACATGATGGTCCCGAGAAGATGGGAAAACGCGAACCAGCCCCGCGCGGGCAGGCGGAAAAGCCCGGGGGCGGCCATGGTCAGAACCAGCAACGCGGTCGCTGCGACAAACCACGCCTCCACCTCGGTTACGAAGCCGATGATGAGGCAGACGAGCGTCAACGCCATTCCGGTATCGACAGCCTGCCGTCTGCCCATGCGGGCGCTGTTTTCGCCATGGTCCTTGGTATCGATCATTTCACCCCCTGAAATATACCCGCACTTCATGCCTCATCCTCGGTGAAAAAACAACTCCCCGGGCGCCGCCCGCCTGCATTCCAGCAACACCTCGGTTTCTCCCGACAACTGACCGGAAAAGTCTCGAACAGGGGAAGCAGGCGCTTCGGCAGACGACCATTTCAATATATATGCCCGCTGCCCGAACTCCTTACGGCCGATCCCATCACCTAACAGGCTTAAATAATGCGGCATTTATTCATGCCCCAGCGTAGACCCTTCATATCGTTCAACGCCAACCAACTTTTCTGTATTCACAACACCCTCAATTCATTAACAATCGCACAAGACTTTGAGAAAATCGTCACATGCGCTTGACAAACAATTTGCCGTTTCATAAACCGACTGAGTGCTCAGTCGGTTTTTTACGAGGAGAATATTTGATGTCGAAGATGCCGAAGAAGAAGGAAGCCATCCTTAAGGCCGCCACGATGCTGTTCGCGAATAAGGGGTTCTCGGACACGTCCATGCATGAGCTCTCCGAGCTCACCGGTGCGGCGGAAGGCACCATCTTCTACCACTTCAAAAACAAAGAGCATCTCTTGCTCACGATACTGGAGGACACCAACGACAGTATCGTGGAGGCGTTCGACAGGTTTTTCGACGGACGGGAGTTCGAGGACGGCATGCACATGGTGAAGGAAATGATCTCCTTCTATCTGTACCTAGCCGGGCTCATGGAATTCCAGTTCCTGCTGCTGCAGAGGCATTTCCTTTATCGTTTCGCGCTGGAGAACAAGGACTTCCGGGAAAACCTGGAAGCCATCTACAACTGCATCGCGGACATGTTCGAAAAAGGAATCCTCAGGGGGCAGGAGGACGGCTCCGTCGGCGACGTGCATCCGCGAAAGACCGCGCTGATGCTGTTCACCATGGTGGACGGCATGGTACGGTTCAAGAGCTTCAATCTCTACGACGCGGGAGCCCTGTTCAACGACCTGATGACCTCATGCGAACGAATGCTCAAGCCTGATGGAGAAAATGCACCATGTTGAGCCGCATACTCCCATTCCTCGAGTGGTTCAAGGGGTATTCCCTGAGCGACCTGAGGACGGACGTTCTGGCGGGTGTGACCGTCGCACTTGTCCTGATCCCGCAGTCCATGGCTTACGCACAGCTGGCCGGACTGCCCGCATACTACGGACTCTACGCCTCCTTCCTGCCGCCGCTCGTCGCCGCTCTGTTCGGCTCCAGCCGCCAGCTGGCAACCGGCCCGGTGGCAGTGGTCTCACTCATGACAGCCGCATCGCTGGAACCGCTGGCCACCGCAGGCAGTGAAGGGTTCATCGCCTATGCGGTCATGCTCGCCTTCCTCGTGGGCCTGTTTCAGTTCCTGCTCGGCGTGCTCAGGCTCGGCCTTGTGGTGAACTTCCTGTCCCACCCGGTCGTCAACGGCTTCACCAACGCCGCGGCCATCATCATCGCCTCCTCCCAGCTTTCCAAGCTCTTCGGGGTGTACGTGGACAAGGCGGCCCACCACTATGAAACCATCATCCGCGTGGTGGAAAGCGCCTTCCATTACACCCACTGGCCCACACTGGCCATGGGCGTGCTGTCCATCGCCATCATGGTGGGACTCAAGAAGATCAACCCGCGCATTCCCAACGTGCTGGTTGCGGTGGTCATAACCACCGTTCTCTCGTGGTCGCTGGGCTTCAACCACGACGCGCGCGTTGACGTCAGCTCCATCAAGTACCCAGAGTTCCGTGAGAAGGTCGTGGCATTCAACCAGACCGTCACCTCCATCCACCAGCTCGGCGAACAGCGCGCCGGCATCAACGAACAGATCGACGACGCCAAGGAAAACAACGACGCCATCGCCGTCATCGACGCCGAACACGACCTGAACGTCATCGCCACCAACATCGCCCGCCAGAAGCAGCACCAGCACGAAATTCGCAGCTGGCTTCGCGACCAGCTCTTCACCGGCGTCGAGACCGGCGGCGGACTGGTCTTCTACCCGCAGGACAGGCTGCCCTCGAGCGCAGAGGGCGACGGCCGCACCTGGCGCCTGAAGATCGGCAACAGCCAGGTGGACACATCCAACCTGAAGATGATGGGCGGCGGCGCGGTCGTCGGCACCATCCCGTCCGGCCTGCCCAAGCTGGCCATGCCGACCTTCGACTTCAAGATCATGCTGCGCCTGCTGCCGTTCGCCGCGATCATTTCGCTGCTCGGCTTCATGGAGGCCATCTCCATCGCCAAGGCCATGGCGGCCAAGACAGGTCAGCGTCTTGACCCGAACCAGGAGCTCATCGGTCAGGGCCTCGCCAACATGGCGGGCGCATGCGGACAGAGCTACCCGACCTCCGGCTCCTTCTCCCGCTCCGCAGTCAACCTGCAGGCAGGCGCGGTGTCAGGGCTCTCCAGCGTCGTGACCTCCCTCATGGTGGTCATCGTGCTGATGTTCTTCACCCCGCTGCTCTACCACCTCCCGCAGGCAGTGCTGGCATCCATCATCATGATGGCGGTCATCGGCCTCGTGAACGCCTCCGGCTTCATCCACGCATGGAAGGCCCAGTGGTACGACGGCGCCATCTCCGTTATCTCCTTCGTCTGCACGCTGGCCTTTGCGCCGCATCTGGACAAGGGGATCATGGTCGGCGTCGTGCTCTCTCTCGGCGTGTTCCTCTACAAGAACATGCGTCCGCGCGTCGCCACCCTCTCCCGGGCGGAAGACGAACACCTGCGCGACGCCACCGCCTATGGCCTCAAGGAATGCACCCACGTGGCCGTGGTCCGCTTCGACGGTCCGCTCTTCTTCGCCAACGCGAGCTTCCTGGAAGACCAGATCACTGCACGCATGATGGAGATGCCCGAACTCAAGCACATCATCATCGCCGCGGAAGGCATCAACGACATGGACGCCTCCGGCGAGGAAGCCCTGTCGCTGATCGTGGACCGCGTGCGCAGCGCCGGCATGGACGTGTCCCTCTCCGGCGTCAACGAATCGGTCATGGCCGTGCTGGAGCGCACCCACCTGCTGGAAAAAATCGGCGAGGACCATGTCTTCGCGAACACCGAGATGGCAGTCTGCGCAACGCATGAAACCGCACACAAGGACGGCGGCGAGAACGCCTGCCCCCTGACAACCGTGTGCCGACTCACGTAAAAAAGGAGTAGTTCCATGAGCATTGCATGCCTCTTCAGCGGCCTGTACTGCGAGGCCGACGAGATCGCCTCCATCGTACTGGACCGCACCGGCGCCCGCTCCGTGTCCGACCGTGAAGTCGTTGCCCGCGCAGCGTCCCTTTCCGGCATGGACGAAGACCGCATTGCCAAGGCGTTCTTCGCGGGAACGTCCATCTTCAACCGCTTCAGCCACGAGAAGGAGCGCTCCGTCTCCTGGCTCAGGCTCGCCGCGGCCGAGATACTCGCCGAAGGCGGCCCCATGGTGATGCACGGCTTCTCGGCCCAGCTTCCGCCCGATTCCGTGAGCCACGTGCTGCGCACCTGCATCATCGCAGGGCTGCAGCACCGCGCGGACGTGGCGGAAAAGGCCGGAGTCACTCAGGCCGAAGCCAAGCGCCACATCCACAAGGGCGACGAAGACCGCGCCGCATGGACCGAGGAAATTCGCGGTTCCAAGGACCCGTGGGACACCTCGCTCTATGATCTGGTCATCCCCGTGGACAAGACCGGCGTCGCCGACGCGGCCGAGCAGATCCTCACCCAGCTGGCCAACCCCGCGGTGAAACCCACGGCCGCCTCCGAGCGGGCCGTGCAGGACTTCCTGCTCGCGTCTCGCGTCGAGACCTTCCTCGGTTCCAACGGCCACCATGTGGAGGTGCACGCCAAGAATCAGGAAGTGACCATCGTCATCCACAAGAACGTGCTCATGCTGGAGCGCCTCGAACGCGAACTCAAGGAGCTCGCCGAAAAGGTCGAAGGGGTGAAATCGGTGGAGACCAAGGTCGGCCCGGACTTCCACAAGTCCGACATCTACCGCAAGGTGGACTTCGAGGTGCCGAGCAAGGTGCTTCTCGTCGATGACGAACGCGAATTCGTCCAGACTCTCTCCGAACGCCTGCTCCTGCGTGACATGGGTTCCGCGGTGGCGTATGATGGGGAATCGGCTCTGGATATCGTCTCCAACGACGACCCGGAAGTCATCGTGCTGGATCTCAAGATGCCCGGCATCGACGGCATCGAGGTGCTGCGCCGCATCAAGGAGAACCGTCCCGAGGTGCAGGTGATCATCCTGACCGGCCACGGCTCCGAAGAGGACCGCGACGTGTGCATGAAGCTGGGCGCCTTCGCCTACCTGCACAAGCCGGTGGATATCGAGACCCTGAGCGAGACCATCAAGAAGGCCAACGAGGCCCGATAAAACGATACTGCAGAGGTTTTCGTGAAGTCCCTGAAAAACATGCTCATCCCCAAGTTCTGGCACGCCGAGACGGAAGGCGTGGGCACGGGACGCTGGTTCCTGAACTATCGCCGCGCCTGGGCGATAGCCGTGGGGCTGCTGGCATGCGTGGCGATCATCCCGCTGCTCTTCGTGGCTTCCATGGACTATCGCGCCACCCGCAACGCGATCATGAGCGAAAACCTCCTGCGGACCACCAGGACCACATCCAACACGCGCCGCGCGGTGAGCTTCTTCCTTGAAGAGCGCCGCGCGGCGCTTGCCCTGGTGACGCGGACCGTGCCGGGCAGCGACCTGATGAGCGGAAAAGGGCTTTCCAACATCCTCTCCGGACTGCGCGAAGCCTTCGGCGGGTTCACGGACATCGGCCTCATCGACAACACCGGAACGCAGGTCGCCTACGTGGGCCCCTTCGACCTTGAAGGAAAGGACTACAGCGACCAGCCATGGTTCAAGGAGACCCTGCAGCAGGGGTCCTACATCAGCGACGTATTTCTCGGGTACCGGGATCTGCCCCACTTTGTCCTCGCCGTGCGGTTCACCATGGACAACGGCCGGGAAGCCATCCTGCGTACCACCATCGACATCAGCCTTTTCAAGAACCTGCTCTCCGGACTCAACCTCTCCGGCGACGGCGACGCGTTCATCGTCAACCGACAGGGCGTCCTGCAGGTCCCCTCGCGATATCACGGCGAGGTTCTGGAGCGCATGGACCTCCCCATTCCCGAGTACGCCTCCCACACCCGGTCCCTTGTACTCCAGAAGAGCTCGGGCGATCCGCTCATCACCGGCTATGCCTATGTCGAGGGCACGCCGTTCATCGTGATGATCGTCAAGCGGCAGGCCATGCTCATGAACTCCATGCACGAGGCCGTGGAGGAGATTCTCTGGATTTCCGGCCTGAGCGGGGTGACCATCATCGTGGTCATTCTGGCAGTGGCCACCTTCATGGTCGGACGCATCTACGAGGCCGAGCTGACGCGGGTCAAGGCGCAGCGCCAGATGGAGCACGCCAACCGGATGGCCTCCATCGGCCGGCTCGCCGCGGGCGTGGCCCACGAGATCAACAACCCGCTTGCAATCATCAACGAAAAGGCCGGCCTGCTGCGCGACCTCTTCACCTTCCGGGAAGAGTACAAGGGCGACGACAGGCTGGTGCGCATGGTGGACTCCATCATCTCCTCAGTGGAGCGGTGCGGCACCATCACCAAGCGCCTTCTGGGCTTCGCCCGGCAGGTGGACACCTTCATGGCTCCGCTGAACCTTGTCGGGGTCATCCGCGAAGTGTTGAGCTTCGTGCAGAAGGAAGCGGAATACCGCAGCATCGAGGTGCAGATTCACACGGAGAACGAGCTGCCCACCGTGATCTCGGACCGGGGCAAGCTGCAGCAGATATTCTTGAACCTGATCAACAACGCGTTTCAGGCCATGGATGACGGCGGCAGCCTCGACATCACCGTGCGCAGTCTCGGCAAGGACACGGCAGAACTGGTTTTCTCCGACGACGGGTGCGGCATCTCCCGCGAGAACCTGGAACGGGTATTCGAACCGTTCTTCTCCACCAAGAAGCAGACCAGCGGCACCGGACTGGGGCTGTCCATCACTTACGGGCTGGTCAACGAACTCGGCGGGGAGATGGAAGTTGTGAGCGAAGTGGGAACGGGGACGACCTTCATCATCCGGCTCCCGCTCAAAGACCAAGGCAAGGAACAGACGTGAAAATTCTTCTGGTAGACGACGAAGTCGAACTCATCTCGGCGCTGGCCGAGAGACTCTCCTTCCGGGGCATCGACGCGGACTGGGCGGACAATGGCGAGGACGCCATCGAGCTGGCCCGGAACAATGAATACGTAGTGGCGGTGCTGGACGTGAAGATGCCCGGCATGAGCGGACTCGAGCTGCAGGAGCGCCTGCAGAAGATCCGGCCCGGAATGCGTTACGTGTTCCTGTCCGGCCACGGGTCCCAGCAAGATTTCCGCGAGGGGTCCGCCAAGGCCTCCTCGTACCTCATGAAGCCGATCAACATCGATGAACTCATCGAACGGGTCAAGCAGGCCTAGATCGGGAGGATGTGAGAATATGGATACAGTGAATTCCGAGCGTGAACGGCTGCGTTTTTTCGGCCGGATCACGGCAGCGGCAACCCACGACCTCAAGAACGTCCTGGCAATCGTGAACGAAAACGCCGGACTGCTCGAAGACCTCTGCGCCCTCGCCGAACGCGGGCAACTTACCCCTGACCGACTGACACACGCCAGCGGGAGGATTAGGGAGCAGGTACAACGAGGCGACGGCATAATGCGCCGCCTCAACGACTTCGCGCACAGCACGGATCACGACGCGTCCCAGGTCGATCTCGGGGAGGCCGCGCTTCTGGCGTCGGGCCTGTGCAACCGGGTGGCCAAGCTGCACGAGACCTCGATCAAGGTCGAAGCCGAAACGAGCACTTCGGTGACGGCCTCGCGATTCGAGGTGATCCGGCTGGTCTGCGGGCTCATCGAGGCCGCCGTGAAAGCGACCGGGACAGCGGGAGGTGTATCCGTAACCACCCAAGCCGAGCCGCCTTCGGTGGCCGTTGCGGCCCCCGGGGGCACGACTGTGGAAACGGGGCCTCTGGCCCCCCTCGCGGAGAGCGTCGGAGCCGAGATCGTCAGCTCCGATCCCCATCACGTCGCTGTTCGGTTCAGCGGCGCGTAACCACAACTCAAGTAAAAGGAGCCTGATATGTCAGAAAAGGTCCTTCTCATAGACGACGAACCGGAATTCCTGGAAACCATGAGCGAGCGTCTGCGCCTGCGCGGCATGGACGTGGAGACCTGCACCAGCATCTCCGAAGCGCTGGACATCATGGCCGACGACCAGTTCGACGCCATCTTCCTCGACCTGCAGATGCCCGGCACCAACGGCATCGACAGCCTCAAGATGATCAAGAAGCTGCACCCGAGCCTGCAGGTCATCCTGCTGACCGGGCACGCCTCCGTGGAAAAGGGCATCGAAGCCATGAAGCTCGGTGCCATGGACTTCATCGAAAAGCCCGCGGACATCGACGTGCTCAGCGAAAAGGTCAGAAAGGCGCAGGCCAAGAAGATGCTGTTGGTCGAAGAGGCCACCGAGGAGCGCATCCACGACATCCTTCACGGACGCGGCTGGTAGCTTGGACTTTTGCCGTCCGGCTTCGCGGAGCCCCATTCGGCTCCGCGAAACCGGACGCGAAAAACTGTGCTCGCCTCGTGCGGTCTGTTGCGGCCAAATGACGTCTTGCGCGCACCAGACCAGCTACGCCCCTTCGCGACGTCGCCCCCTGACGGCGAACGAACGCACGCCGCTCTCCTCCACGCTCATGATCGCATCGAACACCGCACTCCTGTTCGCCAGCAGGCACGAAACGACCATGGGATCATATTGCGTGCCTGAGCACCGCCGAACCTCCCGACAGGCATCGACATAGCTCATCCCCTTGCGGTAGGGCCTGTCCTGCATCATGGCGGAAAGACCGTCAGCCACCGCGATGATCCTCGCTCCCGACGGGATCGCCTTGCCGGAGAGCCCGTCCGGATATCCACCCCCGTCCCAGCGCTCGTGATGCGCGCGGATCATATCCGCAACGCCGCCCTTGGCCGCAAACTCCGGCACAGGACGAACGATGTCCGCCCCTCGTCCGGGGTGCTCACGCACCATGGCCCACTCCTCTTCGCTCAGAGCGCCGGGCTTGTTCAACACGACATCGGGCAGGGCCAGCTTTCCGATATCGTGCAGATGCCCGGCAATATGAATAAGCTGCCGTTGCACGGATGAAGCCCCCATGCACTGCGCCAGCACCAGCGACACCTCCGCCACCTCGTCCGAGTGCGCCCATGTCCCGTGATCCCGCGCGTCGATCGCGTTACCCAGCGACTCCGCGAATTCGTGTAGCGTCACCCGGACATGGTCGCACCCCGACCCGAACAGCTTCTCTTCCAACGTGTACATGAGCCGCCTTTTATTGAATTTGAAACTCATTTTCAAGAAATTTCTACAAGAAAGCCCGCGCCGGCCAGACTGCCGACGCGGGCGTGTCATCAACGTTGAATCAGGCGTGAACGCCCTTCGGAAAGAGCCTCTTCGCGAGGTAGATGAACGGGGTGTCGAGCACCGCCACGGCGACCTTGATAACGTAGGTGGAGACCATGATCTCCATGAACACTCCCATGGGGAACAGCCCGTAGAAGGCGATGGTGCAGAAGATGGCGGAGTCCAGAAGCTGGCTCACGAGCGTGCTGGCGTTGTTGCGCAGCCAGAGATGCTTGCCGCCGGTGCTGGCCTTGATGCGGTGGAAGGCCCACACATCGTGCATTTGAGAAATGAGATAGGCCGCGAGGCTCGCCAGCGCGATGCGCGGCATGAACCCGAACAGCGCCTCCAGATGCGGGTGCGCGAAATCTTCCGCCCCGGGGATGAACTGCAACGCTAGCTGCATGTAGCCCGTCATGAGCAGCAGCGTCACGAAGCCCAGAAGGACCGCTTTCTTCGCGTCCTCCTTGCCGTGCAGCTCCCCGAGCATGTCGGTGGAAAGAAAGACGCTGGCGTACAGAATGTTGCCCAACGTTGTAGTCAGGCCGAACATTTCCACGGTCTTGAGGACCTGAAGATTGCATAGCAGCAGGTTGAAAACCACAAGGCCAAACAGGCCGGTGCGGCCGAAGAAACGGTACACGACAAGGACCATGGTCAGGTCCAGAAGGGCGAATCCAATCCAGAGCAGTTCGTTCATGGGCGGTGCCATGCACCTTTTTCCGGGTTGGGTCAAGCTTTTGCCCGATCGCAATCCGCGCGCCCCGCACCGCTTGTCGCAGGCCGAAATCGTCCGGGCCGCAATACAGCCGCGCTCTTTTTCGCCCCGGTCCCCTCACTGCCATCTGAAAGACCGTTCAAATCGGTCAAAACGTCGTCTCAGAGAATCTTCCTTGGCAAATGGGTTTCCGCGTTCTCCCCTTCCAGCGTGTACAGCCTGATCTTGGTGCTTCGCGGAAACTCTTTCTTGAGCAGCGTCTTCAAGAGCTTCTTCATCTTCTTGCGGGTGCTTTCAAACCGGTTCTGTTCGTAGCCGTTCTGAATGACTTCGAACAGATCGTCCTCCACACGCCGGATGAGCACGGAGCGGTTTCGCTTGTATGTGCGCATATCCAATGCGTGGCCATGCGGCAGTTTCTTGAGCCGCTCCATGACGGTTTCTATGGCAGTGGCCTTGTCGATCATGGATAAAGTCATAGACAGCGCCGGGGAAAGCTGTCAAACCCCGCTCATGAGCATAAAAAGAGGCGAAATAATAGAAGTGGCGATCCGCGATCTGGCATCAACCGGCAACGGAGTAGCGCGTCTGCCCGACGGCATGACGGTCTTTGTGGAGGGCGCACTGCCCGGTTCCCGCGTCAAGGCCAGCGTGCAGCGCGTAAAGAAACGGTATGCCGAAGCCCTCGCGGCCGAGGTGGTGGAACGCTCCCCTGTCGAAGTGAAGCCGGAATGTCCGCATTTTCCCGAGTGCGGCGGCTGCCTGCTGCAACACATGGCCCCGGCCGAACAGCTTGCGTGGAAGACCCGCCGCGTCTCCGACGCGCTCAAGCGCATCGGCGGCCTTGAAGATGTCCCGGCGCTGGACCCCATCGGCTCCCCCGGCATCTGGCGCTACCGCAACAAGATGGAATTCGTCTATGACGCCATGGAAGGGCAGCCCGTGGCCGGACTGCGCCGCAGAACCGATGCCTCCGTCATGCCGGTGCCGGAATGCCGCATCTGCACGGAAAAGACGGCCGCCATCCTGCGCCGCGCCAACGAACTGGGTCCCTCGCTCGGACGCATCGCCTACAACCCGAAGACGGGCAAAGGCTACCTGCGCCGCCTCGTCATCCGGCACCACGGCACCACCTCCGGCGAAGGCGAGCTGATGGTGCACCTCATCACCGCCACCGCGCGCGACCACTCCCCGGCGGAAAAACTTGGTCGCGCGCTACAAGCCGATTTCCCGGAGATAACCTCCTTCGTTCACTCCACCCGCAAGAGCCGCCGCGATCTGGCCTTCGGCGAGCGCATTCAGCAGGTCATGGGGCAGGACTCGGTGGAGGAGCGCCTCCGTCTTCCGGACGCCGAGGTTCGCTACCGGATATCACCCAACGCATTCTTCCAGCCCAACAGCGCGGCCGCAGAGCTCCTCTACGGCGCGGTCCGTCAGGCGGCCGATCCCGGCCCGGACGATACGGTCATGGACCTCTACTGCGGCACAGGCGGGCTGGCGCTGGCCCTCGCCGACAAGGCAAAGAAGGTGCTCGGATTCGAGCTTTCCAAAGACTCCGTGCGCGATGCCGTGCGCAACGCCGAGATCAACGGCTTCTCCAACTGCGAATTCCACGCCGGAACGTTGGAGCACGGCCTCGGACAGGTGAAAGGCGTGCCAGATCCGGACATCATCGTCACCGACCCGCCCCGCTCCGGTATGCACGAGACCATGGTGCGCGGCATCCTCGACATGCTGCCCCGCAAGGTCGTGGCGGTCTCCTGCGATCCGGCGACGCTGGCGCGCGACCTCGGCAGGCTCTCGCACGCCTACGCCGTGGAGAGCGTACAGCCCGTGGACCAGTTTCCGCATACCACCCATGTCGAGGCGGTCGCAGTGCTCAGGCGCAAATAGGCCGTCCGGATTTCGGGCATTCACAAACCGGGCCGCACCGTCTATGGTGAACGGATGAACCGGAAACCGCAGGATAACGCACCATGTCCGTGATCATTCGCAAGAGCCTTCTGGAACTGGTTTTCTCCGGCGCGTTCATGAAACGCTGGAACGACAAGCTGCGCCCCATGGAACTGGTGGAGGTGGACAAGCAGGCCCACAAGATGATCGTGGCGTGGGTCCTGTTCGTCATCAACTCCCGGGATATGGACGTTGCCAGACGGCGCGCACTCGGCGAGAGCATCGTGGAAGGCGGCATCTTCGACTACCTTTACCGGCTGGTCATCACGGACATCAAGCCGCCAGTGTTCTACCGCATCAAGGAGAACCGGGAGGACTACCGCAAGCTCACCTCGTGGGTCGTCTCGGAGCTGGCCCCGCGCCTTCAGCCACTGGGAGAGGGATTCCTGCGCCGCATGGGCGAGTTCCTCATGGAGCCGGAGGAGAAAGGGCTGGCCAGACGCATCCTGCGGGCCGCGCACCTCTACGCCAGCTGGTCCGAATTCAAGCTGCTCAAGAGCATCAACACCATGGACCACGAGCTCATGGAGATCGAACAGAGCTTCGTGGATCGCCTCAAGGACCTCCGCGACATCAGAGGCGTGGACGAGCTGCTGGACGACGAGAACACCACGCTGGGACGCTTCGCCAGAATGTGCGGGCGACTGCGCTTCCAGAAACGCTGGTCCCAGACCCCACGCGTGCCCGAGACCTCGGTGCTCGGTCACATGTTCATCGTGGCTGCCTACGGATGGTTCTTCAGTCAGGAAGTGGGCGCCTGCCGAGCGCGACAGCAGAACAACTTTTTCGCCGGGCTTGTGCACGACCTGCCCGAGCTGCTGACCCGGGACATCATCTCCCCGGTCAAGCAGTCGGCACCGGAAATTGCGGAGCTTATCCGTCAATATGAATTGTACGAGCTGGAAAAGGTCGTGCTGGCCCCGCTGCGGGACGGCGGGTACGAGGATGTTTCCGAGCGGATGGCCTACTTCCTCGGCCTCGACGTGGGCAGCGAATTCCAAGCCACCATCGTGCGCGACGGCAAGGTTCTGGCGGTGGCTGCTGACGAGCTGGCCGACAACAATCAGGACACGCTGGACCCCAAGGACGGGGAACTGCTCAAGATGTGCGACCGGCTGGCCGCGTTCATCGAGGCGCACACCGCCCTCAAGAACGGCATCTCCTCGGACCAGCTGCACCAGGCGCTGTTTCGCATACGCAACCATTACAAGGGCCGCACCACGGTTGCGGGCGTGCAGATAAACGCCCTGCTGGCAGACTTCGACTGACAAGCAGTCCCTTTACGACATGCAACGATTCCGGTGGCGCGAGCGCCGTCGGAGCGGGAGCGCAGTAAATTTTCCGGGTCCGCACGAAAAAAGGTTTTGCTTTTTGTCGCCAAACGATGTACTTGCACCGTCCGGACCCGAGAGGTTCATTTATCCGCAAGTCGGATTCTGACGCGAAGAAAGGCCCGGCATCGGCCGCATCCCGAATTTCCCCACCCCGTTACGGTCGGCACCGGGACATCGTTTCAACGCGTCGGGATATCGTCTTGTCGCTTGACATGCGGAGACAAACACCGTAACTGTCCCGTTCCCAGTTTGTGCAAGGAGCATTTTTATGAAGACATATAGTCCGACTCCGGAAGACGTGAAGAACGATTGGATCGTCGTGGACGCCACCGACAAGGTTCTCGGTCGCCTGGCCACCGAAATCGCCAATCGCCTGCGCGGCAAGCACAAGCCCGAATACTCCCACCACATGGACATGGGAGACTTCGTGGTTGTGATCAATGCCGAAAAGATCAAGGTCACCGGCGCGAAGCTGGATGACAAGATGTACTACAAGCACACCGGCTACCCGGGCGGCATCCGCGGCAAGAATCTGCGCGAGATGCTCGAGATCAAGCCGGAAAACGTCATCACCGCTGCGGTGAAGGGCATGCTGCCCAACAACCGTCTGGCCCGCCAGCAGCTGAAAAAGCTCAAGGTCTACGCCGGTTCCGAACACCCGCATGCGGCCCAGCAGCCCCAAACCCTGGAACTGTAATCGGGAGACATCATGAGCGATTTTAATTACGGCACCGGCAAGAGAAAGAATGCCATCGCCCGTACCCGCATTTACGCCGGTTCCGGGCAGATTCAGGTCAACGGAAAAGACTTCACCGAGTACTTTCCCCGCAAGACCCTCCAGATGGTCGTGCAGCAGCCGCTGCGCCTGACCAAGAAACTCGACAGCGTGGACGTCAAGATCCGCTGCTGTGGCGGCGGCGTCGCCGGACAGGCTCAGGCCGTCCGTCACGGCATCGCACGCGCCCTTTGCGAGCTCGACCCGGAACTCCGCGGCGTGCTCAAGAAGGCCGGATTCCTCACTCGCGACGCTCGTAAGAAAGAGCGTAAGAAGTACGGTCTCCGCGGCGCACGCGCCAGCTTCCAGTTCTCCAAGCGTTAAGCCGCTGGACATACGAAGCCTATTCAAAAGGCCGGAGCATCTGCTCCGGCCTTTTTTCATGCCCTCGGCACCTCCCGCTGTCCCCTCTGGTTTCCAGTAGGTAAAAAGCGCAGACCTTGTGCCTCCTCAAGAAAACCTCTCCGTGAGCGCATTTGGCGCCCCAGCCACGCCACGACGCCTGCAGGCGGACCGGGGAAGGCCACAGCAGCCACTCCACCGCTGCCGTTTCGCAGAGTCGTCGTTTCCGATTCTGCACACCACAGCTCATTATGCACATGCGGCTTGGCGACTTGAGGGACGCACTGCTCTCTCATGAGAGAAGCGCACGAGGCGGAAAGTCAGTAAAAAAAAGACCGGACCGCAGAGGCGGTCCGGTCACAAGAGCGAAATCGGGTCGTCAGTGAGTTCTGCCGAGAGGGAGGCTAGTCAGCCTTGCCGTAGGCCTCGTCGAGCTTGGACAATACAAACTCAACGCTTTCGGGCGCGTCCTCGTCAACGTCAAAACAGATCGCGTCCTGTCCCATGAGCCCTTCAGGGACGAAGTCACCCTGCTCATCCGGGTCGCTGACGAAATCCGCGTAGGAACAGACGGAGAGCCAGCGGCCGGAGGGATCGTCCACCACATCCACCAGCGCAAAAAGCGGCCGCTCCTGTCCAGCCTTGCGCGGCCGCAGAGAGTAGCTCACCCCCGGGCGCGCCACGAATTCACATTCCACGCCTTCCATGGCCTCCAGCGCGGCGCGGAAGCGTTCGAAACTGTCGCGGGAGAAACCCGGTTCCCAGCCGTCGAGAAATTCCTGAAGAGTCATCTTGGATTCGGTCATCGTTCTTTCCGTATGGTTGCGGTTTGGCGGTTTGGCGGTTCAGCCCCGCCGGATCATGCCCGGCAGCAGTAATGCAGGTTGAACGGGTCGTCGGGAATCGGGGATGTTCGTACATCGGAAAAGCCTGCTTCGGCAAGCATGGCCTCAGCCCGCTGCCTGCCCCACATCATGCCGAGTCCCGCGCCGCCCCCTTGGAGACCGACGGGCATGCAGTGCATCAGACTCACGGTATACAGAAACGCACCCATGGGGTGGTCGGCATTGCCACCAATGGAGCTTTCGGCAGCGATGTCCACCATGGAGAACACGCCACCCGGAGCGAGCAGCGAATGGATCGCAGCAAGCGCCCGAGCGGGTCGAGTCTGGTCGTGAATCGAATCAAAGGCGGTGATCCAATCGAACTTCCCGTCCGTCGCCGGTGCCATGCGCGTCACATCACGCAGGTCGTAGGCAACGTTCGCAAGTCCGGCCTCAGCAGCTTTCCACCCAGCGCGCCGGACCGAATCCCCGGAGACATCCACCCCGAGGAATTCGCTCCGGGGAAAGGCTCCGGCGAGTAAACGAAGCGCGGTTCCTTCGGAGCACCCGACATCCAGCACGCGAATACCTTTTTTCAGTCGTTCCACCATGGCACCTCGCTCAACAGAGGGAACGAACACATCCACAAGGGTCTGACGATGCTTCGCGACCGCCAGCTCATCCATGAACCTGTGAAAACGCGGATAGCGGTCATAGCCGACCCCCTCGCCGCTGCGAAACCCCTCGGCCACGTCGTCGTACACGCTGGCAGTCAGCAAGGGAATCTCCTGCATGTAGACCCCCATGTTTTCCGCCCCGGCCCGCTCAGTCAACAGGTCGGCGTGCGCTCCGGGCAGCAGGAAGCGCTCGGGGGCGCCTTCGGCCAGCTCCACCACGCCCCCCGAGACCATAACGCCAAGCCATTCGCGCACGTACCGCTCGTGAAGCCCGGCTGCCTCGGCAATGACCGAAGCCTCAGCTGGCTCACTCAGCTCATCCATCGCTTCGAACAGCCCCGCCCTATAGCCGAGCGCCATGGCCAGCGTGAGCGAAGACTCATTGAGCAGACCGACCAGGCGCCTGGAAAACGCATCTTTTCTTGCAGCCCTGTCGTGCATGATTCCTCCTTGCGCGTACCGGCGCAAACTACCATGATGCCCATGCGAACAACAGCCGTTTTCAGGCTCATGGCGCATTAGGATTGGACAATCCCGGCAATTTCTTATATGGGAAACTGGCCCTCAACGCACGGGGGCAACGACCAACAGCATTGTGCGCCGTATGCGCACTGGGTGACCCGGACGGGTGTCCGGTCGCCGTGAGAAACACAAACAGGGAGTCTCAATGGCCAAGGAAGAAGGAATCAAGGTTCAGGGAACCGTGGAAGAGGCACTGCCGAACGCAATGTTCAGGGTGGCCCTCGAAAACGGTCACGAAGTGCTCGCACACATCTCCGGCAAAATGCGCAAGTTCCGCATCCGCGTCATGCCCGGCGACACCGTCACCGTCGAGCTCAGCCCGTACGACCTGACCCGCGGACGCATCACCTTCCGTCCCCGTTAGCCGCCGGCGCGGCATTCCGGCCATATACACGATCCCCAGGGTCGCGGTACACAGTTTTCGGTAGCCCCTTCCGCCCGGCGGCGTGAAGGGGTCTTTTGCCGTGCCCGGCCTCAGAGGCGACAGGCACGCATCATCAGAAACCGAGACTATTCGCAGAACGGCCCCGTCCCCGGCGCAAGCCCGTTCAAATACGCGGCGGCCTCGTCGATTCTGCTCTCCGAAAGGTCGGCGCCGTTGCCGATCATGCGTTCCACGGTCTCCTTCCATGCCTCGGCATCCTTGATGCCCTGGAAGCGGCATATCCGCTTGGTGGAGTGACAGCTGCTGCAAGTGCTTCCGAGCTCTTCGCCGAGATCCGAAGAAGCACAGGCGCCAGCGCTGAACAAGCTGACGCAGAGGACCGCGCCCGCCATGGTTGCGATACTTCGTTTCATCAATTCCTCCGCCTGCTGTTTAGGTTGCCAGCCGAACCGATGTCCGACATTACCTCGTCATAGCAGAATCCAGCCTCTGTGGAAATGCTTCACGCAACCTTCGCAACGCTCGACCCATCGACGCATTCGCTCTTTTCCCTTGAACGCAATCCTCAAACCTGATAGCTAATTACCTCCGCTCGGAAGCGTTTCGTCACCGGTGTGGCGCCTGGACTTCAAATCCAGTGGACGGGCTAACCCTCGTCGGTAGGTTCGACTCCTATACGCTTCCGCCAATCACAAACAAAGCCCTTCGTCTTCGGACGAAGGGCTTCTTTCGTTCATGATCTTTTGGGATTCACGGGGTGATCGGCGACGCTGCATTCCCGTCCAGACGGTTCATTGCCTCCCTGAGCAGGCGGAGGCGGGCTGTCGTCCCCGGGAGATCACGCAACGCCAGGACCAGAGGCCGGTGGCCCAGAACCCTCAGCACTCTGATGGTTGCCACGCCCGATCGCGATGCTATGTGGAGCATCACCTTGGGGTCGGTTATGGCGGCGTCGATGCGTCCCTCGGACAGTTTCTTGAAGAGCAGCTCCTCGTTCGGAGTGCGGTCCACATTGTGCGGCCGCCGCGCGGCCTGTGCCGTGACCGTCGCCGGATAGTCGTACGTCTTTACCAGACCGACGCGGTGCCTGAAGACCTCCTGCAACTCGTCGGCCCTTATGTTGCTGTCTTTGCGGACCATTACCGCAACGCTCGACCACTCCACGGGAACCGACGCAATGAAGCCGTCATCGACCTCTTCCGGCCACGCAGGAAAATACCCGACATAGTCGCCTGTGCGCGCGACCATTCTGGCACGCGCCCAAGGGAGAAACGTCACCTCTAGCTTCACACCGAACGGCTTCAAGGCGTCCCGCAGCCGCTGGACAGAAGCACCGCCCTCAGCCAGTTCACCGCCACTGTAGGGCGGCCAGTACAACGAGGCGATCTTCCATATTTCGGCAGCACAGGCGGGCTTCGGCCACAGGAGTGCGGCCGACAGAGTGATCAGCAGCAAGACGTAACGCATAGACCCCCAATTTATTGAAGTATTCGGGACAGGGTTTCCATTCAAACAATTGTTACACGCAGTGCGCTACGCACTGCAAACGAAGCTGTAACACCCCTGCCGCAGAATACAGCCATAAACGACAGCCCGAAATGATATGGTTCCGTTATCTGCCAATTACGCTGAAATGAACTCACTTCTTGCGCAACCGCCACGTTTCAACGTATGTTTCCTAGAATGGAGAGAATGCCAATGCCACCAAGACTTGTCAGTTTATTCCATAAGGTGCTGCTGGGAATCACTCTCCCGCTGCTCCTCCTTCCCCTTCTCGGCCAAGCTCCCCCGGCAGCGGCGGATGAAGGCCCCGTCCTCATTGCCAGCATCTTTGCCCACTCCGGTCCGGCCGGAGAGGAAAACACGCCTAATTATCGCATGGTGCAGCTCGCCGTGAACAAAATCAACGAGTCCGGCGGACTGCTCGGAAGACGCGTGGAGCTGCTGGAGATTGACAACCAGAGTACCGCCCTCGGCTCGCGGGAAGCTGCAAGGGATGCTGTCAAGGCAGGCGTCGCAGCCGTCATCGGCCCCTCATGGAGTTCACACGCAATGGCCATGGCGCCGGTGCTGCAGAAGGCGGGCATCCCCATGATCGGCGCAACGACCACCGCCCCGGAGGTCACGCAGGTCGGGGATTACATTTTTCGAGTCTGCTACACCAATCGCCAGCAGGCGCTGGCATTGGCCCGCTTCGCCGCGCGGGACCTCAAGGCCGAATCCGCAGCGGTGCTGAGCATAGCAGGAGACGTCTACAGCGAGGGCCTTGCAGAGGCCTTTTCCCTAGAGTTCGAGAGGCTCGACGGCAATACCGTTGTCGAGCGGTCATACCTGCAAAGCTCGATGGACTTCTCAAGTCAGCTCGACGATGTGAAGGAGGCAAACCCGGACGTTGTCTTCGTTCCGGGGTTCGCCCGCGATTCAGGGCTTATTCTGAAGCAGGCCCGCAACATGGGCATGCAGATGCCTTTTCTCGGCGGTGACGGCTGGACCGCTCTGGAGCAGTATCCGTACCTTGATCCGGCCAACGGCGACAACTACTACACCTCGCACTGGCATCACAGCTCGGAGCATCCGCAAAGCCGCGACTTCGTCCGCATGCTGAAAAAAGAGCTGGGGCCGGACGCCCTCTCCCTCGTGGATTCGGGAAACCCCTGCGCCTACGACGCCATGATGGTCGTGGCGGACGCCATACGCCGGGCCGGCGACGCTTCATCCGAGTCGATACGCGATACGCTCCTTGCCACAAAAGAATATGCCGCCGTGACGGGAGCCATATCCTTCGACGGCTCACGCGATCCCCTCAAACCCCTCGTCATTCTGCAGATAACCCGAAGCGGAACCCGCTACATAAAAACGGACACCCCATCAGGATATGAAGAGTCTCTCCCGCAAGGTAACTGAATCCATCCTCCTGACCTTTCTGGGCATCAGCGCCCTGTTCGTGCTCGCCGCCGTGCCGGTTCAGCTGCACTGGACGCAGCAGAACATCGAGTCGGCCTGCTTCCTGCTCGACACACTGCTGACCCGCGATCAGGACAGCATTGCCAACGAGCTTTTCGAAAAGCGCATAAAGGCCCTGAAAATGCGCCTGGAGCAGATCGAGCGGGTGAAGAACATCCATCACATCACCCTTTATGACGACAGGGGCAAAGCGATCGCCACGGCGGGCAGCACAGACGAGCAAGCCGCTTTGCAAAGCACCATCACCCCTCCGACGCTTCCTTCGGGCGAACGTTTTCTCTATGAACGGCACGGAAGAACAATGGTCTTCACCAAGCCGGTGCGCGCCGTGGGCGAAACGTTGGGCTGGATCAGGCTCTCATACGACCTCGGCCCCGTCCTCTCCCAGACCACGACCTTCTATCTCTTCTTCGGATGCCTGCTGCTGATCACGCTGCTTTGCATGCTGACGCTGCTGCGCAAAAGGATCAACACTTCAGTCGTGCTGCCCGTACTGCGGCTGCGCGACTCCATGACCTCGCTCTACGCCGGAGAGGAAAAGCCGGACCTGCCCGAGAACATAGGGGACAAGGAGATTGCGGACCTCGTCCAGTCCTTCGGCGACATGGCCGAACGCCTCCACGCATCCTATCACGCAGTGGACGAAAAGAACCTGCAGCTCAGCCATGCGCTGGAGCAATCCGCACGGGTCGCCGACGCGCTCAGGGAAAGCGAGGCAAAATTCCGGGGCATCGTCACGCAGGCCCCGGTGGGCATCATGATGTTCGACAACAAAAGCACCGTCTCCAGCTGCAACCGCTATTTTGCCACCATAATGGGAGCAGGTGGACCGGAGCAGATCACAGGAATCAACATTCTCCGCGACATACGCAATGAAGCCGTGAAGGAGGCCGTGAGCAAGGCCATCACCGAGGGCAGAGCCAGCTACGAAGACTACTACACCTCCCTCACCGGTCAGCGTCGAGTCTACGTCCGCGCCAGACTCATCCGCATCACCGAAAGCACCCTGCTTGGCGTCTTCGAGGACCTGACCGAATACAAGGAGATTCTCAACGCTCTGAGCGAGAGCGAACACAACAAGCGACTCGCCGCGGAGAACCTCGCCGAGCTCAACAAGAACCTCGAGGAGACCGTGGCCGAGCGCACCCGCGATCTCCAACACAAAGCCGAGGAGCTGGAGGCCGCCAACCAGCGCCTGCGCGAGCTGGACGCCCTCAAGAGCACGTTCCTGTCATCCGTCTCTCACGAACTGCGCACCCCGCTGACCTCCATCCTCGGGTTCGCCAAAGTCACTCGCAAGAGCTTCACCCGCCACTTCTGGAGCCCCGAGCCGGACAGCTCCCTCAAGGCGGCAAGAGCCGCCACCATCGACGACAACCTGAGCATCATCATCGGGGAGGGGGAGCGCCTTTCCAGACTGGTGAACGACGTGCTCGACCTCACTCGCATCGAGTCAGGCAAGATGCTGTGGAACGACCGCACGATACACCCCCAGCGAGTCCTGTCCCACGCACTGGCCGTGACCAGAAACGAATTCAACGAGAACGTTCAGGTCAACGAACGCTTCGCCAAAGACCTCCCTCACGTCACCGTGGACCCGGACAAGCTGACACAGGTTGTCGTAAATCTCCTGCACAACGCCGCAAAATTCACGAATCAGGGGCAGGTGGAACTCATCGCCGACCGCGCGGAAACGAACGCAGGAACCATGCTGACCGTAACCGTCTCCGACACCGGCCCCGGCATCCCCGCAAACGAGCTTGGCGCGGTCTTCGAACGCTTTCATCAGGCAAGGAACTCCGCCGACGGACACAAACCTACAGGCTCCGGCCTCGGGCTGGCCATCTGCCGCCAGATAGTACTGCACTACGGCGGCGACATCCGGGCCGACTCCAGGCCCGGCCAAGGTACCAGTATCTCATTTATGCTCCCCGCCACCCCTGAGACCGAACTCCCGGAAGCAGACGCAACTTGACGCACACTCCCCCTACCCTTCGTCACGCATCTGTGGCAGAGTGTCAGGCAAAGTCGAAAATACTCACGACCATCGGAGGACCATCATGGAATTCTTTCTGGACACGGCAAGCCTCGACGAAATCGCTTCCGCCCGCAAACAGGGCCTTATAGACGGCGTCACCACGAACCCCACCCTGCTCTCCCGCGAAGGCGGCGACTGGCAGGAACAGGCCAAGAAAATCTGCGACACCGTCGACGGCCCGGTCAGCCTCGAAGTCGTCGGCACTACCGCTGAGGCCATGGTCCGCGAGGCCGAACACCTCGTCTCCTTCGGCGACAACGTGGTGGTCAAGATTCCCATGATCGCCGAAGGCCTCACCGCCACACGGGAACTCGAATCCCGAGGCATCCGCACCAACGTGACCCTCGTCTTCTCCGCCATGCAGGCCCTGCTCGCAGCCAAGGCCGGCGCCACCTACGTCAGCCCCTTCGTCGGCAGACTCGACGGCATAGGCCAGAACGGCATGGAAGTCGTCTCCCAGATACGCACCATCTTCGACAACTACGGCATGAATACCAAAATCCTCGTAGCCAGCGTGCGCTCCCCGAACCACGTGCTGGAAGGAGCACTGCTCGGGGCAGACGTCGCCACCGTGCCGTACAAGGTTATCACCCAACTCACCAAGCACCCGCTCACGGATTCAGGACTCGATTCGTTCCTGAACGATTGGAAGAAGCTCACGGAGTAGACAACCGAAAGGGCCTCCGGCGGGCCCTTCAGGCGGACCAAAGGGGCGGGCCCCCTTTGGAAACCCTGTGTTGTCAACGGCCTTGCAGCGGCAGGATTCACGGCGACGCCCGGTCCGCGACGATACGCCGCAACGCCGCTGACGAGTGATGAGGGGTGGGAGTCTTGGCTGACGAACTCTCTTAACCAAATTCAGTTCCAAGCAACTCCCTCAGCCAGAACACTCGCCCTCAGAACTCCCACCGAAATACCCTCTCTCGTCAAACAAGTACCGCAGCAATTGCCGGTCGAGGCATAGAGGATATTTTGACCGGTCACGCAGGTAACGGGTGGTGTTTGTAGCCACAAACGTTTCACCCGTAGCAGTGACCGCGTCATAGAGCCTCTCGCCGAGGGCGGCGGCGCACCCCAAAAGCGCAGTTTTTGCCTTCTTTTTTCTGCGCAAGCAAAAAAGAAGGTCGGCCGACAGGCCGAAGCCTGTAACCCATGCGGCAAACGATGCCTCCGGCGGGCCCTTCAGGCAGACCAAAGGGGCGGGCCCCCTTTGGAAACCCAGTGTTGTCAGCGGCCTTGCAGCGGCAGGATTCACGGCGACGCCCGGTCCGCGACGATACGCCGCAACGCCGCTGACGAGTGATGAGGGGTGGGGGTCTTGGCTGACGAACTCTCTTAACCAAATTCAGTTCCAAGCAACTCCCTCAGCCAAAACACTCCCCCTCAGAACTCCCACCGAAAAACCCTCTCCCGCCAAACAAGTACCGCAGCAATTGCCGGTAGAGGCATAGAGGATCTTTTGACCGGTCACGCAGGTACGGGTGGTGTTTGTAGCCACAAACGTTTCACCCGTAGCAGTGACCGCGTCATAGAGCCTCTCGCCGAGGGCGGCGGCGCACCCCAAAAGCGCAGTTTTTGCCTTCTTTTTTTCTGCGCAAGCAAAAAAGAAGGTCGGCCAAAAGGCCGAAACCTGCAACCCATGCGGCAAACGATGCCTCCCCACGAGCCGCACGGCCCGTTGACCAGTTTTCGACCCTTTTCTCCTCACAACAATATGAAAGCCCGGATTCCCCTGCGGGAATCCGGGCTTCTCAAATTCTTGCCGAGCTAGCAGCAATCAGCCGTTTTCAGGCATACACCACTGTTTTACCTTTTCGGCCATGGCCGGAAGCACGCCTTCGACTTCAGGGCTCATGGTCTCGTCCAGCTCGTCGGGGACGTAGCCGGTCTGGACCACGAGAATCTTCACGTCGATGCCCGTGTTCTCCTTCAGGTCCTTGAGCAGATTCACCGTGGGGAACATGTGCAGGGAGAAGTCGTTGACCTTTTTGGGGTCCATGCCGTCGATACTGATTTCCCAGAATTCTCCGGGCTCGCGGCCCTGTTCTTCGGTGGTGGCATCGATGACCACGACCCGTTCGGGCGGCGTGGGGGCCACGATGAGGTCGAAGAGGATGGTTCTGATGGAGGTGCCCACATCGAGCAGCCCCACGTCATCGGGGATCTCGGAGTCCTTTTCAAGCAATTCTACCACTCTCGGTCCGGCGGCGTCGTCGCCGATGAGAATGTTTCCGCAGCCGAACACCACCACGCGGGAGGTAAACATTTTTGACCAGTCCATGCGCTTTCTCACAGGTCGTGTGGCCGGAGCCACGTTAGCAGGTGCACGTCAGTAGCATAAATCAGTTTGAACCGCAGCCGTCGCCTGCGCGGAAAAAACAAGGGGGACCGACGTATCGGCCCCCCTGTCTGTCAGACGGGAAACCCGTCCTTACTTGTTGAAGGTGTCAAGGACGTTGCCCTGAGCGTCGACGATCTTCAGTTCCATGGCCATACCGCCATCCAGGCGGTGGGTAGCGCAGGACATTCACGGATCGTAGGCGCGTACCGCCATTTCGATGAGGTTCATGACCTCCTCGTCATACTGGCCGTCCTTGATGACCGCCTTGGCGGCCTGCTTGATGGACAGGTTCATGCCGGCGTTGTTGTGGGTGGTGCCCACAATCAGGTTGGCCTGCTCGACCATGCCGTCGCTGTCCGTCTTGTAGTGATGGATCAGGGTGCCGCGCGGGGCTTCCACGCAGCCGACGCCTTCCCCGGCCTGCGGCTTGATGCCTTCGGCGCGGATTTCGCGTCCCGTGATCTTGGGATCGTTGAGCAGTTCTTCCGCACGCTCGCAGCACTGCACCAGCTCGATGAGGCGGGCCCAGTGATACAGCAGGGTCAGGTGCGCGGGACGACCGAACTCCTTGCGGAATATCTCCAGTTCCTCCTGCGCCAGCGGCGTCTTCATCTGGTCGCAGACGTTGACGCGTGCAAGGCAGTTGGAGCGGTAGACGCCCACGGGGTCGTTTTCGTCCAGCTTAATGCCCCCGGCCTTCTTGATGTACGGGAACTTCAGGTAGGACCAGTCCTCGACGTGCTCCGCGATGTAGTCCTGATACTCGGAGTAGTCGAACTGATCGTAGGAGCCGTCGATGTTCATCAGGCGCAGCTGGCCGTCGTACAGCTCAAGAGAGCCGTTGCCGTCCACGGTTCCGATGTAGCCGGAGGGGAAGACGCCAAGCGTCTTCACGGCTTCCAGATACTTGGGGAACACGTTTTCGCGTGCGAACTTGATGGTGAACAGACAGAAGTCCTTGGCTTCCTTGACGACTTCCAGCAGTTCCTTGCGCTCGTCTTCCAGCAGCGGCTTGGAGAAGCCGCCGACAACCGCGGCGATGGGGTGGATAACCTTTCCGGCGAACTTTTCGAGCGCCATTTGGGTCTTGTAGCGCATGTGCACGACCTGTTTTGCCAGATCGGGCACGGCGCCGACCACGCCGACCACGTTGCGGACCGAGTAGTCCGCGTCAGGACCCATGACGAAGTCCGGGGCCGCGAGGAAGTAGAAGTGCAGGATCTTGTCCGGGATGTAGGCCAGCATCTGGCACAGTTCGCGGAGTTTCCTGCCGGTTTCGGGCACTTCGGCTCCGAGGCAGAGGTCGGCGGCCTTGTTGGACGCCAGGTGGTGCTGCCACGGGCATATACCGCAGATGCGGTTGACGATGCGGGAGACCTCTTCCACGGGTCTGCCCACAACGAACTTCTCGAATCCCCGCAGAGACATGACCTGCATCCGGGCATCGGCAACGTTTCCGTTGTCGTCGAGCATGATCTCGAACCCGGCGTGGCCCTCAATGCGGGTGATGGGAGCTACTCTCAGCGTTTTGCTCATCATTTACTCCTGTTAACCCAGTTTTTTCAGGACGCCGTGCCCGCCGTTGAAGCGGCAGAGATAGCCGCGACGGTCCGGCATGCGGGACGGGTCGTAGCCCACCGTCGCCAGTGCGCCGACGTAGTCCACGAGGGGAATGCGGTCGTCACGAACGGGACCGTAGCAGCCGCGGCAGGGCACGCGCGCGCTGATGCAGCGCGGCGCCTCGCCGGTCATGCCGGAACAGCCGGCCTTGGTGACCGGGCCGAGGCACATGAAGCCCTGCTCCAGCAGACAGCGCATCTCGCTGATGGGCTTTTCCGGGTCGTAGTCCGGGGTCTCAAGCATGCGCCTGATGTCGCCCATGCTCTTCTTGCGTTCCCTCTGGGTCGGACAGGTGTCGCAAACCGACTTTTCCGGGAGCTCCAGCACGTTCTTCTCGTCCAGCAGGGACAGAATGGCGGCGGCGATCCAGTCGGGATGCGGGGGACAACCGGGCAGCTTCAGGTCCACCTTGACGTGTTCGTCGAGGGCGGAGCAGCTTTCAAGCATGTCCGGGATATGGTTTCCTTTGACGTCCGGGTTCGGACCGGCTTCCGTGGTCGGAGAGTCGCGGTACACGAAGTCGCGGATTTCGTCGTTGGAATACATGTTGGCCAGCGCGGGGATGCCGCCGTCGGTGGCGCAGGTGCCCAGGGCGATCAGAATCTGCACGCGTTCGCGCATCTTCTTGAGCACCTCGAGGTGCTCTTCGTTCTTCACGCCGCCGGAGACGATGCCGACAACCGCTTCGGGGATGTCCAGCTCCGTGCCTTCACCGGTCTGGCCGTAGTATTTCTTGTCGATCAGCACGGGGATGTGCACGAACTCCAGCGAGGGGAGCAGGTCCACAAGCACGTCGCCGATGTTCAGTATGGCGATTTCGCAGCCCGAACAGGAGTTCAGCCACTCTTCTGCAATCTTGACCATTGCGAGTCCTCCTTAGGCTGCAGCCTTTTTGCTTTTCGCGGGGTTGGGACCAAGTTCCTTGATCTTCTCGGTGAACTTGGTGACCACTTCCGCAAAACGGGGAGCTTCCGCGGAGGAGACCCATTCGATGGCGAACCTTTCGGGATCGACGCCGAGGTCTTCCAGCAGCAGTTCGGTAGCTCCGGCCCTTGCCAATGCTTTATGATTACCATCCAGGTAATGACACTCTCCGAGGTGTCAGCCCATGACGATGACGCCGTCGGCGCCACCTTTGAGGGCGTCCACCACAAGGTCCGGATGGACCATGCCGGAGCACATCACCCGCACGGCTTTCATGTTCGGAGGATATTTCAACCTGGAAACACCGGCCAGGTCGCCACCGGCATATGCGCACCAGTTGCACAGAAAGCCGATGATTTTCGGTTCGAAGTCAGCCATTTTCAACTCCTTCGATTAGAGTCCTGCCAAGGCGGAGGTGACCTGCGCCTTGAGCTGGGCCATGGTGAAGCCGTTCACTTCCACGCCGCCCTTCGGGCAGGTGGCCATGCACACGCCGCATCCCTTGCACAGAGCCTTGTCGGTGGCGATCCTGCGGTGTTCCTTACCCTTCTCGTCCTCGAACGCTTCGAGGCTGATGGCGTTGTAGGGGCAGGTATCCACGCACAGGGCGCAGCCGTCGCACTGCTCGGTGACCTCGCTCTTGATGGAGTCGAGAGGCATCTCGGTGCGTGCCAGAATGACTCCGGCGCGGCTGCTGGCCGCCTGGGCCTGACCGATGGCTTCGTCGATGGGCTTGGGATAGTGACACAGACCGGCGACGAACAGGCCGTCGACGGACAGGTCCACGGGGCGGAGCTTCGGGTGAGCCTCGGTGAGGAACCCGTCGTCGCCCGTAGCGCATTTGTACAGCTCGACCAGTTCTCTCGTCTCGTTGGGCACGATGGCCGTGGCGAGGACGAGGTAGTCGGCCCTGATGTCCAGATCGCGACCCAGCATGGGATCGTTGACCTTCACGGAGACGGAGTCGCCGGAAGCGTCCACCTGCGGCAGGCTGCCCAGCGTGTACTTGATGAAGATCACGCCGAGCTTGCGGGCCTTGGTGTACAGGTCTTCACGCAGGCCGTAGGTGCGGATGTCGCGATTGAGCACGTAGACGTTCATCTCCGGCTTCTGTTCCTTGAGGCGAATGGCGCTCTCCACCGAGTGGGTGCAGCACACGCGGCTGCAGTAGGGGCGCTCTTCGTTGCGGGAACCGACGCACTGGATGAAGACCACGGAGTCGGCCTTGGCGGAGTCGCCGGAATCGAGCATCTTGTCGAATTCCAGATGCGTCTTCACGCGGTCGGACTGTCCGTAGCCGTATTCGTCCGGCTTGTATTCCTTGCCGCCGGTGGCGACCACGGCAACGCCGTACTTGACGGCCTTGGTCTCGCCGTCCACTTCCACCTCGCTCACGAAGTTGCCGACGGAACCGACGGCGGTCTTGAGCATAGCGTTTTTGAGCACGGTGATGTTCTCGTGGTTATCCACCTTGGCCGCCAGCTTCTCCACCTCGGGGCGAATCTCTTCGCCGCGCCAGGTCTGGGAGAGCGACCAGGCGTTGCCGCCGAGCATGTTGCTCTTTTCGAGCAGCACCACTTCGTAGCCCATGTCGGCGATGCCGAGGGCGGAAGTCATGCCGGACATGCCGCCGCCGACCACCAGCGCCTTCTGCGTGACGTCCACGGACATCTTGCTCAGGGGCTGGAGCAGGGCGGCCTTGGCAACGGCCATGCGGACCTGGTCCTTGGCCTTTTCGGTGGCTTTCTCGGGCTCGTTCTGGTGGACCCAGCTGTTCTGGTTGCGGATGTTCGCCATTTCAACGAGGTATTCGTTGAGGCCCGCTTCCTTCAGCGTCTCCTTGAACAGCGGCTCGTGGGTGCGCGGCGTACACGCGGCAACCACGATGCGGTTCAGGTTGTTGTCCTTGATCTTCTTGGAGATCAGCTCCTGCGTGTCGGTGGAACAGGTGAACATGTTGTTCTCCACCATCTGCACGCCGGGCAGGCTCGCGGCATATTCGGATACGGCCTTGACGTCCACGGTGCCCGCGATGTTGGTACCGCAGGAGCAGACGAACACGCCGATGCGCGGCTCCTCGCCGGAGATGTCGCGCTCTTCGGGCCAGACCTTTTCTTCGGTCATGGTGCCGCGCACTTCCGCCAGCCGCTTGGCCGCGGTGGCCGCTGCGGAGGAAGCATCGGTGACCGCCTGCGGGATGTCCATGGGAGCGTTGAACGCGCCCGAGGAGTAGATTCCCGCTCTGGAGGTGGACACCGGCTCGAAGGAGTTCGTTTCCACGAACCCGTACTTGTTCAGCTCGAAACCGGCGGTTTCGGACAGCTGCCTGGCGTCCTTGGGCGCTTCCATGCCGATGGACAGCACGACGAGGTCGTAGACGTCCTCGACCATGTTGCCGGACTTGTCGGCATACTGGATGACGGCACCCACGCCGTCGGGACCGGGCAGGATCGTATGCGGCCGTGCCTGCACGAAGTTGATCCCGTTGGTCTTGGCGCTTTCGTAGTATTTGTCGAATTCCTTACCGTGGCTGCGGATGTCCATGTACAGGATGGTCTGGTCAATGTCGCCGGTGGTGTGCTCGGCGGTGATGACAGACTGCTTGATGGCGTACATGCAGCACACGCTGGAGCAGAATCCGTTGCCGCAGCGATTGATGTCGCGCGAACCGACGCACTGCAGCCAAGCAATCTTTGCAGGCTCCTTGCCGTCCGAGGGACGGGTCAGGTGGCCGTGGCAGGGACCGGAGGAAGACAGCAGGCGCTCGTATTCGAGCGAGGTCACTACGTCGGGGAGTTCCTTGTAGTAGGTGTAATCCAGATCGGACGGGTCAAACGCCTTGAAACCGGGCGTGAGAATCACCGAACCGACGTTCAGGTCGACGATCTCTTCCTTGTCGTCGAACTTGATGGCTTCGGTGGGGCAGACCTTTTCACAGGCGCCGCACTTGCCCTTCTGGATCATGATGCAGGTTTCGCCGTCCAAAGCGTACTTCAGCGGCACGGACTGCCCGTAAGGAATGTAGGCAGCCTTTCTCTTGGAAAGACCGGCCTGATATTCGTCGTCAACTTTTTTGGGACATTTCGCGGCACACTCCCCGCACGCGATACATTTTTCCATGTCCACGTATCGGGGGGCCTTCTTTACCGTTACGGTGAAGTTGCCTTCATCGCCGGAAACGTTCTGAACCTCTGCCAGAGTATGCAACTCGATATTTAAGTGCCGACCGCACTCAACCAACTTGGGCGAGATGATTCACATCGCGCAGTCGTTGGTCGGGAAGGTCTTGTCCAGCTGCGCCATGACGCCGCCGATACCGGCACTCTTCTCGATCAAATGCACGTAATAACCGGAGTCGGCCAGATCAAGCGCCGTCTGAATACCGGCGATACCGCCGCCGACGACCATGACCGATCCAAGTTTATTCGCAGACATTGAGTCCTCCTTGGAATCTCGTTCCGTTCAGTTCCGCCTACAGGCCGACTTCCTTGAGGTCGTCGCCGAGGTACTCGCGCTCGTTCTCGCCCAGAATACCGAGCGAAAGGCAGATCAGCGTCCAGAGGTGGACCGTCTGATACTTGCCGTCGAAGTGATGCGCGAGATCGTGAACCTGGGAGTGGCAGTTGTGGCAAGGGGTGATGCAGTAGTCAGCGCCGGTGGCGATGATCTGATCGAACTTGCGCTTGCCGTAGTACCTGCGCGCTTCGGGGAATCCGCTCTGCAGGAATCCGCCCCCGCCGCCGCAACAGTAGTTGTTGGACTTGTTCGGGTGCATGTCGATGAAGTTTTCTTCACCGACAACCTGCTTCACGACGAAGCGAAGGTCCTCGGCAACGGGATCACCCAGAGACTTCCTGACCAGCTGGCAGGGGTCCTGAACGGTGAACTTGACGCCGAGTTCCTTGTTCCAGTCGGAGTTGACCGGGAGTTTTCCTTCACGGATCCACTGTGCATAGTAGCTGATGATGGATTCGAGCTCGAAAGGCACTTCCATGCCGAATTTTTGCAGTCCGGCCCGGACTGCGTAGAATTCGTGGCCTCACTCGGTGTTGAGCCAGCTCTTGACCCCGAGGTCGCTCACCGCGTCCATCTTCTTTTTGACAATGGCTTCCCAGTTCTCGTCCTCCGCTGCAAACAGGCAGTAGTTCTCAGCCGCCCAGCCAACGGTCCCGTAGGTCCAGTCGGCGCCGACGACATTGAGAATCTTCCAAAGAGGAACCATCTCGTCCGGCTCGGTGACCGGTTCGCGAGAGTTCTGGTTCAGATAGAAGTGAGCACCCTTGCGGTTGACGCTCACGTTCAGGTCCTTGCAGGACTCCTGGTCCTCGCAGACCTCTTCAAGGACGTCCTCCACGACGAACTTGAAGTCTTCCGAGCTGGCACCCATGGCGCTGGCGCCTTCGGTCCGGATGCCCTGATCGCAGGAACCGACAATGCCCTTGGGCTTGTTTTCGCGATCCTGCGCCGCGCGGGCGTTGTAGACCAGCTGCGGGATGTTGATCTGCATGGGGCATGCGTACACGCAACGCGTACACATGGTGCACATCCAGATCCATTTCGAATTGAGAATCTCCTCATCCATGCCCAACATGGCCATACGCAGGAATTTCCTGGGGTCCATTTCCTCCAGTCCGGTTGCCGGACAGCCGGAAGAACACAGACCGCACGTAAGGCACATGTTGAGGTTTCCGCCTTCCGGCAGAAGCTCCATGACCTTGTCCTTGAACGTGGATTTGACTCCACCTTCAAGAACGATTGCGGGTTCGCCCATACTCCTCACCTCATTGTTAAGGGTTTCCCACTGCATATAAAAGAACGGAATCCGTCCGAGAACATCCCTTCGGGAAAAGGGATGATTCATCCGGAAAACCGACTCGTTGCCAGCTCACTCCACTGAACTGAACAAACGAATGGATACGTCTTCATACTCAAAAAAGCCAAATCCGTAAATAGGCCGAAGATAGAAAAATGCTATCGTGACAACCCCTTGAAACCATCTATGCTCACCCATAACCCTAGGCAATGGCAGGTAAAACACGCTCCTCCAAGACCATTTGCGACTTTGACGAATCACCGCGAGGCCCTAACGTCCTTTTCGGCATAAAACCGGCTTGAGCAGTGCTTTTTTCTTGAAAAATCCTACACAACAGAGGGTTTTTCGCAATCAATGAAGGTCGACCGGGAATCCGCCGCCGCTCCCGGTGAGAGGCTCCATGACGCGGTCACTGCTCCGCGTGACCGCGCGGACCTGCGTAACCGGTCAAAAGAGCCTCTATGCCTCGACCGGCAATTGCTACGGTGCTTAATTGGCGAGAGAAGGTGCCTCTGGGAGTTCTGGAAGGAAGTGTCCGGACTGACGGCTAAGTGAATCCGCAAGCCAACAGGCACGGAACCAAAATCCCCGTCAGCGGAGTAGCAGCTTGAACACGGGCTGTGCGACCGCATGAACCCTGCGCCGCAACCCCGCTGACAACTCAGGGATTGCAAAGGGGCCCGCCCCTTTGCCGGGGCGTAGCGGCAGCCCCCACTGCCCGTCGAAGACCTCCCAGTCCGGAAGACGCGAAAACCATTGATCGCCGAATCAACTCTTGTTAGGTTTGCTTCTGACCGTAGGGGTGCCCTGTTGTGGGCTGAGAGTCGTATGATCGACAACCCTTGGAACCTGACCCGGCTTGTACCGGCGGAGGAAACGGCACTGCGAAGCGCATTCCTTCCTGTGTTCCACCTGCGGGTGGAATTTTTTTGCCTTTTTTCCGCCCATTTCTTTGAACTTGAAGAATTGGGAGTATTTCATGACACAACTGGAGATTGCCCGTTCCGGTAAGGTCTCGGACGCTTTGGCGTTTGTTGCCGAGTGGGAGGGATTGGATGTGGAGACGCTTCGGCGTTCCATGGCCGCGGGGCGGGTGAGCATTCCGCATAATCCGCTGCATGAAAAAAGCGAGCTTCGAGCCGTGGGCGAGGGGCTGAGCGTCAAGGTCAATGCGAACATTGGCGCGAGTCCGGACCATGAGGATGGTGAGCAGGAGCTGTTGAAGCTCCGTGCGGCGCTGGATGCGGGAGCTGATGCGGTGATGGACCTTTCCATTGCCGGGGAGCTGGGCAACCTGCGGCGGCAGACGCTGGAGCACTGCCCTGTTCCGGTGGGCACGGTACCCATCTATCAGGCTGCTGCGGACGTGACGGCCCGGGGCGGCGGCATCGTGGACATGACCATCGACGACCTGCTCAAGGTGGTTGAGGATCAGGCCCGTGAAGGCGTGGATTTCATGACGTTGCACACCGGATTCACGCTGGGTGCGCTGGAGCGCATGAAACAGGAAGGGCGCGTTCTGGATATTGTCAGCCGCGGCGGGTCGTTCCTTGCGTGCTGGATGGTGGCGAACGGGGCCGAGAATCCGCTGTATACGCATTTCGACAAGGTTCTGGAGATTGCGCGGGAGTATGATGTCACCCTGAGCCTGGGCGATGCGTGTCGTCCGGGCTGCCTTGCGGATGCCACTGACCGGACGCAAATCCATGAACTGATCACCCTTGGCGAGCAGACGCAGCAGGCTTGGGACGCGGGCGTACAGATCATCATCGAGGGGCCCGGACATGTGCCCATGAACCAGATTCGGGCCAACATGGAGCTTCAGAAGCGACTGTGCCACAACGCTCCCTTTTATGTGCTGGGACCGCTGGTCACGGACGTGGCCGCCGGGCGGGACCATGTGGCCTGCGCCATCGGCGGTGCCATCGCGGCGTGGTCCGGGGCAGACTTCCTCTGCTACGTCACCCCCAGCGAGCACCTCGCCCTGCCCGGTCCGGACGACGTATACGAGGGCGTGGCCGTGACCCGCATCGCCGCGCACGCCGCGGACATCGCGCGCGGCAACGAGCAGGCCGTGCAGCGCGACCGTGAAATGGCCAAGGCCCGTGCGGACATGGACTGGGAAGGCATGTACCGCCTGTGCCTTGATCCGGTCACGGCTCGCAGGATTCGAGACAGCCGCAGCCCCGAGGACGAGGACGTGTGCACCATGTGCGGCAAGTTCTGCGCCGTGAAACAGCTCAAGGAACACCTCGGTTCATAGCCTTCAGCGTCCGTTTCTCCTGAAACGGTCATTCATCGGCACTTCGGCAGGGAGTCGCCTACGGGCGGCTCCCTGAATAATTTTTACGGGAAACACGGAAAAACATATTTACGCACTTCACAGAGGACAATTTAAGGCTTATATCTCGCCCATGCCGTTTCCCAAGGACCTCCCGCTCGAGGACGTTTTTTCGTCCATCGCCGACGGCCTCTTCACGGTGGATGCAGACTGGAACATCACCTACTTCAACGAGGCCGCCGAGCGCATAACGGGCGTTCCCGCCGCAGAGGCCGTGGGCAACAAGTGCTGGGATGTTCTCCACTCAAGCCTCTGCGACGGGGACTGCGCTCTCGACTCATGCCTTGCCCACGGCGGCCGGATCACCAACAAGTCCATTTTCATCATTCGCCCCGACGGGGAAAAGCGCCCCGTGTCCATTTCGGCGTCGCCGCTGCGCAATGCCGAGGGGGAGGTTATCGGCGGCGTGGAGACTTTCCGCGACCTGACGGAAATCCACGCCATCCGGCGCGAAATGCGCGAGTCCTATTCCTTTGAGAGCATCGTGGGCAAGAGCGAGGCGCTGGATCGCATCTTCGGCATCCTGCCGCAGATCGCCAGAAGCGAATCCACGGTGCTGCTGCTGGGCGAGTCCGGCACCGGCAAGGAGCTCTTTGCACAGGCCATCCATCAACTCAGCGGACGCAAGGAAGGACCTTTCGTACCGGTCAACTGCGGCGCCCTTCCCGAAACGCTCCTCGAATCCGAACTGTTCGGCTACAAGGCCGGCGCCTTCACCGACGCACGGCGCGACAAGCCCGGCCGCTTCGAAACCGCGCAGGGCGGCACCATCTTTCTGGACGAGGTGGGCGACATGCCCGGCAAACTTCAGGTCAAGCTGCTGCGCGTGTTGCAGGAGAAGACCTTCGAGCCGCTGGGCGGCGTCACCCCGGTAAGCTCCGACGCCCGCGTCATCGCCGCCACCAACCGCGACCTCGACCTGTTGGTCAAGGAAGGGGACTTTCGGCAGGACCTGTTCTACCGGCTGAACGTGGTCACGCTGCGCCTGCCGCCCCTTCGGGAGCGTCGCGCGGACATCCCGCTGCTCGCCGACCACTTCGTGAAGCACTTCAACGCGGTGCAGGGAAAAGCTGTCGAGGGACTCTCGGAAGACGTCATGAGCATCCTCATGCGCCATGAGTTTCCCGGCAACGTTCGCGAGTTGGAGAACATCATCGAATTCGCGTTCATCCTGTGCCCGTCCGGCTTCGTTCAGGTGGAGCACCTGCCCGAACACCTTCGCCCCGAGCAGGACGCGCCTGCCGGGTCCATGCCCATGGGCACGCTTGAGGAGATCAAGTGCATGGCGGTCAAGGCCGCGCTGGAACGCAACGGCGGCAAGCGCATGGTCACCTGTCGCGAACTGGACATCTCCAAGGACACGCTCAGGCGCATGCTCGCCCGTTGCGGCGACGCTGACTGAGCGGGCGCAGAGTTCGCCCGCCCCTGCCCGTCGAGGCATTATTTTCGCCTTCCCGCCCTCCCCCAAAACACCTAAATAGCTGCAATACAAAACTTTTTAAACATGGCACGGCCTATGCTCATGCAGCGGCGTGAGTGAAAAGGAAACCAAGCTTCTCTGCCTTGCCTGTTACGGCGACCGGCTGGCGTCGGTCTTTGAAAACGCGCCCGAGCTGCGCCTCTTCACGGTGGAGAACGGTACATATAGCCCCGCAGGCCATTTATCCCTTCCCTCAAAGGACCCAACGGACAGGACATCCGCCATTTTGGCCTGCGGGGTGACGCATCTGCTCTGCGGAGCCATGTGCGGTCGCACCAGAAACCTCCTCGATGCTTCCGGGGTTGACGTCCTCTCCTGGCATGGAGGAAGCGTCGAGGAGGTTCTGGCTGCCTTCCGCAACGACACACTGGACAAACTCGCCCTGCCCGGATGCCGCAACAGGCCCGGAACGGCCATGTGCCGGGGCCGCGCCCGAGCGGGCAAAGGAAGGAGGAATCAGTCATGAAGATAGCCATCAGCAGCTCCGGCCCCGGACTGGAGAGCGCCCTGGATTCCCGCTTCGGCCGTGCGGCCGGGTTCGTGGTCTATGATACGGACAGCGGCGCGAACGACTACGTGGACAACACCCAGAACCTCAACGCGGCTCAGGGCGCGGGCATCCAGTCCGCCCAGAACGTGGCCGACACGGGCGCCGAAGTCGTCATCACCGGCCACGTGGGCCCCAAGGCCTTCCGCGCGCTGGACCACGCAGGCATCAAGATCTGCCTCGCCACCGAGGGATGCGTCGGCGATGCGGTTCACGCCTTCACCGAAGGGTCCATCAAGCCCGTGGACGGCCCGGACAAAGAAGGCCACTGGTAGCCGCGCGGCGCCCCGACGCGTTGACATCCGCGCACGAATGTCTATGTGAAGAAATCCGAACGCAGTATTCGGAAATACACACCTCAGGAGAACCACAATGAGTGAAGCCTGCAACAGCTGCAGTTCCGCCACCGAAGGCGGCTGCTCCTCCGGCGGATGCGCCGAAGGTCCCGAAGACCTCAAACTCAAGACCACCCTCTCGCGCATCAAGCACAAGATAGTCGTCATGTCCGGAAAAGGCGGCGTGGGCAAATCCACCGTCGCCACCAACATAGCCGTGGCCCTGTCACTGGCGGGCAAGAAGGTCGGCCTGCTGGACGTCGACGTCCACGGCCCCAGCATCCCCCGCCTGCTTTCGCTCGAAGGTCAGCAGCCCCACATCGGGGATCAGGTCATCGAACCCATCTCCTGGACCAAGAACCTCTGGGTCATGTCCCTCGGGTTCATGCTGCCCAGCAAGGCGGACGCCGTCATCTGGCGCGGTCCGGTGAAAATCGGCCTCATAAAGCAGTTCGTGCAGGACGTGGCCTGGGGCGATCTCGACTACCTCATCGTGGACTGCCCCCCGGGCACCGGTGACGAGCCGCTCTCCGCCCTCCAGACGCTGGGCCGCGACGCCAGCGCCGTCATCGTGACGACCCCGCAGGGCGTGGCGGTCGACGACGTGCGCCGTTCCGTGACCTTTGCCCGTCAGGTCGGCAACCCCATCCTCGGGCTGGTGGAGAACATGAGCGGCTTCGCCTGCCCGGATTGCGGCAGCGTGCACAACATATTCAATTCCGGCGGCGGCGAGGAATTATCGCGAGAAATGGGCATCCAGTTCCTCGGGCGAATCCCCCTCGATCCCGAAGTGGGCCGCTCCGCCGACGAAGGGTACCCCCTGCTCAAGGTGGACCACGACTCTCCCACCGCGCAGGCCATGAACAGCATCATCAAGCCCATGCTCGACCTGGGTGAAAGCCTTCAGGAAAACAGCCAGCTGCCCAAGGCTGAAGAGTTGCGCGACGAGCACGGCCGCATCCGCATCGCCATTCCCGTGGCTGCGGGCAGGCTCGCCCAACACTTCGGCCATTGCGAGCAGTTCGCCATGGTGGACGTCGACGCCGACACCGGCAGCATCATGTCCACCACCATGGAGACTCCGCCCCCGCACGAGCCCGGCGTCATCCCGCGCTGGGTGGCCGAACAGAAGGCCAACCTCGTGCTGGCAGGCGGTATGGGCGCCAAGGCGCAGACCCTGTTCACCGACGCCGGCGTTCGCGTCGTCACGGGCTGCCCCGCGGAGAATCCGGATGAACTGGTGAACAAGTTCATGGCCGGAGCACTGGTCACCGGCGACAACGCCTGCGATCACTAGGAGGCCCAGCCTCCGGGCGTCACAGCGACGCAGGCGGTTGACACTTTCGCGGTCCCGGCGGGCCGCGCTACCGACACCTCCTCTCACCCCGGGTCTCCCGACGGAGACCGAGGCTGGACAGAAGAAGGCCCCCGCACCGGACAATGCGGGGGCCTTCGCTGTATCAAATATCCGTTGCCTAGGCCCCGGAATCCACTCCGGCCTCGCTGAATGTTGCCATTTCGTTGAAAATGTCGCACGCGGAGCGCAGCAGGAAGAGCGCGCAGGCGGCGCCGGTTCCTTCGCCGAGGCGGAAGCCGAGATGCAGCAGCGGTTCCTGCTCCAGCATGGCGGTGACGGCCTCGTGTCCCGGTTCAGCGGACGCGTGGCTGACAAAGCAGTACTCCGAAACCAGCGGGCAGATGGCCCGCGCCGCGCAATACGCCGCGGTGGAGATGAAGCCGTCCACGCACACCACCTGACGGTTGCGGGCGCCGCCAAGGATCAACCCGGCCAGCGCGGCGATCTCGAGGCCGCCGAGCGCGGCGAGCACGGCCAGCGGATCGCCGGACTCCACGACCTCCCGGTTGGCCGCAAGCCCCCTGCGGATGACGTTGATCTTGTTGCGGACGCCATCCCGGTCAAGTCCGGTTCCCGGCCCCGTGATCTCCTCGGGGTCGAATCCCAGATAGGCGCAGTACAACGCGGTGGACGGCGTGGTGTTGGAAATGCCCATATCCCCGGTCCCAAGCGTGCGGATTCCCGCGTCGAAGGCTTCGTCAGCCAGCCTGACGCCCAGCAGCAGCGCCTCGAGGCACTCATCCCTCGTCATGGCCGGTCCTTCGGCCAGGTTGGCGGTTCCGGGCGCGACCTTGGCCTGAATCAGGTTGGGATGCGCCTCGTATGCCCCGCCGCACGATCCGGCGTCGACCACGTAGAGTTCCGCCCCGACCGTCCGGGCCAGCACGTTGATTCCCGCGCCGCCGTTCAGGAAGTTCGCCACCATCTGACGGGTGACCTCCTGCGGAAACAGGCTGACCCCTTCGGCGGTCACCCCGTGATCGCCCGCGATGGTGTAGATTCGGGCCGGATCCGCGCTCAATGCGTCCGGGCCTTCCTGAATCATGTATATGCGCCGAGCGAAATCCTCCAGACGTCCGAGGCTTCCCTTGGGCTTGGTCAGGTCGTCCAGTCGGGCCTGCGCCGCGACTCCCAATGCCGGATCAAGAGGCCGAATCGCCTCAGCGACAGCTTCGAGCTTGCGTTCCATGTTTCTTCTCCTTGTGGCTCAGGCTTTTACACCCGCGCCTTGCGGATTGCAAATATGCCGGGAAGTTGCGGCGGGGCCCCGTTGGTGCTATTTCATCCCGAAGGAGTGAGGATGGGCAAGGAACTTTGCGTCATACACGCCAATTGTCAGGGCGAGCCGCTGCTGCAGCGGCTGAACCGCAGCCCGGACTTTTCGCAGCGCTTCGACACGCGGATCGTCACCAACTACGCGCGCGAACCCATGCCCGACGGACTTCTGGAGAACGCCTCCCTCTTTCTCTATCAATATCTGGATGACCAGTGGGGGACGCTTGCTTCGAATGCCCTTTTGGCGCGGCTGCCCGAAAATGCCCGCACCCTCTGCATCCCGAACATGTTTTTCATGGGCTACTGGCCCCTGTGGTCGGGAGCGCCGGGGTTCGATTATCGCGACAGACGGCTTGACCAGCTTCTGGACGCAGGGATTCCCGACGAACAGATTCTCACCCTGTACCTGCGCTCACACCCCGCCAAGCACTTCGGCCTCAATGGCCTGCTCGAGGAAACCTTCCGCCGGGAAGAGGCACGAGAAGCCGTGACTCCTGTCAAATACCTCGGTCACATCCGAGAACACTGGCGCGCGAGGCGGCTGTTCAACACCGTGAACCACCCCGGACCCGAGCTTATGGACCTTGCGGCATGCGGCATTTTGGAGCACCTTGGCATGGCGCGCCCCACCGAAGCCGCGCTGGAGCAGTGCGGTGAACCGTTTCCCGAGTTCCAGCAGCCTATCCACCCGCTTGTGGCGGAACACTTCGGACTGCAATTCACGGACGCCAACACGCGGTACGAGGTTTACGGCCAGAAGATGACCTTTGCCCGATACGTGGCCCACTACATCGACTGTCGCAGAAGCGGCATCGACGACTTCATCTCCTACCTGCGGGCGAGGGCCGCCAATGAGCAAGCCTAAGGTCGCATGGGTCGGCGGCATCTATTTCCGCGACGACTTCGCCCGGCAAGGCTTCGACGTTCGGACCGTGAACTTTTCCGGGCCAAGGGCGCTGGACTGGGAGGAGCTCTGCGAGGAGACGGGCTGTGAGCCGGATGTGGTCATCTACAACGACCGCTCCCTGCCGCCTCCGCTCATCGGCGTCGAAGCCTTTCCCTGTCTGAGCGTCTTCTACTGCATCGACTCTCACATTCACGAGTGGTACCCACTTTACGCGCAAGGGTTCGACCTCTGCGCCGTGAGCCTGCGCGATCACATGTCACGGTTTCGCCTTCGGCTGGACGAGCAGGCCGTCTTCTGGCTACCGCCTTACCCCATCCGCGACGAGCGCCCGCCTGCGGAGCAGCCGGAACGCATCTGGCCCCTGCTGTTCGCCGGCACGGTAGATCCGGAGACCACGCCGGAACGCAAGCTGTTTCTGGACAGGATAACAGAGCTGGTCCCGGGGCTTGAGATTCGCAGCGGCCGGTTCGAGACGCTCTTTCCGCAGGCCGAGATAGTGCTGAACATCGCCGAACGGGGTGACCTCAACTTTCGCGTCTTCGAGGCTCTTGCCACGGGAGCCTGCCTCCTGACTCCGGAAGTGGGCCACGGCCAGTCCGAACTGTTCGAGGACGGCAGGCATTTTTTCACCTATCCCCTGAACGAACCGGAAGCGGCGGCAGCCCGGGTACGGGAGTTGCTCTCCGATCCGGAGCGCATGCGCCTGGCGCGCCGCGAGGGACTGGCGGAAATCGACGCCCGGCACCGCAGGAGCCACCGGGCCGTCCAGCTTGCAGAAGTTGTTCGGAAAGCCCTTGAGCATTCTCCGGTACAGCGCAGACTCCGCGAGGCCCCGTCCATTCACGAACGGTTCCTCAGGCTCGTCTATCTTCACTGGGCGCAAGCGGAGCGCGGCAGCGGGCTGGGCGCCCGCTACCTTGCCGCCGGCCGCAATAGCCCGGCTCGGTCCTGACCGGAATCAGGACTTTTTGTATTCGGGATCTTCGAGGAGGTCGCGCCCCGACGCGGCGTTTCTCGCCAGCTCGTCGCAACGCTCGTTTTCCGGGTGCCCGCTGTGGCCCTTGACCCAGCGGAAATCCACGGAGTGCTTTTCCAGAAGCGGCATGAGACGCCGCCACATGTCCTGATTTTTCACCGGCTTCTTCGCGGCGGTCTTCCAGCCGTTTTTCTGCCAGTTGGCGAGCCACTTCTTGGTGATGGCCTGCTGCACGTATTTGGAGTCGGTATACAGCTCCACTTCGCAGGCTCGGTTCAGGCTCTCAAGACTCTCGATGACCGCAAGCAGCTCCATGCGGTTGTTGGTTGTCAGTCTGTAGCCCTGAGAGAGTTCCTTGGTCGTGTCGCCGTATTTGAGAACGGCACCGTAACCGCCCCGCCCCGGATTGCCGAGACAGGAGCCGTCGGTGAATATGGTCACCCGGGTCATGAATTTCCTTGTTGAGAGTCGAGGGCGCTCAGCCGCGACCAGATCATGGTCAGCACTATCTTGAGCTCGCGCGGCCAATCGCCCTGTTTGAATGATTGCATGAAGTCGTCGGTGAGCGATGCAGTGAAGTCGTCACCCAGCGCGGCCCGTACAAGCGGCGGAAACCGCAGAATGACCTCTCCCGCTTCGGGAGCGAGGCCGAAGAACATGGTCTTGGGCCCGACCTCCGGAACCAGCGCCTGTCCCTTGTAAATCGTGACCTTCATGTTGACGCCATATGTCTCACGCATACTAGCGATGAACCCCTTGAGAAAATCCAAGTCGGTCTGGGACAACGTTTCGGTCTGATCGTTGACGGCCTGTCTGGTCTGGATGCGCTCCAGCACGCTCTTGTTGTTCTGCATGAAAGCCCAGGCCACCACGGCAATCACTCCGACAAGCGCGATGGCGCGAATCATGCGCTCGGCTTTGGAGCGCCCTCTGGGCTTGGGAATCTCAAGTCGCACAGCCTGTTCCTCCGGGGGTTGCCCGCTCAGGGAGCATTCAGCGTTTCCTTCGTCAACCGTGCATACGTACCGTCAGCCTTGATTTCCCGCAAGGTTTTCGTCAAGAGCGGCACCATCTCCCGATGCTTTTCATGGATGTAGATATACATGGGAACCACTTTATACTCCGGCAGCATCTCACGCACGCGAAAGCCTTTCTTCCGCAGCAGATATCGCCCTGCATGACGCTCGTAAAGCGCGATGTCGATACGCTTGTGGACAAGCATGCCCAACAGCTGTTCCGGCTTGTTGGCATGACGGTGCATGGTCTCGGGACGCAGGATGCTTTCGTAAATCTTCCATCCCCGCAACAATCCGACCTGCAGGTGATTGAAGGTCTTCCAGTCGATTCGGGTAGGACATCCTGCTCTGGTGAACGCCACGAACGCATACTCGACAACAGGCTCGGGGAGCATCACGAGATTTGAAAACTGCTTTTCGATCCCGGCAATGCGAGGCAGTTCCACATCCACCAGCCCCTGATTGGCAGAGAGCAGCGCCCGAGCCGCCGGCTGCCTGACGATCTCGAACGAGACGCCGGCGCGACCGAATATTTCCAGCAGCAATCTGTCGAGAAAGCCGTCCTGATCGCGGGTAGAATATGGAGGTTTGATGGAAGTCCCAACCTTGAGGGCGGGTTGGTCGGCATGAAGACTTTCCGGAAAGAGCAAGGCGACCACCAAGCACAGGGAAAGCAGGGATTTTGCGACCATGGAATTTGATACATTCCACTCCGGATTTTCGCAACCCCACGAAAAAGGCCCGCTCCGTGGAGCGGGCCTTCGGGTAGGTAACGGCAGATCGAGGTTACGCTGCTTCCTCGGCGGGAGCGCAGTCGCAGTTGTCCTCGGTGGAGCAACCGCAGGGCAGCGCCTGGGAGTGGCCCATATCTTCCTTCACGCTGGTGGCGATCTTGAAGAGCACGGTCACGACCAGTGCGCCCACGGCGTAGATCATGGCGGAGATCATCAATTCCTTACCGGTGGGCCAGTAGGGGGTGATGGTGCCGAACGGAGTCGGGTTGAAACCACCGATGAGCAGGCCAAGGCCCTTGTCGAGCCAGGTCGCGATGATCAGGATGCCGAGCGCCCAAGGCAGGATCTTCTGGTTTTTGCGCAGCTTCGGCGGAATCAGCAGAGCCAGCGAAGCGGCGGCAAACAGGATGAAGGTCCACATGAACGGAACCAGCTCGTGGTGTCCGTGTTCACCTGCGAAGAGGTAGGTGATGGAGTGGGTGTGGCCCGGCAGCTGGGAGTAGTATGCGGTGAAGATTTCCAGCAGGAAGAAGAACATGTTCACGACCATCGCGTACGTGATGATGGTGGTGAGGGTGTTCAGTGCCTTCTTCGGCATCTGGAAGGAAGTGAACTTCTCGGTAACCTTCATGACCAGCAGCAGGATGGCCGGTCCGGAGCAGAACGCGCTCGCCAGGAAGCGGGCGGCCAGAATGGCGGTGAGCCAGTAGTGGCGGCCGGGCAGGCCCTGGTACAGGAACGCGGTGACGGTGTGGATGGAGAACGCCCATACTATCGAGATGATGATGAACGGCTTGACCCACTTGGGGTGCGGAAGGCGCATGCGGTCATGCTCCAGACAGACCCAGCCGCAAAGGATGTTCAGGAACAGGTAACCGTTGATGACGATCATGTCCCAGAACAGGATGGAGTTCGGGGTCGGATGGAAGATGACGTTGAGCATCCGCTGCGGCTGACCGATGTCGACCACGATGAACAGCAGGCACATGATACAGGCCGCGATTGCCATGAACTCGCCGAAGATGACCATGTGCTTGTTCGGTTTGTACTTGTGAAAGTAGTACGGCAGCACAATCATGACGCCGGATGCGGCGAGCCCGACGAGGTAGGTGAACTGGGAGATGTAGAAGCCCCAGGAGACGTCACGGCTCATGCCGGTGATCTGGAGACCTTCCATCAGCTGATTGATCCAGACAGCACCGCCAATGGCGATGATGACGAGCAGGAAGCCGATCCAGCCGTAGTACCTCGGGGAACCTTTCAGAGCTCTTTCAAGCATTACTGTCCTCCCCTATATGATGTAGTAGACGCTCGGCTCGGTGCCGGCGGAAGGTTTGCGACGCAGGGTGAACCGCTCGCGCAACACCTGGCGCACTTCGCTTTCGGGATCGTTGAGATCGCCGAAGAACATGGCGCCGTTGCTGGCCTCGACGCAGGCGGGGCGTTCACCCACGGCCAGACGCTCGACACAGAAGTTGCACTTTTCCACCACGCCGCGCATGCGGGTGGGGAACTTGGGATTCAGCTTCTTCAGTTCTTCCTCGGTGAAGTGGTCGCGAGGCTCGCTGAAGTTGAAGGAGCGGGAGCCGTACGGGCAACCGGCCATGCAGTAGCGGCAGCCGATGCAGCGATGGTAGTCCATGGCCACGATGCCGTCGGCACGCTTGAAGGTCGCCTTGGTCGGGCAGACGCGCACGCACGGAGGATTATCGCAGTGGTTGCACAGAAGTGCGTAGGAGCGCTGCTTTATTTCCTCGTTCATGTGCGGGTTGGGCTGCTCCACGAAGGTCTCGTCGTAGCTGCCGGTCCAGAGCCACTTGACTTCCTGATTGGAGTCGATCTCGGGCACGTTGTGGATCTTGTGACACACTTCGATGAGCGGAGCGAAGTCCTCTTGGGTCTTCAGCTTCGTGGTGTCGATGACCATTGCCCAGCGTTCGGCGTCGAGCCCTTTCGGGTTCTTCATGATCGGTGCGGCGTGGCCGCCACCGGCGGCCTTGGCGACTGCGGGGGCCGTGCAGAGCGCGGCCGCCGCGACACCGGCGAACTTGATGAACTTTCTTCTGTTCTGTTTCATTATTTCAGGCCCTCCGGCTGGATGTGGCAGTCCCAGCAGTAAGGCGACACGCCAGCGTCGGCGTGGCACTTGTCGCAGAACTCGGCCTTGTTCTTGTGGCAGTCCATGCAGGTGTTCTGCAGGCTGATTTCGAACTCTTTGCCCTCGTGGTTCACGTAGACGCGCTTGCCGTCACGCAGGGCCCAGTCGCGCCACTCATCCAGCAGCTCCATGTGCTTGGTGCGCATGAACTCGAGGGATTCGACACATTTCTTCTCTTTGGCCGGGAGCTTCAGCTTCGGCTGCTTGTACGACGCTTCCACCGTCAACGCGTTGTACGCGAAGGGGGAAAGCAACAGGCCGACGAAGATGAGCAGGCCAATGATGATTTTTCCACCGTAATGCATTGCTCACATCCTCCTAGGCGTTCGGGGGAGTCCAGTCGTCTTCCTCGTCCTCGAAGCCGGGGAGCGGCTCCTGGCGGAGGTCCATAGTCCGCTGCTCTTCCCCGGGCAGGACGAGCGCGTTACCCACGAGTTCGTGCGTTCCGCAGACCTCGACTCCGGGCGCCCAGTAATTAGCCAGGGGTATCAGCGTCGCACGGTCGATGGCGCAGATGCAGGCCATCATGTTGACGTCGTGCTTCTGCTGGACGTAGCGCAGGGCGTTGCCGCGGGGCAGTCCGCCGCGCATGCGGATTTCCATGATTTCGTCGGTGTTCAGGCCGGAACCGCCTGCGCAGCAGAACGTTTCTTCGCGGATGGTGCCCTGGGGCATTTCGAAGAAGTTGTTGCACACGGACTTGATCACGTAGCGGGGCTCGTCCAGCAGGCCCATGGCGCGGGACGGGTTGCAGGAATCGTGGAAGGTGACCCGGAGATGGTCGTTGCGGGTCGGATCCAGATTCAGCTTGTTGTGCTTGATCAGGTCGGAGGTGAACTCCGTGATGTGCACCATCTTGGTGGCCGCGGCGTTGTGGAACACGGTTCCGGTGACGGGGCTCTTCGGGGTCGTCATCTGCGGCCCCTGATTGTCGCCGTTCATGGTGTCCATGTACTGGTTGATCACGCGCCACATGTGGCCGCATTCGCCGCCGAGGATCCACTTGGCGCCGAGGCGGTTGGTCTCGGCGTACATCTTGGCGTTGAGCTTCTTCATCATCTCCGAAGAGGTGAAGAGCCCGAAGTTGCCGCCTTCGGATGCGTAGGTGGACATGGTATAGTCGAGATCAAGGTAGTGGAAGAGCATCAGGTAACCCATGAAGGTGTAGATGCCCGGATCCGCGAACACGTCGCCCGAGGGAGTGATGAAGATGATCTCGTGGCCCTTTTCGTTGAGCGGGGCCTTCACGCGAACGCCGGTGACTTCCTCGATGTCGTCCACCATGAATTCGACGATGTCGGCGAATGCGTGGGGCTGGATGCCGAGGTGGTTCCCGGTGCGGTTACAGTTGGAGACCGGCTCCATGATCCAGTTGATGCCGATGCCGCACAGGTGCAGCAGTTCGCGCGCCATCATGGTCACTTCCGCGGTGTCGATGCCGTAGGGGCAGAACAGGGAGCAGCGGCGACATTCCGTGCACTGGTAGAAGTAGATGAACCACTCCTTGAGCACGTCCTCTTCCATGACGCGGGATCCGGTGAGCTTGCTCAGGATCTTGCCCGCCATGGTGAAGTCCTTGCGGTAGACGGAGCGCATCAGCTCGGCACGGAGCACCGGCATGTTCTTGGGATCGCCGGATCCGATGAAGAAGTGACACTTGTCGGCACAGGCGCCGCAACGCACACAGATGTCCATGAAAAGCTTCAGGGAACGATACTTTTCAAGGCGTTCGACAAACCCCTGGTGGACGATGTCCCGCCAGTTCGGCGGCAGCTTCCAGTCCTCTTCGTTCGGAGCCCAGATGCGCGGATTCGGGAAGTTCACGCTCTCCAGAATCTCCGGCTTTGCCGGGTAGCACCAGTTGCCGGGGGAGAAATCCACGGGGGTCTCCATCCAGCCGGTCGCCGGCGGGGTGTAGTCTATGCTCTTGAAGAGTTCTTCAGCTTTGGGAACAGCCATATTATTCTCTCCAGTCGTTTAAATTGCTTATCAGTCCGGATGGGGCCTAAGCCTCGTCCGCGCCCTTGGCGTTCTCGGGATTGTCCAGGGGCAGACCGGCTTCAGCCATCATGGGACCGAATTCCTTCTCATAGGCCTCGTAGGAGTGAGGCTTGATGTTCGGATCGTTCCACGGGTTCACGTGGTGACGGATGCGCGCGTCGTTGGGCATGTTGCGGGTCGGGCTCAGGAACACGCCGCCGAGGTGCATCAGCTTGCTGAACGGGAAGTAGGCCAGCAGCACGCTCACGAGGAAGACATGCACGTAGAAGGACACGTCGATGTTCTCGGGAATGTGGAAGTTGAAGGTGGCCAGTCCCATGGTCAGTTCCTTGATGGCGATGACGTCCACCTTGGCGTAGTAGCGCATGTAGATGCCCGACAGAGCCACGCCGATGATGAGCAGCAGCGGGAAGTAGTCGTTGACCAGGGAGATGTAGCGCAGTCTGGAATCGGCAATCCTGCGGAAGAGAAGGAAGAGCAGGCCGGCCATGATCAGCACGTCGGACTGATACAGGACCGGAGCGCCGATCTGCAGGATGCCGTCCATGAACTCGAGTCCGTTGACGAAGAACGGGATCGGCTCAAGGAACAGGCGCAGGTGCCGCAGCACGATGACCAGAAAGCTGTAATGGAACAGCAGGGCGAAGAGCCACAGCCACTTGGAGGAGGCATAGGCCACCACCGGCTCGTCCCCGACCTTGTGCAGGGAAGCCTTGCTGTTGCGGAACAGGCTGCGGAAGGTCAGCACTTCCAGAAGCATGCGGACAACGGTCTGAAAACCGTTGGTGGGGTTGTCCCACTTGTTCTGTTTAAAGGTTTCGGGGTCGAAGGAGCGCTGCTGCCCACCGGTGGTGGGGATGCTGAAGGGCACCGGGCTCTTACCCCATTTGATTATCCTGTAGGCGAAGCCCAGGACGAAGATGACGAAGGCCGTCATCGGGATGCACACGCCGAATATCGTATTCAGGTGCGCCAGTCCCACCCCGAACAATGGGATGAAGACCAGGAGAAAAACGAAGAGGAGTGAGTACAAAGCATTCATCTACCGTCACCTCGCTTGCATTTTGGTCCCGCGAACATTCGCGGGGACCGCCTCTATTCCTCGGCCTTGCCGGCCGTCACGTCCGAAACGCAGTTGGCCCGCCGCACGATATTGCGGTGGGCGCGCTTGACCTCGTCCACGCGCATGGCGAAGAGCTCCTCGCGCGTTTTCGAGTAGATGTCGAAGGCCATCATGGCCATGTTGTCGAGTTTTGCCTCGAATCGAAGCAGGTCTGCCAGCTCGCCCTTCTTCTCCATCTCCTTGAAGTACGCTTCGCGAAGCACCTTCTTGAAGAGGAAGAGAAAGCTCAGGGCCTGAGAGGGGCTGAACTCCTGAACGGAGCGGATGCGGATAAGGCGGTCGAGGGAGTCGGCCATGGCCTCCGCATCATCCCAGCGGATGAGGTGGTCGATGAACTCGCCCACGCAACGGGTTATGGTTTCGCCCACGGGGTTTGAGAACGTGTTCCCGCCGGTCTTCCAGATACGACGGGTCTCCTCGGGATAGCTCCCGAGGATGGCGTCCACCCATTTTTCCGCGAGCGTCTCGCGGTCGGCGCCTAGGCGCTCCTCCATACCCATAACGCTACCAGCTCCTATAAAAAAATCTCGCGAAACAGCGACGCCCTCCCCCAAGGGCCACCGGTTCACGCTCGAATTGGCTGAGGATAATTGTGAAAACCCTCACGTAAAGATGTGAGTTTCTATTCCAGATAGACTCGAAAAGGTCAAGGTTTTTTGCCAAAAAAAGCGGCTGCTCCCGGCCTTGCCGACACCCCGAAAATGCCCGTCATGCGGGCCTTTTTCCCAAGGTGAATTTCCCTGCACCGAACACTTGCCAAAGCGCGGATTAATGTATACCTGTGCGGTATGAAAAACAGGGAGACACCCATGAAGACCATACACATACTTGCCCTCACCCTTCTGCTGACCCTCGGAGCCGGTTCGGCATACGGATTCCTCGGCCTTTTCGGACCGGAGCCGCTCGAGGCGGAAAACGGCGTCGTGAAAATCGACGTGGACACGGTCTCGGACGGCAAGGCACATCACTTCACCTACGACGCGGCAGGCAAGACAATCCGCTTCTTCGTGATCCAGAGCCGCGACGGCGTCATCCGTGCCGCCCTTGATGCCTGCGACGTCTGCTGGCGCGAGGACAAGGGCTACTCGCAAAACGGCGAATGGATGGTGTGCGACAACTGCGGCCAGCGTTTCCACTCAGCCCGCATCAATGAAGTCCGCGGCGGCTGCAACCCCGCTCCGCTGGAGCGCAGCGTGGAAGACGGAATGGTCGTGATTCCCGAGTCCGACCTGTTCGCCGGCCGGCGGTACTTCCTCTAGCCCGGAACGTCGCGCATGAATCTGCTGACCATCCCCCTGCGCAACGTCAGGCGCAAATGGCTCAAGTCGGCCCTGCTCCTCGGCGTGTTCGCGCTGGCCGCCATGTCGATCACGGCCCTTTCGCTGGTATCCCGTGCAGTCGGCGCCGGCATGGAAGAGAAGCTCACCGCCTTCGGTGCCAACATCCTGATTGTTCCACGCTCCGAGACACTGAGCGTCAGCTACGGCGGGTTCAGCCTCGGAGACCTTGACTTCGGCAGCGAAATGCTCGTGGTCGACGAGGTGGACAGAGCCATCGACTCCGTAGAGCTGCGCAAGAACATCAGCGTGGTGGCTCCCAAGCTCATCCATGCGGGACGCCTGAACGGCGCCCCCGTTGGCGTCATCGGCGTACGCTGGGATCGCGAGAAGGCCCTCAAGGGCTACTGGGCCGTTGACGGCAGCTATCCAGAGAGCCGCAACGAGGTGCTGGCGGGGGCCAAACTTGCCGAACAGCAGGGGTTGCGCCCGGGCGACACGACCAGCCTCGACGGACGGGATGTCCGCGTGACCGGGGTGCTCATGCCCACCGGCAGCGACGACGACTCCGTGCTTTTCGCGGCGCTGCCCTTTGTGGGCGAGCTGGCGGACACGCCGGGTCGCGCGACCTTCGTGGAAGTGGCGGCCCTGTGCTCCGGGTGTCCCATTCAGGACATAGTGGACCAGCTCGCCGAAGTGCTGCCCGGCACCGAAGTCACGGCCATGCAGCAAGTGGTCAAGCAACGCATGTACTCCATCCGCTTCGTGGAACGCCTCGCCTTCGGCGTGAGCTCGGTGATCCTGCTCATCGCCTGCGCCTCCGTGGGCCTTTCCATGCTGTCCTCGGTCAACGAGCGGGTCCGGGAGATCGGCCTGCTCCGTTCGCTCGGCTTTTCACGGCAGGGCGTGTTCACGGTGTTCTGTTTCGAGGCCCTGCTCATCGGCCTGACGGCCGGGCTCGCCGGCTACCTGCTGGGACTCGGCGCAAGCGCGAAGATACTGTCCCTGCTCGACATGGGCGGCACTGCGAGTTTTTCCGGCGCCGAGCTCGGGCTGTCCGCCCTGTCCGCCGCGCTTGTCGCTGCGGTCTCGTCGGTTCCCCCGGCACTCAAGGCGGCTTCCGTTGAACCTTCAAAGGCGCTCGTATCCCTCTAGCTCCACAAGGAACCGTCATGCTTCTCGAAGCACGCAATATTGAAAAACGTTTCGGCCCCGAACCGGAGGGTCTCGTCCTCGGCGGCGTGGACCTCTCGGTGGACCGCGGCGAGTTCGTTGCCATCACCGGCCGCTCCGGGTCGGGCAAGTCCACCCTGCTCAACATCCTGTCCGGCATCATGCGACCCGACGGCGGATCGTTGCATTTCGAGGGCAAGGACATCACCGCGCAGGGAAACCGGGAACTCGACCGCCTCAGGGCAACCGGATTCGCCATGATCTTTCAGGCGCATCACCTCCTGCCCTACCTCACGGCGGAGGAGAACGTGCTGCTGCCCGCAATGCGCGGTCTGCGCCCCGTCTCCGCAGATCAGACGGAGACCGCCCGGGAGTGTCTGGCGCGCGTGGGGCTCGACGGCAAAGGACACCGGCTGCCCGGAGAGCTCTCCGGCGGGGAGTGTCAGCGTGTGGCCATAGCCCGTGGCTTGGCCAAGAAGGCGTCCGTGCTGTTCGCCGACGAACCCACCGGAAGCCTCGACCGCAAGACCGGGGACGGCATCATGGAGCTGCTGGAGTCTCTGCCCGGGACCGGACTGAGCGTGGTGATGGTGACGCACGAGGCGGACTACGCATGCAGGGCGCAGCGCACCGTGGAGCTGGCCGGCGGGAGGCTGGCCGGGATCAGTTGAGCTTGAAGAGCTTGCCGTAGGTGCCGTCGATGCGAATCTCGCTCAAGGCGGTCTCGAAACTGCGCACCAGATCAAGGTGCTCGGACTTCTTGGAAAACGCCAGATAGCTCGGCACGTTCTGAAGCGGCGGCGACAGCGCCCGCACGCCGTCCTTCCTCCCCATTTCAGCGAGGATGGTCCACGCCTCGAGCCAGTTCGAGACGAGGATGTCCGACTCTCCGGCAAGGAACCGCCGCACCGACTGCTCCCCGTTTCGGGAGACGATGAGCTTGTCGATTATCCCGTGCTCGACAGCGGCGTCGAAGAAGCTGCCGTAGCTGACCTGTTCGACCACGCCGAACGTGTACTTGGCCAGGGGCACCAGATCACCGTTGTAGTCGATGGCCGACCCTTCGCGCACGAAGAGAGAGGTCATCTGACCCACCAGCTCTGTGTTCGGGTAGACGAGATACTCCTCGCGCTCCGGCGTCCTGAAGGCGGTGTAGATGGCATCCGCCTCTCCGACCCTGACGGCGTCGAGGGCGTCGGCCCACGCCATGAGTTCGATCTCTATTTCCACATCCATCCGCTGGAACACCTCGCGCACCACGCGGGTCGCAACGCCCTTCACCTCCCCGTCCTCCATGTATTCATAAGGCGGATAGGACAGCGTGACGATCTTCAGCGGCTCTGCGAAGGCCGCGGCGGACAGAAAAAGGACCAGCGCGAACGCAAGGCTGATTCGGGACATTCTTCCTCCGATAGAGCATTGGTAGCACACTCGCGCCCATGCTCGCAACGCCGTGATAATAACCCTGTTGCCAAACCGGCAAAGGTGCTTATTGTTGGTGGCTGGAGGTACCATGGCACGATTCACGGGCATAAATCACATGGCAATGGTCACGGCGGACATGGACAGGACCATCGCCTTCTGGCGCGACCTTCTCGGTTGCCGGCTGGTCACGGGGCTGGGGCATCCGGGCTACCGGCATTACTTCTTCGAGCTGACCCGGCACGACATGATCGCCTTCTTCGAGTGGCCCGAGCTGGACAACTGTCCTGAGAAGGACCACGGCGTCCCGGTGAAAGGCCCGGCCTGCTTCGACCATGTCTCTTTCGAACTGGCCTCGCAGGATGAACTATGGGAACTCAGGGACCGGCTTGAAGCCGCGGACATCTGGGTCTCCGAAGCCGTGGACCACGGCTTCATCCATTCCATATACACCTTCGACCCCAACGGGATCGCCATCGAATTCAGCGTTACCGTGCCCGATGTGGACATCCGCAGCACGCCGGTCATGGTGGACAGCGACCCCACCCCGCTGGCGCGCGAAGGCGCGGACCCGGTGCCGGGACGCTGGCCCGAACCCGAGCGATTCACCCCGCCGGAAGAGCGTGAGGTCTATCCGGGCGAAGGGGATCAGATCCGTGAGGCGGCCCGAAAGAAAAAATAGCGCTGCTTACTGCGTGGTCCCGTCGAAGAACGCTTCCATGATGCGGTGAGCCTGGTTCTCGGCCTCCAGCGCGAGGCTTCCGAATTGAGCCGGGGCCACCCCCAGCAGTTCCCACGCGGCCTTGTCCAGCCTGGGGACATAGAGGTCGCCGCTGCGAGCGGTGTACAGAGCGTTGGCCATGAAGTCCGCGGCGTGGACGATGGCCGTCTCCAGCATCACCGGCGACGCCGACGGGCCGTGGTGGTGACGCAGCAGGTGCTCCAGAAACCGCGGCAGCTTCCACGCGCGCAAAAGCTCGGCTCCGATTTCCGCGTGCGTCGTTCCCCAGAGGGTCATCTCCGCCTGCGACACGGACTGCGGCTTAACACGACACGCCTGAAGCGGCTCCAGCGCCCGTTCGGGCAGATTGCGAAGCACCACCAGCCTGCCGATGTCGTGCAGCAGCCCGGCCACGAAGAAACGCTCGTCGTTGGCTATGCCGTGGTGGCTTGCGAGCAGGCGCGCGATCGTGCCGCACATGATGCTGTGCAACCAGAAGCCCTGAAGATTCAGTATGTCCTCGGGGATTCCCTCGAAGGCGGTGATGACGGAGATGCCCTGCGCCAGCCCGACAAGCTGCTCCGCCCCGACGATGGTCACCGCCCGGGTAAGGGAGTCAATGCGCCCGGGGAATCCGTAGAACGGCGTGTTGACCATGCGCAGCAACCTCGCCGAGACCGCCACGTCCTTGCTGATGATGTCCGCCATGTACGACGCGGAGCTGCGCGGATCGTTCAGCGCTTCGCTTATTTCGAAAAAGATGGCGGGCAGGCTCGCCAGCCGCACTTCGCCCTGAACCAGCTCCGCCGGGTCCAGCGGCCCCGCGGACTCGACCTTCAGCTCTGGGGCGGGATCGTAGCTTTTCACCATCTCCCTGAGCTGATCCGGGCTGTAGCGGGTTGCCGCGACCTTCACGAAGGCTCTGGCGGCTTCTCTCACGGCGGAGTGGCGGTGGTTGGTCAGGAGAAACTTTTTGCGGGCAAGCTCTCTCGCTGCGTCGAGAGCCTCCGGTGGGATGTCGGAAGAGTCGTCGCGCACATCCACCCGCGAGATTCCTGCGGCAACGGCCGTGGCTATGCTTGAGCCGGTCAGCGACGCCCCGGCCCGCAGGAGTCTGCGCCCCTGCGGTGTCACCAGATCACGTTCGAGCAGCATGCCCGGCTGTATTTCATCAATCGTTCGCCATGCCATAGGTTCGCCTTTCGGTTGGGAAAAACGTCCGTCCCTCTCGGCTTCTCTTGCCGAAGATGCTCATCATACCCTATTCTCCGGCCGCAAGCCACAGGAGTATAGAGAATGACGAGCGCCTTTCTGCCATATCCCGAGGGATGCATCCGGGCCGACTTCATCGACCGCCGCAAGCGCTTCACGGTGAACGCGCAGGGCGCCGACGGCCGCATCGCCGCCCACACCAACAACACCGGCTCCATGATGGGGCTTCTTCGGGAAGGCAGGACCGTGCTCCTCTCTCCCGCCGCCAATCCGAACCGGAAACTCAAATGGACCCTCGAGGCCGTGCAGTTTGACGATTTCTGGGTCGGTGTCAACACCTCCACCCCGAACAGGATGGTCCGCGCGGCGTTCGAAGCCGGACAACTGCCGGACACCGAAGGCTACACCGAGTTCCGCAGCGAGGCCAAGACCGGAAGCAGCCGTCTGGACGCCCGCCTTGAAGGGCCCCGGGGCGTGCTGTGGGTGGAATGCAAGAACGTCACCATGGTTGAGGACTGCCGAGCCTGCTTTCCCGATGCCGCCACCGAGCGCGGCAGGAAACACCTGAACGAGCTCATGGCCCTTGCCGAGCAGGGAGACCGCGTCGCGCTCTTCTTTCTCGTGCAGCGGCCCGACGGCGACTGCTTCGGCCCCGCCGACTTCATCGACCCGGAGTATGCGAACCTGTTCGCCAAGGCACTGCAAAAAGGCGTGGAGGCGTGGCCGTTCGAGGCCGAAGTCGGCATGGACGGCATCCGGCTCGGCCGCAGGCTTCCGGTGGCGATCTAGATGGGCTCGCTCGCGCTTGGCGCGGTGGTCATCAGCTTTGCCGCCGTCTTCGTCACTTCAGCCGGCATCTCGGCCGACGCTTCCGCGTTCTATCGGATGCTCTTCGGCGGCATCACCATGGTCGGACTGCTGGCGGCCAAGGGGAGGCTCGGCACGCTCAAGACGGTCCTGCCCGCCTCCCTCATTGCGGCATTCTTTCTGACAGGCGACTTCCTCTGCTGGCACAGGGCCATCCTCGCGGTGGGGCCGGGGCTGGCAACCATGCTGGGCAACCTTCAGGCGGTCTTCATCGCCGTGTTCTCCGTCATCATCCTCGGAGAGCGGCCCGGCTTCCGATTCGGGGGCGCGCTCATTCTGGCCCTCGGCGGCGTCTATCTCACGGTCGGCCCGCAATGGGACCTCGGCGGCGAGACCTTCCAGAAAGGGGTGCTCTACGGCGTGGCGACGGGACTGTTCTACGCCGCCTACATCCTGTCCCTGAAACGCCTCGTGGCCCGCACCGGCGACGCCCTCGCCAGCGTGGCCGCCATCACCCTCTGGACCGCGGCGGCCTGCGGGGCGGCCAACCTGATCGGCGGCGGCTCCTTCGCGCTGCCGGACATGGCCGCGTGGTCATCCATGCTCTCACTCGGCGTTCTCTGCCAATGCGGCGGTTGGCTGCTCATCAGTCGCGGGCTGGATACGGTGCGCGCCTCGCTCGCCGGGCTCGTGCTTCTGCTCCAGCCGGTGCTGTCGTTTCTGTGGGATATTCTCTTCTTCGCAAAACCGGTAGACCCGGTGGAACTCTCCGGCGTGGCGCTGGCGCTCTGCGGCATCTATCTGGGTTCCCTGCAACGGCAGCCCAGGGCCCGCGATCTGCCGGGCGGGTGACTCAAATGACGAAAAGCTAGGAGGCAGGACGAACCAGAATGGTCACGCGACGGTTCCGGGACTGGTTCTCCACGAGTGGATTGCCGTTCTCGTCGCGGTTGGGAACAAGCGGTTTTGTATCCGCAAGCCCCTTGATCTCTATCTCGCCCTTAGGGAACCCCTCACCGATGAAATAGCGGGCCACGGACGCGGCGCGCGCCGACGAAAGCTCCCAGTTGGAGGGGTAGCGCGCCGAACGGATGGGGATGTCGTCGGTGTGGCCTTCGATGGTCAGCCGGTAGCCGTGGCCAGTCAGGGGCGCGACGATGCGCGAGAGGATTTCGCGCGCCTTTGCGGTCAGCCCGGCCTCGCCGATGCGGAAGAACACCGTGGAGGGCAGGCTGATGGCCACCGCGTCGGGCCGCATGCGCAGGGAGACGGTGTCCGCGTCCTGGTCGATGAGCTTGGCGAGCTCCAGCTGCAGTTCGAAAAGATTCTTCCCCCTGCCTTCCACCGGGAACCGGCTGGACTGAGGGTCGCCCTCCATGACGCGGCTCGGCGCATCCTTGCCCTTCATGGCTTCGGCCAGAATGTCGGAAACCGCTTCGTACCGGCTCTGGTCCACCTTGGCGATGCCCAGCATGACCACGAAGAAGCACATGAGGAGCATCATCATGTCCGCGAACGACAGCGCCCAGGTGCTGTTGTCCGGTCCACGGTGCTTCTTGCGCGGCGGTAGCGGATTCACGGCTCCCCTTCCTCCTAGCGTGCGCTCACGGAGGACCACTTGCGCGGCGGCAGGTAGCCCTTGAGCTTGTCCATGACGATGGCGGGCGGCGTCTTTTCCTTGATGAACAGGATGCCGTCCCGGATGACGTTCATGAGGATGGTGCGCTCCTCCACCCGCCGCTCCACCTTGGTGGCGATGGGCAGGTAGAGCAGGTTGGCGAAGAGCACGCCGTAGAGCGTGGTGGTCAGCGCCGTGGCCATGGCGGGGCCGATGCGGGTGATGTCCCCGCCGAGCCCCTGCATCATGGCGATGAGCCCGATGAGCGTGCCGATGATGCCGAAGGCGGGCGAGAGCGTCGCCATGGTCCGGTAGATGCCCGTGGCGTAGGTCTCCTGCTCGTGATACTGCTGAATGCGCGTGTCGAGGATTTCCTTGAGTTCGTCGCGGCTGTAGCCGTCCACCAGCATCTGGAGCCCGTCGCGCAGAAATTCGTTCTCGATCTTCTTGATGGACTGTTCCAGATACTCCTCGCCCTTGTAGGAGGAATCCTTGGAAATCTGCACCAGCACCTTGATGTAGTTGCCGATGGGCAGCTCCTCGGCCCGGAAGGCGGTCATGAACAGGCCGAAGACGCGCATGACTTCCTTGAGCGGGTAGCAGATGAAAGTGGCCGCGATGGTGCCGCCCAAGACGATTGCCAGTCCGGGGAGGTTGATGAAGACCTCCACCGAGTCCGTGGCGACCCACGTCGCGCCGCAGAGCACGGCGATGCCGGTGATGATGCCGAAAATGGTTGCGACGTTCACTACTGGGAGACCCCCTTTGCGGCCTTGACGAGCGAAACGAGCTCATCCTGCACGTCCTGCGCCTCGGCCTCGTCCACGTTCTCGCGATTCTCCGCCTCTTCCTGAACGATCGCCGCGATCTTGCGTGCGAGGTTGCTCACGATCTTTTTTCGCGCGTCCTCTTCCGCGACGCTCATCAGGATGCCCAGCTTGTAGTACCCGAGCTTGGCGAACACGTCCTTGAGCGTGGCGTTGTCCACGAAGACGATGTCGTTGACGTCCTCGAGGTCCTCGATCTTCTTGCGCTTGCGCTTGACCTTCCTGAAGAAGCCCTCCTCCTGCTGTTCGGCCCAGGCCATGGTGTTGGCCTTGTGGAACAGAAACAGCGACTCGGGGATCTCCCCTGCGGCCATTTTCTTGTAGATGACTTCGGGCGAGGCGTTCACGGCCTCGGCAAAGTCGAAGATGTCCATGAACTCGAGGTCCGAACAGGCGGCCTCGGGGCCGAGCTGCTTGGCGAGGTTTCCGGCGACCTCGAGAAAAGTCTCCGGCGAGGTGATGCGCACGTAGCGGTCCGCAAAGGCCTTGCCCGTGCCCGTGGCGTTGATTTCGATGATCTTGAGCGTGCGCAGCTTTTCCAGCACCTGTTGCAGCTCGGCCTCGGTGGTGAGCAGCACCGTCTTGCAGGTGCGGGCGAGTTCGCGGACCGGCAGCCCCATGGTGTGGTTGGGGATGCGCTTGGCCTGCGCCGGGGGCAGGTTGCTGTGCGTTGCCCACGACATTTCGAGAATTCGGCAGATAGCCAGAAAGGTGTCGGTACCGGTTCTGGCGCCGCCCGCGCTGTTGGCCTTGCGCAGCCGTTTGAGCAGGAGGTTCACCAGATGCTTGACGGTCTTGGGGCTGCGCTCGAGCATGCCCGTGACCTGCTGCCGGGTGAGCACCATGAGCTCGCAGTACTCCGCGGCCTCGGCGCTGGCAGAGCGCGCCTGTTCCGCCAGCGCGCCCATTTCCCCGAAGATCTCGCCCTTGCCGAGACGGTCCAGAACCACCTTGCGGTTGTCCACGGTCCGGTACAGCGTCACCGAGCCCTTCTTGATCATGTAGGCGTAGGTGCCCTGCTGGCCTTCCTGAAAAATGACCTGTCCCTTGTGGTAGGTCTTGATGTTCTGAATCTTTCTCTCGGTCATCATGCGTGTATTCACCCCGAAAATAGAGAACCATACCACTTTGCCAAGATATCTTAACGTAGCCGTTTTTCGCATAAAGGACAATGCGGATAGAATGTCGGCCGCCCCCTTCCCCGCAAGGAGCGCATGGGGGACGGACCGTACCCGGTTCCCCGTTTTCGGAGTCGACGCGTCCGCGGCGGTTCTGTTATAAATGAGAAAAAAATTTGTGGCGTTCGACTGCCCGGAACGGTATATGGCCCATCGGCACGTTTCACTGCTTCGAGGCGCGCAAAGACAGTTCGTGAGGTTCAATGGGCATTTTCAGCAAATCATCCGCACAGGGCGACTCTTCGGAGCTCAACGCGTTTCTCGGCGTGGGCACCGAATACCGCGGCAAGCTGCACTTCGTGGGCACCGTCCGCATCGACGGTATCTTTCATGGTGAGATCGCCACCGAAGGCACGCTCGTACTCGGGCCCGAAGCGTATATTCAGGGCACCGTCAACGTCGGGCACCTCGCCTCAAGCGGCAAGATCGAGGGCGACGTGATCGTCGGCGGCAGGACCATTCTCCAGAAAGGCTCCAGCCTCAGCGGCAGCCTGTCCACTCCGGCTCTGGTTATGGAAAAGGGCGCCTTCCTTCAGGGAGACATCGCCATGACCGCCGAAAAGAAGCCGGAAGTCAGGGCCGCATCCACCGTGCAGGCGCTCGGCGCCCCGGAAGAGGACGAGCTTGCCGATCAGGCCGACCTCGGGTAAAAGGTATCTCTTCAAATAACAATCGATGAGAGGATAGCAGCATGTACCAGTTCGTGATCGTCAAAGGCGACTCGGAAACCATCGTGTCCACCGGCGACAACTACCTCGAGATGGAATTGCAGCTGGAACGGCACATCCGGTCGCTCAATCCCGGCTATGGCGAGATCCGAAAGGTCGGGGATTCCAAGAAATAGTATTTGCCGCAGTCGGCACCCGGGGCGTTTCCAGCAGGAAGCGCCCCTCTTTTTTGCGCCCGCCACGCGAAAAATCGCATGGAGAATAACGCCGCGGCTCTGGCAACAGCCGACGTTTGGTGCTAGCATCTCGCAAACTCGGAGGTTGCCATGAAACAGGTTTTGCTCGGCACGCTTCTGCTCCTGGCCGTGAGCGCTGCGGCCATGGCGGGGAGCGCTTCCAATCCGGACCCGGAAGCACTCTGGAACAGGATCGCGGTGGACGACCCCTATACGGAATGGGGGCAGTTCCCAGACCACCGGGGAATGCAGGAAGGCAACGCCCCCCACGGCCAGTGGCACATTGTCTACGTCAACGAACAGGCCGGTTCGGCAGGACACCCCAAGGACGACGGCGCCGTCATCGTCAAGGAGAACTTCGGCGAAGGGAAAACCCTCAACGCCATCACCGTCATGTACAAGGTGGACGGATACAATCCTGCCGCCGGAGACTGGTTCTGGGTCAAATACGGTCCCAAGGGTGAGGTGCTCGTGTCCGGACGTCCGCAGGGTTGCATCAGCTGCCACACCGCGGCACGGGACAATGACTTCATCATGACCTCGGAGCACTAACCCCCACGAAATCGCCTTTCGGGTCGGAGAATCCAAGATTTTCCGGCCCTTTTTTGCGCTTCGCGAAAAACATTTCCCTCGAAAGAGCTCAGAATGAAACAGCTTTTCTCCGTGTAACGTGATTGTAACAAAAGCATATTCCATGGGGCGGCCATTTGTGCTAGTTCTCGCGCGTCCACGGACGCTGGAACCTGAGAGGAAATCAGAACATGATACTTAAGTCCTTCCGGATGAGGGTCCTTCTTTGGGGCGGGGCTCTCCTGTTGGCGGCGATGGGTGTTGTATTTTACTACAGCACCCTCCTTGTGGGCTCCGATCTCACGGAGGATACCGAAGAGCGTTCGTGGCGCCAGCTGCAGACCGTGCGTTGGCTCGCCCTCGACCACCGGCCCTTCGAATCCCGCCTTGAATTCGACGAATGGATCACGCAGGTCGGCGGTCGTCTCGGGGTCAGAATCACCTACATCCACGACGGCAGGGTCCTTGCCGACTCCGAAGTGCCCTTCAGCGCGCTGGACGGACTGGAAGACCACGGGCACAGGCCCGAGGTGCTCAACGCCCTGCACGCCGGCAAGGGCATGGACCACCGCCGCTCAGCCACGCTGGATCAGGAAATGATGTATGTGGCCTGGAACATGCCCGCTACCGGGGGGCTGCCCGAAGGCGTGCTGCGCGTGGCCACGCCGTTCTCCCAGGTGCGTGAGCGCGTGGGCGATCTCAGGGAGAACTTTTTCTGGCTCATGCTGCTGACCATGGTCGCCGCCACCGGACTGGCGGCCCTGCTCTCGCGCGTCATGAGCGGCTCCATCAAGGCCTTCTCGGACGTGGCGAGACAGATCGGGGACGGGAACTACTCCCAGCGCATCCGCGTCATCCCCGGCGGCGAGTTCTATCCGCTGGCCCAGTCGGTCAACGCCATGGCCAAGAAGATCGAGCGGCACATCCGCACCATCGAGGACCAGAAAGGACAGCTGCGCGCCATGTTCGAAGGCATGACCGAAGGCGTCATGACGCTTGACGCGCACGGCCGCGTGGAGTCCTACAACTCGGCGCTGGACGGAATGATCTCCATGCCCGCCACGGCCCGCGGAAGGACCCCCATCGAGGTGACGCGACGCTACGAGGTCCAGAACCTCGTGGACAGCCTCTTATCCGACACCGCCACCGAAGAGGACATGGAGCCAAGGATTATCGACCTGCTCGACAACCGCGTGGTCGAGGTCAGCGCGGTCCCGTACACGGACCACGACGGTGGCCGCAAGATCATCCTCGTCTTCCACGACATCACCGCCATGAAGCGCTCGGAAAAAGCCCTCAAGGACTTCGTGGCCAACGCCTCCCATCAGCTGCGCACGCCGCTGACCAGCATCAAGGGCTACTCGGAAACCCTGCTGGACAGCCCGCCCAGAGACTTCGAGGGCGCGCGCGGATTCCTCGAGATCATCGTCAAGAACGCCAACCACATGAGTCAGGTCATCTCCAGCATGTTGGCACTGGCCAAGTCCGAACAGATCGGCAAGGCGTTCCGCATGAGCGCGGTATCGGGCCGCGAGGCCCTTGCTCAGGCGGTTGTGGACGTCACTCCGCTGGCTTCCGACAAGGATGTGACCATTCGCACCGAGGCCGAAGAGGGACAGCTGGCGGTCCTCGGTGACGAGGAAGGTCTGCTCCACGTCTTCCACAACCTGATCCAGAACGCCGTCAAGTTCAGCCCCGAAGGCGGCGAGATCCGGATATACGCCGCTGAACGGAACGGCAAGGTGCGCTTCTGCGTCGAGGATCAGGGGCCGGGCGTGGCAAGGGAACACAGCGACAAGGTGTTCGAACGCTTCTACAGAGTGGACGAGAACACCATCGACGGCCAAGGCGGAGCGGGACTCGGCCTGGCCATATGCCGCCGGATAGTCAGCAACTTCGGCGGCGAGATTTGGCATGACGGAGCGGGAAGGGACGGCAGCGGAGCGAGGTTCTGCTTCAGTCTCGACGCCGCCGGAGAAAACTAACGAACGTGACCCTCCAAGGCCGGAGGGGGGGAAAAATGGACATTTACGACGTATTCTTCTACCTGTCGCTGGGCGCCGGGTTCATGATGGCATTCAACCTTGGCGCCAACGACGTCGCCAACTCCATGGCGTCCGCCGTGGGAGCCAAGGCCATCTCGGTGCGGCAGGCGGTCTTCATCGCCGGTATCCTCAACTTCGTGGGGGCCGTCTTCCTCGGATCCCACGTGACCGCCACCGTTTCCAAGGGCATCATCAACCCCTCATCCATATCCGACCCCAAGATCATCATGATAGGGATGTTCGCCGCACTGCTTGCGGCCGGGATATGGGTGCTCATAGCCACGCTCACATCACTACCCGTCTCGTCGACACACTCGATAGTCGGGGCCATCATGGGCTTCGGCATGGTGGCCGGCGGCGCGGACGTGGTGAACTGGCTCAAGATGGGCGGCATCGTCCTCTCGTGGATCATCTCGCCGTTCTTCGCATCCGCTATCGGCTATTTCGTCTTCACCAGCATACGACGAAAGATCCTCTACAAAAAACACTTCATCCGTCAGGCCAAGAAATGGGCGCCCTTCTGGATAGCCCTGACCGTGGCGCTGATCATGCTCTCCTTCCTCTACAAGACCCCGGTTGGCAAGGATCTCAACCTGCCCTGGGCCGTATCCCTGCTCGTGGCCGCAGCCGTGGCCGGCGCAGTCTACTGCGTGGCATGGTGGATAGTGTCCCGGCTGGTGCGTGACGCCGAGGAAGGCCCCGAGACCGTCGAGACCGTCTTCCGCAAGATGCAGGTCGGCACCTCCTGTTACGTGGCGCTCTCCCAGGGCGCCAACGACGTTGCCAACGCCATCGGTCCCGTGGCCGCCATCTACCTCATCTCCCGCGAGCACCAGCTGCTGGCACAGGCCGACGTGCCCATAAGCATGCTCATCCTCGGCGGCATCGGCATCGCCGTGGGTATCGGCCTGCTCGGCCACAAGGTAATGGCCACCGTGGGCGGTCGCATCACCCAGCTGACCAACACCCGCGGTTTCGCCGTGGACTTCGGCGCAGCCAGCACCGTGCTGGTGGCCTCCAACATGGGGCTGCCCGTTTCCACCACGCACGCCGCCGTCGGCGCGGTCGTCGGCGTGGGCATGGCCCGTGGCTTCCGCGCGGTGGACTTCCGCGTGCTCGGCAAGATCGTACTCTACTGGGTGCTCACGGTTCCCATTGCCGCCGTGACCTCCATTGTTATCTTTGAACTGTTAAAGGCCATATGCTATTAGCATGATGGATTAATGGAGGAACCATGTACCTGAGACTGCCTTTCTTCGGGCTGCTTGCCCGTCGCGACCCCATGGACGGCCTTGTCGAGCACTACGACAAGATCGCCGAATGCATCGGCGCCATCGACGATTCGCTGGAATGCTACGTTTCCGGCGGCGTGTGCCGCGAGTTCAAGGAACTCAAGAACGCCATCGACAAAATCGAGAGCCACGCGGACAAGATCAAGCGCAACATCCGCAACCACCTCCCCAAGGGCCTTTACATGGCCGTGGATAAGACGCTCTTCCTGAACTACACCAAGTTTCAGGACAACATCCTCGACGCCGCGCAGGACGCCCTGCACTGGCTCGGCATGCGTCCCGTGGACGTGCCGACGGACATGCAGAAGGACATCATCAACCTGCTCGACAGCGTACGGACCGCCACCGAACTCCTCGGGCCGGCCCTCAAGTCGACCATCGACCTCGTCTACGGCGAGACCATCGACCGCGAAGGCACCAAGGAGACCTACCGCAAGGTCCGCAAGGAACGCGAGAGCATCCGCAAAAGCACCAACGAACTGGTCAAGAAGATCTACAACTCCGACATGGACTTCAAAGACATCTACCAGCTCATCCACTTCTGCGAATGCCTCGGCGACATGGGCCACAGCTGCGAAAACTGCGTGGACACCCTGCGCAACATGATCGCCCGCTAAACGCGCCCCCGCAAACGCACTTCAAGGCCCGGCTCCGATTCGGAACCGGGCCTTTTTGCATACCTTTCCGGGAGCGTGTTATCTTCACGAGTTCCTTGCCGCCGTTTCCGATTTGCGGTATGCCCATGAGCCATGCATGAAATGTCGATAGTACAAAACATTCTGGACATACTCCGGGATGAAATGACCAACAGGGACATCGGCCGCCTCAAGAGGGTGGTCATCAAGAACGGCCAGCTCGCCGGCGTCGTGACCGAAGCCATGGAGTTTGCGTGGGAAGCGCTGACTCCCGGCACAAAGGAGTTCGACGGAGCCACGCTCGAAATAGTCGAGATTCCGCTCAAGGTGTCGTGCGGCAAATGCGGGACGGAATTCACCCCCGACCACAGCCGCTACATGCCCTGCCCGAGCTGCGAGGAAGTGCTCGGCCACAACGTCCTTGAAGGCAAGGAACTCTACATCGACAGTATCGAACCCGCCGACCCCGAAGAGTAGGGGCCGGGATTCACAAGGAGCATTCCATGAGCAGCGAAATTCCCATAGTACGCGACGTGCTCGAAGCAAATGACAAGATTTCCGACCAGCTCAAGGAAATCTACAAAGAGAAGAAGATCCTCTGCCTCAACCTCATGAGCTCTCCCGGAGCAGGCAAGACCAGCCTGCTCGAACGCACGCTCACAGACCTGCGCGACGAGTTCAAGATGGCCGTCGTCGAAGGCGACCTCCAGACCGACAACGACGCGAAACGCGTTGAAGCCACCGGCGCGCAGGCCGTCCAGATCAACACCGAAGGCAGCTGCCACCTCGACTCCAGCCAGATTCTGGAATCCATCAAGCAGATCGACCTTGACGGACTCGACATCCTCTTCGTGGAGAACGTGGGCAACCTCGTCTGCCCCGCAGAATTCGATGTGGGCGAAGACCATAAGATCACCCTGCTTTCCGTCACCGAAGGCGACGACAAGCCGGAAAAATATCCCTTCATGTTTCACATCTCCGCGGTCATGCTGCTCAACAAGGTCGACCTGCTCCCCTACGTCGACTTCGACCTCGACAGCGCCAGCGCCCACGCCCGCAAACTCAACGCCGACATCGAGGTGTTCCCCATCTCCTGCAGAAACGGAGACAACCTCGACAAGTGGTACGACTGGCTCAGAAAAGCCCGCGAAGCCAAGAAATAACCCCCCCGGCACGACAATCAAAAGGGCATCCCACTCGGGATGCCCTTTTTTTGCCTCCGGCGGGCCCTTCAGGCGGACCAAAGGGGCGGGCCCCCTTTGGAAACCCTGCGTTGTCAGCGGGGTTGCAGCTCGGACGCGGGCTGTGCGGCCGCGTAAACCCAGCAGCTGCAACCCCGCTGACGGGGATTCATGTGTGAACTTCTTGAATGACTTGCCCGGAACTGCCCGAGCCTTTTCTGTCCTCAGAACCAGCAACCGCCACTCACACCCAGCCAAATGATGTTGGCTGACGTATGATTTGTGCATGAATCTCTTGAATCGACAGCCCGGTACTGCCCGAGCCTTTCTGTCCCTCAGAACCAGCAACCGCCGTTCGCCCCCAGCCAAGCCGTCAACGCGCTTGGGCTTTCGGAAAGCGTCAAAGCGGCTTGGCAAGCCAGATGATTTTGGGAGATTCTCAAGAACCCTTTTGCAAAAGGGTTCTTGAGCCGCCGGAGGCCCCGAAAAAAAGAGCCCGGTGCCAGCGAACTGGAACCGGGCTCTTATGAATTCGGGATGTCCGTTAGGCCAGAGCCGTGAGGTTGAGAAACAGTACGATATTGGCGGTGTGCATGATCCAGAGGAGCAGCGCTCCGAGGAAGGCGGCCCATTTGAGGCGCAGGGGCGATTCGCTTTTCCACATGGGGGCCCAGAGGGCGATGCAGGCCACGGACGCGGCGACGGCCACGGCCCAGAGGATGCCGAGCGGCCCTTGGGTGACCATGGTCCTGACTTGCTCGGGCAGTGTTGTGAAGAGCCATCCCTGGGTGCCGAGCTGCAGGGTCATGGGGACGAAGGCCCAGAGGGCGGCGCGACTGAGTCCGAAGCGGTAGTAGTCGCGTCCGAAGTCGTCCTTGTTGCGTCGCATGACGAGGTAGGCGAGGCTCAGTCCGGCACCGGAGGCCATGGCGGCCAGGAGGTACTGGGCAGTGATGGCGGCGGTAAAGGGATCGAGAGCTGCGGGCCACTGCGGGGCGGTTTCCGCGCGCAGGGCGGGGAGCAGCTGGACGGCCCCGATGGTCCCGGCGGTGATGGTTGCGAGGGAGGCGACGGCAGCCAGCAGTCCCAGGGCGGAGTGTGCGCCTTTCTGTTTGCGCATTTTTTTCCAGAGTGGTGCCCAGAGGGCGAGCAGCAGGACACTGGCCGCGCAGAGAATGAAGACGTGGGTCACGGGGGAGTCCGGGTGTGCCAGCCACTGCTTGAGTCCGGGGAACCGCTGCAGGGCTGGGAAGGCGCTCATGCCCATGCCGAGGACGGCGAGCAGGGCGAGCTTGAGCGCCATGGTCGCGGTCTGCTGGGCGTATTTGTCAAGCAGGACTCGTTTGCCGATGCGGGCGGTCCATTCGCAGATTGCGGCGACAACGACGGCGCCGAGGGCCGCGAAGCCGATGAGGTCGGCGAGAGCCGGCAGGCTCATCTTTGCGGCTGTAGCCATGAGTTCGGTTGCGTTCATGTCGATGGTCTCCGTGGGGATGAAATGAGCGGCGAACGTGCGAACGCCCCCCGCGACGGTGTTGTGCCTCAAATCCGCTGTCGAGGCAAGGCGGGGGCATGCGGCATTCCTTGCAAAATAATCCCGTATCAACTAAAGATTGAAAAACCTTTGCCTGTCATTCAAACGGAGCTCCGGATGAAACACCGAATCCTTGCCCTTGCGATCCTTCTGAGCATATGCCTCGCCGGATGCGTGACCACCGCCAGTACCACACGGACGGACAACGCCAGCATGGAGTGGCGCATGCGCAGCCTTGAAGAGAGCTTTCTCGACTTTCGCGAAAACCAGAAGGAACAGATGCGCAGCCAGCAGGAATTTCAGGCACGCATGGAAAACCGTCTGAACGACCTTGAAAACCGCCTGACACGGGTCGCGGGCGGCGACATGTCCGAACAGGGCCCGGCGGTTTCCGGTCAGGGGCAGGACGCGCAGAAATCACAGGACGAGGACTGGGTGACGGACCTCGAGCCGGAGGAAGACGGCAAGGGGTGGACCAGTGTGAGCCCCGAAGGCAAGGCAGAGACTGCGGAGCAGGGCGAGGCTGCCGGGCAGGACGCGCAGGACGACGCGGTAGCCGAGAGTTCAGAGCCCAAACCGTGGGCAGACGTCCCGGGGCCGAAGATGCCGGACACGCCTCAGGGGCTGTACGACCTTTCCCTCGACATGTACCGCGATGGCAAATTTCCGGCAGCGCGTGAAGGATTCGACGCATTTCTTTCCAAGTACCCGGACAACAAGCTGGCCGGGAACGCCATGTACTGGAAGGGCGAAACGTACTATTCCGAAAAGGACTTCGCTCAGGCCATCCTGACGTTCAAGGAGGTGGCCATCAAATATCCGCAGCATTCCAAGGTGCCGGCGGCCATGCTGAAGACGGGCATGGCGTATGAAAAGGCCGGCGACCGTGACAACGCGGTCTTCTACATGCAGACGCTGGTTCAGGAATATCCGGACTCTTCCGAGGCCGAGGTCGCCCGCAGGCGTCTTCGCGCCATCGGCGCCTGATGAGCCATGGATCGCCAGCGGGAGTACTTTGCCTGTCTCGCCCTGCGCCATACTCCCGGCGTTGGGGCTCGCACGTGGAAATCCATCCTCCAGTCCTACCCCACCGCTTATGATGCGGTTCAGGACGCCGCTCGCTGGTCCGAGCGCGGCGCGGCCGGCAGACATGTCGCCAAGGCCTGCGCCGAAGAAGCGTGGCGGGAAGCGGCGGAGAACGAGTACCGGGACGCGCGGCACCGCAAGCTCGGCGTCATTTCGTGGCACGACCCGCTCTATCCGCAGCGACTCAAGGACATCCCGGACCCTCCGGCTTATTTCTACTATCGCGGCGACCCGTCGCTTCTGAAGGCCCCTGCCGTGGCAGTGGTCGGGGCGCGCGAGTGCACCCGCTTCGGCCTGGAAGCCGCGGACCGCATCTCCCGAGAGCTGTCGCAGGCCGGCGTGACGGTGATTTCCGGGCTTGCCGCGGGCATCGACAGACAGGCGCATCAGGCGGCCTTGCAGGGCGTGGGCTCCACCGTGGCGGTCCTTGGTACGGGTATTGACGTACCGTACCCCGCCAGCAACGTGGAGCTGCTCAAGGCGGTGAGCCGCAAAGGGTGCGCGGTTTCGGAGTTCGCCCCCGGCACGCGGCCCGATTCCAAAAATTTTCCCACGCGCAACCGCATCATCAGCGGCCTGAGCCTCGGCGTGCTCGTGGCCGAGGCGTCCGGCAGGAGCGGCAGCCTGATCACGGCCCGGCTCGCCGCGGAGCAGGGACGCGAAGTCTTTGCGCTGCCCGGTCCGGTGGGACACGCCACCTTTACCGGCTGCCACCGGCTGATCCGTCAGGGCGCGACGCTGGTGGAGGGCGCGGAAGACATCGTGCGGGAACTGCGCTATCAGTTCAGTCTCGAGCTGGCGTCTGCGAACACGGCAGACCGCGCCGTCACGGAGCAGGACGTGGCCGTGGAAGTCCCTGAAAGAGCATCGCCCCTCGGACAGATCCGTAAGGAATCCGGAAAGAAGGCGAGATACCTCCCTGAGGAGCCGCTTCCGGACCTGGAGGGCGATGAGCTGGTGCTGTTCGAGCGGCTTGTGGGCACCGACAGGCTGCATGTCGACGAGATAGCCCGTGCGCTCCAGTGGGAAAGCTCGCGGGTGAGTACCGGGCTTATCATGCTGGAAATGAAGGGGCTGCTGCGCCAACTGCCGGGCATGTGGTACACCGCCCGGGAGGCTTGAGCGCGGTTCGGCATCCGTGTAGAATCTTTCCCATCCATTGAGCAAGGAGCCTCGTGAATGCAGAAAATACCCACCGATCTGGCAAAGCCGGGCATGAAGCTGGCCCGTCCCGTGGTCAAGGACGGCGGCATCACGGTCATGGCCGAGGGCATGGAACTCACCGAGGCGCTCATCGACCGGCTTGGCAGCATGAAGATCGACAAGATCGTGGTGCACGGCAACCCCGTGGACATGGCCGGATCGGGCGGCGGCACAGCGTTCGACGAACGGCTGGCACGCATGGACCACCTGTTCCGCCACTATTCCAAAGACAAATGGATGTCCCGCGTGCGTGACCGCATGAAAGAGTATTTCCGGTTCAAGGCGGCGCAGCAGGCAGCCCGGCAGCGCGCCGAACAGGAACGCGACAAGCTCGTGGAGGAACCCGGCACCGCCGGTGAAGCCGCCAACGGCGGGGAGGAATAGGCATGGAAGACCTTCAGACCACGGTCAAAGGAGAGATCCTTTCCATACAGGACCTGCCCACGCTCCCGGGCGTTCTCGACGAAGTCTCCAGACTCGTTGAGGATCCGGACGCCTCCACCGAGGCCATCGCCAAGGTCATCTCGCGCGATCAGGTGCTGTCCGCGAAAGTCCTGAAGATGGTCAACTCGCCCATCTACGGCTTTCCGGGACGAATCGGCACCATCCAGCACGCGCTGGTGCTGCTGGGGTTCAACGTCATCCGCGGCATCATCATCTCCACCTCGGTGTTCGACATGATGGTGGCCGCCATGAAAGGGCTCTGGGAACACAGCCTCGGCGTTGCCACCGCCTCGAACATCGTGGCGCGCAACGCCGGCTTCGAGGACCCGGAGGAATACGCGGTGGCCGGCCTGCTGCATGATCTCGGAAAGGTCGTCACGGCGGTCCAGCTGCCGGAGCTGCACGACACCATTCTGGAAACGGTTCGTGAGCGGGACCTGACCTATTTCCGCGCCGAGAAGGCCGTGCTCGGGTTCGGGCACGACCGCATCAACGCGTGGCTGGCCCGGCACTGGCACCTTCCCGGCAACATCCGGGAGGCCATGAGCCGCCACCACAGCCCGCATCTTGCGGAGTTCTACAAGCCCGTGGCCTGCGTGGTGCACATCGGTGATTTCATGGTCAGGCTGTTCGAATTCGGCACGTCTGGAGACGACCAGACGGCCTATCTGCGTCCCGAAGCCATGAAGGAACTCGGCCTGAAGATGAGTGATCTGGAACGCTGCATGGACGAGCTGTCCGAGCAGATGATCGACATCGCGGACCTGAGCCTGTAGCGCCTACTTGTCCGTTGAAAGGGTGGAGTGGTGAAGCCCTATGGCCTTGACCACGCCCTTGGCAGCCTCCATGTCCACGTACCCGAGCGTGATGCACACTCCCAGATAATCCATGTTCATGGCTTCCATCTTGTTGATGGCCCGCTCGCTCTGGTCGATGGTGATCAGGCCCTTGTTGATCATGTATTCGGCGGCCCGCTGCAGGTCGGGGTCGTTCCGGTCCTGCGGCGTGTCCTTGATGGGTTCCTTCTCCTCGGGCTGGTGCTCCGCGAAGCTGATGTCCTTGCGGGCGAGGACGGCCCTGTTCTTGAGCTCCTTGAGCTCGTTCTGCAGCTGCTTCTTGCGACGGCTCAGGTGCAGATAGCGCTCTTCCACCTCCCTCTCCTCTTCCGCAAGGGCGCGGATGCGGCGGCGCATGGCGTTCATCATGGAGCGGTGGGCCCAGGCGGTGAGCAGCAGGGATATGCCGAATATGATCAGGTGCGGTACCATGGATGCCCTCTGCCTAGGATTCCATGAGATAGCGGATGTTGGCGACCTGAGTCTCGAGCCGTTCGATGTCCTGCTCGAGGACCTCGGACTTGAGCTCCAGCTTGTTCTTCTTGGCCCTCACCGAGGTGTGCTTGCGGCGAACGTGGTCCGAACAGGTCTGGAACTGGACGAGCAGCACGCCTATCTCCACGAAGAAAAGCAATGCGAGAAGCATGTATAGTGTTGCGTCGTCCATCGAAGGGTCTCCTCTTCAAACGAGCATTACATACTCTCTATGGTGTAAATATTCAAGCAAAAGAGGCTCCTCGGCAGAAAACGAGATTTATTCCGCTTCAAACGCCCCGTGCGATGCGAGAAACGCCTCTTTTTCTCGGCGGGGGCGTTTTTTGACGGCCATCTCCAGTCGTAGCGCCGCGCTCTTTCCCTGCACCTCCACGCTGTGCACCAGTTCGACAGGGAGGCGGGAGCGCGTATAGCGGGCTCCCGAGCCGTCGTTGTGCGCGGCCAGCCGCCTTTGCAGATCAGTGGTTATGCCGCAGTAGAGAGTCTCGTCGACGCAACGGACCAGATAGACGTGCCATGTTCGCATGGCTAACGGAATACCCTCGGGATGCGCAGCAGTCAAAGCTGCTCTTGCCTTCGCGCGGCTGCCGTTATATCCCCCTTGCGGAAGGTAAACACATGTCGAAAATCACCGTCAATTCACTCGCAATGCACTTCGGCGGGGAAGAAGTCTTCTCCGACGTCTCCTTTGAAGCCGGACCGGGCGTGCGCATGGCCGTCACCGGCCCCAACGGCTGCGGCAAGTCCACGCTGCTGCGCATCCTCGCCGGGGTCACTGACCACGACGCGGGCACGGTCAGCATCGACCGCGGCGCACAGATCGGCTACGTGGCGCAGGAGCTCTCCGGGGACGACCTCGAACGCAACCTGCTTGCGTGGGTCATGGACGCCCTGCCGTCATGGAGCGGGTTCTGGGAACGCTGGGAAAAGGCCGTGGCCGACGGCGATCAGGCCCGGATCACCGAGCTCTCCCACGAGCAGGCCGAGTTCGAGGAGAAGTACGGCTACAGCCCGGAACACAAGGCGCGGGCCATCCTCACCGGGCTCGGGTTTTCGGAGGAAGACCTGTTCAAACGTCTCGCGGAACTCTCCGGCGGCTGGCGTGAGCGCTCCAAGCTGGCCCGCGTGCTGCTTCAGGGCGCGGACGTGCTGCTTCTGGACGAACCCACCAACCACCTCGACCTCGAAGCCGTGGAATGGCTGGAGCAGTATCTGCTCAACTTCCGCGGCGCGCTTGTCTTCGTGGCGCACGACCGCGTCTTCCTGAACCGCGTGGGCACTCATGTGCTGTTCCTCGGCGGCAGGCGGAGCGTGCTGCGCAAGGGCAACTTCGACGATTTTCTGGAATGGCAGGAGGAGGACGCCCGCCAGCGCGAGAAGGAAATGGAGAAACTCTCCGCGCGCATCGAGCACGAGCAGAACTACATCAGCCGCTTCCGGGTCAAGGCCCGCAAGGCCGCGCAGGCCCAAAGCAAGATCAAGAAGGTCGAGAAAATGGCCGAAGAGCTTGATCAGATGAAGAAGCAGGGCTCTTCCACGCGGGTCAAGGGCCGCTCTCTCGCCTTCAAGCTCCCGGCGCCGGCCCGGGGCGACAAGGTCGCCATCGCGGGTGTGGATCTGCGCTTCGCCTACGACAAGAGCAACCCGTCCGTCTGGGACGGCCTGAACTTCCAGCTCTACCGCGGGCACAAGGTGGCCCTCATGGCTCCCAACGGCGCGGGCAAGACCACCCTGCTCAAGCTCATCACCGGCGACCTGACGCCGGATGAGGGGCACGTGAAGATCGGCAACAAGACAAAGCCCGGCTACTTCAGCCAGCATCAGCACGAGATTCTGAACCTCGACGGCACCGCCCTGTCCGAGATTCGCCGCCTGAGCGATCCGAACCTCACCGAGGAACAGCTCATGGGCGTCCTCGGTCTTTTCCTGCTCGGCGAAGACTTTTTCGACCGCAAGGTCTCCGGGCTTTCCGGCGGAGAAAAGAGCCGCCTGCTGCTGGCCAGCCTCTTTCTGGCACACCCGAACCTGCTCATCCTCGACGAACCCACCAACCACCTCGACATCGAGTCGCGCGAAGGACTCATCGCCGCTCTCAAGGACTACGAAGGCACGCTCCTTTTCGTAGCGCACGACCGCTACCTGCTCTCGGAAGTGGCCGAGGAGGTCTGGGAGCTCTCGTCCTCGGGGATAGAACAGTACCTCGGCGGCTTTGCGGATTACGACGAGAAACGGCGTCAACGCCTGGCCGAGGCCGCGCGGGCGGGCAGCGGCAAGTCCTCTGCGAGACAGGAAGAAGCACCGGCCCTTGACGAGAAACCTGCGGAAACCCGTCGGTTGAGCAAGGAGGAGAAGCGGCGTCAGGCCGAGCGGCGCAATGCCCTGTACCGCGAACTCAAGCCGCTCAAGAAGGACTACGCCAAGCTCGAGAGCGACCTCGAGAAGGCCATGGAGGACCACGGCCGCCTCGAGGCGGCCCTGAACGACCCCGCCACCTACGAAAAGCCCGAGCTGGCCGTGAAGTCCCAGTCCGAATACACCGAGGTCAGCGACTGGGTGGACACCCTCATGGCGCGCATGGGCGAACTCGAGGAGCGCATCGCCGACATCGAGCGGCAGCGCGGCGAGTTGGAGGAAGGCTGACCGTGACGCGCCTCATCGACGTGGCCGCAGGTATCCTCTGGCGCGACGGGCTCTATCTGGCTGTGGACCGCCCCAAGGGCGAGTGGGCCGGATGGTGGGAGTTCCCCGGCGGCAAGGTCGAGGACGGCGAGGAGCCGGACGTCGCGCTTGTGCGGGAGCTTCGCGAGGAGCTCGGCGTGGAGGTTCGCGGCTTCGAGTTCTGGTGCGAGAAGGTCCACCACTACCCCCGGCTCTCGGTACGCCTGCTGTTCTACCACGTCACCGTTTTCGACGGCGATCCGCGCAGCCTTGAAGGACAGAGCTTCGCATGGGTGCATCCCGAGCGCCCCGAGGGCATCCGCTTCCTTCCGGCCGACGACGACATCGTGGCCGCTCTCGCCGACGGGGCCGGTCCCAAGGGGAAATGATCCCGCCGCAAACCGCCGGTTGAAGCCTGACGGGAAAAGGAGTATCTTCATTGGCCCTTCCCGCGCCATGGTCAGTGCGCGGGTGGGATACACCGTCAAGCAAAGGAGTGATGCATTGCGGATCTGCGATTCGATTCGTCCGAATTCCCCGTTCATTTCCCTTGAGTTCTTCCCGCCAAAAGAGCGGGACGCGTGGCCGAAGTTTTTCGACGTGGTGGACAAGCTCAAGACCCTCGACCCGCTGTTCGCCTCGGTCACCTACGGAGCGGGCGGCGGCACGCAGGACAACACCCTGGAAATCGCGCGGCGCATCAAGGCCGATCACGACATCGAGCCGCTGACCCACCTTACCTGCGTGGGTGCGTGCGACGAAGCGCTCAAGGACTACGTGGGCGCGCTTGAGGACGCTGGAATCGAGAACATTCTCGCCCTGCGGGGAGACCCGCCCAAAGGCGAGGAGAACTTCGATTTCAACAGGCAGGAGTACAAGCACGCCACCGATCTGGTGGGCTTCCTGCGCCGGCACTTCAAGAAGATGTGCGTGGGCGTTGCCTGCTATCCGGAGCCGCACCCCGAATCCCCGAGCGTGAGCTTCGACCTTGCCATGAGCAAGCACAAGGTGGAACAGGGCGGCGAATTCATGGTCACCCAGCTGTTCTTCGACAATCGTGTCTATTTCGATTTCGTGGACCGGATGAAGGCCATGGGCGTGGACGTTCCGGTGATTCCGGGCGTACTGCCCATCATGAACATCCGCTCGGCCAAGTTCATCCTCGGCCTCTGCGGCGCCAGCATCCCGGGCAATTTCCTGCACGAGCTGGAAAAGGCCAACGACGAGGGCGGTGACGACAAGGTATACGAGGTCGGCATGGCCTACGCCAAACGGCAGGCACAGGACCTTATCGACAGGGGCGCTCCCGGGGTGCATCTGTACACCCTCAACAGCGCCAAGGCCTGCCTCGAACTGGGCAGCAGCCTGAAGTTGTAAGCTTTTGGAGAGTGAAGCTATGAGCAAGAAGGAATTTCGCGTCGCGGTATGCGGCGCAACGGGTGCCGTCGGTCAGGAGATGCTGGCCACGCTGGCACAGCGCGACTTCCCGGCATCGGAAGTCATCCCCATGGCCTCGGCCCGCAGCGCCGGCAAGACCGTGGAATACAAGGGACAGGAGCTGACGGTCGTGGAAATGACCGAGGACTCCTTCACCGGAATCGACGTGGCCCTGTTCTCCGCCGGAGGCGGCCCGTCCCAGAAGTTCGCCCCGGCGGCCGCCAAGGCAGGCTGCGTGGTGGTGGACAACTCCAGCGCATGGCGCATGGACCCCGAATGCCCGCTCGTCGTACCCGAGGTGAATCCGCAGGACCTCGACTGGCACAAGGGCATCATCGCCAACCCCAACTGCTCCACCATCCAGATGGTCGTGGCCCTGCAGCCGCTGCATCTGGAAGCCGGAATCAAGCGCGTGGTGGTCTCCACCTATCAGGCCGTCTCCGGCTCCGGTCAGGAAGCCATCGACGAGCTCGAAGAGCAGACCCGTCGCCTCATGAACGGCAAGCCCATCGTTGCCGAGGTATACCCGCACCAGATCGCGTTCAACTGCCTGCCGCAGATCGACGCGTTCCTCGACGACGGCTATACCAAGGAAGAGATGAAGATGGTCAACGAGACCGTCAAGATCATGGGCGACGCCAGCATCAAGGTCACCGCCACCACCGTGCGCGTGCCGGTCTTCTACGGCCACTCGGAGTCCGTGAACATCGAGACCGACGAGAAGCTCACCGCCGAGGACGTGCGCACCCTGCTGGCCGCCGCCCCGGGCGTGACCGTGGTGGATTACCCGGAAAAGCTGGCCTACCCCATGGCCATCGACTCCGCGGGCGAAGACGATGTCTTCGTCGGCCGCATCCGCGAGGACAACACCATCGAAAACGGCCTGAACATGTGGATCGTGGCCGACAATATCCGCAAGGGCGCCGCTCTGAACACCGTGCAGATCGCCGAGACCCTCATCGAACGCGACCTGCTGCGCGTGCCCTAGCAAGCAAACAATTCATCCGGTCCGGGGACGAGAACGTCCCCGGACCGTCACCCGCTGAGGAAATCGCCGTGAAGAAAATCGTGGACAGCCGGGAATACCTCGACCGCATGCTCGCCGCACCCCGCCCCGGAACGGAAAAGGTGCGCGCCTTCTATGAACAGCGCGTTGGCGTCATCTGCAAGGACCCCAAACTCATGCTCATGCCGTGGGACGACCACCTCGTTCATCGCGGCGACGGCGTGTTCGAGGCCATGAAGTGGGTGAACGGCAAACTCTACCAGCTCGGCGCGCACGTGGAACGCATGAAGCGCTCGGCCAAGGCCATCCACCTGACCCCGCCCTGCTCGTGGGACGAGCTCTCCCAGACCATCCTCGACGTGGCCCGCGCCGCCGAAAGCGAAAACGGCATGATCCGCGTACTGCTCGGCCGAGGACCCGGCGGCTTCGGCATCGACCCGGCAGAGTGCCCCGTCGCCAGCCTGTACGTGGCCGCCTTCGATTTTCAGCCCAAACCGGACAGCTTCTACGAAAAAGGCTCCACCGCCTTCAAGACCTCGGTCCCGGCCAAACAGCCATACCTCGCCGCCATCAAGAGCATCGACTACCTACCCAACGTGCTCATGAAACGCGAGGCCGCCGAAAAAGGCTACGACTACCCCTTCTGCTTCGACGAACACGGCCTTCTCGCCGAAGGAGCCACCGAGAACGTCTGCATCGTGGACAGAAACGGCAAGGTGCACATCCCCGAGTTCACCAACGCCCTCGCAGGAACCACCCTCATGCGCGTGGTGGACATGATCAAAGATGAAATGGACATCATCTTTCGAGGCATCACCGAACACGAAATCCTCGAAGCAAAGGAAGTGATCATCGTCGGCACCACCGGCGACGCCATCCCCGTGGTCCGCTTCAACGGCAAACCCATCCACGACGTGCGACCGGGACCAGTGGCCAAACGCATCCGGGAACTGATCCGACAGGACATAGAAGCCAACGGAATTCCAGTTCGGTAGTTTTTCAACACACCGTTTGTGAAAGAAGCCCCCGCCGATGAATCGGCGGGGGCTTCTTTGCCTCCGGCGGCTCAAGAACCCTTTTGCAAAAGGGTTCTTGAGAATCTCCCAAAATCATCTGGCTTGCCAAGCCGCTTTGACGCTTTCCGAAAGCGCAAGCGCGTTGGCGGCTTGGCTGAGGGCGGACGGCGGTTGCTGGTTCTGAGGGACAGAAAGGCTTAGGGAGTACCGGGCTGTCGATTCAAGAGATTCATGCACAAATCATACGTCAGCCAACATCATTTGGCTGGGTGTGAGCGGCGGTTGCTGGTTCTGAGGACAGAAAAGGCTCGGGCAGTTCCGGGCAAGTCATCCAAGAAGTTCACACATGAATCCCCGTCAGCGGGGGGGCAGCTCGGACGCGGGTTGTGCGACCGCTTGAACCCAGCAGCTGCAACCCCGCTGACAACTCAGGGTTTCCAAAGGGGGCCCGCCCCTTTGGTCCGCCTGAAGGGCCCGCCGGAGGCATCCTGAAAGCACAACTCTGCCTATGAGAGAAATCGATTTGATCCAGAAAACCCGGACTGCCGGTAAAGTGTTGATCAGACCACTTTTTATGGAACCACTGTTCGGTTTTTCCGGAAAAACGTCGGCCCCCTTTACATAACCTGGGCCGCCACCGGCGCTCTCAATCAACACATACTCATAAATTACGAACCGTTAGCAAAACGGCCTGCTTTTTGCTCATTATCTGGAAACATCCAGACTTTTCCAAGAGGGGTACATCATGAACAGAGTATATGCAGTTCTTTTCGTCATGGGGATCATGCTTTTCGGCTCCGTGGCTTCGGCGCAGGCCTACGTGACCACATGGGACTTCGACCTTGATTACGGATTTACGAGTTGGACCGTGGACGAGGGCAGCTCTTCGGCGCTGCCCATAACGGCCTCCGATTCGACCGTACTCGACGGCGTGTCGGGTGATCGTCGTCTGGCGTGGGGTGATCCGACGGCGCAGGGCAACGGGCAGCGCAGTTCCATCTGGTTTGAACGCAAGACGGGCACGGTGGACACCAACGGCGGGCTTGCAGGCGTCACCAATCTTTTCCATGCCAACTATCCCATTCTCGCCAGCAGCGACATTCTTTCCAGCGGCGTGGTTCGCTCCGTCCTGACGTTGACCCCGCTCGGTGGGTCCGATGATCAGGTATTCAGTACGAGCTTCGACTTCAACTTCTGGGAGACCAGCAACGACGGCGTTTATGAAGAGGATATCTTTCTTGTGGCCAGTACGGCTCAGTCCGAGTTTTCCTTCTTGTACGACGATGTCGAGTATCTGGTCTCCTTCATGTCCTCGTTCAACGAGGTACCCTCGGCCGCGTTGGACGACAACGGTATCATCTGGCCCGGCACGCCTTTCGGCTGGACCACCGTGGAAAACATGACCAACGAGGAAAAGACGTTCTTCAGTGTTTCCGCCGCGCCCGTTCCGGAGCCGTCCACCTTCATCATCTTCGGACTCGGTCTGCTGGGAATCCCACTTCTTCGCCGCTTCCGCAGAAACTAGTCATACCAGACCGACTATAACGAGCCCCGGGAACCGCTTCCGGGGCTCGTTTTATTGGTGATTCATTCAGCATTTTTCCTCTTGTCGCTTGCGCCGCCCTTCGCTCAGGGCTACAAATGAGATCATGTCTTCCGATCAAATCACAGAGCTTCAGCAGGCAAAGGTCAGAATCCGCGAACTCGAACAGCAGAACGAGGCGCTTCGGGCGCAGTTGAACACGACGTACGACAAGGAACCCCTTCGACTGTTCTTCGACCTCGGTCTAGTTGGCATGACTCTGACTTCGCTTGAGAAAGGCTGGCTGATGGTCAACCAGCGGCTCTGCGACATGCTCGGCTACACGCATGAGGAGATGATCACCAAGACATGGGCGGACCTGACCCACCCCGGTGATCTTGCGGAAGACGTTCGGCTCTTCGAGTCGGTTCTAGCCGGTGAACGCGACGGGTACCAGATGGACAAGCGTTACGTGCGCAAGGACGGATCGGTGCTGCAGGCGCGCATCGACGTCATGTGCGTGCGAGACAGCGACGGCAAACCCGACAAGTTCATCGGCATGATAGCCGACATTTCCGACCTGCTGGAATCGAGACAGAAACTTGCGGAGAGCCGGGAGCGGCTGTCACTGGCCATCGAAGGCGCCGAGCTGGGACTCTGGGACTGGAACATCGTATCGGATGAGACCTTCTTCAACGACCGGTGGCGTGAAATCACCGGCTACGCTCCGCATGAGCTTCCCGAGCACTTCACTTCATGGAAGTCCGTTATCCATCCTGAGGACGCGGAGCCCATAGAGGATATTCTCGACGCACACCTGAGGGGAAGAACGCCGAATTTCAAGGCGGAGCATCGCATCATCCGAAAAAACGGCGACACGGCGTGGGTTCTGGACGCGGGCAGGGTCATCGAGCACGGGCCAGAGGGCGAACCGACCCGCGCGGTGGGCATCTGTCTCGACATCACTCCCCAGAAGATGGCCGAAGAAGCCATGATCGAAAGCGAAGCCACCATGAAGGCCATGAGCGAAGCCTCCCACGACGCCCTGATCATGATCGACGATAAAGGGATAATATCCTTCTGGAGTCAGGCGGCGGAGCGGATTTTCGGCTGGTCGTCGAGAGAGGCGACAGGACGGGAACTGCATGACCTCATCGCGCTGGAAGAAGACATGAAAAAGGCCCACCGCGGTCTCGAAAAATTCGCCAAGACCGGCAAGGGGCCCGTAGTCGGCAGCGTCATGGAGTTCAACGCCCGCCACAAGCACGGGCATACGTTTCCTGTGGAGCGCACGGTTTCCTCGTTTCGGCTCCGGGGCCGATGGTACGCCGTGGGAACGCTCAGGGACATCACGCAACGGGTGCAAAACCGCCAGAAGCTGCTTGATCTGGCGAGGACCGACGGCCTTACCGGATTATACAATCGCAAATATTTCCATGAACTTGCCGATAGGGAAGTGACGCGATCCGCACGCTACAGCGTCCCCCTGGCTGTTGCCCTTATGGACCTCGACCATTTCAAGCGGGTTAACGACACACATGGACATGACGGGGGCGACGCTGTCCTGAGGCATTTTTCGAAAATCATGACCGAAACCATGCGCGACTCGGATATCGTCGGGCGGTACGGTGGAGAGGAATTCATCGTCCTCATGCCGGAGACTCAAATCCCGCAGGCCAGAGAAGCGGCGGAGCGACTCAGAAAGATCGTCGAAGAGACCCCTACCCCTTGGGAGGATGGAAGCATCCACTATACGGTGAGCATCGGCGTTGCCTGCGGTGAGGGCGTTTCTGACATCGACGACATCATCAAAAAGGCCGACGACGCGCTCTACCGCGCCAAACGGGACGGCAGGAACCAGATCGCAGTGGCGCAATAGGTCCGGACTCACGGGTATAGAAGGTCGCGGGCATCTCTCGGGATGCCCGCGCCCATTTTCTACATGTTCTTGATGACGGAGAAGTCGCCGGTATAGCCGGCTTCGAGTACCGGGCCCATGTATTCGTCGACGAGGTCGGCGTTGAGAGGCACCGGCATGTTCTTGAGCTTGGATTCGAGGGCCGGATTCTTGGCGGCCTCGAGGCAGCGGGTGATGTGTTCGCGGGTCATGTTCGGCAGGTCACTGAGCTTTTCGGGGAAGCCTACGCGAAGGCTCAACTCACGCATGCCTCTGGCCACGGCTTCGCCCAGCTCGCGACCGCTCAGAGCGTCGAGGTCTTCCGTGATGAGACCGTGCCTGCGATAGATTTCACCCACGCGGCGCACCTTGTGCTCGATGGCCGGGGCGAAGAACACCGTGTAGTACGGCTCCATCAGGGCGCAGGCCCGGCCGTGGGACACCACGTCCACAAGGGAGAAGCTGTTGAGGTGCGGGCCGCTGGTGCCCCCGACCATGATGGCCTGACCGCCGAGGTCTGTGCCGAGGCCGAGGTCCATGCGCGCTTCCTTGTCGTCGGGATTTTCGGTCAGCGCAAGCAGGCCGCGGATGACGAGGTCCACCCCGGCTTCGCAGATCTGCGCGCACTTCTCCTCAATCTCCGGCCCCGCCCCGAAATACACTTCCACGCAGTGACCGATGCCGTCGAAGGCGCCGTCCTGCGTCAGGCTGGCGGGCTGCGTGGCAGTCACTTCGTAATCGAACACCGCGCGCGTGGGCGTCACGGCTTCGTCGATGACCAGATACTTTTGGCCGTTGATGTTGTCGGTGACGTTGGAATATTTGGTCAGGTGCGCGGCAGAGCTTGCGGCGAGCATCACGGACACCGTTGGCAGCAAAGAGCGGCCGTGCTTTTCGAGCGCCTCCGCCACCTTGCCCATGCCGAAGAACGGGTCGATTTCGGGCTCCACGTCACCGAGGGCCGCGAGGACCACAGCGGACTTCACCGCATCGATGCCGGAACCGCCGTCCACGGTCACGATGACATCGGGCTTCTTGTGCATGATGTGCGAGTGCATGCGGTAGACGTCTTCAAGCGGTGCGTTGGGATATGCTCCGCGGCATTCGCCCACCACTTCGACGCCCGCGTCGGCCAGCGCCTTGAGGGCTCGCTCGCGAAGCGGAGCGAACCACGGGCTTGCGAGGCGTCCCACGAACAGGGCCCGCTTGCCCAGTTCCGCGGTATGGCGCGCGAGCTCCTCGTATACGCCGAGGCCGTAGCTGTAGGTTTCGCCCTTGAATTCCGTCAGCAGTTTCTTGGCTTTTTCTCTGGAGTCCATGGTTACTCCTTGTCCGCTTCGACCCCGGCCAGTGCGCCGAGACCGCCTTTGAAAATCAGTTTTGTCGCCAGTTCGTCGGCGTGCTCGGCCACGTCCATGAGCTTTTCGAGCCCGTCGAGGATTTCGTAGCGCTTCTCCTCGTCGCAGTTGTCGAACTCGAACTCGCAGTCTCCGTTGGTCAGGTACTCTTGGAGACGGTTCAGGTAATCCATGTCTATCATTGAAGATTCCTCGCTAATCGTGATGGTATGGGATGCCTTTTCGGATGCAGGCGGCCCTGTAGAGCTGCTCCATGAGCATGAGTCGGGCCAGCTCGTGCGGCAGGGTCATGTCCGAAAGGCGCATGGTATGCCTCGCCGCGGCCTTCACTTCGTCCGAAAGCCCGAAGGGGCCGCCGATGACGAAGGTCGGCTCCACGCCGGGCATGTCCGTCCAGCGTGTCAGCAGCTTGGCGAAGCCGCGCGACGTGGTCTGCTCGCCGTGCTCGTCAAGCACCACCAGCAGATCATTCTTGCCCGCCTTGGCGAGAATGCCCTCGCCCTCTTTGGCGTTGCGCTCCGGCGCGGGGAGTTTCCCCGGCCCGTCGCGCACGACGCGCTCGTCCAGTTTGTAAAAGCGCGACAGCTTTTTATGGTAGTGAGCGCAGCCCTCGGCGTAGAACTTCTCCTTGAGCTTGCCCACCCAGATGAAATTGATGCGACCTGCCGCCACTAGACGCTCTCCAGCGTGGCCGTGACCTCTCCGTCGGCAAACTCGATGCGCACGAATCCTCCCCCGGCCACCATGCCCGGATTGAAGACCGGCGTGCCGCCGATGTCGTCGCGCCCCTTGGCTTCGTGAATATGCCCGGTGATCACCAGATCCAGCCGAGCTTTTTCGATGAAGCTGCGCACTGCCGCGCTGCCCACGTGCTGTCCGCCGCCGACCACGTCCAGCGCGCTCTCGCCCGGCGGTTCATGGATGGCGAGAATGCGGTGCGCGTACCCCGCGCTCGCCTCGTCCAGCTCCCTGAGCCACGCGGCGATGTCCTTCTCCGGGACTTCACCGGGGGTGTTGAAGGGTGTGGGCGTCGAGAAGCCTACGCCGATGAGGCACAGCTCCGGCGCGAGCTCGCGCACCTGACGGTGCAGCATGACGCCGGACTCCTCCAGAAAGCGCGTGACCTCCTGCGTATCCATGTTGCCCGGCTGGGCGTGGATAACGGGGTTGAGCGCGCGAATGGCCTCCAGCACACGCCCCGCCTGCGTCCTGCCGCCGCAGTTGGTCAGGTCGCCGGTGACGATGACCCCGGCGGCTTCGCGTATGCCGGGGATGTCGGCCATGGCCGCCGTGCTCTCATGCACGTCGCCGAATGCGATCCAGTACATGCTCTCTCCTTGTGCTTGCTGCATGATTCCGTCAGCCCGACATTTCCGCCGGACAGTTCGGAAATCTACCAGAAATCGCCCCGCTCCTCTACCGGCGGCGTGCGGTTTCTTTCGGCACCCGCGCGACCACTGGCACCGGGCCCCGAGCCCGACGCACACTTTGTTCCGGGCTGGATTGTGCCGCCCGGCCATGCTAAGGAATCGCAGATGCAAGCAAAACACGAACTCAGAGCCGCCATGCTGGACCGGCGGAAGGGCCTCGCGCCCGAGGACGCCGCATCCCGCAGTCTCGCGGTGGCGGCGAACATCCGCAGCCTTTCCGAATGGAAGAACGCCCGCGAAGTGCTGGTCTACTGGCCCGCGCGAAACGAAGTGGACGTGCGCCCCCTCGTGGCCGAGCTCTGGCAGCGCGGCGACCGGGTGCTGCTGCCTCGCTGCCGTCCGGAGCAGCCCGGGTGCATGGACCTGGCCTGCGTCACCTGCGGCGAAGACCTCGTCCCGGGCATGTATGAAATCATGGAGCCGGACAAGGCCTGCCCCATCGTTGCGGACTTCACGCCCGACCTCGCCCTCGTGCCCGGCGTGGCCTTCGACAGGGACGGCAACCGCCTCGGACACGGCGGCGGCTACTACGACCGCCTGCTCGCCAGCCCCGGCATGGCGGACTGCGTCACCATCGGCGTTTGTTACGAGTTTCAGCTGGTCGACGAAATCCACGCGGAGCAATGGGACATTCCGGTCAGAATGATAGCCGAAGAGGAACGCATATGGTCCAGATAGCCACCTTCACCCACCGATTCGACCTCCTGCCGGGCGTGGGCTGCGCCTTTACGACTCGCCTCGGCGGCATCTCCTCGGCCCCCTTCGACGCGGCGAACCTCTCCTACGAGGTGGGCGACGATCCCCGCGCCGTCACCGAGAACCGCGAATCCCTTCAAGAACAGTTCGGGTTCCGCAGCTGGGGCGAATGCCTTCAGGTTCACGGCACTGAGGTGCATTTCGACCCTGCGCCGTCCAAGGCCACCGATCAGCCCGTGCTCAAGGGCGACGGCATGGCCACCACGCGCAAGCGGCAGGCGCTGATGATCAAGACCGCCGACTGCCAGCCGGTGATGCTTGCCCACCGCTCCGGCAACATCATCGCGGCCCTGCACGTGGGATGGCGCGGCAACGTGGCCGGGTTCCCGATCTCAGCCGTCAAAAATATCTGCGAACGCTACCGGCTGCGTCCTGAGGATTTTCTCGCCGTACGCGGCCCCAGCCTCGGCCCGTTGCACGCAGAGTTCACCAACTTCGACGAGGAGTTCGGCGCCAGATTCAAGCAGTTCCACGACCCTGCCACCAACTGCGTGGACCTCTGGGCCCTGACCCGCTACCAGCTCCTTGCCGCCGGACTGCGCGACGAGAACATCTCCGGCATAGACCTGTGCACCAGAACCATGACCGACACCTTCTACTCCTACCGCAACGCCCCGGCTCCGGAACGCCGCACCGGACGGCAGGCCGGAGTCATCTGGATGCAGGAAGCCTGACCATGGGCATGCTGACCAAAGTCATCGTCATCCTGTTGCTGATCCTGTTCATCACGGGTCAGTTCACCCGGAGCAAGGAAAAACGCGCCAGACGAAGGCAGAACATAACCAACCTGCTGCTGGCCGTGCTCGTGGCCGTGATGCTCTTCACGTTCATCCACACCATCGTCCGCTGATCCGCCCGCATCGCGCACTTGACACAACCGCCCACGGCCCTACATTGCCCGGGCGAGGTAAACATGATCAATCTTCTGGACCTGACCCGTACCGAACTCGAATCCTTCTGCACGCAGGAGCTCGGGCTGCCGCGCTTTCGCGCAGAGCAGCTCTGGCAGTGGTTGTGGCAGAAAGGCGTCGCCGACTTCGACGCCATGACCAACATCGCCAAACCCCTGCGCGAAACCCTGAAGGAGAAGTGCGAAGTCCGCTGGCCGGAAATCGAAAAGACACAGGTTTCGGAAGACGGCACCACCAAGTTTCTGTTCAGGATGCAGGACGGCAAGCGCATCGAGTCCGTCATCATCCCCATGCACGACCGCTACTCCCAGTGCCTGTCCACGCAGGCGGGATGCGCCATGGGCTGCACCTTCTGCAACACCGGCCTCATGGGGTTCGAACGCAACCTCACCCACGGCGAGATTCTCGGACAGGTGCTTGCAGCCAGAAAGCATCTGGAGGACAACGACCTGCCGCCGCTCAAGAACCTCGTGTTCATGGGCATGGGCGAGCCGCTTCTGAATCTGGACACCCTGCTGCGGGTGCTCGGGACCCTGCCCGACACCAAGGGCCTCAACATCTCCTGGCGCCGGTCCATGGTCTCCACCGTCGGCTTCCCGGACCAGCTGCGCACCCTCGGCGATTCCGAAATGGCCCTGCCCGCCATCTCTCTGCACGCCCCGAATCAGGCCCTGCGGGAACAGATCATGCCCAAGGCCGCCCGGTTCCACATCGACGACCTCGTGGCGGCGCTGCGAGCCTATCCCATGCGTCCCCGCGAACGCATCACCATCGAATACCTGCTGCTCGGCGGCGTCAACGACCGCCCCGAACACGCGCGCGAACTGGCCAGCCTTCTCGCCGGCCTGCGCTGCAAGGTAAACCTCATCAGCTACAACGCCACCGAAGACATGCCCTACCGCGCTCCGTCGCGCGAAGACGCCGAAGCCTTCCAGAACATCCTGAAGCAGAAAGGGATGACCGCCTTCATCCGCCGGAGCATGGGCGCAGACATCGCCGCCGCGTGCGGACAGCTCAAGGCCGATCAGGAAAAGTAGCCCCGAAGCGCAACATCGCGAGGGACGCCTCACAAGAAAAAGCCCCGTGAACAACTGTTCCGGGGCATAAAAACATTCATCAGGCAAATCCAGAGAGCGCGCATCAGGGAACCTGCCATATCCCCGGGCGCCGCCATGCGGGATGCGGGAGATACTGCAAGCCGGAGCGTGTGAAACGCTTTCCGGGGGATCATGCAGTCATTCCAGAACGGTCGCTATCCTCTGCGGAAGATGACGTTCTGGTCACCTTTGGAGCCGACGCCGTCGCTCCGCAGCACTTTGAGTCCGGCTTCTTCCATCAGCTCGACAATCCTGTCCTTTTCTTCAAGACATTCAACCAGAATGGTCTTGAGACGCGGGTCGGCCAAGACCTTGCGCCCTCCCTGCAGAATTTCCCCTTCAAGCCCGTCGACATCAATCTTGATGTGGTTCGGGAACTGCGAATCAGGCAGAAGGTCCACCGCGTAATCCAAGGAAAGGCCGAGCATCCCCTGAGAAAAGGCTGGATCGAAACTGGTATTTTTATGATCGATGGTTCGGGCGAACTGCGACGTGGATGAACCGCTGGAGAACTTGAAGAGGAACAGCTTGTCGAGGCTGTTCTCCCTGCTGAAGGCAAGACAGTAAGCCGTTATGACGCCCGCAAGCCGGTTCCGCTCGATGTTGCGGTTGAAGATGGCATAGTTGCCGAAGTGAGGCTCGAAGGACAGAACCGCTCTGGCTCGCCGTGCTGCATAAAAAGAGAACACGCCGACGTTCGCGCCAATGTCGAAGAAAACGTCATCAGGCTGAACGTACTCATCAATCCATTCAATGGTTGAAGGCTCTTTCCGGAGCATCTGCGAGTAGCGGGAGTACTCTTCTTTCGTGTCAAACTCGAAGGTGTTGTCGCCAACAGAAACGCGACCGCGTCTTTTGGCTGCCATCCACTCGATCTTGTCCTTCCATCTGGCGATTCTTTTGGACATACGGGCCTTTGGTGATGTTATTGATTTGCTGCGAGCAACTTCGTGCCAAGGAAGTCGAGCTTAGTGCTCAGGGAACATCTCGTCAACAGGATCAAAGGGCATTTCGTTTTTCCTGCTCCGGATGTACTCATTCAGCCGTTTCGAAGAATGAAAGCGTTCTCGGTTCGAGACTCTGCCCATGGCATACGGCCGCCCTGCAGCCGCACAGAACGAAGCGTCTGGTACAATAGACAGCGCGGACCAGCGTGACCGGTCAAAAGAACCGGTACACGGCGACAAACGTTGCCGCGACATTTGGTTGGCGGGATTGAATGGCATAGCGGAAGGTCTGGTCAGGAGCGTTTGTGCAGAGTCAGTTCTCGTTGACCGGCATCGGCTTACCAGAATCTGTCAGCTAAGTTTCCCAAGCCTCAAAGCCCCGTCGGTGGGACTACAGCTAGGATGCGGGGTGTGCGCTCGCATGAATCCAACAGCTATAAACCAGCTAAAAGACTAGGGCCTCCAAAGCGGATCCACCTTTTTGGCCCCCTGAAAGGGCTGCCGGAGACCGGCCTGATAACCCCTTGAAGAAAACGGATCAGGCCCTGAAGCGGTAGCCTACGCCTCTGACGGTTTCGACCCAGTCGGCGTAGGGTCCCAGTTTCTGACGCAGGCGGCGCACGTGGGTGTCGACGGTTCTGGAGTATCCCTCGAAGTGGGTATCCCAGACGGTGTCGAGCAGGTGGTCACGGGTTTGCACCTTGCCTCTCCCGAGGACGAGCTCGGTGAGGAGCTTGAATTCGGTGGCGGTCAGCGGCGTGGGTTCTCCGTCGACCCTGAGTTCATGTGCTTCGAAGTCGATGAAGAGGCCGTCGCGCTCCCAGGAGTTGGGGGCCTGTTTCACCTGTTCCTTGCTTCGACGCATGATGGCTTTTATGCGCAGGATGAGCTCGCGCGGAGAGAACGGCTTGACGACGTAATCGTCGGCGCCGAGTTCCAGCCCCACTATGCGGTCGATCTCCTCGCCCTTTGCGGTGAGCATCACCACGGGGACGTGCGAGAGGGCGGAATCCTGTTTGACTCTTCTGCAGACTTCCAGTCCGTCCAGCCCCGGGAGCATCAGGTCCAGCAGGATCATGTCTGGCAGAAAGGTTGCGGCGCGCTCAAGTCCGGCGGCGCCGTCGGATTCGGCTGCCACTTCGAATCCGGCCTGTGCGAGATTGTATTTCAGCAGCTCCCGCGTGTCCTTGTGGTCCTCCACTACGAGGATCTTCTTGTCTGCCACGGTGGACTCCTTTGGTTTGCGTGCGTTGTCTCACTAATACAGGTTTGTCACCGCTTCGTGACGGGGCATCGACGATCGGGTTGCAAGGAGGCATTTCCGCCATGATCGCGACCTGTTCGGCATAGTGCCACGAGTGTGGCAAATATTCCAGCTTTCATGCGTAAAGTGTTCCGGGAACCGGCCGATAAGTAAGGCATCATCGCGATAATCTCTGAAGGCGGACCTGCATTATGTATTACCATGGATTCGACAGAAAATTCCCTTCGGGACAGAAATACTGGAGCATGTACGACGACCAGCTCATCGGCATGCTGTTTTCCAAGATCGTCAACAAGACCCTGACAGTTTCCGAGCAGGAGGAGGACATGGTGGACGACATGGTCAACAACCTGTTCGACCTCTGCTTCTACATCAACAAGGACTTCCACGAGTGCTGAGGCGCTCGGCTGTTGCCATCGCAAATCCATATCGCGAAAAAGCGGTTCGGAGACGGTCTCCGGGCCGCCTTTTCGTGTCCGGCACACGCAGTGCCACGTTCAATAATGGACCGTAGCGTGTCGAGCGTCTAGCGTCTTGGTTGCATGGACCGGAGCGGGACCGATCACTTCGGGGGCGGCAGCTTTCCGGGGCCTACTTTCGGGATGGGCTTTGCTTCGCTTCTGGCAAGGGCCACCGAGCCGCCGATTATCAGCAGCGAACCGGCCAGCGTCATGCCCCCGGGCACCGAGTCGAAGACGGCCCACCCGAGGAGCGCGGCCATCACTATTTCGAGATAGCCTATGGCGGAGACCGGCCCGGCCTTGTCCTTCTGGTATCCCTGCGTCATGAGATGCTGGCCCATGTTGGTGAAAAGCCCCACCCCGGCCAGCATGAGCCACTGGGAGCCGTCGGGCAGCGCCCAGTTCCAGCCGTCGATGAGCGGCGCGCCGAAAAGGATCACCATGGGCGGATAGATGATGACCGAGAGCGGATGCTCGTGCTGGGCGAGGCGTCGCACGGAAATGATGGCGAAGCTGGAGAGCAGCGCGCCGAGAATGGCCACGGAGACCGCCAGCGGCGGCAGGGGCATGGGCACGCCGAAAAGGAATGAGGGCTGCGTCACCAGAACGATGCCGCTGAGGCTGACCAGCACCGAGAGCACGCCGCGGACGCTCATGCGCTCGCCGAGCACCGGAACGGCCAGCAGGGCCACGAAGACCGGGTGCAGGAACAGAAGGACGGTGGCGTCCGCCAGCGGCAGATGGATGAACGAGTAAAAGTTGCACCCCATGGCGGCAAAGCCGAGCACGCCGCGCAGGAGCAGCAGCCCTTTGCGGTTGCCCAGAATCGGGGCGCCGGTCCCTCGAATAAGGGCCATGCTGTACACGATGCCGACCACTGCGCGGGCGAAGAGCACCTGCAGCGGAGGCAGTCCCTGACCGGCGAGTTTGACCAGCATGGAGCCGACGGCAAAAAAGACGGTCCCTGCAAGCATGCAGCGCACGCCGGATGCGTTGAAGAATGCCATGACGTGGACACCGTAGAAAGAAGAACGCATTGTTGCAATAAATTTAGGCACTTTTTCGGCCACTTTCAGAGTATGCCTTTTTATGTTACATCATTCTCTGAATGGGCCCCTCGCGAAGCACAAGCAGGCGACGCGAGAGGCCTTTTGGCATATAGCATCAGTCTTAATTCGGGAGGACGATCTTGTTTAAGAATATGAGTATGCGGAGCAAAATACTTGTTCCTATCTGTACTGCGGTGGTGATCGTTTTCATTGCCACCATGACGATTACCGGCATGCGCATGAGCGACACGCTCAAACGCGATGCCGAGAAGCTGGCCACGGCGGTCGCCAAGGACTACGGGAGCGAGATCGGGGCATCCGTGGACAAGGGCATGGAAAGCGCGCGCACCATCGCGTCCTTCATGGGCGGCGCCAAGGAGGTGCGGGGCGTCTTCGGCCGCAAGAAGGCCATCGCCATGCTTCGCTCCGTACTGGAGCAGAGCCCGTATCTGGACGGCATCTGGACCGTGTGGAAGGAAGACGGCTTCGACGGCGTGGACGGCGCGTTCGGCAGCACCGAGATGCACGACGAGACCGGCCGCTTCATCCCGCGCTGGTACCGCAACGCCAAGGGCGAAATCGTCGGCGAGGCGATGAAGAACTACACCGCCGAGGGTGAAAAAGGATATTTCTACAGCAAGCCCTTCAAGACCAAGAAGCCCTACGTCAGCTCCCCCATCATGATGAAGCGGGGCGACGAGCAGGTCATGAAGGTCACGGCCAGCGTCCCCGTTTTAGTAAAGGATGAAGTGTACGGCGTGGCCGGAGCGGACATCATCCTCAGCCGCATGCAGGACATCGTCAAGGGCATCTCCCTGTTCGGTTCCGGGTACGGCTTCGTCATCAGCGACGAGGGCAATCTCATCGCCCACCCCAAGAAAGAGCTCATCGGAACCGATGTTTTCAAGTACTTTGAAGGGGCCGAAGCCGAGAAGCTCGCGGACGCGGTCAACAACGGGACTCCCCTCGAGCTGCGGTCCAAATCCGCGGTCACCGGCAAGGAGACCTACTACGTCTTCGTGCCGTTCGAGCTCGCCGGAACCGGCGTGAAGTGGCTCTTCGGCGTCAACGTCCCCATGGACAGCGTCATGGCCGAGTCTCAGGAGCTCATGCTCATCAACGCCGCCATGGGCGCCGTGGCCCTGCTGATCATCGGCCTCATCATCTTCTTCGTGGCCGGAACCATCGTGCGCCCCCTCAAGCGCATTGTCGCCTCGGCGGAGGAAATCGCCAAAGGCAATCTCGACACCAAGGTGGACATCGACCAGAAAGACGAAATCGGCGTGCTGGCCGATGTACTGCGCAAGATGGTCTCCAACCTCGTGGAGATGATCGACACCGCCGAAAAGAAATCCGCCGAAGCGGAGGAGCAGACCAAGGCGGCCCGCGTTGCCACCGAGGAAGCCGAGGAAGCGCGCCAGCAGGCGGAGATCGCCAAGAAGCAGGGTGCGCTACAGGCAGCCGAGGCCCTTGAGGGCATCGTGCGCCGCATCACGGCATCCTCCGAGGAACTCACCGGACAGGTGAGGCAGGCCAGCAGCGGCGCCGAATCCCAGAGCTCCATGGCCTCCGAGGCCGCCACCGCCATGGAACAGATGAACGCCTCCGTGCTCGAGGTCGCCCGCAACGCCTCCCTTGCCGCGGAAAGCGCGGACGGCGCGAGCGGTCAGGCCCGCAACGGCTCCGAGGTCGTCGCCACGCTGGTGAAAGCCATCGGCGAAGTGAGCAGCCGTTCGGAAGAGATGAAAAACCAGCTCTCCGGACTCGGCAAGAAGGCCGAGGGCATCGGCGAGATCATGAACGTCATCACCGACATCGCCGACCAGACCAACCTGTTGGCGCTGAATGCCGCCATCGAGGCGGCCCGCGCGGGCGAGGCCGGACGAGGATTCGCCGTTGTCGCGGACGAGGTCCGCAAGCTGGCGGAAAAGACCATGAACGCCACCAAGGACGTTGAGGATTCGGTCAGCCAGATCCAGAAGGGCACGCGCGACAGCATCGAGAGCATGGACATCGCCGCGGACGCGGTCACCCGCAGCACCTCCCTCGCGGGTGACGCGGGCAGCTCTCTGGAGGAGATTGTGACAATCGTTCGCGAAACCGCCGATCAGGTGCGCAACATCGCCACCGCGTCCGAAGAGCAGTCTTCGGCAAGCGAGCAGATCAGCCGCTCCGTGGACGAGGTCAACCGCATCTCCGACCAGACCGCCGAAGCCATGCAGCACTCCAGCGACGCCATCGGGGAGCTGGCGAACATGGCAACCGAGCTCAACGACCTCATAACGAGGCTCAAGAACGAATAGAGGTCAGCGTCGACCTTTTTGCGCGGGGTCTCCGTCCGTGGACGGAGACCCCTTTTTCGTTCATCCTGCGGCGACTTTACAAATCAGGGCCTTCGGTATAGAGGTTCTTTTCGCGTCAGAAAATGCCAAACCCGCCGCGAGGCGGGGACGGAAAGCCACGGGTCTCAAGCAGACGGCCGGGTTGCCGGGACGCCCTTCGGTCCGATTCGGATCTCATCACCTCCGGCACAGGTTCGTCTGCCGCCCGTTCGGGAGCGGCCATGAGCGGCAGCAGGGACATATCCAGACAGGACGGCAGGCCCTCCTTTCCAAACGGAAAGGGGCTGGTGCCAATCTCTCCGCACGTGCTCTCTCCTTCCACGGTCGGGGCCTTTTCCGTCTATCTCATTCAGGATGACAAGCCCGTGCTGTACGCGACCAAGGGCGAATGCTTCACGCCTCGCCACAGGCAGCGTCTGGCGGACCTCGACGTGGAGCTGCTGTACATCGTTCCTTCCGAGCGTCAGGCCTATGTGGACTTTGTCAGGGAGAACCTCACCGCGCTGCTTGATGACGAGAGCATCCCGTGCAGAGAGCGGGCAAAATTCTTCTGTGAGGCCACCACCGCTCTTGCGCGCGACGCCTTCGACCGCTCCCTGCCCAACCCCGGCGGCGTGGTCCGGTTCCGCAGAATCCAGACCCTCATTAGCGACGGTTCCCACTTCTTCACCGGCCCGGAGGGCGTGCGGGAGATTTTCCGTCTGGTCTCCGAAAACGAAGATCTGTACGCCCACGGCGTGGGCTGCATGGTACTTACCGCCAGCCTGCTGTCGCGTTTTTCGCCGAACGACAGAGAGCTGCTCACCGCCTGCTCCATGGGAGCGCTCATGCACGACGTGGGAAAGCTGGAGCTGCCGGAACACGTCCTGAAGACCGCACCCGATGAGCTGAACCACCACGACACGGAGCTGCTCCGGTCGCATCCGGCGCTCGGCGTAAGCGTGTGCTCCACCCTGCCGCTGCCGCAGGAGAGCCTGCACTGCATTCTCTTTCACCACGAGCTGGAGGACGGGTCGGGCTACCCGACACGGGCCAGAGGGGAGATGATCCCCTTTTACGCGCGCATCGTCTCCCTGTGTAATTATTATGAAAGTTTGATCCGCGAAAAGCCCTGGCGCCGGGCGCTATCAGCGCGTGAGGCGCTTTGCCGCATTCGCGATCAAGGCGGGAAGTTCGACCCGACGATGGTCGAGCTGCTTGAAGGAGTGGTCACCCGCTCCGGCATGGTTTGAAGGCGGCGCCCCTCGGGGCGCCGCCACTTCTTACAGAACCGTTCGTGTTCGCCTTTTACCACGGCGAAAGAGCCGTTCCTGCGAGCACAGTGTTGCTGAGGACGTGCCGCAATATGCCTCGCCGGGCAATTCACATGATTTGTTCTCAGGGTGCGGCCGGGCTGACCAACAGCCTTCCGGACGCCGCCACATCTTCGGCGCTGGCGGCGTTGTTCTGCGGCAGGCTGTCCTTCCGTGCAACGGCCTCGGCGGTCTGGCACTCTTTCGGATTGCATCAGGATGATTCACGGGCAGTTTGTCCGAATGAACACGGCACAAGCCCGGATGCATCACGTGCAATCTACCGGGAACACCCCTTCGGCCGTCTTCGTCGTTGAACCATCGTTCATCCAGGCGGGAACGAAGCCCATGCCATGGCTGAGACGTGACTCCAGCTTCTGGTAGTCCGGCTCAAACCGCTCCACCAGTCGCCAGTAGGATTTGGAGTGATTGGGATGCTTCAAGTGACAAAGTTCATGGACCATCAGGTGCCGCAACAGCTCAGGGGACAGGAACAGCGCCTTGCAGTTGAGGCTGATGCGCCCACGCGACGAGCAGCTGCCCCAGCGACGGCTCTGACTGCGGATGGTCACGGAGTCGAAGGCAAGCCCAAGCTCCCCGGCCACGGCACGCAACATGGGCGGCAGGTGTTCGCGCGCCGTACGCCTGACGAACTCCCGCAGGCGTTCGAACATCGCATCTTCGGCCCCACCCGGGCCGGAAAGCATGATCGAGGCGGCGTTTCGGCGCAGACGGACCGCGCCCTCGCGCTCAACGCGGCGCACCTCGAACCCCAGCCCCACTCCCGGAAAATCAACACGGGAGGGCAACTCATGCGCCTCGGGCCATGGCGGGCGCCCCTGCTCCGCCATGGAGCGGACCGTATATTCGATCCACGCGCGCTTCTCGCGCAACACCTCTGACACCATGGATTCCGGCGCCCCCGACGGCAGCACCACCTGAAGCCCGGTGCCGGGAAGCAGCTTGACGATCACCCGCTTGGCCCGGGGATTCCTGCGGACGTAATACGGAAGCGAGGGCATCTCAGTCCCGCGTCTCGGCCGCCACCGGCTCTATGCCGGCACGGCGCAGGGCCCTCGCAAGAAATCCATCGCCGGGGATCAGCCTTCTCCGGAAGGACCCGTCGTAGATCATGCCGCAGCCGCAGGAAGGAGACCGCGGCTGAAGCAGAGCGGTCCGGCAGCCGGCGCGAACGGCCAGCTTGACGGCCTCCTGCGCTCCGCGACGAAAATTTTCCGTGAAGTCCGTTCCGCCTTCGTCGATCACCCTGTCTTCGCGAATCTCGACGGGATTGCGCGGCGTCGGCAGTCCGCCGAGCTGCTCGGGGCACACGGGGAGCGCCCGCCCCCGCTCCACCAGCCGCACCGCGTCGGGATGCTCGTTGTCGCCGCCGTCGTAACGGCACTTCACGCCCGCGAGGCAGGCGCTGACCAGTATCATTTCATCACTCATGAGAACTCCTTGAAGCCGCCGCTTTCAGGGCGCAAGGCCCGGCCGGGCAGTCGGCGGAACCTTACCCTTGATCAATGAGGGAATAAAGGCATATGTTCTGCACCCCCGAGGAGACCTCATGATTTCGGATCGCAGCAAACGAATGTACATCTTCCTGCTGGTGCTGACGCTCGGCGCACACGCCGCGTTTCAGGGCTGGCGGACGCTTCTGAACAACTTTGCCGTGGAAGTCGGCGGGCTCGGCGGCTTCGACATGGGCATCGTGCAGTCGCTCAGAGAGGTCCCCGGCTTTCTCGCGCTTCTGGTGGTGTACGTGCTGCTGATCGTCCGCGAACACCGGCTCGCCGCGCTCTCCGTCGGGGTCCTCGGCATCGGCGTGGCCATGACCGGCTTCATGCCTTCCACCGGGGGCATCATCTTCGCCACCCTCGTCATGAGTTTCGGCTTTCACTACTACGAAACCATGAACCAGTCCCTGACGCTGCAATACTTCGGACACACCGAAGCCCCGCTGGTGCTCGGCAAGCTACGCAGCTTCGCGGCCCTGACCAACATCCTCGTGGGCGGCGTCATCTTTGCCGCGGCATCCTTCACGGAGTACACTACCATGTTCGTCTGTGCGGGAGCCGTGGCCGTGCTCACCGGTATCTGGGCCTTCCTGCAGGACCCCACCCACAAAGAGATCGCCCCTCAGCAGAAGAAGCTGTTCCTGCGCAAGCGGTACTGGCTCTTCTACGTGCTGACGTTTCTCTCCGGAGGCCGCAGGCAGATATTCGTGGCCTTCGCCGTGTTCCTGCTGGTGGAGAAGTTCGGCTACTCCGTGCAGGAGGTGACGGTCCTGTTCGTGCTCAACAACGTCATCAACTGGTACGTGAACCCCCTCATCGGCCGCGCGGTGAACCGGTTCGGGGAGCGCAAGGTGCTCAGCCTCGAATACGGCGCGCTCGTGCTGGTGTTCACGGCCTACGCGCTGACCGACAGCCCGCTGGTGGCAGGAGCGCTGTACGTGCTGGACAACATCTTCTTCAACTTCGCCATCGCGGTGCGTACCTTCTATCAGAAGATAGCCGACCCCGGAGACATCGCCTCCGGCATGGCCATGGGCTTTACCATCAACCATATCGCGGCGGTGTTCATCCCCGCCATGGGCGGCCTGGCCTGGCTGGCCGACTACAGGGCGGTCTTCGCGGCCGCGGCGGTCATGGCCGCCATCTCCTTCGTACTGGTCCAGAAGATAGATTCGCAGGTGGCCAAAAATGCGCACAGCGGTTGACTTGCGGGCGACGCCGTGCTTGATTCGAGTGATCCGCATCCAAATTTTTTCATGATTTCCGGGCGAGCGTGATGCAGAAAAAAGAAGATTTCCCCAGCGTCTTTCTCCAGACTGGCGACTGCTATCTCGCCGTACAGCCCACCATGGTCACCACGGTGCTCGGCTCCTGCGTGGCCGTGACCATGACCCACCCGGGCAAGGGAATCGGCGCCATCTGTCACGCCTTCCTGCCGGACTCCCTCGAAGGCCGGCAGCGCGGCGAACGCGACCCGCAGATCTGCCGCTATGTGGACACCGCCATCTCCAACATGCTTCAGGGTATGAACAAGCTGCGCGTCCCCATCTCCGAGCTGCAGGTCAAGCTCTTCGGCGGCGCCTCGGGGCTTGCGGTGCGGCACACGGAGCACAGCACCTACAACGTGGGCCAGCGCAACGTGGACGCCGCCAAGAAGATGCTCTCCGACTGGGGGCTGCGCGTGGAAACCATGGACGTGGGCGGCAACCGGGGACGCAAGATTCACTACCTGACCCATTCGGGCGAAGTCTGGATGAAACGGCTCGCCGACCAGCCCCCGGCGCACCCCTCCGGCTGAGAACCGGATCCGCACCAAGGAGAACCCGGACATGAAACGCATAGCAATGCTCGCGGCGGTTCTGACGCTCATCGCGACATCCGCCCTCGCCGACGGCATATACCAGTACTCCACCATCGACGCCCTGCTCGCGGGCCGCTACGACGGCGACCTGAGTATGGAGCAACTGCTGAAGCGCGGCGGATTCGGGCTCGGGACCCTCAACGGCCTCGACGGCGAACTGGTGGTGCTCGACGGCAAGGCCTACCACGTGCAGGCAGGAGGCGAGGTCGTCCCCGCCGAGCCGAACGACCGGCCCCCCTTTGCCACGGTCACGCAGTTCGATGAAGACTCAATAGCCTCTCTGGACTCGGTGGCCGACCTCGGCTCGCTCAACAGGGCCATGCAGGACCGGCTGGTCTCCGAGAACTTCTTCCACGCCGTGCGCATCGAAGGCCGCTTCAACATGATCAAGACGCGCGCGATTCCCGCCCAGACCAAACCCTACAGGCCGCTCGCGGAGGTCATGAAGGATCAGGTCATCGTCAAGTTCACCGGGCGCGAAGGCACCCTCGTGGGCCTTTGGACGCCGGGCTTCATGAAGGGCGTCAACGTGCCCGGATTCCACTGGCACTTCCTCTCGGACGACGGCACCCGCGGCGGCCACGTGCTGGACGTGTCCTTCGACAAGCTCGTGGCGCGCATCGACGTGGAGCGTGAGTTCTCCATGACGCTGCCGGAGTTCCTCGACGGCGTGGACCTGACCCGCGACCGCACCGAGGCGTTGCACAAGGTTGAAAAGGACCCGGCCGAATGAGCGGCGGCGAAGATCGAACGCCCATCCGGGTTCGCGTCGACCCCATGCTGGAACCGATCATGGACCGGTACCTCGAGATTCGGCGACGCGAACAGAAGGATCTGGCCCAGGCGCTCGCCGAGGGGGACCTGACCCTCTTGGCCGAGATAGCCCACCGCATCAAGGGCTCTGCCGCCGCTTACGGGCTCAGGGAAGTGGACCGCAAGGCGCGCGAACTCGAAACGGCGGCAGGGGAGCAGGACACGGCGGCCTGCGCTGCCCTCATCCATGACCTCGACGACTACATGGAACGCCTCGTAGTGACCTTCGGCCGCAAATCGGAGTAACGCGTGAACATTCTCATGCTCGCCATCAACGACCCCGCAGGCACGGGCATCCAGTTCTGCCGGGCCGTGAACCGCCACACCGCGCACACCTGCCGCATCGTCACGCTGGAGACTCGGTATACCCACTCGTGGGAAAAGGACCTGCACGTCCCGGACCTGAACGACAACGGCCTTGCCGAACTGGAGGCGCTCCTTCGCACCAGCGACATCCTGCATTTCCACATGACCGCGGACGAGTTCACCCGCTTCGGGCCGTTCCTGCCCGCCGATCATCTGGCGGGCAAGGCCGTCGTGCACCACCATCACGGCCACCACGATTTTCGCTCGGCTCCGGATACATTTCGGGAGAAGTACTCCCGGCTGGGTCGCCGGAACCTGTTGGTGAGCACTCCGGACCTGCTCCGGCTGCTGCCGGAGGCGCGCTGGCAGCCCAACCTCGTCCCGCTGGACGACCCCGGATTCACCCCTTCGGATGTCGACCCGCGTCAGGGGCCGCTCAAGGTGGCGCACTCCCCCACCCGCAAGGACCTCAAGAACACCGACGATCTGCTTGAGGCAGTGCGCGAGCTTTCGGAGCGAGGCGCGGAAATCGCGCTCGACCTCATCGACGACGTGCCAAACCGCGAATGTCTGGAGCGCAAGCGCCGCTGCCACGTGCTTTTCGACCACATGCAGGGATATTACGGCGTAAGCAGCCTCGAGGGCCTGTCGCAGGGGCTGGCCGTCGTCGCGGGGCTTGATGAATGGAACATGGAACGCATCCGGGAGTTCACGGGCGCCACCGACCTGCCGTGGGTCATCGCCCGGGACCGCGATTCGCTTCGCGACGCGCTTGCCGGGCTGGATGCGGATCGGGAACAGTGCGCACGGGTCGGCCGTCGGGCACGGGCGTTCATGGAGCGCTTCTGGAGCGACGCCCGCGTCGCAAAACATCTGGCTGCCTTCTGGGAAACCGTCTGAGCCGGTTTGCCAACCGCGCCCCCATGCGATAAGAACGGATATTGGAGACATACCCTATGGGCAACATCGGTCGCATACTCGCTTTCGTCATCACCGCCGCCGCAGCCGCGGGCGTCATCATCGTGGGTTCGGAGAACTCCGGAGACGCCGAGCGGATGGCGGCCTCGGAAATCCGCAGGCCGGTCGATCCGAACGTGGTTGTCGCGGAGGACCGCATCATTTCGGAAACCGATGCGGACACCGTTTCGGAAGAAGCGAACGCCACGACGCCAGAGCCGGCTCTTACCGAAGCGGAACCCGAAACGCAGGCGAAAGAGGCCCCCCCGGAGCCAGCCGCCGGAAATGCGCGTAAAGCGGAAACGGCCGAAGCGGAAAGCGCCCGGAAGCCCGCGTCCGGAGAAACAGCGGCGGCCCGTGTAATAACGGACTTCTCGCTGGTGCAGGAGGACGGCGGGTTCACGCTCAATGTGATCGGGGCGTCGCCCTCCGCCAGGGTAAAGTGGTTCACGCTGGAGTCCCCGAAGCGGTTCGTCATCGACCTCGCGGGCAGCTGGGACATCCGCGGGGAAAACGTGTTCCGTGTCGACTCGGGGCCGGTACGCCATGTGGTCGCCGGAGTACACTCCGACAAGGTGCGCTTCGTCGTGCATTACAGGGAGGACGCGGTCATGCCGGGAAGTGCCCCGGATGCTGGGGGACAGGAGGGAGTGCTCAGGCTGACCGTGCGCTGAGCGCCCGGGAACAAAGGGTTTTGCTCCGTCGCTCAAATGTAACAAACGGGTCATTGCCGTGTAACCGGGGCAGAGTAGCCGTACTGAGTTCCGGGATCTGCCGGAAAACAGACAACGAATCCGAACGGAGTGGCATTATGGGCAACGCGAAGGTGACTTCCACGAATCTGGATTTCTATTATTCCGACTTCAAGGCGTTGGAAGACATCACCATGGACTTTGAAGAGAACCGTGTAACGGCTCTGATCGGTCCCTCCGGCTGCGGCAAAAGTACCTTCCTGCGGTGCATCAATAGAATGAACGACCTCATTCCGGGAACCCGCGTCGAAGGGAAGATGACCCTCGACGGCGAAGACATTTACGCTCCCGGCCTCGACGTGGTCTCGCTGCGCAGACGCATCGGCATGGTCTTCCAGAAGCCGAACCCCTTCCCCAAGACCATTGCGGAGAACGTCGCCTACGGCCTGCGGGTCAACGGCATCAAGGACCGCGCCTTCATCGACGAACGTGTGGAAGAGAGTCTCAAGGGCGCCGCGCTCTGGGATGAAGTCAAGGACCGGCTGAACACCTCGGCGCTGGGCCTTTCCGGCGGACAGCAGCAGCGCCTGTGCATTGCGCGCGCTCTGGCCGTGGAGCCCGAAGTGCTGCTCATGGACGAACCCGCCTCCGCGCTCGACCCCATCGCCACGCAGAAGATCGAAGACCTGATCCACGAACTGAAGAAGAACTTCACCATCATCATCGTGACGCACAGCATGCAGCAGGCCGCACGCGTGTCGGACCGCACCGCCTTCTTCTACATGGGCAGGCTCATCGAGGTCGACAGCACCAAGCAGATGTTCACCAAACCCAAGAACAAGCAGACCGAAGACTACATCACCGGCCGGTTCGGTTAGGTCGCACACCGGGAGAGCACTATGGAACAAAGAGCGCATTTCACCCACAAGCTGGAAGAACTCAAACTCATGGTTCTTCGCATGGCGGCCCTCGCGGAGTCCGCGGTGCACAAGTCGATCAAGGCATACCTCGAAGGGGACGCTGACCTTGCCGAGGAGGTCATCAAGGGCGACACCGCCATCAACGACCTCGAGGACGAGATCGACAAGTTCAACCTCGAACTGCTCGCGCTGGACCAGCCCATGGCCGTGGATCTTCGGGTCATCGTCGGCACCATGCGGATCACCGTGAACCTCGAGCGTCTCGGCGACGAGGCCGTGAACCTCTCGCACCGGGCCATGTTCCTGAGTTCGCGTCCGCCGCTCCCCTTCAACCCCAAGATGGAGAAGCTGGCCGACACCGCCAAGGGCATGCTCGCCGACTCGCTCAAGTCATTCGTGGACAACGACGTCCGCCTTGCCGAGCAGGTCTGCCGCACCGACGACAAGGCCGACGAACTCACCGTGCAGCTGCTCAAGGAGTTCATCAACGACATGGTCACCGAGTCCCGCATCGTGGAGCGCGGGGTGCACGCCATCATCGGCGCGAGACACCTCGAACGCGTCGGCGACCTGGCGACCAACATCGCCGAGACCGTCGGCTTCATCGTGGAAGGCGACAGCATGAAGCACAATTGCCGGGGATAAGCCTCCGCAATATGTGAAACCTTTTCAGACCGGCGCCGTCCCCAGCGGGGTGGCGCCGGTCTTTTCGCGCCCGACATGGAAACCCCATCGAAGAAGAGACGCCCGAAAGCTGTTTACAGGTGGTGCGATTTCCGTTAAGGGTGATAGCTCTCATAAGCTTTTCTCGGCGAGAAAGGCCTGTGAAACACAAGGCATAACGGCCGCGGACAGGCTCTGAGCCAATCCGACAGAAACGAACCCGGCACCTCGGACCGGACGTCACGACTGGAGGAAGTCCCTGCCAAAATATATATATGCGAAATTCGTCCGAGGCTGTTGTTGGAGGTAACAATGGAAAAGAACAATGAAATCGAATCCCCTGAAATGGAAATGAACTTCGAGGCCGCCCTCGAGGATTATCTCAATTCCGACTTCGGGGAACTTGACGAAGGCACCATCGTTAACGGTGAAGTCGTCAAGGTGGACAAAAACCACGTGCTCGTGGACGTGAACTTCAAGTCCGAGGGACAGATCCCCACTGCCGAGTTCACTGACGCCGAAGGCAACCTGACCGTCGAAGTCGGCGACAAGGTTGACGTTTTCGTGGTTCACAAAGACGAAGGTGAAGGCTCCATCAACCTGTCCCGCGAGCGGGCCAAGCGGATGCAGCTTTTCGATAAACTGGAGGAACTCCAGGAGCAGGATGGCGTGGTCCCCGGCCGCATCATCCGTCGTATCAAGGGCGGCTACACCGTGGACCTCGGCGGCGTCGAGGCATTCCTGCCCGGCTCCCACGTGGACCTGCGCCCCGTTCCCGACATGGACGCCCTCGTCGATCAGAGCTTCGACTTCAAGATCCTCAAGATCAACCGTCGTCGCAGCAACGTCATCGTCTCCCGCCGCGTGCTGCTCGAAGAACAGCGCGCCGAGCAGCGTGAAAAGCTGCTCGAAACCCTCGAAGAGGGCCAGGTCGTGGAAGGCAAGGTCAAGAACATCACCGAATACGGCGTGTTCATCGACCTCGGCGGCCTCGACGGCCTGCTGCACATCACGGACATGTCCTGGAAGCGCATCAAGCATCCCAAGGAAATGGTCCAGCTGGGCGACGATCTCGAACTGAAGATTCTCAACTTCGACAAGGAAGGCCAGAAGGTCTCCCTCGGCCTCAAGCAGCTCGTTCCCGACCCGTGGGAAAACATCGCCGAGAAGTACCCCGAGGAAAGCAGGCACGTCGGTACGGTCACCAATCTGGCCGACTACGGCGCGTTTGTTGAACTCGAGTCCGGCGTGGAAGGCCTCGTGCACATCTCCGAGATGAGCTGGACCCGCAAACTGCGTCACCCCTCCCAGATGGTGAAGGTGGGCGACGAAGTGAATGTCATCGTTCTCGGCGTGGACCAGGACAAGAAGCGCATCTCCCTGGGCATGAAGCAGGTCAACCCGAACCCGTGGGACGTGGTGGCCGAGAAGTACCCCGAAGGTACCGTCCTCGAAGGCTCCATCAAGAACATCACCGAGTTCGGCGTGTTCATCGGCATCGAGGAAGGCATCGACGGCCTCATCCACGTGTCCGACATCTCCTGGACCAAGAAGATCCGCCACCCGTCGGAAGTCTACAAGACCGGTGACGTGGTGCAGGCCAAGGTCCTCACCGTGGACAAGGAAAACGAGAAGTTCACCCTCGGCGTCAAGCAGCTGGCCGAAGATCCCTGGACTCAGGTCCCGGGCAAGTACCCTGTCGGACAGCTGGTGAACGGTACCGTCACCAACATCACCGACTTCGGTTTGTTCGTGGAAGTCGAAGAAGGCATCGAAGGTCTGGTGCACGTCTCCGAGATCTCTCGCAAGAAGGTCAAGAGCCCGTCCGAGATCTACAAGGAAGGCGAGACCATCGAAGCGAAGGTCATCCACGTCTCCGCCGACGAACGCCGTCTGGGCCTGTCCATCAAGCAGACCACCGAAGAAGAGCCCGCTCCCGCGCGCAAGCCCGCCAGCAAGACCTACGGCGGAACCACCGACTCCGGTGCTCCGACCCTGGGCGACCTGCTGCGCGAAAAGCTTGAAGAAGTCGCCGGAGAGGCTGACGAGTAAGACTGAATGGAAAAACGCCTGCGTTTCTCGCAGCGGCACCCCTTCCTTTTCGGGGTGAGCCTGATAATAATGGCCGTGGCCCTCGTAACGGGGGCCATGGCCCTTTTCCGTAGTGCGGAATCCGGCGCTTTCGCCGGTGAGCGCCTTGGAGAACTCCGCGTGAACGGCGTGATTATGGATTCCGCCGACATGGTGGACTTCGCACGCAAGCTCCGCGAGGACGACACCGTCAAGGGCGTCCTGCTTCGCGTCAACTCTCCCGGCGGTGCCGTGGCCCCGTCTCAGGAGCTGTATCAGGCCGTCAAGGCACTGGCCGACGTCAAGCCGGTGGTCGCTTCCTTCTCCACCGTCGCCGCCAGCGGCGGCTACTACGCCTCCGCTCCCGCCACCAAAATATACGCCAACCCCGGTTCCCTCACCGCCAGCATCGGCGTGAAGGTCGAGTTCGTTACCCTGCGCGACGCACTTGAAAAGCTCGGCATCACTCCCGAGGTGCTTACCACGGGACGCTTCAAGGCCTCCGGCACCCCGCTCAAGGAGCTGACTCCGGCGCAGCGGCAGCAACTGCAAAGCGTCATCGACGACCTGCACGACCAGTTCGTGGGGGACGTGGCAACAGCTCGCGGCATGAAGCGCGAGCAGGTGGCCTCCATCGCCGACGGACGGGCCGTGACGGGAAGGCAGGCGATGGCCTACGGGCTTGTGGACGCACTGGGCAGCCGGGAGCACGCCATCCGCGAGCTCAAGCGGTTGGCGGGACTGGAAGGGCCGGTTCCCCTCGAAAGCGGCCCAAAGGTCGAAGAACCGCTGCTCAAGGAGCTGCTTGGGGTCAACCTCTCGTTTGATTCCCTCGTCTCCGGCTGGAAGATTTCTTACTGATTCACAATATAACTGTGGTGACTCTGTCTCACCGTTAAGGTAACCTCTGTTCGATCCGTTCAAGCCGAACATGGGAGACCTCATGCGCTGTACGTTTGCGGGCGTCGGGGAAGCCTTTGACGAGACGCTTCCCAACACATCGATCCTGCTGGAGTCCGAAGCCGCTGCCATTCTGCTCGACTGCGGATTTACCGCTGCCCCGGCTTTCTGGAGGTATGCAGACGATCCGCTCGCACTTGACGCTGTCTGGATAAGTCACTTTCACGCCGATCACTGGTTCGGGCTTCCATGGCTGGTGGCCCGCATGAACGAGGAAGGTCGGTCGCGCCTGCTGACGCTCATCGGGCGCGAGGGCATCCGTCGCCGTGTCGAGTGGCTTCTGGATTCGGCCTACCCCGGCTTACGCGACAGGCTCGGTTTCGAGCTGCGCTACAAGCAGGCCTCGGCCGGCGGCTCCGATTCGGTGGAAGGCTTTCGCCTACGGTACGCCCGCAGCGGCCACTCCATCGAGAGTCTCTCCATCCGGGTGGAACGTGACGGAAAAAGTGTCTTCTATTCCGGCGACGGCGCTCCAACCGAAGAAAGCGTCGAACTCGCGAGGAGTTGTGACCTTCTGGTTCAGGAGTCGTATATGTTGACTGGCCCTGTGGACGGACATGGGTCGGTGGAGGATGCGATAGCGATGGCTAAGCGTGCGCAGACCGGAAGACTCGCGCTCGTTCACCTCAACAGACGATTGACCGCCGAGCGGATGCGGGACGTCGAATCAAAACTGTCCGAATCCGGAATAGACGGCTTCGTGCCGCGTCCGGGTGACAGCGTGGACGCCTGAAGGGTCCGGTCCACAGGAGCAATGCATGGCTGACAAACGATACGATGCCGTTGTTTTCGACTACTTCGAAAAGGAAAGCGGCAATATAGTCCTTCTGACCGAGGACCCGCTATTCTTCAAAACACTGAGGTCGACGGTCGTCAAGACAATCGGCACCAAGCGGGACTGCCTCTTCCATGTCCAGAACACAGGCCCCGCGGCCAAGGCCATCAAGGCGCTCATGGAGCGCAAGATGCCCGTGGTCGTCTGCGTGGAGCGCATGGTTCAGGGCAAACCCAGCACCGACTTCATTCTGGCGCTGAAGAACATGTACCCCGACATCCGCATCATAGTGCTCATCGGCGAGACGCGGCGGGAGAACATCGCCTACTTCTACGAGATCGGCGTGAACAACGTCATCTCCAAGCCCGCTTCAGTGAACAACATCATTGAAAAACTGGCCTTTACCATCAAGCCGCAGGGCAAACTCTCGGAGCTGATGCACACCGGCAAGCTGCTGTTGGATCAGGGCAAGCACAAGGAAGCGCTCGGCATCTGCGCCAAGATTCTCAAGCTCAAGCCCGGCAGCCCCGCCGCGCTGATGCTCACCGGTGACATCTACCTCGACATAGACAAGCGCGACAAGGCGCTGGAAGCATACATGGCCGCACACGAAAGCTCGCGGTTGTACCTTGAGCCCATCAAGAAGCTGGCGAACTTCTACAAGGGTCATGATCAGGAGCAATACCTCTCATATCTCAAGAAGCTCGACCGCCTTAGCCCGCTGAATACGGAGCGCAAATGCGAGATCGGCGCGGTGCATGTGGAGCGCGAGGAGTTGGACCGGGCCGAAAAGTACTTCGACCAGGCCATCGACACCGCCACCAAGGAGGCCATGAGCCTCGTGGCCGGAGTCGCCGACCGCGTCGCCACCTCCGTCTCCAAGGTCTCGCCGCGGATGAGCGAAAAGTACCTCGTCAAGGTGCTGGACCTCAAGGGCGACAGCCTCAGCAAGGACGACATCGGCACCTTCAACCGCCTCGGCATAGCCCTGCGCAGTCAGGGAAAATGGCGCGAAGCCATCGAGAACTACGAACGCGCGCTCACCATCTCCCCCAACGACGAAGGTCTGTACTACAACATGGGCCTCGCCTATCACGACGGCGGCCAGCGGGGACAGGGGATCGAGGCCATGGAGAAGGCGCTGAACATCAACCCCGATTTTTACAAGGAAAAGGAAGGCGTCAGTCTGAACATCGGCAACATGTACGTTGAGCTTCGCCGCTACAACGACGCACGCCCGTTCTTTGAAGAGGCGGCGCGCATCAACCCGAAGGGGCGAGGAGCCAAAAAGCTCCAGGCACTTCAGAAGGTGCTGACCTGATCCCCCGGCGGGACACGGGGGGAGACGTATGGCCGTATCCGGCCTGAGTGCACTGGTGGACTTCGTGGAAAACCGCGACGGCGTGGTGGTGGCCCTGTCGGACGACAAGGTCATCCACCGCACTCTGCGCTCTGCCGTCCACCGGGTGGTGGACACCCGGCGCGATTGCCTTGTGAGCACAGGCAGCCGCAAGACGGCCATGAAGACCCTCAAGGAACTCAATCAGGCAGGTCGTCCGGCGCTGATGCTGGTGGAGCACCGTTTCAACGGACGCTCGGGGGCCGACGTGGTGCTCGCGGTCTCGCAGCAGTTTCCCGACACGAAGATCGTCCTGCTCACGGCCGAAGTGCAGGCCGGAAACATCGCCTACCTCTTCGAGCTGGGCATCGCCGGCGTGGTGGTCAAACCCGTTTCCATCAACAACATGCTGGAGAAGATGGCCAACGCCATCAAGCCCCCCGACGACCTGCGCACGCTCATGTCCGAAGGGCATCAGCGACTCGCGGACGCGGACTACGACGGCAGCGAGGCAGTGGCCCGCCGGATCCTCGAGATCAAGCCCGGCAGCCCCGCCGGACTCATGCTGCTGGGCGACATCCACATGGCGCGAGATCAGCGTGAAGCGGCCATAAGCGCCTACCTCCGCGCCCACAGCGAAGCCGAAATGTATCTGGAACCCCTGAAGCGTCTGGTAACGGCCTTCAAGGGACTGGATGACGACAAGGTCCTCGAATACCTCACCAAGCTGGACTGGATCAGCCCGTTCAACCCCACCCGCAAGCAGGAGATAGGCGAAGCCTACATGCGCCGGGACGATCAGGAGCGCGCCGGAGAGTATTTCGACCGTTGTCTCGAGCTGGTGCAGGAGGAACTGCCTTCGCTCTACTCCAGCGTGGCCTCCGGCATCGCCACCGCCGTGGAGAAGCAGGCACCGGGCATGGCTGCACGGTACCTGAAGGATTCGCTGGACGCCAAAAAGGACAGCCTCGACGAAAGCGACATCGACACCTTCAACCGTCTGGGCATCGCTCTGCGGCGGCAAGGGAAATGGCGCGAGGCCGTGGAAGAATACGACCGTGCGCTCGGCATCGCACCAAAGGACGCGGGCCTGCATTACAACCAGGCCCTTGCCTGGCACGACGGCAACCGTCGCGGCGAAGCGCTCTCCAGCATCCGCAAGGCCCTCGAACTGGACCCGGCCCTGCCGAAGTACGGCGACGGTGTGGCCGTGAACATCGCCAACGTCTTTCTCAACGCCGGCAGCCCGGAGCGGGCGCGTCCGTTTTTCGAGACCGCCCTGGAACTCAACCCGGACAACGCAAGCGCCCGCCGACAACTCAAGCTGATGGACAAGGCTGCGGAAAAGCAGCCATGAGCCTTCCGAACCGCCCCCTCTAGAGCAGCGACGGCCGCGTCTGGGCGTCTATGTACTCCCTTATCCTGAATTTCGACTTTGCTCCGTTATAGCTCATGTAACGAATCTTGCCGAATATGGGTCGCTCGGCCCAGCCCCGGTCGTGCACACCGCCGATGGACCACGCCACGCCCGTATAGCCGTTGGAATCGCGTCCATCGAGCTGATAGCGGTCGTTGAGGTAAATGGCCCGCTCCATGGCCTCGGCGTAATGCGGGGTCCACTCCAGAATCTTCTTGGCCCAGTACATGCGCATGTAGTTGTGCATGTGGCCGGTGCGCACCATCTCCAGCTGCGCGGCATTCCACAGATCATCGTGAGTGGCCGCCTTTTCAAGCTGTTCCAGCGAATAGACATAAGGCCGGTCGTCAGACAGATGGTCTTCGAGTGTTCCCACGGCCCAGTCCGCGAAGCAGCCCGGGTTGTCATAGTCCGGATCGTGGAAACAGAAGTTGTCGGAAAGCTCGCGGCGCACAACGAGCTGCTCCACGTATGCGGCAACAGAGTCCCTGTCCCTGCCGCGCGCCGTCACCTCCCAGAGCACTCGCAGCGCGGATATCTGTCCGAAATGCAGATACGGCGAAAGTCGGGATACGCCGGGGGTGGTCGGCACGTTACGCCCCTTGCCGTAGCTGTCCAGCTCTTCACCGATGAACGCCTCAAGCCGCTCGGCCGCAGCCTCCTCGCCCGGAACGAAGTCGGTCTCCGGCAACGCCGGGGCCTGCCGCACGTACTGAAACGCCTCTTCAAAGCTGGCGCTTTCCGGGCGCTCCTTCAGGGGGAACGGATGCTCCGGCAACTCCGGCGGCTCCACCAGAAACTCGGAGAGCCTCTTGTGGATTTTGGGGCGGATGGTCCGCGCCGCGTACTCGCGTTTGTCAGAAGCCACCCGGCACGGGACCGTATTGCGCGAGTCCACCTCCCAGACCTCGCCCTGAACCGAGTCGGCAACGGTCTTCATCCAGCCGCGCTTGAGCCGCAGCACGTCAAAGTCCATGACCAGCGCGGAGACATTCAGCTCGCGCACCATCTCCGGCACCACCTCGTCCGGCGAGCCGAGGCGCATGAGGAACGGGATTCCCTTCGACTCCAGTATCGCCGTGGTCTCGCGCAGGCCGCGCAACAGAAAGTCGAACTGCCGCGTCGCAGCCTCCAGAAACGCCGGTGCCAACCCGTAGAGCACCACCAACGGCACCTTGCGCCGCTCGGCGAGCGATTGCGCGAAGAGCAGCGCGTGGTTGTCGCGCGCCCGGTGTTCGCGGTGCATCCAGAGGGCCACCGGCCCGTTTCCACCGTTTTCCGACTTGACTGCGTATGCTCTTGGATCGTCCATGCCTGACAGTTTACACCTTTACGGCCAACTGGCAACTTGCAACCGCCTCCGTGAGCGGTTAAGACCATGCGCATGGCTATGCAATTCACGGAAAAAGAAGAACGGATCCTCGCGCTGGCGGGCGGCGACATCCCTGACGGCCCCGAGCCGTTCAAGGCGATCGCCGAAGCCGCGGGAGCCGACGAGGCAGAGGTCATCAGCCTTCTCAAGACCCTCAAGGCGCGCGGCGTGATCCGTCGCTTCGGGGCCACGCTGCGGCATCAGAAGGCCGGTTACGGACACAACGCCATGGTCGCATGGAAAGTCCCCGACGAGCGCGTGGATGAAGCGGGCGAGATTTTCTCATCCTGCCCCGCCATCAGCCACTGCTATGTGCGCCGCACCTATCCCGAGTGGCAGTACAATTTCTACACCATGATCCACGGCAAGCGCCCCGGCGAGACCGACGAGATCGTCGCGGATCTGGAAAAGAAGGTCGGCATCACCGACCACTGCACCCTCAGGAGCCTGCGCGAACTCAAAAAGACCTCCATGGTCTACTTCAAATACGACAAGGATTGATGATGGACTCCAAGACACTCTACGCCAAGGCCCAGACTCTCATGCCCGGCGGCGTCAACAGTCCCCTGCGCGCCTGCCGCTACGTCAAGAGCGAACCCGCATTCATCGCCCGCGCACAAGGCTCCCGCGTCTGGGACGTCGAAGGCCGCGAATACATCGACTACGTCCTGAGCTGGGGCCCCCAGATTCTCGGACACTGCGACAGGGCCGTGAACGACGCCGCCCACAAGGCCGTCGACCTCGGCTCCAGCTACGGCGCACCCTGCGAGGGTGAAATTCTTCTGGCCGAAGAGATCTCCAAACTCATCCCCTCCATGGAGATGATGCGCATGGTCTCCTCCGGCACCGAAGCCACCATGTCCGCCCTCAGGCTGGCGCGCGGCTACACCGGCCGCAGCAAGGTGGTCAAGTTCATCGGCAACTACCACGGCCACGCCGACTCGTTCCTCGCCGCCGCAGGCTCCGCCGCCGCCACCGTTCCCGGCACCCCCGGCGTGCCCGAGGACATCGTCAAGCACACCCTGCTTGCCCACTACAACGACCTTGAAGCCGTGGAAAGGCACTTCGCCGAAAACGGCGACGACATCGCCTGCATCATCGTGGAGCCCGCGGCCGGCAACATGGGCCTCGTGCTGCCCGAACCCGGCTTCCTCGAAGGTCTGCGCGCCCTGTGCACCAAATACGGCGCCCTGCTCATCTTCGACGAAGTCATCACAGGCTTCCGCTTCAGTATCGGCGGCGCCCAGCAGCGCTTCGGCATCGAGCCGGACCTGACCACCCTCGGCAAGATCATCGGCGGCGGCTTCCCCGTCGGCTGCTACGGCGGCAAACGCGAGATCATGAACCACATGGCCCCGTGCGGCGGCGTGTTTCAGGCCGGGACCCTCTCCGGCAACCCCGTGGCCATGGCCGCAGGATACGCCACCCTCAAGCGCCTTCAGGAGTGCGACTACGACGCTCTCGAACAGCGCACCACCAGGCTCGCAGAAGAGCTGACCGCCATCCTGCGCGGAAAAGGTCAACCCGCCACGCTGGTGCGCATGGCTTCGGCCTTCACCATCTACTTCACGGACCAGCCCGTGGTGGACCAGCGCGGCTCCGCGGCCAGCAACGCCGACACCTACGCCACCTTCTGGCAGCAGATGCAGGCGCAGGGCGTCAATCTGGCTCCCGCCGGCTTCGAGTGCACCTTCACCTCCTTCGCCCACACGGACGAAGATTTCGAGAAGACCCTCGAAGCGGCCCGGAACGTAACGTTCTAACGTGAATCAACCACGGCCCTCCCACGGAGGGCCGAGCTTTCGGCGGCCCCCACGCCCGCCGCTCCCGACCCGGCATCCGGTACGGGAGGTATACACCATTTTGGAGACGATCCATGCTTGACCTGAAACTGATGCAGAACGACCCGGACAAGGTTCGCGAAGCCCTCAAACGCCGAGGCGCCAATCTCGACGTGGATGAGTTCGCCGCCCTCGACGCCAACCGCAAGAAGCTCATCAACGAAGTCGAGGAACTCAAGGCCGAACGCAACAAGGCCGGTGCCGAGATCGGCAAGCTCAAGCGCGAAAAGCAGGACACTACCGAGATCATGGAACGCATGGGCAAGGTCTCGGCCCGCATCAAGGAGCTCGACGCCGAACTCTCCGAAGTCGAAGCCGCCGAAAAGGAATGGCTCATGGCCGTTCCCAACATCCCGCACGAAAGCGTGCCCTTCGGCGAATCCGAAGACGACAACCCGGTCCTGCGCTACTGGGGCGAAAAGCCAGAAATGGACTTCGCCCCGCGCGAGCACTGGGACCTCGGCACCGAACTCGACGGTCTCGACTTCGAACGCGCCGCCAAGCTCACCGGCTCGCGCTTCTGCGTCCAGAAGGGCTGGGCCGCACGTCTCGAACGCGCCCTCGCCCAGTTCATGCTCGACACCCACGTCACCGAGCACGACTACACCGAGATGGTCACCCCCACCATGGTCAACCGACAGACCATGACCGGCACCGGACAGCTCCCCAAATTCGAGGAAGACCTCTTCAAGCTCGAAGGCTGGGACTACTACATGATCCCCACAGCCGAAGTGCCCCTGACCAACCTCTACTCCGGCGAAGTCCTCAGCGAAGACCAGCTGCCCATCCTCTTCTGCGCCCACACCCCCTGCTTCCGCTCCGAAGCCGGCAGCTACGGCAAGGACACCAAGGGACTCATCCGGCAGCACCAGTTCTACAAAGTTGAAATGGTCAACTTCGCCCATCCCGACAAATCCTATGAAGCCCTCGAAACCATGACCGCACGCGCCGAAACCATCCTGCAGAAGCTCGGCCTGCACTACCGCGTCATCGCCCTCTGCACCGGCGACATGGGCTTCTCCGCCGCCAAGACCTACGACCTCGAAGTCTGGCTGCCCGGACAGGACAAATACCGCGAAATCAGCTCCTGCTCCAACTGTGAGGACTTTCAGGCCAGACGAGCCAATATCAAGTTCCAGCCCAAGGACTCCAAAAAGAAGGAGTTCGTCCACACCCTCAACGGCTCCGGACTCGCCGTAGGAAGAACCCTCGTCGCAGTCATCGAAAACTACCAGCAGGCAGACGGCTCCATCATCGTGCCCGAAGCACTGCGCCCCTACATGGGCGGCCTCGAAAAAATCGAAGCCTAAACCCCACACAGGAATCCAAAAAAGAAGGCCTTGCGCGGACCGCGCAAGGCCTTCTTTTTGCCTCCGGCGGGCCCTTTAGGCGGACCAAAGGGGCGGGCCCCCTTTGGAATCCCTGGGTTGTCAGCAAGCTTGCAGCTGCTAGGTCCATGCGGCCGCATAATCCGCGTCCTAGCTGCAACCCCGCTGACGAGGTTTTGGTGTCTGTGGTTCTTGGCGGACGAACTCCGCAAACCAATCAACACCCTAAGGGACTCTCTTGGCGCACAAGTTTCCCGTTTGAAGTCACAACAAACCATCCTCTCCCGCTAACCAAGTACCGCAGCAATACCGATCGAGGCATAGAGGCTCTTTTGACCGGTCACGCGGGTCCGGGCGGTGTCTGGTGCATCCAGATGATTCGCCCGGAGCAGTGACCGCGTCATAGAGCCTCTCGCCGAGAGCGGTGGCGCACCCCCAAAAGCGCAGTTTTTGCCTTCTTGTTTCTGCGCAAGCAAAAAAGAAGGTCGGCCAACAGGCCGAAACCTGCATTGAACACGCATGAATTTTCAAAACTCATCAGTTGTTACTCACCAGGAAGTCTGATACGTGCTTTCGATGCGATTGATGCTATTTTGCATAATGCTGTCGGTGTTGTTGCCGACCGAGTGCCTTGGCCGGAATCAGGCTATTCCGGAAAGCATCATCGTCACGCATGCCGAAGCCATGCCGCCGCTTTCCTTTCGGGATGACGAGGGGCGCCCTTCGGGGCTAATCATTGACCTCTGGCGCGAATGGGAAGCTGCAACAGGCATTCCCGTGTGTTTTCGACTTACTGCGTGGAACAAGACCTTTCAGCTGGTCAAGGAAGGCGGAGCGGATGTCATCGGCGGATTGTTCTACAGTCCCGAGCGTGCGATGACATTTTCTTTTGCCAGTTCACTGACAAAGTATTCGGGCAGTTATTTCGCATCGCGCCACCTTGCCATCCAGAAGACAAATTCGGGGATCGACAAGCCGCTTGCCGTCGTGATGGGTGACTATGCCGTGGATTTCCTTCGAGACCACAGGCGCGGCAAGCCGGTGGACTACTACCCTACAGCCGAGGCGCTGTTTCATGCGCTGGAACAGGGATCGGTTGCGTATTTCCTGATGGACACGGCCCTTGCCGAGTGGAAGCTGGAACAGCTGGGGCAACGGAGCCGGTTTCTCTGGCTGGAGTTCGCGTATGAGCGGGATTTGCAGCCGGCGGTCCTTCGCGGAAATGATCACTTGGTCATGCTCATCAACGAAGGATTTCAGAACATCCCGGCCGATCGCAGGGCGGAGATTCTCTCCCGCTGGATTCCCAGAGAAAAAGAGGGCCGCCTGAATTCGTGGGATGTCCTGGGGCTCTGGGCGGCAGTGCTCCTCGTCGGCATGGTCACGTTCTTCTTCACCCGACTGCACCGTCGGTCGCACCTCACCTGAAAACCATTCGTCCGAGGGGGCTGGGCACGGTCAGAACGGGAACACGTTGTAGACCGTTCTGGTCCACGCACCGAGCGCGGCGAAGAATCCTCCTGAAAGAAAATCTCCCAGTATCAGCCCCACGAACAGGAAGCGCAGCTTGTTGTACAGCTTGGTACCACCGTAATGCAGACACAGGTGGTTGCAGAGCCAGCCGAGGAACATGCTGAACCACAAAATCTTGAGCGTGTCCGAGTAGCAGACCAGATATCCGATGGGATGCAGGGGCCACCAGGGGAAGCGGTAGTAGCAAAAGATGAGCAGCCCCATGACCACCGCGCCCGCTGACGAATAGAGGATCATCCACTTGTTGGGGCCGGTGGGCACGTCCACGAGGCGCTGCGCGCTCTCATAGTTGGCGATGACGGTCTGGGTGGCCCAGTCGAGATTCAACTCCCTGATGCCGTACTTGTGGCAGAGCATGAGCATCACGGCGAACCCTGCGGCGACGGCCAGTACGAGGGAAAGCCCGAGCGCGCCGATGACCATCCTGCGCTTGATGGAGCGCTCCGAGACCTTGCAGGAGTGGAACAGGGTCGGCATGACCGAGTCCTTCACGTCCAGAAAAAGCACCTTCTGCATGACGGCGGTGGCGGCGATTCCGGCGGAGCCGAAGAAGCCGGACCCGAAGAGACCGGTGAGTCCGTCGCTAGGTGCGGCGGTGAGCGTCAGGAACGGGACCCCGCCCTGACAGACGGCGCGGGCCGTCACCAGCATCACGATGAAGAACGCGCCGGGCAGCAGCAGGGCCGCGAGCGGAGGCAGCCCGAAGTACCAGCACCAGAAAGCGAGGAAGAGCAGTCCGAGGACGGTTCCCCACAAAGGCCAGATGGGCGGCGTCCACTCCTTGGGCGCTTCCGCGCTTTCGGGCGCGCCGCTGATGAACGGGGCGCACACCGGGCGGACGCTGCATATCCAGACTTCCTTGAGATGATGCCGGGCGAGCCAGACCAGAAAGATGAAGAATATGACATAGGCCCCGATGGTCTGTGCGGCTTCCGGCCGCGCGAGGTCCGGTCCGAAGGTTGTGCCGAGCGCGGCCTCGGGCAGCTGCCAGCCGAGCACGTAGAGCAGGCCGAAGAGCAGCCCCGCCAGAATGTGAAAGCCCCACAGGCTGAAGCTGATCTGCCGCGTGGTGAGGAAGGCGAACCCGATGAAGGCGGGCACGATGGCCAGCTTGAGCTTGTGGAAGCCCGAGAACAGGCCGAACTTGGGAAAATACTTCCCGGCCAGAATCAGTGTCGGAATCTCCGGGATGACCGGATAGTACTTGCTCAGACCGTTGACCGCGTGCAGGCACAGGGCCAGCGCGAGCCCCCAGAGCAGAAAGCGGTTCGTCCAGAGTTGCCCGGACTGGCCGTCGTCCAGCGCCTGCCCCATGATCTGAGGGGTGCGCAGCATGGGAAAGGTCACACGCTCGTTGACCACCCACTGGCGGCCGAAGAGCCGCATCAGGCAGATCATCACGAAATAGGACGCGAGGATGAAAACGGACCAGACCCCAAGTACGGGCAGCCACGATATCCACGGAATGCCTGCCGCGATCTCGCCGTAGTTCATCTCGCGGGCGTCGGGCAGCCCGTCGTAGAGCAGCTTCACGGTGTCGGGATCGGAGGGATACCACGCGTCGGGCAGGAAAGGCTGCAGCGCCTCGGCCCAGCGGTACCCTTCCGACGCGAAACGCTCCGGGGCCGTGATGTTGACGAAGAAACTTTCGGCCAGCCCGCCGTACGAGATGGTGGCGAACAGCGCGGTCATGGCCCAAATGACGAGTATCTCGGAGCCACGCAGCCACGACCTGCCGCCGCCGACTGCGGACTGCACCGCGCAGATCACATAGAGCCACGCAGCGATGAAGAACGGCGCCAGCGGGAACGAGCCCGAGCCCACGGGCGTGTTGCCGAGCACGGCGCTGTTGTAGGGTGTCACCGCGCTCATGACGATGCCGAAGAGCAGGCCGAGGACGATCGAGCGGATTCGTATGCCGTTCATGACAGGTCCTCCTTCACGCCGCCGAGCTTGCGGTCGATGTGGCCGCGAAGCTCTTCCGCAAAACTCTTGTTGGCCTCCTCGTCGAGGGAGCGCCAGGCCAGAAGCTGCTTTCTGAGATCATTGATGAAGGTTCGGTTGAGGTTCTGCCACGCCTTGGCTTCGCCCGCTTCCCGCGTGATGCTCACGCGCACCTGCCTGAAGCCCTTGTAGATTTCCGAAGGGCAGAAGATGATATGCACCTTCTGCCGCACGCCGAAGTCGAAAGGCGCCAGCCATGCGCGCAGGTTCATGTCAAAACAGAAGTCGTCCTGATCCAGCTGCTCGCCGGTGAGCCCGGAGAGGATGGACTGGTCGCGGAAGGCGGACTGATCCCTGTCCACGAAGGTGCATTCCACGTCATCCGTGCAGAACGCGCCATGGGATACGTCGTGGTGCGCCATGTAGTAGTCGCGCAGGAAGCCGCCAGCGCTGAACTGCTCGGAGAGCTTGATGAGGAACGGCAGCTCCACCGTCAGGGTGTCGCCCTTGGGTTCGGGCATGGTCCACGAGCGGTTCACGTCCGGGATGGCGATGCGCGCCGCCACCTTGGCCGGATAGATGGACGAGACCAGCGCCACGGCGATGACCAGCAGCATGGCGGCCACGCCCGCGGTGGATGAATAGTTGGCGGTCATGCCCGCCCACAGCGGCGTACCGGCTAGGAACGCCGCCGCCCCCTGCGCCAGCAGGTAGCCGAAGACAACCGAGATGACCGCGAAGGCCAGCGCCTCGGCGATGAACAGGAAGGCCACATGCTGCGGCGCGAGGCCGATGGAGGTGTACACCGCGATCTCGCCCTTGCGTTCGTAGACGCTGCCGATCATGGTGTTGAGCACGATCAGGATAGAGATGAGCACGGGTATCAGAATATTGGCCGCGCCCGCATAGCTCACGGTATTGGCCGTGTAGTAAAGCGAGGTGCCGTCGGGGCCGCCTCTGAAGATCATCATGCCGAAGCGATCGCCGAGGTCTCCGCCGGGCTGCTCCGATGTGAGCGGCTTGACCGCGATGCCCTTGAGCTTGCCCGCGCCGCCGCCCATGGAGAGCAGAACGTCGGCCGGGATGATCACGGTTTCGTAGCCAGGAATGTGACGGTAGCGGGACTGGTACGTAACCACCTCCTCGCCCTCGTCGATGGCCTCGGCCTCCACGTCGGAGAGCCGCGACGCGGCCTCGTTGGGATAGACGATGGGCGTGATCGGCTCGCCGTCAAGGTCCGGGTTGTCCCGCAGGCCGGTGTCCGCGAAGACGCCCACCACCTTGAGGTCGAATCCCCAGATGTCCACCATGTTCCGCTTCGGGTCTTCCGGGTCCACGTTCAGCTGCCTGGCGATGCGCTCGGGCAGCATGACCACGGCGCGCTCGCCGGTCTTGAACCATCTTCCCGCAGTCAGGATGGAGTCCAGCCCCGAGACCATGGGTTCGAGATGCGAGAGGCCGACCACGCCGCGCGCGACCGCCTCCATCTCGTCTCGGTTCACAGGAATCATCGCCGCCCGGGACATATCGTGCGGGGCGTACCATGCACGCGGTGTGACGATACCCTCCTTGCCCCAAGCGGATCGGGCCACGGAGAGCGACTCCAGCGGCATATCCTGCCAGTTGAAGTACTTGAGCAACAGCCCTTCATAGGAAGCGGTGTCGCTGAAGCGCGACCAGCCCTTTTCCCGCACCGACTTCACGGTGGTGAAGTTCATGATGGTGAAGGTCAGGATTATCAGTGTGATAAGGGTCAGGGCCGTTCGGATGGGCCGCCTGCGCAGGTTGCCGACCCCGAGGGAGAAAGCCGCGCCGAACGCAGCGGTGGCGCTCAGGTTGGAAATGCGGATATGCTTGGAGCGCTGCTGAAGCTCCACCATCTCACGCTCGAAACGGAAAAAGATGATGAGCCCGACGATGAGCGAAAGCCCGAGGATGAAGAAGGCCAGCACCACCACGAGGGGGCTGTAGGTCAGGTCAAAGGCCGGATGCACCGCATAGATGGCCCCGATGACCAGTCCGAGCATCCCCAGAAAGGCCACGATGCGCTTCTTGATGTCCGCGTAGCCGAAGACCAGCCGCTCCATGCAGTAGGCGAACGGGATGAACAGCGCCACATAGAACAGCACGCCGATCAGCACGTCCTGCTGGGTCTTGTCCACGTCGTTGTAGACCCGCGATGCCTTGGAAAGCGAGGCGCGCGCGGACTCCACGAAGCTGCGCCAGTTGCGATCCTCCCGCAGCTCCTCGGCCCGCTGGAGATCATCGAGACCGCGCTGCCAGAGGCCGCGGATGCGGTCGTTGACGATGCCGCGACTCTCCAGCGCACGGATACGCGGGGCCAGCAGCCGCCACATGTCGCGCGCGGCGCGATATTCGGTGAGGGGGATGACGGGCCAGTTCTTGGCGAGGTAGCCCGTGCCCATGGGATGCTCCTTGTCGGCATTGAGCAGGAGCACCTTCTTGTCGATGACCGTATCCGACAGGGTCAGCTTGATGGGCGTTTCCGGTTCCAGAAAGAGCGTTCCCAGCGTGGACCAGCGCGTGTCGAGACGGCTGTACCAGTAGTTGATCGGCGGCGCTTCGGTGCGCGCGTCGATGAGCTTCGGACGGTACAGGTACTTGAACGTGCGCGGGTCGAACATGTCATAGAGCGTGGTCTGGGTACAGTTGAAGAGGGTCAGGCCCGTCTTCATCTGCGAGCGGCTCATCTTGACGCGATAGTTGGCCTTGCCGGTCTTGGGCTTGTTGATGGCCCACTCGGCGAGCCCGGTGTCCGGGTCGAAACCGAAGCCCTCGATGACCGCCTTGTGGTAGCTGATCTTCTTGCTCGCCAGCCCCGGCACGCGAAAAATGCCTTCGGAGTCCACCATGGAATACATGCGCGTGGTCCACTGGAAGGCCAGCATGACCCCGCCCGTTCCGGGCTTGTCAGGAAAGATTTCGCCCTTGCGAAGCAGGTTGGCCCGCCCGGTCAGGACGCAGTACCGGTTCTTCTTGAGCTCTCCGGGATTGTTCATCGGCGTGCTTGCCAGGGCCTTCACCAGCGCCGTCACGGTGCTGGACTGCCTGTCGAGAAAATCCCTGTCGATGGCGTCCGGCGTGTCGAACGGCGTATGCCACTTGGCGCGCGCGTCATGCAGCGTCGCCAGCGTGAAGCCGCGCCGCCCCGCAACAGCCATGGGTTCGCCGCCCATCTCCGGGTTGTCCGGCAGGTAGCTCTGCCACGAGCGCACCGCGCTGGGCCGCAAGGTCCCCTGATACAGCGAGCGCTGACTCGCGGGCAGCTTCTCGGCCGCCTCGTTCATGATGTCGTGAATGCCGGAGAAAAAGCGGGTGCGGTTCACATGCGGCTTGAGGTGGTAGAGCCAGCCCTTGTCGAAGCCGCCCACTCCATTGCCGTGGCTGGAGAGATGCAACCCGATGTGAGCCGCCACGGGCCTGTCGCCCACGAGGTCCCGGACTTCGAACAGGCTCTTCAAATCTTCAAGCTGCTGCCGCGCGTCCTCGATGATGCGCCGCTCCTGCCTGCGCGCTTCCCGCAGAAAAGTCCCGAGCAACGCCCGCTCGCTCTCCTTGAGGGTCACATCGCCGCCCGTGGCCTGCACCCACTGCAACCGCTTGAGCTCCATGCGCTGCTCGGCCAGCCTGTCGATCTCGTTCTGGTCCGCGGCCTTGCCCAGCAGCCGCAACCGCATCAGATCCGTGGTGAGCACGTCCTCGCGGTTGCGCACCACGCGTCGGAAAGCCGTGCGCAGCAGCTCTTCGTCCGTATCGGATTCAAGCATCTCCAGATCGAGAGGGTTGTCACGGTCCAGGAGCCAGAGGGTTTTCTCGGCGTCCGAAAGTCGTTTCTCAAGGTGCTCACGCCGTTCGCGCAGCACCCCGCCGTCCACGGCGATGGCCTGCGTGAACTCGCGCATTCCAAGCTGTGCCTGCGCTGAGGCTCCGGCCGAGAGCAAGAGGACGCTCCGCTCCGGCGGATTGCCGGCGAACTCCGCCGCGACATCGGCCAGCGCCGCAGCGGACGCGGCCTGATCCGCTCCCGGCGAAGCTCCGGCCACCCAGCCTCCGGCGTCATGAAACGCCTGCACGATCAGCAACTCATCGGCAAGTTCCGGATCGCTGCCCGGAATGTGGACCCAGACGTTCTCCCCCTGCTCCCGCGTCCAGCGGGCATCGGCGGTAAGGGTGCACTGCCCCAGATCGCGAGGCCCGCGCTGACGAAAGTCAGACCCCAGAAACGCCTCGGCCTGATCCTCCGGGAGCCAGAGAAAAGGCAGGTCCACCGGGGTCGGCTCGTACTTGATGGCGAAGAGGCTCCGGGCGTTCTGGATATCGCGGCCCGGCCCCACGAAGATGATGGCCCGCGCACCCAGCATGGCCGCGTTGTTCCAGTTCTTGCCGGAAGCAAGCTCCATGACGACCACCGCACCCTCGGCATCGAGCCCGGTGAATTCGGAGAGCGTGCCCTTGCCCGCGTACAGCGCCGGACCGGTATACCCCGGCGGCGGAATCGCGCCCGGAGCAAGCGCATTGGAAGTCAGCTGTTTCGGTCGGTAGACCGCATCGGCCCCTTTCAGAGAAATGGTCGCACCGCCGCGGTGCACCCGCCCCACGCGAAACGTCTGCCTGCCGGATTTGGTGCCCGGAAGCTGCGAAGTGATGTCCTCGAGCCTGTTCAGAACAAGTGAAGCCGCCTCACGCGCGCCCTCACTGCCCGGTGTGCGATCCGGTATTGAGGACAGTTCGCGGATGACCGCGTCCCCCTGCACTCCGGCGAAAGCCGGTACAGAGACGAGCAGGCACAGGAGGCCGAGAATCGCGAAGAGGACGGCGCGGCGCATGCGTCAGCTCCCTTTTCCGGGCTGCTGGATGCCGCCCACGGAAATATCCAGCTCCTCGCGGTTCTCCACGCGGTCCACCATGCCGTCGCTGATCCAGACCACCCGGTCGGAGACGTTGAGCATCTTGTAATCGTGCGTTGCGGAGATGATGGTGACGCCGCGCTCGGCGGAAAGTGAACGCAGAATCTCGATGGCCTCCTCACCCGTGGTCAGGTCGAGGTTGCCGGTGGGCTCGTCAGCCAGAATGATGGAAGGGTCGTTCGCCAGGGCACGCGCAATTGCCACCCGCTGCTGCTGCCCGCCCGAAAGCTCGAGCGGCTTGTGGTCGTGCCGCTTTTGCAGCCCCACCAGCTCCAGCAGTTCCATACCCTTGTCCCGGGCGTCATCCTCGTTCATTCCCGCAAAGGTCATGGGCAGCGTGACGTTTTCCAGCGCGCTCATGACGGGAATCAGGTTGAACGTCTGAAAGATGTAGCCGATCTTGCGGTTGCGCAGCCACGCCAGCTCGTAGGCGTCGAGCTGCGAGATGTCCACCTCGTCGATGAACACCTTGCCGTCCGTGGGTTTGTCCAGCCCGCCGATCATGTTGAACAGCGTGGACTTCCCCGACCCGGAAGGCCCCATGATGGAAATGTATTCACCGGAAAATATTTCAAGGTCCACGCCCTTGAGAGCCTCAACCTCCACCTTGCCCATGGTGAACGTCTTCCTGACTTTGACGACGCGGACGATGACGTGCTTGTCCTGATTCATCGCTCTCCCTTAATGTTCCGCCCGGATGGCATTCACCGGCCGCATGCGGGCGGCCACCACCGCAGGATACAGCACCCCCGCCACACTGAGCAGCAGTCCCCCGAGCAGGGCGGCTCCCAATGACAACGCGACGCTCTCCAGAGGTATCGAGGTCACTGCATCGAACCCGAACCGAATCCAGCCAGCCAGCCACGCAAACAGCCCGCCGGCGAGCGCCCCTGCCAGCGAACCGGAAATGCCCTGCATCGCCGCCTCCAGCAAAAACAGCCGAAGCACAATGGCATCCAGCGCACCAAGACATTTCATGACGCCGATCTCACGGAACCGCTCGGTCACGGACATGAGCTGCGCGTTCACGATCCCCACCACGCAGACCAGCATGGAAAGAAACACGATCCAGCGCTCCTTGGGCGTCATCGCAACAGTGCCCGACTCCGCCCGGACATCATACCCGGCATCCAAAAGTTTCTTTGCCGCGTCCTCCCCGCCGCTGATCAAAACGCCCTCGGCAACGTTCAAACTTACCAGAACGAAAGCCAGAAACGCCACCGCCAGCACCAAACTGCTCACCGTGATCATCGAACGGAAAAAACGCACACGCAAACTCTTGAAGCTGATCTCAAACGACTTGCTCCAAGGTAGCACGATGGCACGACGAATGCCCTTCCTGTCTTTCGAACCGAAAACTGTTTTTTCCATGTTCCTCGACACTAAGCGGTTATGCGCCTGAAAACAAGACCCGGATGCCCTTTTTCACGACACCTTCAGTTATGCCTTTGTGCCTCCTGCGGGCCCTTCAGGCGGACCAAAGGGGCGGGCCCCCTTTGGAATCCCTGAGTTGTCAGCGAGGTTGCAGCTGCCAAGCCCATGCGACCGCACAAATCGCGTTCAAGCTGCAACCCCGCTGACGGGGATCTATGATTCTGTGGGTTTTGGCTGACGGACTCCGTTAACAGAATTCAATCAAAAAGAGACCTCTCTGCTCACATACTCCCCTTTCAGAACTCCCATCAAAACATCTTCTCCCGTCAACCAGAACCCCAGCAATGCCGATCGAGGCATAGAGGCTCTTTTGACCGGTCACGCAGGTCCGGGTGGTGTCTGTGGCCACAGACGTTTCACCCAGAGCAGTGACCGCGTCATAGAGCCTCTCGCCGAGAGCGGCGGCCACCCCAACAGCGCAGTTTTTGCCTTCTTTTTTCTGCGCCGGCAAAAAAGAAGGTCGACCGACAGGCCGAAACCTGCAACTCGTGCGAAACGGCAATGCCTCCGGCGGGCCAAAGGGGCGGGCCCCCTTTGGAATCCCTGAGTTGTCAGCGAGGTTGCCGCTGCCAGGTCCATGCGACCGCACAAATCGCGTTCAAGCAGCAACCCCGCTGACGGGGATTTATGATTCTGTGAGTTTTGGCTGACGGACTTGGAACTGCTTGGGCTATTTCATTTTTCAAAACATACGCCCACTGTCAGCATCCGCCAAGCCGCATACGCGCTTCAGCTTTCGGAAAGCCTCGTACGGCTTGGCAACCCAAAACGTTTTGGAAGGTGGAGGGGAAGGAGTCCAGAGGAAGGGGAGGAGGGAACCTTTTGGAAAAGGTTCCCTCCTCCCCTTCCTCTGGCCGCCGGAGGCACACTATAACCCGAAAAACCGTACTGCGTTCTTCCCGGTTTCTTCCCAGACGGTTTCGGCGGAGAGCCCTTTGAGTTCGGCGATGAAGGCGGCGGTGAAGCCGGTGAGTGCGGGATGGTTGCGCTTGCCGCGCCAGGGTTCCGGGGAGAGGAACGGGCAGTCGCTTTCAACGAGCATGCGGTCGAGGGGGATGATGGTTGCGGCCTCTCGCAGTTCGTCGTTTTTGCGATAGGTGACGGGGCCGGGGATGGAGATGGTCCAGCCGAGGTCGAGCAGCTCGCGGGCGAAGTCCGGCCCGGAGCCGAAGCAGTGCCAGAGCACGGGCTTTCCGGCGAAGCCGCATTCCTTGAGGACGGCCACGGTGTCATCGTGGGCGTCTCGGGAGTGGATAACCGGCGGCAGATTCAGTTCGCAGGCGAGTTCGAGCTGTTCGGCAAAGGCCCGTTTCTGGATCTCGTGCGGGACGCGCTCCCAGTAATAGTCGAGGCCGATTTCGCCCACTGCCTTGAGGCGCGGCTCCGAGCGGAACAGGGTGCGCATTCGGGCTATTTGGGATGACTCGTAGCTTGCGGAATCATTGGGGTGAACGCCGAGCAGGAAGAATATCTCCGGTCGGTTGTCGAAAAGCGAACGGTTGGCCTCGAAGGCGTCGGGGCCGAGGAAGACGTTTCCGAGGTGTTTGATGCCGCAGGCTCGGGCACGGTCAAGGATGGCCTCGCGATCTTCGTCGAAGTCCTCTAGATCCATGTGGGCGTGGGATTCGACGCCGACGGCGGGCAGGCCGAGGGTTTCCGGTTCGGGTCTGTTCTTCTTTTTCTTTTTTGCCATGACGGGACGGTCATACTCCCAAGCGGACCGGGAATCAACGACCGTTTCTAGCCGAGCAGGCGCAGGACAGCCTCGCGCTGCGCCTGCGGGGAATAGGCTGCCGATGTGAGCCGGGCGTTCTCGAGGGTGGCGGCCAGCTCCGGGGGCTGCCCTTCCCACCACTTCACGGCGGTCTCGAGACACAGGGCCGCGTCGAGTACGTCGCCGTCGGCGCTCCAGAGGCCGTTGCCGCCCCATGGGACGTCGCGCAGCGGCCACCATGGGGTGAATCGCGGCGCGGGTTCCGCCTGACGCATGTAGTCCCAGCCGCCGTAGCCGGAAAAACCGGTGCAGAGGCAGCCGCAGGCCATGGCCTCCAGCGGCGGCAGCGGGCAGCCTTCGGGGAATCCGGTCATGAGAAAGATGTGGCTCCTGCGCAGCGTGTCGGCCACGCCGAAGGCGTCCATGCCCTGCACGGGCACCCACCGGACGCGCTCCCTGCCGCAGCGGGCCTCGAAGGCGGCGGTGATCTGTGCGGCAAGCGACTTGTTCTTGCGTGGCATGTAGGCCACGCGGATTATTCCGGTGCGGGCACCGTCACCCCGGTGGAAGATTTCTGGGTCGATGCCGGGCCGCAGCTCGGGTGCGTCGCGCCCCACGGTCTCGGCTATGAACCGGCGCACGGGGTCGGATACGGAGAAAAAGCGCACGGGCAGCCGATCCCAACTCACGCCCTGCGGCAGCGACGAGAAGAGATAGGCCCAGTTCTGAACGTAGCTGATGCAGTCGGCCCCAGCGTCGAGCCCCGGAGCGAGGGCATTGACCCATCCTTCGGGCACGAGCCAGCGGTCGCCGGGGGCGAGCTTCAGTTCGTCCCATTCCAGCACGGGAGCCTCGTCCTTCAGCCCGCCGGGACGCCAGCCGCCTTTGTCCCGCGCCACGAGATACGTTTCGCGACCTGCCGCGTGCAGGATATCGGCGATCTGCCTGAGCACGGTGATGCCGCCCGTGGGCTTGTTGACCGGCGGCAGAAATATGCATGTCTTCATGTGCGACTCTCCTGCGGTCCAGAGAGCATACTCCACGCTTTTTGGCAAGGTTGGGCGGGCGTTACGGGAAACCGTTGCCCACCCTAAAGATGGCGGGGCATCTGTCCGATACAGCATATGAACCGAACTGTCTCAAACAAGGACAAAACCTTTCGCAAGGATGCGAAGGGAGGGGAGCACGGCCATGGACGGCAATGTACTCTTCAGTATCATCACGCCGAGCACAGGACGGCGGCCCCGCGCGCTGCAAATGGCGGTGAAGAGCGTCGAGCGTGCGGTTCTGCACTCCGGGATTCCACCTGAATCGGTGGAAATGCTCATAGGTTACGACGGCATCAAAGGGGAACGCCTCTCGGCGCCCTTTCCCCTTCGCTGTATCAATTTTCCGCCCGACAACGACTGGGGAAACGGCATCCGCCAGTTGCTGCTGAAGATTTCGCGCGGGCGAAAGATCATTTTCCTCGACGACGACAACCAGCTCAAGCCGCGTTCGCTTCAGGTCTACCTGATGCACATGGACGCGGAAATGGTCATAGGACGCGTCGACACCCAGCTGGCTTTCGACAAGCCGCACATCCCGGTTCGCGACGGCGGCTCGGTGGTGCGTCAGGGAAACATAGACCCGCTCTGTCTCTGCCTGTCGCGGGAGCTGGTGCTGGACCGCTGCGGCGGCTGGCGGCATCAGGGACTTTACGAGGCAGACTACATGAACACGCTCGACTGGCATCGGCGGGCAAGGAGCGTCACCGTCATCGACGAGGTGGTGGGCATCTACGACGCGGGCCGCAGCCTTGACGGCGGCGCGCTCTCGCGCAGACAGATGAACATGCTCGACCGCATGGCCCGCGAGCGCGGCGTTACCCTCTCCGGCGGCGCGGACGAAGCACACGCCATCGCCAGCGGCATCTGATTCGGCAGGACATTCCGACTGAACCCCCGGTTCGCGCATTTGCGGGCCGGGCTTTTTCTTTCACGGCCGCGCCTTTGTGTCCGCTCTCCTCAACCTCCGGGGCTGCTCCGATGAACAGCATTACGCACGAGCGTGAGGCTCTGCGACAATTTCCAAAGATATCCACCTACAAAAACTCATCTTTTCACCCTTCATTTTTCCATTTCCTTATCGAACCCTTTTAATGTAAGTAGAGGGGTTCCAAAATCACGACCGAAGCGCCGGTTTCCCGGCCCGTGAAATACGTTCTTTCAACGAGGTAAAGCTATATGCCGCTGTGCACCATCGAAGAAGCCATTGAAGACATCCGGCAAGGCAAAATGGTCATCATGGTGGATGACGAGGATCGCGAGAACGAAGGCGATCTCGTCTGTGCCGCCGAGAAGACCACTCCGGAAATGATCAACTTCATGGCCACCCACGGCAGGGGCCTCATCTGCCTGGCCATGGACGGATACATGGTCGACCGCCTCCAGCTGCCGCTCATGGCCCAGTCCAACAAATCCCAGTTCGGCACCAATTTCACCGTCAGCATCGAGGCCCGCGAGGGTGTCACCACCGGTATCTCGGCCTTCGACCGAGCCACCACCATCCTCACCGCCGTCGCCGACGACGCGGTCCCCGAGGACATCGTCACCCCCGGCCACATCTTCCCGCTGCGGGCCAAGGACGGTGGCGTGCTGGTTCGCGCAGGTCAGACCGAAGGTTCCGTGGACCTGTGCCGTCTCGCCGGACTCAAGCCCGCCGGCGTGATCTGCGAGATCATGCGCGAGGACGGAAACATGGCCCGCATGCCGGACCTGATCCCCTTTGCCAAGGAGCACGGACTCAAGATCTGCTCGGTGGAAGACCTCATCGCCTACCGCATGAAGTTCGGCAACTACTCCGTCACCAAGGAGGCCGAAGCCGAGCTGCCCACGCGCTGGGGCCACTTCAAGAGCGCGGCGTTCAAGTCCAGCACCGACGACAAGACCCACATCGCCCTGTACATGGGCGACATCAAGCCCGACGAGCCCGTGCTCGTGCGCGTGCACTCCGAGTGCCTCACCGGCGACGTGTTCGGCTCCCTGCGCTGCGACTGCGGCAACCAGCTCGCGGACGCCATGTGCATGATCCGCAACGAGGGCAAGGGCGTGCTGCTGTACATGCGGCAGGAAGGCCGGGGCATCGGCCTCGGCAACAAAATCCGCGCCTACCACCTGCAGGATCAGGGCTACGACACCGTGGAAGCGAACATGAAGCTCGGCTTCCCGCCGGACCTGCGCGATTACGGCGTGGGCGCCCAGATTCTGGTGGAACTCGGCATCTCCAAGATGCGCCTGATGACCAACAACCCCAAGAAGATGGTCGGACTCGAAGGCTACGGGCTGGAGATCGTCGAGCGGGTCGCCATCGAGGCGGGCGCGTGCGAGGTCAACCACAAGTATCTCATGACCAAGAAATCCAAGATGGGCCACATGCTGACCCTCGAGGATGAAGAATAGAAACGTCTTTCAGACGCGGAGGATAATCCAATGAACGTCAAGACCATCGAAGGCAAGCTGCAGGCTCAGGGGCTCAAGATCGCCATCGTGTCCGCCCGTTTCAACGACTTCATCGTGGACCGCCTCACCGGCGGCGCGGTGGACTACCTCGTGCGCCACGGCGCCGATGAAGGGGACCTCACCCTCATCCGCGTGCCCGGCGCATACGAAATGCCGCTGGTGGCGCGCAAGCTCGCCCGCTCCGGCAAATACGACGGCGTGGTCTGCCTCGGCGCGGTGATCCGCGGCGCCACCCCGCATTTCGACTTCGTGTCCAACGAGTGCGCCAAGGGCGTGGCTCAGGCCAGCTTCGAAACCGACCTGCCCATCAGCTTCGGCGTCCTCACCTGCGACACGCTGGAACAGGCCATCGAACGCGCCGGCTCCAAGGCCGGCAACAAGGGCGTTGAAGCGGCTTCCGCTCTGCTGGAAACCGTCCGCGTCATGGAGCAGTTGTAACATCCGATGAGCAAGAAGAAAGGCAACAGACCGGGCGTGCGCCGCATGGGCCGCACGCTCGCATTTCAGGTTCTCTACGGCGTATCCATGGTTCCGGAAACGGGCATGGAAGGGATGAAGGCCGCGTTTGAGCGCAACCCGCAGGTGGAGAGCGAAGAAAACGATTTCGTCCGCGACTTCGGCAGATCGCTCTATCTCGGCGTGATGGAGCACCTGGCCCGCCTCGACGAGCTGGTGCGCACCCACTCGCAGCACTGGAAGATCGAGCGCATCGCCAAGGTCGAGCTGGCGATCCTGAGGCTCGCCCTCTACGAAATGGCCTTCACCGACATCCCGGAAAAGGCGGCCATAAACGAAGCCGTGGAGCTGGCAAAGCTTTTCGGCGACGGCAACTCCAAGAGCTTCATCAACGGCATCCTCGACGGCGCGGCCAAGGAACTGAAAGCGAAATAAAGGAATTCGAGCAATGGCCATCGGAAAATACCATCCGGAAAAAATCGAGGGCAAGTGGCAGGAGATCTGGAAAGAGTCCGGATGCTTCGAGGTCGAGGCCGACCCCGCCAAGCCCAAATACTACGTGCTGGAGATGTTCCCTTACCCGTCCGGGAAGATCCACATGGGCCACGTGCGCAACTACTCCATCGGTGACGTGGTGGCGCGGTTCATGTCCATGCGCGGCTACAACGTCATGCACCCCATGGGCTGGGACGCCTTCGGCCTGCCCGCGGAAAACGCCGCCATCAAGAACGACTCCCACCCCGCGGAGTGGACCTACGCCAACATCGACGAGATGCGCGAGCAGCTCCAGCGGCTGGGATACTCCTACGACTGGCGCCGCGAGGTGGCCTCCTGCCGTCCCGAATACTACAAGTGGGAGCAGCTCTTCTTCCTGAAATTCCTCGAAAAGGGGCTCGTCTACCGCAAGAACTCCCCGGTGAACTGGTGCCCGGGCTGCAACACCGTGCTCGCCAACGAGCAGGTGGAGGAAGGCCTGTGCTGGCGCTGCGACGCCGAGGTGGAACAGAAGGACATGGAGCAGTGGTTCCTGCGCATCACCGATTACGCGGATGAACTGCTGGCCGACCTGGACAAGCTCGACAAGGGCTGGCCCGAGCGCGTGCTGACCATGCAGCGCAACTGGATCGGCAAGAGCTACGGCGCGGAACTGACCTTCTCCGTCAAGGGCTCCGACCGCAAGATCGACGTGTTCACCACCCGGCCCGACACCATTTACGGCGCGACTTTCATGTCCGTGGCCGCCGAGCATCCCATGGTGGAAGAGCTCATCGAAGGCTACGAGAAGGCCGACGAAGTCCGCGAGTTCGTCAGCAAGGTCCGCAACATGGACCGCATCAAGCGCGGCGCCGACGACCTCGAAAAAGAAGGCATCTTCACGGGCGCTTACTGCGTCAACCCGGTCACCGGCCGGGAGATGCCCATCTACGTGGCGAACTTCGTGCTCATGGCCTACGGCACCGGCGCGGTCATGGCGGTGCCCGCCCACGACCAGCGCGACTTCGAATTCGCCACCAAGTACGAACTTCCGGTTCAGGTGGTCATCAATCCGCCCGAACTGCACGCGAAAGGCGACGTCCTCGATGTCGCGGACATGAGCGAGGCATACGCCGATCCCGGCATCCTCGTGAACTCCGGCGACTTCGACGGCATGGAGAACGAGCCCGCCAAGAAGGCCATCGTGGAACACCTCGACGGCTCGGGCCTCGGCCGCATGACCGTGAACTACCGCCTGCGCGACTGGAACGTCTCCCGCCAGCGGTTCTGGGGCGCCCCCATTCCCGTCATCTACTGCGACGCCTGCGGCGCGGTGCCGGTCCCCGAGGACCAGCTGCCGGTCAAGCTGCCGGAAGACGCGCAGGCCCGCAGCGACGGCAAGTCCCCGCTTCCGGGCATGGACTCCTTCGTCAACTGCGAGTGCCCGCAGTGCGGCGGCAAGGCACGCAGGGAAACCGACACCCTGGACACCTTCTTCGAGTCCAGCTGGTACTTCCTGCGCTACTGCGACGCCCGCAACGACGACGCGCCGTGGGACAAGGAAAAGATCGACTACTGGCTGCCCGTGGACCAGTACATCGGCGGCATCGAGCACGCCATTTTGCACCTGCTCTACGCCCGCTTCTTCACCAAGGCCCTGCGCGACACCGGGTTCATCAACAACGACGAACCGTTCGAGCACCTGCTCACGCAGGGCATGGTCCTCAAGGACGGCGGCAAGATGTCCAAGTCCAAGGGCAACGTGGTGGACCCCAACGCCATGATCAACCACTACGGCGCGGACGCCACGCGCCTGTTCATCCTGTTCGCCGCCCCGCCGGTGAAGGAGCTCGAGTGGTCCGATCAGGGCATCGAGGGCGCCTACCGCTTCCTCAACCGCCTGTGGCGGCTGGTGGAAGACCTGCAGGACGTGTTGCCGCAGGCAAAGCCCGCGAGCTTCACCGACCCCGCTTCCGACGCCGCCAAGTCCCTGCGCCGCAAGGAGCACGAGACCATCAAGCGCGTCACGCACGACATCGAGAACCACTTCCAGTTCAATACCGCCATCGCCGCGGTCATGGAACTGGTCAACGAGCTGTACAGCCTCAAGGACGAACTGCGCGAGTCCGCTCCGCAGGCCCTGTCCTCCGCCATCGCCACGGCGCTGACGGTACTCTCCCCGGTGGCCCCGCACATTTGCGAAGAACTCTGGGAGACTCTCGGACACGGTACCCGTCTGGCCGAACAGCCATGGCCTGAGCACGATGAATCCGCGCTGGTCCTCGACGAGGTCACCGTGGTGGTGCAGGTCAACGGCAAGGTTCGCGGCAGGCTGAACGTGCCGAACAACGCGCCCAAGGATGACGTGGAAAAGATCGCCATGGAGCAGGAGAACGTGGTCAAGCACATCGAAGGCAAGACCGTTCGCAAGGTCATCGTCGTTCCCAACAAACTGGTGAACATCGTGGCCAATTAGCTCCCCGACATATCCGAAAGAAAAGGCCCCGCTCCGGTATTCCGAAGCGGGGCCTTCTTGCGTGTGATCTCTTTGGCTAGGGGGTCTCGATGATCTCCGGGTCCTTCCAGTTCCACCACTTGAGCTTCTCGGGGTCATGGAAGGTGGTGGAAGCGAAGTACACGGCGCAACGGAACACGTAGAGCACGCAGCGGTCCACGTGCTGGTCGGCCAGCGCCATGAGGCTCCTGTAGATGGCCTCGGGGTCCTGATCCTTCAGATCCCCGACCTCGCGGAAGCCCAGCTCGTACAAATCCTGCGCGATGCTGTCCCCCACGCCGGGGATAGAACTCAGCTCCCGGATGGCCTGATCGTGCTCGTCCATGTCTGACCCGCTAGATGCGTCCGTAGACCTTGTCGAGAATTTCCTTGCCGCCTGCGGCCAGAACGCGCTCGGCCAGCTCGGTGCCGATCTCCCATGCCGCGTCGCGGTGCCCTTGCTGCTCCATGCGGATGGGACGGCTGCCGTCCTCGTCCGCCACGAAGCCGGTCAGGATGATTTTCTCGCCCTCAAGGCGGGACCATGCCGCGATGGGCACCTGACAGCCGCCGTCGAGGCCGGTGAGGAAGCCGCGCTCGGCCAGCACCTGATACTTGCTCTCCCTGTGGTCGAGAAATTCGATCATGCCGCGCACTTCGGCGTCTTCCTTGCGGTACTCGATGCCCAGCGCGCCCTGCGCCACTGCGGGCAGGAAATCCGGCGGACCGAGAATCTCGGACTTGGGAGCGGAGAGGCCGAGGCGCACCAGACCGGCGGTGGCCACCACGATGGCGTCGTACTCGCCGTTCATGAGCTTGCCCACGCGGGTGTCGAGGTTGCCGCGCAGCCACTTGATCTCGAGGTCCGGACGCAGCAGCAGAAGCTGTGACTGGCGGCGCAGGCTGCTGGTGCCGACCACCGCCCCCTCGGGCAGTTCGGCAAGGCCTCGGTAGTTCACGGACAGCAGCGTGTCGGTGGCCGCCTCGCGTTCGGGGTTGATGCCCACTTCGAGCCCTTCGGGCAGCTCGGTGGGCACGTCCTTCATGGAGTGGACCGCGATGTCGGCGCGGCCGTCCAGCAGAGCCTCCTCGATCTCCTTGACGAAGAGGCCCTTGCCGCCGACTTTCGCCAGCGGAACGTCAAGGATCTTGTCGCCCTTGGTCTTGATCTTGAGCAGCTCCACTTCGAGACCGGGGTGTTCTTCGCGAAGCAGTGCGGAAATGTGATTGGCCTGCCACAGGGCGAGCTTGGAGCCGCGGGTGGCGATGGTGATTTTCTGTTTCATGAGAAGCGGTGTGGTTGGGCGCTAGCCGCAGGAGGAACAGTTGCCGCCCACGCATCCTGCGCAGCCGGAAGGGGCGCTTGCCGCAGCGGGGGCGGATTCGGTCTCGCCGCCGAAGTCTTCCCCGGAACCCATGCGGGTCCTGCATGCGGAGATGAGCTTTTCGGTCGCCCCGGATTTACAGGCCGGGCACGGCGGACATTCGTCATGGCTGAAGACCAGTTCCTCGAACTCGTTTTCGCAATCCTTGCACTTGTATTCGTAGATGGGCATAGGCTTCCCCCCTGATAGTTATCCTGTCGCGCCTCGGCGCGGCATACCTGATTATCGGAAAAGGTGGCGGCTGGCAATCACCGCCGCGCCATACGTAAGTATCGGTGACGATTTGTCCACCTGAAAATAACATCATCATCTGGCCTTTCCGGCCCGAAAACGGTATCTTCCGCCGGAAACCCCGAAAGGACTCCATGAACACGCACCAAGACGACATGCGCCTCCCTTCCGAACCGGATTTCGGGCACAGCGGCATCGACGACGCCAATGAAATGGTGCGGTGCGTGTTCTCCACCCAGCGCGAAATAACCATCGGCACCGGCACCACCAAACGCAAGCAGAGCAGCCGCATCATGTGGTTCGTGGAGCAGCGCGACGACGACACCTACGCCGTGCGCAAAATAAACTCCAACTTCGTGCCGGTGGGCAAGGAAACCACCATCACCGGAGAGCAGCTCTTCTCCGAATTCACCCCGGAAGTGGAAATCCACCTGACCAAGGTGGAGCCTGCCATGCTGAACCTGCACCGCACGCTGGAACGCGGCGACCTGCATCGCCTCGTGGGCGAAAGCGGCGAGGCAGAAATGGAGTACAGCGAGGCGTTGCAGATAGACGAGCTCAACGTGCGCGCCATCTTCGGCCTCGGCATCGTGCTGGCCCAGCGCGGCGCCGTGCAGCGCGCCCGCTCCGTCTTTCACGACATCGTCAGCCTCGACGCCGCGTTCGAGGAAGAGCACAAGCACCTGTTCAACGAATTCGGCATCAGCCTGAGAAAGGCGGCCCTGTTCGAAGAGGCGGTGCAATACTACACCCGGGCCATGGAGCTCACCCAGAGCGACGACCACCTGCACTACAACATCGCCCGCGTCCACTTCGAACTGGCGCAGTGGGAAGAGTGCTTCGACCACCTGAGCAAGAGCCTGTCGATAAACGGCAACCTCAACGAATCGCTGAATCTGCTCCGGCTGATAAAGGCCATTCACGGCGACCAGAACCTTTTGGAAAAATACGGGAAGGAACCGGTTCCGCAGTCCGTTGGGGAACAGGCCGAACAACTGCTGAAGGACACGGACTAATCATGAAGCTCGACATCACCCTTGTAGGAAACTACCACGCCGTGGGCCTGCTGCGCCTCAACCGCTACACCATCAAGCAGGGCGTGCAGTCCTTCGGCAGCCGCCGCTGGACCGAGCTTCTCAACGGCATCGCCTACGGCCCTCACCCGGACAGGCTTCAGGAGGCGGTGGAGGCCGCGCTTGGCAAACGGATCGAAGTGGCCTACTCCGGCGGCGGGGTCCTGCTGGACAATCAGTTCGGCATGGAAGTGTTTCTGGATAACGAGGAGTATCCCTGCGGCGGTGTGGACGGCGCCTCCAGACTGATTCGCCCGGAGAAGTTCATGACCGGCTTCCGCAAGAACGACATGCTGTGCGAGTGCAAGGCCTCGGGCATCGGCGCGCTCAAGTGTCGCTGGGAGTTCGACGAGGAGTTCGACGAACGCAGGATACGTCTGGAATACGACGACCTGCGGGAAGTGCTGAACACGCCCAAGGCCTTTGAAGTAGTGACCATGATCACCTACGACGGCAAGCAGCCCGACCGCCTTGTGCGCGATGGCGGTGAAGGGCTCACCACCTCCGCCCCGGTCTACCGCATCTCCTGAGCGGCCCCCTCGTCCAGCCGCGCGAAGAACTCGCGCATCCTCTTTTCCGACCAGTACTCGCCGTTGCCGTTGCGGTTCACGAATCCTACGTGCCCGCCGTGCGGCGGAATCTCCAGATACAGGGAGTCGTTCCGGCGCGCCCTGCCCTCGGGATAGCACAGGGCCGAAAGGAACGGGTCGTCGGCGGCGTTCACCAGCAGGGTCGGCACGCGTATCTCATCCAGGAACTGCCGGCTGGCACTCTTGGCGTAGTAATCCTGAGCGGAGGCGAACCCGTGCAGGGGCGCGGTATAGCGCTCGTCGTAGACTTCGAAGGTTCGGATGTCGTCCAGTCCCGTGAGGTCGAGCCCGAGCTCGGGAAACCGCTCGGCCTTGAGCCGGACCTTCTCCCGAAGCCCTCGCAGGAAATACTCCATGTAGACGCGGTTCACCGGCCGCCCCATGACCTTTGCCGCCCCGGCGAGGTCGCAGGGAACGGAAAACACGGCCGCCCGGCTCACCTGCCGCGGCACTCTGCCCGGGTCCTCCCCAAGGTATTTCAGGGTCTGGTTCCCGCCCATGCTGAAGCCCACGAGCGCGGCTTGCGAGTAGCCGCCGCGACGCAGGGCGTGCGTGAGCACGGTGTGCAGGTCGTCGGTGACGCCGGAATGATACAACCGCGGCAGCCGGTTCGGCTCGCCCGAACAGCCCCGGAAGTTCAGATTGACGGTATCCCAGCCGTCGCGGTTCAGGGCCAGCGCGGCCCCGGCCACGTATTTGCGCCGGGAGTTGCCTTCCAGCCCGTGGGAGATGATCGCCACGCGGTCGGCCCCTGTCCGGCTCCAGTCCAGATCGATGAAGTCGCCGTCGGGCGTGGCGATGCGCTCGGGCTCGAAGCTCAGCTCCGGCCTGCGGCGCGCCAGCACAGGGTAGATGGTCTGGAAATGTCCGTTGGTGAACGGGAACGATGGGGCGTAGTCGGATTTCGTCAGAAGCGGCATGAAAGGCTCATGCCCGATTTGCGGTGTGACGGCAAGACCTCAATTATCATTGACCCTCTGGCATTTCCTGCGGTTTGCTCCTAAAATGAGAATCATGTCTGTCGTCCGGATTCTGATTTCCACGAGCTTTTTTCTGCTGTTTGCGCTCCAGGCCCACGCAGTGGAATACCGCTCATTGCTCATCAGCTCGTATCATCCGGCCTTTCCCACCTTCAACAGGCAGATTTCCGGCCTCGAATCCCTGCTGGAGCCGGCAGGAGTCTCGCTGGACGTCGAATTCATGGATTCGAAGCGCTTTCCCTCAGAAAAACAGCGTCGCGCCTTCCGGAAAGCCCTCTCCTTCAAACTCGAAAGGCTCCCGAAATACGACCTCGTATTCGCGGCGGATGACAACGCCTTCAACTTCGTCATGGACAACCGCGAATCCCTGTTTCAGGGGATTCCGACGGTCTTCTTCGGCGTGAACGACAGCCGAAACGCCCTGCGCCGCGCCAAGGAGGACTCACTGACCACAGGGGTCCTCGAAGAGATTTCCCTCAAGCGGACCCTCGAAATGGCGCGGAAGATGATACCCGAGCTCAGACATGTCATCGGCATCGCCGACTCCACGACCACAGGCATGGCCGACGCCGAAAAGTTTCTTGCCGCACAGGACCAGACGCCCCTCTCGCTCTCTTTGCTCGACCTCGGCGCCCTTGAATGGAAACAGCTCGGGGACCGGATTTCGACTATGGACGACGACACGGCCCTGCTGCTGATCTCCGCCTTTCGCGACAGCCGGGGCGACATAAAGACCTTCGACGAAACCGTGGACTTCCTCACCACCCACACCCGTGTTCCCGTGTTTCACCTCTGGGAGCATGGCGTCGGTCAGGGGCTGGTCGGCGGGAGGGTGGTCTGTCAGTACAATCAGGGCAGACTGGCAGCGCAGAACGCCCTTGCAATCCTTCGCGGTCGCAGCCCTGCCGACATCCCGGTCACGCCGGGGCGCAGCGCCAACATCAATATCATGGACGGCGAAGCCCTCCGCTGCCTCGGCCTGTCCGAAGCGCAGGCGAGCAGTTTCGCGTCGGTCATCAATGGTCGCGAGAGCTTCTTCGAGCGCCATCGCGACCTCATCATGCGCGGCGGGCCGATCATCCTGCTGCTCCTGCTGGCCATCGGCTATCTGCTGTACCTCAACCGGGCTCTGTATCTGACACGAAGGGACCTGCACGAAAGCGAGAAGAAATACCGGGCATACATCGACTACGCCCCGGACGCGGTCTTCGTCACCGATGACAGGGGCTACGTCCTCGAGACCAATCACACTGCAAGAGAAATGGCCCTGATGGATGTGGACCGGGACATCAGCGGCCTGACCCTTTTCGACCTGCTGCCCCGGGTGAACTGGCGTGAGCTGCGCGACGCGTTGAACCATCTGGAGACCGAGGGCGTATTCCGGGGCCGGAGTCAATCCGTGAAGATGGTCGAGACGGACAGGTTCGTCTACGTTGACGCGGTCCGACTGGACACCGACCACTGCATCTGGTTTTGCAAGGACATCACCCAGATAAAGCAGGCGCAGGACGCGCTCGAAGAGAGCGAAACGCGGTTCAGAAGCCTCATTGATCAGGCCGCCGACGCGATCGTGGTCATGGATCTCGACGGCAGCATCGTCATGGCCAACCGCAGCGCCTGCTACTCCCTCGGCTACGGCACCGAGGACATCCTGAAGATCAACGTCGACGCACTTGTTCCGGGGCTGACGCTGCCTGACGCCCCGGACTACTGGGCATTGCTCCCGGCCACGTTCGAACGTGACATCAAACGCAAGGACGGCAGCGAATTTCCCGCCGAAGTCCGAATCGGCGGCATCGCCTACGGCGGCGAACGAAAACTTCTTGCGCTGGCAAGGGACATCACCAAACGCAGAAGCAATGAAAGGCGGATCCTGCGCGAATCCACCATCAATCTGGCGCAGGCGGAAGTATCCGGGGGACTCACGAGCCCTGACATGAGCATCAGCGAGGTCTCCGGGCTGGTGCTCAAACACAGCCTGAAAATTACCGGAAGCGTCTTCGGTTACGTGGGAACCGTGGACCCCGACGACGGAAGCCTGAAGGTCCATACCTTCAGCGACCTCATGAACGATGGCCACTGCAATGTCTCCTCTCCTCCCGTGACGTTCCCCAAGGAGGGCGACAGCTACCCCTGTCTGTGGGGCGTCAGCCTGAATACGCGCGAGACGCTGATCGCCAACGAGATCGACGCCCACCCCGCCTCCCGGGGCCTGCCCGAAGGCCATGTCCCGCTGGAAAGGATGCTCTCTGTACCGGTCATTCACGACGAAACCGTCGTGGGCCAGATCACCGTGGCCAACGCGGAACAGGACTACACGCGGGCTGATGCCGATGCCCTGGGCCGCATGGCCAACCTCTTTGCCGTGGGTGTGCACCGCAAGCGGATGGACCGCGCCATGAGGGTCGCCAAAGAGCAGGCAGAGGCCGCTAACCGCTCCAAGAGCGAATTTCTCGCCAACATGAGTCACGAAATCCGGACCCCGCTCAACGGCATCTTCGGCATGCTCCAGTTGGCCCTTGCCGCAAACCCCAACGAAGAACTGCGCAAGTATCTCGACACGGCCTTCGAATCGGGTCGCAACCTGCTCAGCGTCATCAACGACGTGCTGGACCTTTCCAAGATCGAGGCCGGTAAAATCGAATTGGCCGAAGAGGATTTCCGGCTCGAGGAGACGGTTTCCGCCGCCATGGAGATGTTCCAGGTTCCGGCGGCGGAGCGCGGCCTCGGGCTGTCGTGGTACGTCTCGCCCAAACTGCCGGATGCCGTGCGCGGCGACGCAGGCAGGCTGCGGCAGATACTCTTCAATCTGGTGGGCAACTCCATGAAGTTCACGGAAAAGGGCTCCGTCGCCGTGGAGTGTCACCCTCTGCCCGGCCGAAACAGTGATGAGGTACGCCTGCTGCTGGCGGTTCAGGATACCGGCATCGGCATCCCCGAAAACAAGATGGACAGCATATTCCAGGTGTTCGAGCAGGTGGACGGCTCCCATACCCGCCGCTACCAGGGGTCCGGCCTCGGTCTGACCATCGTCCGCCGTTTCGCGCGGCTCATGGGCGGGGACGCTCTGCTGGAAAGCGAGGAGGGAGAAGGATCCACCGCGCTGGTCTGCCTGTCGCTGCGGCGGGCGCACGAGACAGTGACATCCCTCGAGCAGAGCCGGCCCGCCGCCATCCCGCCGGGAGTCGAGCTGGACATCCTGCTCGTGGAGGACGAGCGGGTCAACAGGCTCGCGGCCCGCAAGCTCCTCGAGCGGCTGGGACACAGGGTCCGCACAGCAGAAAACGGCCAGCAGGCCGTGCAGGCGCTGGAGGAAAACCACGCGGACGTGGTGCTCATGGACGTGCAGATGCCTGAGATGGACGGACTGGAGGCGACGCGGATCATCCGCTCCCAGTCACCGGGCGGCAGGGGCGAGGTGCCGATCATCGCCCTGACGGCCCACGCGCTCAAGGGTGACCGCGAGCAGTTCCTGAGCGCCGGGATGGACGGCTACATCGCCAAGCCCATGCAGACGGACACATTGCAGCTGGAGCTCGGCAGGGTTCTCAGGCGCAAGGGACTCATGCCCGAAGGCTGACGGCAGGCGTGCCGGATTTCACCCACGAAAAAAGGCCCCGCCTTGCGACGGGGCCAGTCACCGAAACGAGTTCGGTGGGGAAACTTGCAGCTATTCGGCGGCCTTGACGGCCACGGGCTTCACGATGGCGCCGTCGCGGATGCAGCGGGTGCAAGCCTTGACGGTGACGACCTGACCGGTTGCCAGCTGATGGCGAACCTTCTGCAGGTTCGGCATGAAGCGACGTTTGGTCTTGATGTGGGAGTGGGAAACGTTGTTGCCCGTCTGGGGACCCTTTCCACAAATATCGCAAACCTTGGACATGGCGACCTCCTCGCATTATATGCAAATTCTTGATTCGTTCTTTATGATGCGCATGCGGAAGGCGGCTCCCGATACGCGGAGGGAGTTTCCTTACCGTCTTGTTCCGTTGTTGGCAAGGGTTTTTTTCTTGACAAGAGAAAAAGTTCCCATATAGGAATCACCGGTTGCCCGAAACCGGCAAGCGTGAGAGAGTCCCGACTATGACCGAATACATGATACCGCTCAACGACATCCCGGCAGAGGGCCGGGAATTTTCTTTTACGGACCAGGACCTCTGGCGCGAGCGCTGGGAAGCGTTCGACCTCGGCCTGGAACCGGCGAAGGACATCGAGGCCGTGTTCACGCTCATGGCGCAGGATGACGACTCCGTACTCGTACGCGGACGCATCGCCGGAGCGGTCAAGGCTCCCTGCGACCGCTGCGCCGAATCGTTCGAGGTTGAACTCGAAAGCAGCTTCGAACTTTTCGAGGAATCGGAAGCGGGCGACGGAATGCTTGACGGAGAAGAGGTGAGAATCGTCACCCGTGACGGTCAACTACATCTTGACATGGGCGCGATACTCTGGGAAGAGTTCGCCCTCGCCCTGCCCGTGAAGCCCCTTTGTTCGGAAAAATGCGAAGGACTCTGCCCCCACTGCGGCAAACCGAGCGCCGAATGCGAGTGCTCCGCGGAGGAAGAGGGCGACCCCAGACTTGCGGTTCTGCGCAATTTGAAGGTAAAGTAACCAGCCCCGCCCGGGTGAGCCCGGCCGGGAGATCAATATCGAGAGGATAGCATCATGGCACTTCCCAAGAAGAAAACTTCCCGTTCCCGCAAGGGCATGCGTCGCGCCCACGATGGCCTGACCGCCCCCAATGTCGTTTACTGCGAGTGCGGTGAGCCCGTGCTGCCCCATCGTGCCTGTGACGTCTGCGGCAACTACAAAGGCCGCCAAGTCGTGAACAGCGACGATGCCTAGCAAACAACCGCGCATTGCCATCGACGCCATGGGCGGCGACTACGGCCCCAGTGTGGTCGTCCCCGCCGCCGTCCGTGCCGCCGAGGAAGGCATTGCCCTGGCTCTCGTGGGTGACGAGGACGCCATTCGTGCCGAACTCGGCCGTCTGAAGACGGACGGGCTCGACATCGATGTGGTTCCCGCTTCCGAGGTCGTCGAAATGGACGACAAGGCCTCGGACGCCCTTCGGCGCAAGAAGGACTCGTCGATCCACGTTGCCTGCCGTACCGTCAAGGAAGGACGCGCCGACGGCGTGGTCAGCGCCGGACACTCCGGGGCCACCGTGGCCTGCGGCATGTTCGTGCTCGGCCGCATCAAGGGCGTGCTGCGTCCTGCCTTCGCCGGCATCATGCCCACCGAGAAGCGCCCCTGCGTGCTTATCGACGTGGGCGCCAACGTCGACTCCAAGCCGCAGCACCTGTTGCAGTTCGGGCTGATGGCCGACGTGCTGGCCCGCGACGTTCTCGGCACCGAGCGCCCCACCGTCGGGCTCCTGTCCATCGGCGAGGAAGAAGGCAAGGGCAACGCCATCGTCAAGGACTCCTTCGAGCTTTTCAGAGAGTCCCAGCTCAACTTCATCGGTAACGTGGAAGGCCGCGACATTTTCACCGGCGACGTGGATATCGCGGTCTGCGACGGTTTCGTGGGCAACGTTGCCCTCAAGCTGTCCGAGGGTCTGGCCAAGTCATTCGGGAACATCCTCAAGAAAGAGCTGAGCAGCAGCTTTCTCTCGAAACTTGGCTCCCTGCTTTCCTTCGGTGCGTTCAAGCGCTTCAAGCGGCTGGTGGACTACGCCGAATACGGCGGAGCACCGCTTCTGGGTCTGAAGGGCATTGTCGTGGTCTGTCACGGCAAGTCCAACGAGAAGGCCATTATCAACGCCATCCGCATGGCCGCCAAGTTCGTGGCCAACAAATCCCACGAGCACCTTGCCGAAGGTCTTGAGGCCCACCGGGCCCTCTCCGACGGCAACAGCGAGAAGGCCGCCTAGACGCACCGTCGCCGACAACCCGGGCCCCGAAGCCCACACCCTACGCAAACGATGAGCATCGATATCGTCCTGCGCGGCCTCGGCCGTTACGTACCCGAAAAGACACTGACCAACGCCGATCTGGAAAAGATCGTCGACACTTCCGACGAGTGGATCTTCACTCGCACCGGGATCAAGGTCAGACACATAGCATCCGAAGAACAAAACACCAGCGACCTCGCGGTGGAAGCCGCGAAGAAGGCGCTCGCCAACGCGAACATGAAGGCCGAGGAGCTGACCCACATCGTGGTCGGCACCTTCACGCCCGACGCCATGGTCCCGTCCTGCGCATGCGTGGTTGAGGAAAAGCTCGGCATCAAGGGCCGCGCGGTGTACGACATCGCCGCTGCCTGCTCCGGCTTCCTCTACGCGCTGGAGAACGCCCGGGCCATTCTCGCCCTGCATCCCGAGGCCAGAGTGCTCGTGATCGGGGCCGAGACGGTCACTCGGCGCATCAACTTCGAGGACCGCTCCACCTGCGTCCTGTTCGGCGACGGCGCCGGCGCCGCAGTGCTTACCCGCGACGGCGAAGGTCCCAAGGTGCTGGACGTCAAGCTCTCCAGCGACGGCAGCCTCGGCCGCTTGCTCACCGTCAACGGCGGCGGCTCCTGCTCCTCCTACTCCCGTCCCGGCGAACCCATCCGCGAAGACTACTTCGTGCAGATGGAAGGCCGCGAGATCTTCAAGCACGCGGTTCGTTCCATGACCGGCGTCTGCAACGAGATTCTCGCTGACAACGGCCGGACCCGCCACGACATCGACGTGCTGATCCCGCATCAGGCCAACTGGCGGATCATCGACGCGGTAGGCAGAAAGTTCGACGTCCCGCCGGAGAAGGTCTACTCCAACGTGGACCGCTACGGAAACACCTCTGCGGCGAGCATCCCGCTGGCCCTTTCCGAGGCCGTGGACAACGACTTCGTGAAGGACGGCGACCTTGTTCTGTTGACGAGTTTCGGCGGCGGCTTCACATGGGCCTCCGCGCTGTTGCAATTTTAACCGAATAGTTTCAAACGAACGTTTGCTGTCGATTTGCAGTCACGTCCGTATTGGTATATTGGGTTCGATCAACTACTCATACAAGACCCAAAGAGGTGAGTGACGAATGAGTGATCTTCCCAAAGTGGCCCTGGTTACCGGCGGGTCCCGAGGCATCGGAAGGGCCGTGGTCGAAAGACTGGCCCAGGACGGTTTCGAAACGTGGTTCACCTACGTGAGCCGTCCCGAAGAAGCCGAAAAGGTCGTCGCCGAGATCGAAGCGGCCGGCGGCAAGGCACGCGCCTTCAAGCTGGACTCCGGCGACTCCGAAGCCGTTGCCTCCTTCTTCAAGGAGGAGATCAAGGGCAAGGCGGAGCTGGAGGTGCTGGTCAACAACGCGGGCATCACCCGCGACGGCCTGCTCATGCGCATGAAGGACGAGGACTGGGACCGTGTCATCCAGATCAACCTGACCGGCTGTTTCACCTTCCAGCGCGAAGCAGCCAAAATCATGAGCAAGCAGCGGAACGGCCGCATCGTGAACATCACCAGCGTGGTGGGACAGATGGGCAATGCCGGACAGGCCAACTACTGCGCCGCCAAGGCGGGGCTCATCGGCCTGACCAAGTCTTCCGCACGCGAGCTTGCCGCGCGCAACGTGACGGTGAACGCCGTCGCACCCGGATTCATCCAGACCGACATGACGGCCGAACTGCCTGAAAAGGCGGTGGACGCCATGCTGTCCCAGATTCCGCTCAAGCGGCTGGGCGCACCCGAAGATATCGCAGCCGCCGTATCATTCCTCGCAGGCCCTTCAGCCGGTTACGTGACCGGCCAGGTCCTCGCGGTGAACGGCGGCATGTACATGTAGCAAAGAACCATCAAACACACCCATCATTGGAGGGTAAAAATGTCCGACGTTGCCAGCAAAGTCAAAGACATCATCGTGGATCAGCTGGGCGTGAGCGCAGACGAAGTCGTTGAAAGCGCAGCTTTTGTCGAAGACCTCGGCGCCGACTCCCTGGACCTCACCGAGCTCATCATGGCCATGGAAGAGGAATTCGACCTGGAGATCGACGACGAGCAGGCGCAGAAGATCCTCAAGGTTCAGGATGCCATCGACTTCATCTCGAAGAACCAGTAGCATCCGCACCGATCTGAAACGGTTACCACAGGAGCGTCTTATCCCGGCCTGGGTATAAGGCGCTCCCGTTGCTATTCGGAACCAACTAAGCAACCGGAAGGCAGTCAATGAACAGGGTTGTCGTCACGGCGGTATCCGCCATCACTCCTCTCGGAAACGACATTGAGACCAGCTGGGAAAACCTCCTCGCGGGGAAATCCGGCATAGGCCCCATCACCAGGTTCGACGCCGACGGCTTCGACGCCCGCATCGCGGGTGAAGTCAAGGACTTCGATCCCACCAAATACATCGACAAGAAACAGGCCCGGCGCATGGAGACGTTTACGCAGTTCTCCGTGTGCGCGACAAAAATGCTGATGAATAACGCAGGCTGGAGCGTTCCCGAAGAGGAAGCGCATCGCACCGGCGTCATCATCGGCGTGGGGCTGGGCGGCCTCGCCACCATCGAGTCCATGCACTCCAAGCTGCTCAAGCGCGGCCCGTCCAAGATTTCCCCGTTCTTCATTCCCGTGCTCATCGCCAACATGGCCGCCGGACAGGTTTCCATCGAAGCAGGAGCGCAGGGCCCGAACATCTGCACCACCACCGCGTGCGCATCCGGAACCCACGCAATCAGCGCCGCGTATACCGACATCATGCTCGGCCGCGTCGACGCCATGATCTGCGGCGGGGCCGAATCCACCATCACGCCGCTGGGCATCTCGGGCTTCACCTCCATGAAAGCGCTGTCCACTCGCAACGAGGACCCCGAAGCGGCTTCACGCCCCTTCGACTCCGACCGCGACGGCTTCGTCATGGGCGAAGGCTGCGGCCTGCTGCTGCTCGAATCGCTTGAGCATGCTCAGGCGCGTGGAGCCACCATCCTCGCGGAGATCGTTGGCAGCGGCGCATCCGGCGACGCCTACCACATGACCGCTCCGCCGGAAAACGGCGAAGGCATGGCGCTGGCCATGAAGGCCGCCCTGCGCGAGGCCAAGGTCGAGCCGGAAGCCGTGGACAGCATCAACGCACACGGCACCTCCACCAAGCTCAACGACCTCTGCGAGACCCGCGCCATCCGCTCGGTCTTCGGCGAGCACGCCGACAACATCGCCGTCACCGCCAACAAGAGCCAGGTCGGACATCTGCTCGGCGCGGCAGGCGGCGTGGAAGGCGTCTTCAGCGTCAAGACCATCGCCGAGGGCACTGTCCCCGGAATCGCCCACTACCAGACTCCCGACCCGGACTGCGACCTGAAGAACCTCGTCACCGAAGGCTCCAGGAAGCAGCAGGTCGAATACGTCCTTTCCAACTCCTTCGGCTTCGGCGGCACCAACGGCTGCGTGCTGTTCAAGCGTTTCGAGGGATAACCAACGAGGTTCGCCGTAATGGAAGAACTGCTGATTCAAGATCCGGAAGTGGCCGCCGCCATCGCCGCCGAGGCGGACAGGCAGGTGAGCAAGCTGGAACTCATCGCGAGTGAAAACTTCGTTTCCACCGCGGTGCGTCAGGCGCAGGGGTCCATCATGACCCACAAATACGCCGAAGGCTACCCGCACAAGCGTTACTACGGCGGCTGCGAATTCGTGGACATCGCCGAGGACATCGCCCGCGATCGCGCCAAGGCGCTCTTTGACTGCGACTACGTCAACGTCCAGCCCCACTCCGGTTCTCAGGCCAACATGGCCGTCTACTTCGGCTACTGCAAGCCGGGCGACACGATCCTGACCATGGAACTGTCCCACGGCGGACACCTGACCCATGGCGCATCGGTCAACTTCTCCGGCAAGCTGTATAACGTGGTCCACTACGGCGTGACCCGCGAGACCCAGACCATCGATTACGATCAGGTCGAAGCGCTGGCCAAGGAGCACCGCCCCGCCATGATCGTGGCAGGCGCCTCCGCCTACCCGCGCATCATCGACTTCGCCCGCTTCCGCGCCATCGCGGACGAAGTGGGCGCCAAGCTCATGGTGGACATGGCGCACATCGCGGGTCTTATCGCAGCCGGCGAGCATCCCAGCTGCATCCCGCACGCGCACATCACCACCACAACGACCCACAAGACCCTGCGCGGCCCGCGCGGCGGCATGATCCTCTCCACGGAGGACCAGACCAAGACCCTGAACTCCCAGATATTCCCGGGCATTCAGGGCGGACCGCTCATGCACGTCATCGCGGCCAAGGCAGCCGCCTTCGGCGAGGCCCTGCGCGAAGGGTTTGTGGAGTATCAGAAACAGGTGGTCAAGAACGCCAAGGTTCTCGCCAACTCTCTCGAAGAGTCCGGCTTCGAACTCGTCTCCGGCGGCACCGACAACCATCTGCTGATGATCGACCTGACCAACAAGGACATCACCGGCAAGGACGCCGAGCACGCTCTCGATCTGGCAGGCATCACCGCCAACAAGAACACCATCCCGTTCGAGACCCGCTCCCCGTTCGTCACGTCCGGCATCCGCCTCGGCACGCCTGCGCTCACCACGCGCGGCATGATCGAGGAAGACATGATCGTGGTCGCAGAGGCCATCACCGCTGCCATTGACAACTGGCAAAACGAGAAGGCTCTCGAAGAAATTGCCAGCGAAGTGGAAGAGTTCGCCCGCGAATTCCCCCTCTTCGCCTGGTAACGCGCCCCCTGTATGCAATGAAAAGGCCTTCCCGCCATGGCGGGAAGGCCTTTTTTCGGGCTCATGCCCGGCAATTTCAATACGGTTCGGCGCCGGCCGCCCCTACTCGCCCAGATACGCCTTCCTGATGTCCGGATTGTCCAGCAGAGACGCCGCATCGTCTTCCATGACCACCTTGCCCGTTTCGAGCACATAGGCGCGCTGCGAGGCCTGCAAAGCCAGATTCGCGTTCTGCTCAACCAGCAGCACGGTCACGCCCTGCTTGTTGATGTCCTGCACGATGTCGAAGATCTGCTTCACGATCAGCGGAGCGAGCCCCATGGACGGCTCGTCCAAAAGCAGGAGCTTGGGACGGCTCATGAGCGCCCTGCCGATGGCCAGCATCTGCTGTTCGCCGCCGGAAAGCGTACCGCCGAGCTGTCTGCGCCGCTCCCGCAGCTTGGGGAACAGCTCGTAGGCGTTCTCCATGTCTTCCTTGATCTTGCGCTGGTCCTTGCGGAAGAAAGCGCCCATCTCGAGGTTCTCCGTCACGGTGAGGCGCGGAAAGATGCGCCTGCCTTCAGGGACCTGGCAAAGCCCGCGACGCGGCATCTGGTCGGAGTTGAGTCCGTTGATGCGCTCGCCTCGGTACAGAATCTCGCCAGAAACGGCCTGTACCACGTTGCAGATCGTCATGAGCGTGGTGCTCTTGCCCGCGCCGTTGGCGCCGATGATGGAGACGATCTCCCCCGGCATGACCTTGAGCGAGATACCCTTGAGGGCCTCGATGTTGCCGTAGGCGGCAACCACTTCCTTGAGTTCGAGAATCGGTGTCTTGTCGTCCATGCTCATCCTCTCTAATCCGAATCGTCCGAGCGCTTGCCCATTCGCTTGGCAGGCCACAGGCCCTTGGGCCGCACGAGCATCATGCCGGTCATCACGCCGCCGAAGACGAGCATCCTGTAGAGCTCGAACTCGCGGAACGCCTCGGGCAGCGCCACCAGCGCGATGCAGCCGAGGATGACCCCGGGGATGGACCCCATGCCGCCCAGCACGACCATGGCCAGCACCATGGCGGATTCGAGGAAGGTGAAGGACTCGGGACTGACGAAACGCATACGCGAAGCGAAGAAGGCACCGGCGAACCCGGCAAAGGTCGCGCCCGAGGCATACGCCAGCAGCTTGAGCAGGAAGGTGTTGACCCCCATCAGCTCCGCCGCGGTCTCGTCCTCGCGGATGGCCTCCCACGCGCGCCCGATGCGCGAGTAATTCAGGCGGTACACCGCCACGATGGTGAACAGGGTGATGCCGAGTATCACATAATAATACAGCGAAAGGTCCCTGATCCAGAAATGTTCGATGCTGAAGCCATTGCTGAAGTCGAACCAGTAATAGCCCGGCCGCTCGATTCCGAGAATTCCGTTGGGACCGTTGGTCAGCTCCATCCAGTTGTTCAGCAGCAGCCGCACGATCTCGCCGAAGCCGAGGGTGACGATGGCCAGATAGTCGCCGCGCATCCGCAGAGTCGGATAGCCGATGATGCATCCGGCCACCGCGGCCAGCGCCGCAGCGACGGGCAGGCAGAGCCAGAAGGGAATGCCGAAATGCACCGAGAGCAGTGCGTAGGTGTATGCTCCCACGCCATAGAACGCAATGTAGCCGAGGTCGAGCAGGCCGGCGAGGCCCACCACTATGTTCAGACCCAGCCCGAGGCAGATGTAGACCAGAACGTTGATGGCGATGTCATGTCCGTAGCGTCCGGTGAGCATCGGAAAGACGATCGCGAACGCCAGAAGCGCGGTCATCCAGATCCAGTTCGGCATGGCCTCGAACCCGGCGGAGACGCGCTCCTTGAGCGTCCCGGCGGAACGGCCGACGAAATCGAAAACGCCCTTCTGCTGCAACTGGTAGAAGACGGCGATGATGAAGGCGGCAAGCGCCACGCGAATCCAGACCGTGAACGTCTTGCCGAACTCCAGCCCTTCGGGCTTGATGCCCAGAAGCGGCCACAGCAGCGCCAGGAACCAGAGCAGCCCGACGCCGAGGTATACCCAGATTTTCTTAGACACGCGTGTCGTCAACGTTCTCTCCCATGATGCCGGTCGGTCTGAAATACAACACGCCGATCAGAATGATGAAGGCGAACACGTCCTTGTACTCGCTGGAAAGATAGCCCGCCGCGAAGATCTCCACCATGCCGATGATCAGCCCGCCGATCATGGCACCGGTGATGTTGCCGATTCCGCCGAGGACGGCCGCGGCAAAAGCCTTGATGCCCGGAACGAAGCCCATGTCGTACCGCACGGAACCGTAGTAGAGGCCCACCATGATTCCGGCTGCGGCCGCGAGCCCCGCGCCGATGGCGAAGGTGGTCGAGATGATGCGGTTGGAATTGATCCCCACAAGGCCGGACATGATTTTGTCCTGTGCGGTGGCGCGCATGGCCTTGCCGATCTTGGTTTTGAACACCAGCAGGTTCAACCCCACGAGCAGAAAGACGGTCAGACCGACGATGAGCACCTGCATGTAGGACACGCTGATCATGCCGAGTTCGAAACCGCCCTGCGTGATCTCGGTGGGGTACGGCTTGTCGTAAACGCCCTGCGTGAGCATGAGGCCGTTCTGAAGAAAGATGGACATGCCAAGCGCGGCGAGCAGTACACTCAACCGGGAGGCGTTTCTGAGCGGCTTGTAGGCCAGTTTTTCCACGGCCATGGCAAGAAGCGCGCAATATCCCATGGTCAGCACCAGTGAAAGCGCCAGACAGGTGTAGGGGTCAAGACCCTGCGCCGCCAGCCATGAAATGAGGATCACGCCCATGTAGCCGCCCGCGGCGAAGAACTCGCCGTGCGCGAAGTTGATAAGCTGAATGATGCCGTACACCATCGTGTACCCGAGGGCGATGAGCGCGTAGACCCCGCCGAGGGTAATGCCGTTGAGAAGCTGCTGGAGGAAATATTCCATTCGGTCTCGCCTGTAGAATCGGGAGCCGGGCCGCGACCCGACTCCCTTTTGTGAATATGAGCTAGAACTTTTCGCCGGTCTGGGGATCCCAGAAGTTGACGAACTCTCCGTCCTTGACGACCTGAATCACGTAGTTGGAACCGGAGTCGCCGTTGGACTTGTAGTCGATGCGCTTGGAGGCACCGTCGAAGGTCATGTCAAGCAGGGCCTGACGGACCTTGTCGGCATCCGCGGAGCCGGCCTGCTTCACGGCCTTCAGGTAAGCCATGGCAGAGTCGTAGGCATAGGCGGAATATGCGCCCGGGTCGCCGTACTTGGGCTTGTAGGCATCAAGGAAGCGCTTGTAGGACTCGGATTCCTTGTCGGTATACCCGAAGGTCAGGTACACACCGTTGGCGGCGTCCTTGGCGATCTCCATCAGCTGCGGATGGTAGACCGCATCCTGTGCGAGGATTTCGGCGTTGATACCCATGCGCTTGGCCTGAGTCAGCATAAGCGCGCCGGTGGCGGAGTTCTGCAGGGAGACGTAGAAGACATCGGGGTCGGCGGTCTTCACCTTGGTCAACACCGCGGAGAAGTCCTTGTCGCCCTGGTTCACGTGGTCATGCGCCAGCACTTCGATGCCGTACTCGGGGCAGAGCTTTTCGAGGTTGTCGGCCAGCCCCTGCGAATAGGTGGTCTTGTCGTCCACGATGTAGACATTGCCGGCCTTCAGGAAGTCGCGGATGAACGTGGCGGCGGCCTTGGACTGGTCATCGTCACGACCGCAGGTGCGGAACATGTACTTGAGCCCGCGCTCGGTCACCTTCTCGGAGGTGGAGGCCGGGGTGAGCATCACGATGTTTTCCTCGGCCAACGTCTCGGATGCCGGGATTGTGGCGCTGGAGCAGTATGCCCCGATGACGCCGGAAACTTCTTCGTTGATGAGCTTGTTGGCTGCGGCAACGGCCTGACGCGGGTCGCATGCGGAGTCCTGCGAGGACAGCGTGATGTCGCTGAATCCGGGGATTCCGCCTTCTCCCTTGACCACTTCGATGGCAGTCAGCGCGCCGTTCTTGATGTCGTTTCCGTCCGCGGCGTACGGGCCGGTCAGCGGGCTGATGGAGCCGAGCTCGAGCACCTTGCCCCCTTCAGCGGTCTTTTCTTCCCCGCCGCCGCAACCGGCAAGCAGGACGACGGCCAACATGGCCACGCACAGAAGCATCAAACGTTTCATAATCTCTCTCCCTTGACTTGAAGTTTCCCCTATTGGCCCAGATATGCTTCGATCACTTTGGGGTCTTTCTGAATGGCCTCGGGCGTACCCTCGGCTATCATGACACCGTGATCGAGAACGACGATTTTGCGGCATACGCCCATGACGACTTTCATGTCGTGTTCCACCATGAGCACGTTGATGCCCAGATCGGATATATGGCCTATGGAATCCATCAGTTTGCGGCTCTCGGACGGGTTGAGCCCGGCGGCAGGCTCGTCCAGAAGGATGGTCTTGGGCTCGGAGGCCAGCGCCCGCGCTATCTCAAGCCTGCGCTGATGCCCGTAAGGCATGTTGGAGGCGGCTTCGTCGCGATAGTCGGCAAGCCCCATGAACTCCAGCGCCTTCATGGACTGCTCCCGGATCTTGCGCTCCTCCCGCTTCTGGGACGGAGATCGAAGGACCGCTCCGAACACTCCGGTCTTGGACCGGCTGTGCTGGGCGACCATGCAGTTCTCCAGCGCGGTCATCTGTGAAAACAGTCGGATGTTCTGAAACGTCCGGGCCACGCCCATGGCGAGCACCTGATACGGCCGCAGTCCCGTGATGGTTCGGTCATCATACGTGACCTTCCCCTCGGACGCGCGGTACACACCTGTAATGACGTTGAACACCGTGGTTTTCCCGGCACCGTTGGGGCCGATCAATCCCATGACCTCGCCCTCGTCCAAAGAGAAGTTCACATCGGTGAGAGCTTGCAGTCCTCCGAAACGGACACAGACATCGTGTAGAGTGAGATTCGCCATAATTACAGACTTGCATATTGAAAATCGTCAAAAATTTCAAGTCAAAAAACCTGCCCGAGGCCGCGGTTGAGCGATTTTTTTCGTTTGCGTCAAGCCGTTATAATTTCGGCAACTTTTATTCTGCATTTTTCTGAAAATTGTAAAGACATCTTTTTTCCTCGCTGCACAAACACCACTCGGCAGCGATGCAAGACGAAATTTTATTCTCTATTGCATCTCAAATGCAGAATCTACAATTCTCCATAGCCATTGCTTTATTCTGGTTCGCCAATACTGCCGTGAGGTCACGAAACTTGACACGGACGACATATCAGGTTTGCTGATAACGTTGGACACTTTGGCAAATGGAAACTCTTCCAAACACCTGTCTACTAACTTACGGGACATCAGAAAAATGGCCTACCCTGCATTGAAGCGACCACTTCTTCCGACAACTCATCTGCATTTGCGGAGGTAAAGCTCGGTTGGTTTGGTAAGCGCCAGGGCATTAAATTGATCGTGCCTGAAGCTCACTCTTCTTGGTTATCCTCAGAGAAGGAAACAGAAAAGCCCCCCGGAAAACCGGGGGGCTTTGTACTTTTCAGCGGGAACCGAGGTGGTGGAGCGGAGTCTACCAGTCGGAGTCGGCGAAGGGGTTGGATCCGAAACCGAAGTCGGCTTCGGGTTCACCGCCGGTGTCGGGGGAGTCGCCGGGAGCGGCGGCAGCGCCTTCAGCGCCGGCAGCACCTGCGACAACAACGCCTTCTTTCTTGACCTTTTCCACTTCGGCCATGAGTTCGTTGAGCTTCTTGATGTGCTCGTCGATCTTGGTGTTGGAGGCCACGATCTTCTTTTCGCCGCCAGCGGAGAAGTCTTCGAAGGTCTTGACCTTGGCTTTCAGGGTCTTGACGTCGGTTTCGGCAGATTCCTTGGCGGAAGCGAGATCGGAATTCTCGGCCTTGAGCTTGGCGTTTTCGGCCTTCATGTCGTTAAGCATGTCAAAAACGGCCACAGCCTGAGAATTGTCGGCGATCGGAGCGATCTTGACCTGATTGCCCAGCTTGGAGATGTCGCCCTCGGCGTACTTGGTCAGACCGGGCTCGGCTTCGTAGATGGCTGCCTTGGCAAGGGACTGGGCGACGGCGCCGAAGTCGGCGTCGATTTCGTCCAGGCCGAGGATGAAGGCCATCATGTCAAGCTGCTCCTGGTCGGCAGACTGGCCGCGAAGGACGGACACGAACGTGTTCATCGGGAAAACCTTTGCTTCGGACATTTGTATTCCTCCTACAGAATAAGCTGTCTCTTTATATTATTCCCATGCGCCCTTACTTCGCGGCACCCATGGGGATACGACCGATCTTCTTGGCATAGCTCAGCGCCACGGTGCGGTACACCAGGTGACCCAGCTTGGTCCACGGCAGGTAGGCGATCATCATGAAGACCGCGATCAGGTGGACGTAGTAGGTCGGGTAGGCGAGGTACTGGATGCCCAGCAGGCGCAGCACTTCGCAGGCGATACCGGTGATGGCGATGATCCAGATCACGTAGAGCAGGAACCAGTCGTAGAAGCTGGAGCCCTGCTTCTTCGGATCGAGGCTCTTGCGGCGCTTGGTGAGCTGCCACAGGCCGTAGACCATCAGCACTGCGCCGATGTTGGCCAGAACCTTGATCACGCTGTCCTGCGGAAGCGGAGTGGCGCCGAGGCGGGCCAGCAGATCCACGGGACCGGCGTGCAGGCCGAGGACGCTCTCGAAGAACCAACCGCCGACCCAGTGACCGGTGGCGATGGTGCCGGTGACGAAGAGCAGGATGATAAAGGCGAACATCAGCATACGGTGGCCGTTGGCGCGCTTCTTGTCCTTTTCGTCGTCGCCGCAGTCGTTGAACTGGGTGTGGTTGAAGATCTCGTACTTGAGCGTATCAATGAAGGCTTCCATCATGCCGGGCTTCTTCACACCCGTGAGGTCGAAGACGCGCGGCTGGGAATCAAAGCCTTTGATGAGCTTCTGGATGCCCATGTAGAAGCAGACCACCATGAACGCGAAGGCCGCGCCGAAGATGGGGTCGATGAAGTAGTCGCCGGGGAACAGGCCGCCGTAGACGATCTGTCCGTCCTGCGCCAGCTTCCAAGCGCCGTGTCCTTCGGCCGCTTCAAAAAGCGGGAAGGCGGTGCCGAACTTGGCTGCCTGCATGGACCAGATCAGCAGATAAATGACCGCCGGGACCAGCGCCAGCATCAGGGCGCCGCCCATGTTGGACATCAGCTTGCCGATGAATCCGAACGGGGCCAGGCTGCGGTAGGCCATGTTCCGAAGAGCGGCCAGCAGGTCGCCGGGCTTGGCGCCGCGCGGACAGAGGTCGGAACAGGTTCCGCAGTTGTGGCAGAGCCAGATATCGATATCGTTAACCAGGCGATCCTTGAGACCCCACTGAGCCCAGACCATTTCCTTGCGGGGGTACGGGCTGTCGGCCGGGGAAAGCGGACAAACGACGCTGCAGGTCGCGCACTGGTAGCACTTCTTGAGGGAATCCCCTCCAACGGTCTGCAGTTCCTTGACGAACTTGAGATCCGGTTGAACCCTAACGGTGTTCGACATGATCCGTACCTCCTAGTAACCCTTGAACGGGTTCGGTCCGAAGTTTTTGGTGATGGATTCGACGAATTCCTCGATCAGGTCGGGGACCGTGTCGTAATCGTCGATCGCAACCTCGTACTGCTCCACGCGCTCGGGCTCGACGCCCAGGCGTCCAAGGGATTCGGCGATGTTTTCCTTGCGGCGGCTGCAGAGCTCGGAGCCCTTCATGAAGTGACACTGGTAGTCGTCACCGTATTTGCAGCCGAGCATCATCACGCCGTCAACACCCTTACTCATGGCGTCGGCGACCCAGATGGCGTTCACGGAGCCGAGGCAGCGCACCGGAATGAAGCGAACGAACGGGTTCCAGGTGCGGCCGCGGATGGCAGCCATGTCGAGCGCAGGGTAGGCGTCGTTTTCACAGGCAAGGACGAGAATGCGGGGGCCGCCTTCGTCGATCTTGTCCGGAACGCGCACTTCCTTGATGGCGGTACCGATCTGGTCGATGTTGTAGTTATCGAAGCTGATGACGCGTTCCGGGCAGGCACCCATGCAGGTACCGCAGCGGCGGCAACGGGTCGGGTTCGGCTTCGGGGTTCCCTTTTCATCATCGTCCAGCGCGCCGAACGGGCATTCCTCGGTGCAACGCTTGCACTGCGTGCAGCGCGTGAAGTTGAACACCGGGTAGCTCAGGTCGCCGGAGCGCGGATGCACCGCAACGCCGCGGTTGGCGGAGGAGATGCACTGCACGGCCTTGAGCACGGCGCCCGCCGCGTCTTCGCGGCAGAGTCCGAGGCCCATGGGCTGGCGGACGCAGCCCGCAGCGTACACGCCGGTGCGGCGGGTCTCGTACGGGAAGCAGATGTAGTTGGAGTCGGCGAATCCGTCGAACAGCTCAAGGTCGGGGAAGGCCGGACCCTGGCGGTAGAGCAGATTGATGGTCGGGTCGTGCGCGGTGGTCGGAACCAGCGCGGTGGGCAGAACCACCATGTCCACGGCAAACTCGACGCTCTGGCCGAGCAGCGTGTTCTTGGCGGAGACCACGACCTTGCCGCCTTCTTCCTTCACGGAGGTGACGGAAGCCTTGGAGAGCATGACGGCCGGGTTGTCCTGGGCAGCCTTGTAGTACTGCTCGTTGATGCCCGGGACCATCATGTGGTCATAGAGAATGTATCCGATGCCGCCCGCGTCGGCCACATAGTTGGCCTGCTTGAGGGCGACCAGAGAGGTCAGCTCGGAGCTGTATGCCAGATGACGGGCGGATTCCTTGTCTTCGTAGACAAAGACTTCGCATTCCTCGTCTCCCGCCTCGCCTTCCGCGGAAGCCTCTTCGGTGTCGGTGTCGCAGGGAAGCGGCTCAACCGGTTCACAGGTCTCGCCCTTCACGTAGTCGACGCGCTCGACCAGCTTGCCGGGGTCGCAGACGAATGCAACGGATTCGGGGATTTTCTCGCCCTTCTTGACCATTTCCTCGAACTGTGCGCTGGTGACGATCTTGGAAGACTCGCCGTAACCCAGAGGCTTGAGGTAGTCGGCATCGCCCGGAACCCAGCCGGTGGCCAGAACCACGGAGCCGATGGGCATGGTCTCGCCGCTCACGGTCACATCGTACAGGCCCGGAGCGCCTTCGATGTTTTCGACGGTGGCGCCGGTGATGACGCGAATCTTGTCGTTACCCTGAACCTCTGAGATGAGCGCCTCAAGGCCGACTTCCTGCGTCTGGTCATACGGATATGCCAGCGGGAAGGACTTGGAGAAGTTGCGGGCCTTGCCGCCGAGTTCGGCTTCCTTTTCCACCAGAACAACGTCGTAGCCCATGCCCGTGGCGTAAAGCGCCGCGTTCAGGCCGGTGAAGCCGCCGCCCATGACCAGAATGGTCTTGTTGCAGTCGGGTACTTCAGGGTCCGGGTTGTTGCTCTTGGAGGCCTTGGCAATGCCCATGTGCACGTAGTCACGGGCGATTTCCTGCAGCTGGCCGGGGTTGGCCTTGTCCTCGCGGAAGGACCAGACGGCCTGTTCGCGCAGGTTCACGCGCTCACACTGGGTGGTGCCGAACTCGAAAACGTCCCACTTGACGCGGGGGGAACAGGCGCAGACAACCACGCCGCCCAACTCGTTTTCCTTGATGTCGGCTTCGATTTCCGCCTTGGCTTCGGGGCTGCAAAGAACCTTGTTGGTCTTCACCACCGGGCAGATGGAAGAGTATTTGCCCTTGCCCACAAGCTCAGCCATGGCGGCGACGTCGAGATCCTTCCCGATGTCGCATCCCTCACAGATATATACACCAAGCTTATCAGCCATCATTTACCTCCCAACAACGGTTTGGATAGCCTTCAGAGCGGCACTGGTGCCGGACTGGGCAGACTTCATAACGTCAAGCGGCTGCTTGGCGCATCCGGCGGCCACGAAACCCTTGTCATCGCCGCCGACGACGAAGCCTTCCTCGTCCACCTGCGCGCCGATCTGGATCTGCTGGCCGGCGGTGCTGGGCTGCATGCCGGTGGCGAGCACGACCATGTCGAACTTCTCGTCGCTCTTGATGCCGCTGACGGCGTCTTCGACGGTGACCACCGGGTTCTTGCCCGTGTCTTCGCAAATATTGGCGACCTTGCCCTTCACGAGGGAGAGCTTGGGATCGTCACAGGTCATGGCCTTGAATTTGTCGTAACGGCCCGGGGTACGCAGGTCGATGTAGTAGATCACGATGACGGCATCCGGATACTGTTCGCGCAGGTAGCGCACGTGCTTCAGGGAAGCCATGCAGCAGATGTAGGAACAGTAGTTGAGATGATTCTCGTCACGGGAGCCAGCGCACTGAACGAAGGCGATGCGCTGGGGCTCGCCCTTGTCGGACGGGCGGACGATCTTGCCTTCGGTGGGTCCGTTCGCAGCGGCCAGGCGCTCGAACTGCATGTTGGTGACCACGTTGGACAGTTTGCCGCCACCGAGGGTCTCCAGCTTTTCGGCCTCGTAGGGCTTCCAGCCGGTGGCCCAGACAACGGAACCGACCTGCAGGTCGAAAAGCTTTTCGGCGTCCTCGGTCTCCACGGCTTCGTAAGGACATGCCTTGGCGATGGCCTTGAGTTCCGCGGGGTCGATCTTGTCGCCATCCACCACATACTGCATGGGGAACATGAACGGGTGCGTCTTGTAAGCGGCCTTGCGCTTGCTCAGACCCAGCTCGAAATCGTTCTCGAACTTGGTCCAGGCGGCCTTTTCACATTCGCCGCAAGCGGTACACCGGCCGTTGACGTAACGGGGGCGCTGCTTGATCTTCACATCATAGCTGCCGGGGCCGCCGGAGACGGAGACCACTTCGGCCATGGTGTAGAATTTCACATTGGGGTTGTTCTTGATGCGCTGGAACTGGATTTCCAGCCCGCAGGAAGGAGGACACTGCTTGGGGAAATATTTATTCAGTTGTGCCACCCTTCCACCGAGGTATGGGTTGGTTTCTATGATGTAAACCTCGTGCCCGACCTCTGCGGCCTCGAGGGCGGCGGTGATCCCGGCGAATCCTCCGCCTACTACGAGAATACTGTTGTTCGACATTCTCACACTCCTCCCTAATGATGTTGAGGCACAGCCAACAAAATGGCCTAAATCCGGCCTGGACATCCGCATGTGTTCCAATCCGGATTCAGACCATTTTGCCGAAGGTCTGAGAAAGAAAGCGGCCGCAGGCCGGAGCCTGCGGCCGCTGGGGATCATTACTTAGTCAGCAACAATCTGAATGTAGGGCTTCTTGAACACGGTGGTATCTCCGGTTTCCGGATCATACTTGGAGTTCACGAAGCACTTCCACTTGGAGTCGTCGAGACCCATGAAGTCGCCGCGGTAGTAGAAGCCCGGGTAGCGGGATTCTTCGCGGAACTCGATGTGCTGCATGTGCAGGCGGACAGTCCACAGGCGGTGGAACTGCTCCCAGCAGCGCATCAGTTCGTGCAGGTCGCGGGCGGCCAGTTTCTTGGAGTCTTCTTCGAGCATGCCGAGCAGCCAGAAACCGGTGTTCAGCAGAGCCTTGGAAGTCATGTAGAGGGTAGCAACACCACCACCGTATTCATCGGTGCACTTGATGAGGCGCATCATGAAGTTCTTCGGGGTGATGTAGTTCGGGTTCACCACCGGGTCGGTGGAGATGTCCTTACCCTCGAGGTAGGTGTAGTACGGCTGGTAGATCTCTTTGGCGAGATCGGCAGCGTTTTCCTTCGGCGTGGGCTTGAAGTCCTTGTGGTCGACAACCCAGCGGACCATCTGCTTACCGACGATGCGGCCTTCAGCATGGGAACCGGAGGAGAACTTGTGACCGGAGGCGCCAACACCGTCAGCACAGGTCCAGAGGCCGTTGACGGAGGTCATGCGGTTGTAGACCTTTCCGTTGTCAGCCTTGATCTTGTACTCTTCGGGGACCCAGTCTTCATCCGGACCGGAAACCCAGATACCGCAGCAACCGGAGTGGGAGCCGAGGAGGTAGGGTTCGGTCGGCATGATTTCGGAGCCGCGGTCTTCCGGAGCGCAGTTGGTAGCGGCCCAGAGGTTTGCCTGGCCGACGCACATGTCGAGGAAGTCTTCCCAGGCTTCGGACTCGAGGTGCTTCCACTCGGGGCTGGTGAGGTCACCGTTGACGGTGTTCAGCAGCGCGGTCTTGGTGTCCATGTAGATCGGACCACGACCTTCGCGCATTTCGCGAAGCATCATGTGGTTACGCAGGCAGGTCGGGATGATGTGACCCTTGGCGTAGCCGCGATCTTCGTAGGGCTTGAGCATGGCGCGGTTGGTTTCGCAGTAGTCTTCGCCCTTGTAGTTGGTGGCTTTCGCCTTGAAGAGCAGGAACCAGGCGCCGACCGGTCCGTAACCGTCCTTGAAGCGGGCGGGGACGAAGCGGTTTTCCATCATGGTCATTTCGCCGCCGACCTGAGCCACCATGGTGTAGGTGGAACCGGCGTTCCAGACGGGGTACCAAGCGCGACCCATACCCTCACCGGTGGAGCGGGGGCGGTACACGTTAACGGCACCACCGCAGGCAACGACAGCAGCGTTGCAGCGGAAGTAGTAGACCTTGTTTTCACGGGTGGAGAAGCCGACGGCACCGGCGATGCGGTTGGGCTCGTTGGCATCCAGCAGCATCTTAACGATGAAGATGCGCTCCATGTAACGGTCTTCGCCCAGTGCGTTCTTGGCAGCTTCTGCCACGATGCACTTGTAGGACTCACCGTTGATCATCATCTGCCAGCGACCGGAACGGACCGGGGAGTCGCCGTTGCGCAGGGCCAGGCCTTCAGCCTTTGCCTTGGCGCCGTCGAGGTTCTTGCCGTCCTTCTTGATCCAGCAGGGCAGGCCCCACTCTTCAAAAAGATGGACGGAATCGTCAACGTGACGGCCGAGGTCGAAAATGAGGTCGTCGCGAACGATGTGCATGAGGTCAGTGCGAACCATGCGGACGTAATCGTCGACTTCGTTTTCACCGATGTAGGTGTTGATTGCGGACAGACCCTGGGCCACGGCGCCGGAGCGCTCGAGGGAGGCCTTGTCAAGCAGCATCATAGAGATGGACGGATCGACTTTTTCAATCCAGCGAGCGGCTTCGAAAGCCACGCCGCAGTTGCCCATGCCGCCGCCGACGAGCAGAAGATCGACGTCCTGCTCGATGACTTCCGGCTCGGCGAGTTCGATACCTTTGGGAGCTTCGTTGGTGGGAAGCAGAGCCATGTTATCCTCCTGAGAGTAAAACTCTGAAATAGTTCAGCTAAGAAGCCTTCCGGCTCGTTACCAGAACGTCCTATTCTTCGAATTCGCCAGCCTTCCACACACGGGAGGCGTCAGCGTCGGAGACCTCAAACTTCTTGTTCACGACTTCCTTCGGAGTAGCGAGTTCGCTCTCGGTGAACAGGAGTTCGCTTTCGAGGTCGCCCGGCTCGGGCTTTCCTTCGAAGGGCTTGATGGAGCCTTCAGGGGTGGTACGGATGGGGAACTTGAAGCGCTTCACGGAACCATTACGGAATTTGATGGTCCACATGATGTCTTCAGCGGAACGCATGGGGATGGAAGTTCCGCCCATCGGGGCAAAGTCAGCGTAGGGGCGTGCTTCGATAGCGCCCTGGGGGCAAATCTTGACGCAGGAGTAACATTCCCAGCAAGCTTCAGGTTCCTGGTTGTAAGCCTTCATGGCTTCAGGGTCCAGGATCATCAGATCGTTGGGGCAAATGTACATGCAAGCGGTCTTTTCGCCACCCTTGCAGCCGTCACATTTTTCCGGGTTGACAAAGGTCGGCATAACTTCTCCTCCTAAAGGGTTTGTTTGATGCCTATTACCGACGTCCTCTAACCAAAAATCTTTCGCCAACACACTCAAATAGCGTGTGGAAATTGAGGACTAGCAAGCCAGGTTCCCGATGTCAACGAGAAAGTGAATTTTTGAACAAGCAAGACACCGGATGCAGTCCGCCACGCCTTCAAAAGGCGCCCTCACCATCATTGACAACCCTGACGAACAGGTCGACAGAGACGGCGGATGGATTCCCACGACAATCACTCAGGGTTATTAGTTCATCAGCGACTTCTTTTGCAACCCATTTTTTTATTCAGAGGAAAATCGATGCAAATCATTCACAAGACATTGATATTTATAATCTTCACAACAAGCCCACGGCCACCTGTTTTCTAGATATTCTTTGCACTTTCTCTATCTCACTTGCAGCCAATTCAATAACTATATGCAGCTTCGCATTCGTTGCCAAATTAGAGCTTGACACGACTTTCACAAAGAGCAATAAGGACCTTTCCGAACGCTAGGAACGGTATTATCCGGCAATGGATCCGGAAGTCCGGATTCATATTGCGACGGTTAAAGGATCTGTCCATTTAATTATCAGGAGGCTAACATGTCCAAACTGGTTCCCCCTCATGGTGGTAAAGGTCTCGTCTGCTGCCTGCTCGAAGGCTCCGAGCGCGACGCTGAACTCAAGAAGGCCGAAGGCCTGAAGAAGATCGAAATTTCCGCCCGTGCCAAGGGCGACCTCATCATGATGGGTATCGGCGGCTTCTCCCCGCTGAACGGCTTCATGACCAAGGCCGACTGGAAGGGCGTCTGCGAAAAGTTCCTGCTGGAAGACGGCACCTTCTGGCCCGTCCCGGTCACCCTCGACACCAACGATGAAGACGTCAAGGAAGGCGATGAAATCGCTCTGGTGCAGGATGGCGACATTTACGCCACCATGCAGGTCACCGAAAAGTTCGAAATGACCGAGGCTAACAAGAAGTGGGAAGCCGAAATGGTCTACATGGGCAACGGTGAAGACTCTGTCGACGGCAACTTCTGGAAGCTGGCCGAAGACGAGCACATCGGCGTCAAGATGGTCATGGCTCAGGGCAAGTACAACCTGGCCGGCCCGGTCAAGGTCTTGTCCGAAGGCGACTACGCCGACCGTTTCCCCGGTGTCTACCTGACCCCGACCCAGATTCGCGAAGAGATGGAAAAGCGCGGTTGGTCCAACGTTGCCGCTCTGCAGCTGCGTAACCCGATGCACCGCTCCCACGAATTCCTGGCCAAGATCGCCGTGGAAGTTTGTGACGGCGTGGTCATCCACTCCCTGATCGGCAACCTGAAGCCGGGCGACATTCCGGGAGACGTGCGCATCAAGTGCATCCAGACCCTCATCGACTACTACTTCGTGCCCGAGAACGTGATCAACGCCGGCTACCCGCTCGACATGCGCTACGCTGGTCCCCGCGAAGCTCTCCTGCACGCCACCTTCCGCCAGAACTACGGCATCAACAACATGCTGATCGGCCGTGACCACGCTGGCGTGGGCGACTTCTACGGTCTGTTCGAAGCTCAGGAAATCTTCGATCGCATTCCGTACCAGAACGAAGAGTGCCCCGAGCCGGGCAAGGCCCTGCTCTGCCAGCCGATGAAGATCGACTGGACCTTCTACTGCTACAAGTGCGACGGCATGGCCTCCATGCGCACCTGCCCGCACACCAAGGAAGACCGCGTCATCCTGTCCGGCACCAAGCTGCGCAAGGCTCTCTCCGAAGGCGGCGACATCCCGGATCACTTCGGCCGTGAAGAAGTTCTCGAAATCCTCCGCGATTACTACGAGAACCTGACCGAAAAGGTCGAAGTGAAGATGCAGAAGGCCGCTTCCGGCGCCGACATGTAAGCTCCCGCTTACCACTGCATATTCAAGGGGAGCGGCTTGTGCCGCTCCCCTTTTTCTTTAGAGCGTTTCACCTTGTGAAATTTTTCCCCTCCTTCATTGCGAAGCGCCAACTTTTCCGGCCGTAGAATGAGCAAATGCCGTTTTTCACAAACACACCTCGCAGACCAAGCGCGATGACATGCAATCCGGGGCTTGCCCGCCGGTCATTTTCGGGCTAAGGACATTCGTTCCTGCGAGAGCGGGAACTACATTACAATATAGAGGAAGACGGTAAGACAATGTCCGAAAAGAATTTCGATGAAACTGCCGAATGGCAGCCGAAGCCGAGTACCCGCTTCAAACAGATTTCCGAGATCGACTCCAAGATCCTCGGACTTCTGGAAAAACGCAGTTATCTGCTGCGCAAGGAAGGCGCATGGCGCCGCTCTAAACAGAAATCCCAGATTGACCCCAAGCTGGAGAAGGAACTCCGGCGCGCATGGGAAGAAGCTGGCGAAGGCCTTGGCCTCGACCCGCGTCTTTCCAAGCAGCTTTTCACCCTCGCCAACCAATTCGCCCAGTCCTCCACGGGCGGCGACAAATCCGGCTACAAGCTCGCCCCCAGACGCGAACCCGCCGAGGCCGAAGTCCTCGGGCCTCGCTCCCTGCGCTCCACCCGCCTGTGGATGGCCGTGGCAGCCGCATCCGGCCAGCCCTGCAGACTTCCCGAAGCCCTGCTCAACGCTCCCAACAAGGACCTCGCCAAAGGCCTCAAGCAGGCCGGGGCCGCCGTGTCCTGGGACGAGAACGGATTCATTTTCGGCTCGGCCGACCCTCTTGAATTCGAAAACGCCATGCTCTTCGCGGGCGACGATCCGCTCAACTTCTACCTGCTCCTTTTCATGGCGCTGGGGGGCATGGGCCGTTGCAAATTCACCGGACAGGCAACGCTTCAGCTGCTTGAAGTGCAGAAGCTCAACCGCTTCCTGCCGCAGCTCGGCGCGCGCGTGGTTCCCATGAACCCGAACAACCCCGGCCTGCCCTGCCGACTCGAGTCCGGCGGCGTCATGGAAGAAGAGATCGAACTCCCCAAGGACGTTGATCCGGACCTCGTAGCCGCACTGGTGCTTTCCGCCTGGACCTATCCCGGCGGGCTGACAGTGACCGGGCTTTCCGAGCACGCCATGGAAGCCGGTGAACAGGCCGCTGCCGTGCTTGAAGCCTGCGGCATCGAGGTCAATCGCATCAAGAAGGGTTTTGAAATCTCCGACGGCATTCCGGAGCTTCCGGAAGCGCCCGAGCTGCCCCTCGACACCGTGCTGACTCCTTACCTGCTGGCAATTCCTGCTTTCAGCGGCGGCCAGATAACGGTGAAGGGTTCCTGGCCCGAATCCGCACAGGACGTCCTCGACGACCTGTCTTCCCTCGGTGTTCAGGTGGAACGGCAGGACGGTCAACTGAAGGCGACTTCCACCGGAATGCCCGCCTACCCGCGCATTACCATCGGTGAACGCCCCGGTCTGTATCCGCTGGCACTGGCGCTCGGCGTGCGTGCCCGCAAGGCCGTCATCGAAGGCAAGCCGCCGCAGGATGCCTCCGATGTGCTGGACCACATGAACGCCACCTACGAGCCGGGCGAAGAATCCATCACCATCAGCAACGTGGGCGAATGGGAAGGCACCTTCGGCAGCCCTGCTCCCGAATGGTCCCTCGGGCTGGCTCTTGCCGCCTGGCCCTGCCCGGCGATCATGCTTTCCAACCATAGTGAGCTCACCGCATGGTGGCCGCAGTTCTGGAACTTCTACAACACCCTTCCCACGGGCATCATGAAGCCCAAGCCCAAGAAGGAGGTCAAGGATGTCAAACGCCGCAGAATCCGCATCGGATAATCCGCAGCTTTCCGATGACGTGAACGTTCTTGAAGCGGAAGCGGCCAAATTCGCGCACCTCATCACCGAGTGCGAGAAACGCATCCGCGAGTTGATGGATGCCGAAGACCCCAAGAACGGGGTCTTCCATCACGCCGAAATCCACCAGCTTCAGCAGGACAAGCTTCGCTATGACGTGGAAGTGAAATTCCGCCGCAACAAGATCAACCGGCTCGAAAACGGCATGGACGAGAGCCAGGTCTCGGAAGGCGTCAAGAACGGTTTCCTTTTCTAACGACACTTCAACATGCAGGAGAGGACAATGGGGAAGAACATCACCCGGAAGATCATAGAGCGGCACCTGAAGAGCGGCTCCATGGAATCCGGTGCCGAAATAGGTCTTGAAATCGATCAGACCCTGACGCAGGACGCCACCGGCACCATGGCCTATCTACAGTTCGAGGCCATCGGCCTTGACCGCGTGAAGACCGAGCTCTCGGTGAGCTACGTCGATCACAATACGCTGCAGATGGGCTTTCGCAACCCTGACGACCATCGCTACCTGCGCACGGTCGCCCAGCGTTACGGCGTGATCTTCTCCCCTCCCGGCACCGGCATCTGCCACCAGCTGCACCTCGAAAACTTCGCCCGGCCCGGCCGCACCCTCATCGGCTCCGACTCCCACACCCCCACCGCGGGCGGCATCGGCAGTCTCGCCATGGGCGCGGGCGGTCTTTCCGTGGCGTTGGCCATGGCGGGCGAGCCCTACGCCATCTCCATGCCCAAGGTGGTCAAGGTCAACCTTACCGGCAAGCTCACCGGCTGGGCTGCCGCGAAGGATGTCATCCTGCACCTGCTCGGCAAGCTCACCGTCAAAGGCGGCGTCGGCAAGGTCTTCGAATACGCCGGCCCCGGCGTGGAGAGCCTCTCCGTCCCTGAACGCGCCTGCATCACCAACATGGGCGCGGAACTCGGCGCCACCACCTCCATCTTTCCCAGCGATGAGCGCACCCGCGACTTCCTGAGGAAGATGGGCCGTGAGAACGACTGGGAAGAGCTGCTTCCGGATGCCGACGCCGAGTACGACGAGGTGATCGACATCGACCTTTCCGCGCTGGAACCGCTCGTGGCGCAGCCGCACATGCCGGACCTCGTGGTTCCGGTCCGTGAACTGGCCGGGCTCAAGATCGACCAGTGCGCCATCGGCTCCTGTACCAACAGCTCGTATTCCGACCTGAAGACTACCGCCCTCGTGCTCGACGGCCGGCGCATCCCCGCGTCCACCGACGTGCTCATCTCCCCGGGCTCCAAGCAGGTGGTCAAGATGCTGGCGGCCGAGAACCTCATCGAACCCATGCTCGACGCGGGCGCCCGCATGCTCGAATGTACCTGCGGTCCGTGCATCGGCATGGGCGGCTCCCCGGTCAGCGCCGGTGTGAGCGTGCGAACCTTCAACCGCAACTTCGAGGGCCGCAGCGGCACGCAGGATGCGCAGATTTACCTCGCTTCCGCCGAGACTGCGGCGCGTCTGGCGCTTGAAGGCCAGTTCACCGACCCCGCCACCTGGGGCGAGCGTCCCGAGCGCATCGAGCTCCCTGACGAAGTTCCGAGCATCCGCGACCTGTTCGTATTCCCGCCCGAGGACGGCAGCGATGTCGAAATCCTGCGCGGACCCAACATCGTCCCGCTGGAAAAGTTCGACGAGCTGCCTGCAACCGTCGAGGCGCAGGTGGCGCTCAAGGTCGGCGACAACATCACCACCGACCACATTCTGCCGGCCGGCCCGCAGATCACTGCCCTGCGCTCCAACATCCCGGCCATCAGCGAACACATCTTCGGCCGTGTGGACGAGGAGTTCGTGGGTCGCATCCGCGGCATGGATCAGGGCGTAGTGCTCGGCGGCGAAAACTACGGGCAGGGCTCCAGCCGCGAACATGCGGCGCTGGCCCCCCGTCATCTGGGTGTGCGCGCGGTCGTGGTCAAATCGCTTGCCCGCATCCACCGCGCCAATCTGGTCAACTTCGGCATTCTGCCACTGCTGCTCGTGAATCCCGAAGATTACGACGCAGTGGCCCAGGGCGAAGGCTTGTCCATCCCCGCATCCGAAATCACCCCCGGCGGCACAGTCTCCATGCGCACCGGCTCCGGCAAGTCCGTGGAAGTCACGAATGATTTGACTGCGAACGAACTGGAGATTATCAAGTCAGGTGGCCTGCTGAATGCGGTCCGCAGCCGCCAATCATAACCGAGAACGAGGAAATCTGGAGTTTCAATGCTCGACATAATGCGCCAGAACGCTTCGAGCTGGATCGTGAAGATCCTTTTCGGAGTCATCATTGTGGTCTTCGTATTCGCCTTCGGCATGAGCAGCCTCGACGACCGGGGCGATCCGATTCTCGCCTACGTGGACGAGGAGCCCATCCCCCGCAAGGAATTCGAGGAAGCCTACGCCCGTACTACCGAGGCGCTGCGCAATTCGCGGCCCGACATCACCGCCGAACAGCTCGCCAGCCCCGCCGTCAAGCAGATGGTGTTCAACGAGCTGGTCACGCGCATCCTTCTGCTGGATGAAGCCAAGAAGCTCGGCATCACCGCCACTGACAAGGAAGTTGCTCAGGGCATCGCTTCCATCCCTGCCTTCTGGGGGCCGAACCGCCAGTTCGACCGTGAAGTGTACAAACGCACGCTTCAGGCACAGCGCATGACGGCCTCCGGATTCGAAGCCGACTTCCGGACCAGCCTCATCACCCAAAAGCTGCGCCAGAGCGTCGCCGCCACGGCGGAAGCTACTCCCGCGCAGGCCCGCCAGATTTACGACTGGGTCCGGGAAACCGCCACTCTGCGCTATATCCCCTTCAGCATCGAAGCCTACAAGGGCGATGTCGAGGTGACGGAAGAGCAGATCAAGGCGTACTACGAAGAAAACGCCGAGCGCTTCACGCGGCCCGAGATGTCCACTTTCGAGATGATCGCTTTCACACCTTCCGCGCTGGCCCCCTTCCAGGAGGTCTCCGACGAGGAGGCGAGGCAGTTCTATGAATCTTCTCCCGGCGAATTCACCCGGCCCGCGGAAGCAAAGGCCCGGCACATTCTGATCGGCACCGATCAGAACGCGTCCGAGGCCGAAATCCGTCAGGCATACGAGAAGGCCATGGAAGTCTATGAGCAGCTCCAGTCCGGCAAGGACTTCGGCGAGCTGGCTATGCTTCACTCCGACGGTCCCTCCGCCACCAAGGGCGGCGACCTCGGTTGGTTCCCACGCGGCGTGATGGCCCCGGCCTTTGAGGAGGCTGCTTTTGCACTCGACAAGGGCGAAATCTCCAAGCCGGTCAAGACTTCTTACGGCTGGCATATCATCCAGCTTCAGGACCGCAAGGACTCCGACAAGCTGCCGTTTGACGAAGTAGAAGGCCGCATCAAAACCACGCTGGCTCAGAACAAGGCTTCCGACCAGATCTCCGATCTGCTCGACCAGGCCATGGACCGCCTCGTTTCCGGCATGCCCATTGACGAAATCGCCCGGGAGCTCGGCATCCTTGCCAACACCACCCAGCCCATGGCCAAGAACACCGCCGTACAGTACCTCGGCATGACTCCCGAGGCCGCCGACATCCTGTTCGGTCTGGCTCCGGATGATTCCCTCAAGACTCCGCTGGCGGTCAAGGACGGCTACATCCTGGCCCGCAAGATCAAGGACATCGAGCCGCAGCCGATTCCGCTGGAAAAGGTCCGTGAGCGTATCGTCAACGAGCTCAAGGCCAAGGGCGCCGAAGAGCTGGCCCGCAAGGAGGCCGAAGAGGCGCTTGAGAGGCTCACCGGAGACAACGCGGCCAAGGCTGTCCAGAGCTTTGACGGTGTCATGCAGGTCTCGGAGCCCTTCGACCGTCGCGGCCCCGTGCCTTCCATCGGCGGCTCCGCGGAACTGGTTCAGGCTGCGTTCAATGCCGACTCGGGCGAATGGCTGCCCAAGGTCTTCCGCATTCAGGACGGCTACATTGTCGCCGCTCAGGAAAAACTGATCCCGGCACCGGACGCCGAGTGGAACGAAAACAAGACCCACTGGATCGACACCGCCTCTCAGAAGTACGGCGATGAGGCCTTCCAGGCATTCATCAATCAGCTCCGTCAGGAGAGCAGCATCGAGCTGGTCCGCCCCGACCTGCTGAACTAGACCGGTTCGACCTATCAGAAGCCAAGGCCCGCCTTTCGAGGCGGGTCTTTTTTATCCATGCCGACGCTCCGTATCTTCTCTGCTAGGACTCGCCTCTAGCCACAGAACATCCATTTCGCAGGGTTGTACGACGGTGTCAGCCTGAATGGGACCGCACGGCTCACCCCTTGTGTTCGGCGAACCATGTTCACCCAGACCGGGATGATGTATGGAAAGGGGAATTGTGCTCATGAGCACACTCTCGAATACGGCAAGGCGATCCCGACTTCGGCAAACTAGCCATAGCAGTTCCTCCACTCGACCATACACGCAAACGGACCCTGCCACGATAATCGTGACAGGGTCCGTATTCATTGCCTCTGAGAGGGCTCTGTCCGGCAGTCCGGCGGAGCGCTCCTCTCGCGGTCTTTATGGTCTACTGCTGCTGTGCTTCGTCATCCAGAGAGGGGTGGGTCTCGATGACCTTCACCAGCTGGTCGGTGCGCAGGTCGAGGCGGTCCTTGGCGAGACTCCAGAGATTCCAGAGCAGCGGCATCCCCTTGCAGTCCTCGGATTCGATGATCCCGCGCAGGGTTTCGCCGTCCACCACTTCCACCACGCACCGCTCGGCGCAGACGATGGTGTGCTGACGCACGCTGTCTTCCTCGAGCGCGGACCAGCCGAAGCAGTACCCGCTCTTGAGCGCGCCCAGGTTGATCTGGAAGCCCTTCTCGGATTCGACCTGAAGCAACGCCTTGCCCTCATCCATGAGGTAGACATTGTCGGCCTTGTCGCCCTTTTCGTAGATTATCTCGTTCTTCTCGAACGTCACCTCGGTCACGGCGCTTTTCACCTTGTCCACGACTTCCTGAGAGACATTGTTGAATATATTGAATCGCATATGCTGCAAACTTCCCATGGTGAAACCTCCTTGGAATTAGAGACTCAAGGCCAGCACGACGGCCAGGCCGAGGATGATCGTGAGCAATACCCCGCCTATGGGCAGCGTGCCGAGGTCAAGATCCTGTTCAATGTTCTTCTGCCGGACCGGGAAGGACCGGTTTTCCTCGCCGGGAGTTTCCGAGGAGAACATCTCCACGAGATACATTCCGGCGACCGGCAGCTGTCTGGCGCCGCGCTCGAAGCCCTGAACCGCGCGGCCGACCATTGCGGCGCAGGCGGTGTTCAGGCCGTTCATGACGCGGTCGGTGGCCTTGTAGAAGAGCTTGCCGCCCACACGGTAGAACCAGTCCACTTCCAGTGCGATGGTGTCGGTGCGCTTGAGCAGCGGCAACAGCAGGAAGAAGGCCAGCGCAGAGAACGTGAGCAGCTGCATCTGTCCGACGACCTTGCCCGCCTTGTACACGGTGAAGTCGCCCATTTCGTAAGGCAGGATCGAGTACAGCGGGTCGGGGTAAACACCGAGGAAGATACACAGGAACGCCAGACCGCCCATGGCCCAGAGCATGTTTGCGGGCGCCTCGGGCGGCCGCAGCCCCTTGTCCTTGGCGAAGAACACGAAGTACGGGAACTTGATGCCCGCGTGCAGGAACACGCCTGCGGAGGCGATCTCGAGAATCAGCAGGACCCAGGTCAGGTGCTGCTCTCCCGCGGCCATGATAATCAGCGACTTACTGGTGAAGCCGCTTGTGCCGGGCACCCCGGATATCGCGAGCGCCCCGATGAGGCCGAGCAGCAGCGTCCACGGCATGGTCTTGTACAGGCCGCCGAGGTCGGTGCATTTGCTCCTGCCGACCATGGCCAGAACCGCTCCCGCAGACATCCAGAGAAGCGACTTGTAGATGATGTGGCAGAAGGCGTGCGCCGCGGCGCCGTTGATGGCCATGGCGGTACCGATGCCCGCACCGGTGATCATGAAGCCGACCTGGTTGGTGATGGAGTACGCCAGAATCCGGCGCATGTCGTTCTCGAGCAGTGCGTAGATGATTCCGTACACCGCCATGAAGCAACCGACCACGATGAGAATCTCCCATCCCGGGAAGCCGCGCAGCAGCACGTAGACCGCCGTCTTGGTGGTGTAGGCCGAGAGCACCACGCCGCCGACGACGGTGGCCGCGGGGTAGGAATCCGAGAGCCAGCTGGAGAACGGAAACGCCGAAGCATTGACCAGCACCCCGACCAGGATGAACCAGCTGCTGACCATTTCCGGAGAGAAGGTCGTGAACACGGTGGAGCCGGTGGTCTGGATGTGCATGATCACGCCAATCAGCATGCAGAGGCCGCCAAAGAGGTGAATCAGCACATAGCGGAACCCGGCACCGTAGGCCTCCGGGGTCTGGCGCGCGAGAATCAGGAACGTGGAGGCCACGGCCATGATTTCCCAGAACACGTAAAGCGTTATCAGGTCGCCCGCGAAGACGGCTCCCAGAGCCGAGCCTATGTAGAACAGCGCGGCCAGCTGCTGGCGCACGTCCGAGAGCCGCAGGGCGAACACGAAGGCGATTGTCGCATTTATGGTAAAGACGTAGCCGAACACCTTGTTCAGCTTGTCGATGTTCATGAATACGAGATCGAGTCCCATGAACGATGCCGACAGACTGTATCCGGGTTCCAGGCTGTAGACGCAGAACACGGCGAGTGCGCCGGCCGCCAGCAGCATGTAGTTCCTCCATCTTCCGAGGAAGACCGGAATCAATACGGCTGCGGCAAAGAGTACAAATGCCGGATGCAAGTTAGTCATCATAGTAGTCCGTCGGTTTTTTGAGTATGAATCCGAGTCCCTTGGCCACCACGATCAGCACGACGCAGGCAACAAAACCGAACAGGCCGTTGAACCCGAAGAAGTTGTCGAAGCCGAAGTGCGGCTTGGGCGACGCCACGAACTGCAGAGCCAGAACGCCGACGCAACAACCCCACAAAAGGTACCAGAGGCCGCGCTTGGTCTTTGGCTTGTCGAAGAAGTCGAATTCCTTTCGCTTGCTCATTGCGCCTCCTAATTAGCGGCCATCCGGGCCAGGTTGAAGAACACGTCGGGCCAGAAGAACAGAGCCATGGAGATTCCCGCGGTTATCAGCAGGGGAACCACGCAGGGCAGCGGCGCTTCGCGAACCGGTCCGGCGTGCACGGCCTGATCTTCGGGGCAGAACCAGGCCCTGTAGACGATGGGCAGGAAGTACGCCGCGTTGAGCAGCGAACTGACGACCAGCGCCCCGGCGAGAATCCACTGCCCGGAGTCGAGGCAGCCGTTGAGCAGCATCCACTTGCTGAGGAAGCCGCCGGTGGGCGGGATGCCGATGATGGACAGCGAGCCTATGAAGAACGCGGCCATGGTCCACGGCATGCGTCTGCCGATGCCGGTCATGCGGCTGATGTATTTCTCGCCCGTGGACACGTAGATGGCGCCCGCGCAGAAGAACAGCGTGATCTTGCCGAAGGCGTGCATGGCCACATGCATCATGCCGCCGGTCAGCCCGGCGGCGTTCATGAGGCCCGCGCCGAGGGCGATGTATGAGAGCTGCCCGATGGTGGAGTAGGCCAGCCGGCGCTTCAGGCCGTCCTGACTCAGGGCCACGAGGGAAGCCACGATCATGGTCGTTGCGGCCACTCCCGTCAGCAGATCGTTCACCCCGATGGCCATGAGCGTCTCGACGCCGAAAACGTCGATCACGACCCTCAGCAGGCAGAAGGCGCCGACCTTGACGACCGCCACCGCGTGCAGCAGGGAGCTGACCGGGGTGGGCGCCACCATTGCGGCGGGCAGCCATGCGTGCATGGGCATGAGCGCGGCCTTGGCAAAGCCGAAGATCATCAGGCCGAACAGCACCGCGATGGTGGTGGGCGAAGCCGAAGCCAGCGCCACGCCGCCCGCGGTGAAGTCGAGGGTGCCGGTGAGGTGGTACAGGACCACCATGGCCGGAAGCACCATGCCGATGGAGGAGCCTACGATGAGGCCGAGGTACTTGCGCCCGGCCTTGCGGCTGTCTTCATCCTGATGGTGCGTGACCAGCGGATATGTGGAGAACGAGAGCAGCTCGTAGAACATGTACATGGTCAGCAGGTTGGCGGAGAACGCCACGCCGATGGTACTGAACAGGGCTGCCGCGAAGTAGGTGTAGAAACGGGTCTGGGCGTGTTCCTTGCTCGCCCGCATGTATCCTATGGAGTATGCGGACGTGATGATCCAGAGCGTGGAGGCCACGATGGCGAACAGCATCCCGAGGCCGTCGACCCTGAAGGCCAGCGGCGCGTTGGGGAGCACCTCCGCCAGAACCCAGGTATAGGTTTTTCCGTCCAGCACCGTCGGCGCCATGCTGAGCACGAGGCCCATGAGCAGCAGGGCCGCGGCAAAGCTCCACGCCTCGCGAATATTGGGCGTGCGGGCGGATATTATTCCGGGTATGGCCGTCAGCGGCGCGGCGACGGCAAGCAATGGTTGTATGGAAAGAATGCCTGACATGTCTTCCTCGGCTAGATTAAATCGGTGGGGAGAACGTTGGCGACGATGGTTTCCACTATCAGACCGGAATACACTCCCCCGAGAATGAGAAGCAGCGCGGTCAGGGCGAGCGGGGCCGTGCGGGCCCAGTGCTCACCCGTGGGCGTCTTGTCTTCCGAGCTTTCGAAAAACGCGGTTTCGAAGATGCGGAAGAAGATGACCACGTTGACCAGACTGGACACCAGCAGGCCGGCCATGAAGCCGAACTCGCCCGCCTCCAGCGCTCCGGACAGAAGACGCCATTTGCTGAAGAACCCGAACAGCGGCGGAACGCCGATCATGGACATTCCCGCCAGCACGAAGCTGGCCATTGTGAAGGGCATGGCCTTGAACATGCCCTTCATGCTCGCGAGGCCGCTTTCAGCGCGGTGACGCAGAATGCTGCCCAGCGCCACGAACAGGGTCAGAGTCATCAGCGCGTCGGCAAAGATGTGCAGGATGGTTCCGGTCATGGCTTCGCGGTTGCCTATGAACAGGCCGCCGACCATGTACCCCACCTCGGCCACGAGAATGTAGCAGAGCGTCCTGCGCAGATCCTTCTGGCGGTAGGCCATTATGGAGCCGAAGAAGATGGCGGCGGTCGCCAGCACGAGGCCGACCTCGGGCAGCATGTTCGAATCCAGCAGGGTGCCGGGGAACAGGCTGAGCACGAGCCGCAGCATCACGTATACCATGACCTTGGTGGTCATGGGTGCCAGGAAGGATGCCGATACGAACGAGGAGTTGGAATAGGCACCCGGCAGCCAGCCGTGGAAGGGAAACAGGGCCATCTTGACCCAGAGCCCCAGCATCATCACGGCCACCGCCGCCTGCAGGGAAGTCGAGACCTGCGCGATCTCCAGCAGACCGGAAAGGTCGAGCAGGTTCAACGAGCCGGTCATGACATAAAGGTAGCCGACCCCCAGCAGGTAGAAGGAGGCGCCCACCGAGCCGATGCACAGATAGCTCAGGCTGGACAGGGGCGAGCGGTCGCCGCTGAAGCCGAGCAGTGCGTAACCGCTCAGCGCGGCCACTTCGATGAGCACATAGAGGTTGAACAGGTCGCCGGTGGCCACGATGCCCATGTGGCCCGCCACCACCAGCAGGATGAGCGCCACGAACGCGGCGGTCTTTTCCTTGAAGTGATCGACGATCTCGTCGTGGTAGACCACGTAAGTGATCAGCGAGGACACCGCGATGAGCACCAGCATGGCCGCGCTCAAAGCATCCACCACGAAGACGATGCCCCACGGCGGCGCCCAGCCGCCCATGGAGTAGCTGAGCGTACCGTCGGTCACGACCTTGGCCAGCACGCGCAGCGTGAAGAACACCGACCCGGCAAGGCCGATCACGCCGATGGAATAGCTGAATTTCGGCCGAATCCACCCGGCCACCAAGGCAAGGAAGGCGCCGAACAACAGCGGAAGTATGGTGAGAACTACATCATGCATAGGTATTCGATCTCTTTATTTGATCCGCGATTTCATCTTCTTCCAGCGTGCCGTACTTGCCGTGAATCCGAAGGACCAGGGCAAGGGCCACGCCCAGCGTCGCCACCGAGACGACGATGGCGGTGAGCATGAGCACGTGCGGCAACGGGTTGATGTAGTCCGCCGGATTGACCGCGTGCTTGGATGCGGCGCGGAGAATGGGAATGGTCGCGCCCTCCTTGGACCCGATGGCCACGAAGAAGAGCATGATCGAGGTCTGGAATATGCTCAGGCCGATCAGCTTCTTGATGAGGTTGCGCTTGGCAATCATCGCGTAGAGGCCGACCATCATGATGACGACGTAGCCCCAGTAGTTGAAGTGGGCCTGCACCTGTGTGAGAACAGCTTCCATAGCTTACAAACCCTCCATGACGGTGCCGCGCGAAGACAGCAGCTTGAAGATGATCGCCAGCGCCGCGGTGACGGTCATGCCGACGCCGGTTTCCACCAGCAGGATGCCGTTGGAGTGGCCGCTGGCCAGAGTCTCGCCCATGAAGCCCTGCAGTCCGCCGTAGTCGAGGAAGTTGGCCCCGGAAGCCAGACAGAACAGTCCGACTCCGCTGAAGACCAGCACCCCGGCCGCGGAGAGCAGGTGCGTGGTGCGCTCCGAGAGCTTGCGGACCATGGTCCGCAGATCTGTGGAGACCGCCAGCAGCACATAGCTCGCCGAGAAGATGACGCCGCCCTGAAAGCCGCCACCAGGGCTGTAGTGTCCGTGGGCCAGAACATACAGGCCGAACAGCTGGATGAACGGGATGACGAAGCGGCTCACGGTGGAAACCACCACATCCTGCGGCGTCCAGTCAGAGTCGATGCGCTCGAAGCAGTAGTCTTCGTCCTCGAGCACGCACTGGCTCTTCTTGCGGACCACGATTCCGGTGGCCTTGTGCCTGTACATGTACAGGTCGGGAACGCAGACCTCGCGCGGGACGCGGATAATCAGAAAACAGGAGAGCGCGGCCAGAAAGACGACCACGGTTTCCAGCATGGTGTCGAATCCACGATAGTCCCCGAGCACCGCGGTGACGATGTTGGGCGTCGCCGTCTGCTCGTAGGCCTGCTCGAGGAAGTAGCTTGACAGGTGCAGGCTCGCCGGAGACATGACATCGCCCCATGACGGGAAGTCCGCCATGGACAGGATCATGAGCCCGCCGGCCAGCAGTACCGATATGAGTGCTGCCTTTTTCAATCTTTCGTCCTCCTGGTCGTGCGGTAGATGGCGGCGAATACCAGCACACTGCTGATGCCCGCGCCGATCGCCGCTTCCGTGAAGGCCACGTCCACCGCGCCCATGACAAGCCACATGACGCACATCATGAAGCTGTAGATGCCGAACAGAATGGCGGCTCCGAGGAGATCCTTGATGCTGATGGCCGCGATGGCGCAGGCTATCATCAGGATCAGGGCGACCACCTTGATTTCGAGAATCATGAACGCCTCCTCTTGGTAGCGGGCTGCATCCACGGCTCGATGCCGGCGCGTACGCCCGCGTCGACCATGGCGTGCGTGGCCGTGGGACTGGTCACCAGGACGAAGAACCACAGCAGCCCTATCTTGAGCTGCGCCAGCAGCCCGACGGACTCCGAGTAGTACCCGCCGTAAAGAATGATGCCCAGAAGCAGGGTAAGACTTCCGAGCGTATCGAGTTTGCCTGCCATGTGCAGCCGCGTGTAGACGTCGGGCATTCTGAGTAAGCCCAGAGTCCCGGCCGCGAACATCAGCATGCCGATGCAGCAAAGGAATATTATTGCGATTTCCAGCATATCTTTATCTCCAAATCCGGATCAGGAACGACCACGGCCTTTCTTGTGCAGATACCTGCTTGCGGCCAGCACGGTGATAAAGTTGAGCATCGCGTAGCAGAGGGCGATGTCTATGAACATGTCGAGACGTTCGAAGATCAGCCCCACCACGACGATGAGCACAACCGTTTTGGCACCGATGGTGTTCATGCCCATGAGCCGGTCGAGGGTGGTGGGCCCCACCGCCGCCCGGTACAGGGAAAAGGCCATGATGCATGCCAGAAACAGTCCGATTACGAGGCCAAGATGTTCCATTAGTCCACCTCGAATATGTCTTTGATCTTGCGCTCCATATCGCCGGGGAGGCCCTCGGCGGAAGCGTCGTCGATCGAGTGTACGGCCACGTAGCCACGCTCGTCGATCATCACGGTGATGGTACCGGGAGTGAGCGTGATCGAGTTGGCCAGCATGGTCAGCGCCAGCTTGGACCGCAGCCGCGTCTTGAAGGTGACGATGCGCGGATTGATGACCTTTTTGGGATTCGGGTGGAACGCCAGACGCAGCATACGCATGTTCGCGACGACGATCTGCCAGATGAGCCACGGCGCATACGCCGTGACGCGGACCGTGGAACGCAGCAGGGCGCTCATGGGCCAGACTTCACCCTCGGCGGGGAACATGTCCATCGAGAGCCACGTCACCAGCGCACAGCAGAAAACGCCGAGGGACAGGTGAAAGGCGTCGTACATTCCCGACAGCAATGCCCACATTGCCATGAGGGCCAGAAAACGAAAGCCCAGACCGATGATTCGGGACTTGAGCCCGGGCTTTTTGGGACGGACTCCGTCCGGCCGCTTCGTGACGGTGATGCCCTGTTCATACAAAGACATTTGATACTCCGATCATAACAGCTCGTGAGACTATTGAGTTGATGGTGGCCATGAATCCGGGACCGCGACGCCGCGCACGGTTCATCCGCGGCGCGTCATACGTCTTTTCCCGGCTCCAGCCGCTGGTTCGCCCCGGACGGCAGGTCCGTACCGAGGCGTGGTCGAATCAGGCGAGAGGCGGGTCTTTTATAAAAAGAACGTGCCCTTCCGAGCAGACGGAGAATCGTCTGGACAGGGATTCGACACGGGGGCAGGCGCACAGCCGATCCTTCCAGAGACGTCCCGCGGCGAAAGGCGGGAAACGCAAACGGCTTCTGGAGATCAGCACCGAACCGCAGCGGACGTCGCCGGGCACTGGGCCGGAAACGGATGCTGCGTCTGCCTGGTATGTATTCGGATGCGCCATTTTTTTGCTTTACGTCCATTTAGCGTGCACTCGGCGCAGCAGTCTTCCGTTCGGCCTTTTTGCGGAAATGGACGGCCGGAGGAAACAACGGAACGGGCTCTGCGTAAATGCGAATGAACTATTCCTCAATTTCTCATCAAAATCAACGGCCCTCGCTCAGATTCTCCGATGCCTATGCGGATCGGCCCGGGCGCCCCGGCGAAAACCGTCGTGACGGCAGGGTGCGACGGCGCTTCCGTCGCGCTCCCCCGTCGAAATATCATTCCGTCCGTTCCCGCGAGCGGGCGGCCGGTCTGCCCGGCCGCCCGATTCTAGCTTACGCGGATGACGGTTTTCATTCCGTCGTGTGACCGATGCTCACCTGCACCGGTCGGCTCCCCTGCCCGTTCTAGTCGTTGTCCGGGGTGAACGGTTCGATGGAGAGCGAGGGGCACAGGCCCTGCTTGTCGCCCTGCGTGAACGGCATGAGGATGCTGTAGGACACGCGGCGGTTGTTCTGGGCGTGGCCGCTGGTCTCGGGCGAGCCGTCGTAGAACGCGCCGTTGAGCTCGAGGATGTGTTCCACGCGGTGCGCGAAACCTTCCACGAACTTGGAGCCGATGCCCTCGAAGGTCATGTTGCCGAGGCTGAACTGCCCCTTGAGCTTGGCGAAGTCCGCCAGCGCCATGGAGTTGGTCTCCAGGTCGCGGGTGCAGGTGATGAAGCCCCAGACCAGATGATCTTCGGGAATCTCGATGGGCTCCGCCGCGTCGATGATGGTATGCGGCATGACGATGCAGCCGTTGCCCACCTTGACCGGGGCCTCCTCGAGGCCGCGCAGGAAGCAGTTGAAGCCCACGAAGGTATTGGTTCCCATGCGGCAGTTGATGACCTTGCCGCCGTGGGCGGTCACGTTGTTGCCTTCGTAATGGGAGTTGATGATGTAGCAGTTCTCCTGCGCGTTGGCGCCCTTGCCGAGGTGCGAGTTCTCGACCCAGCTGCGCTGTGCCACGAGCACGTTCTCCGCCACGGTCACGTCGCCGCGCACCAGCGCGTACGGAGAGACCTTGGAAGACTCGGGGATGTCGATCTCGTGCTCGAAGCTCACCGTGGCGTACATGGGGATGAAGTCTTCCTTGCGCTCTTCGAGGAACTTCATGAATTCGCCGGAGGGACGCCCGCTCTCATCCATGGAGATGTACTTGTCCAGCACGCCTTCCGGGTACTGATAGTCCCACTCGAATGCGCCTTCGGCCTTGATCCAGATGCGGCCCGGCTCGATGCGCTTGTGCAGCAGCTCGCCCGCCTGCACGTAAGAGAACTCGCCGATGGCGCAGTCGTGTGCCACGGAGAGGTCGATGGTGGAGAACGGGGCGAGGAAGGTTCCGTTCAGGGAGGAACCGTGAATGTTCGCGTAGTGCAGGGCCACGGTGTTGTGGACCTTGAACAGTTCGGGGTTCTGCGGGTCCTTGGAGTGGCAGTGCACCAGCGTCTTCATCAGGAAGCTGTCGCGGATATGGAACTTCTCGTCCTCGCGCAGCGCGATCTCGATGCCGGACATTTCCACGAGGTCGCCTTTGGACTTGAGCTCGTCCCCGCGGATGTCGCTCTTGTAGAGCACGGAGTCGAGCACCTCGCACTTGCCGAGAAAGTAGGTTCCGGCAAGGCTGGAGCCCTTGAACTTGAACAGGTTGGTCCGTTCGGAGTCAAGGGAGTAGAATGCGTAGTACTGAGCGTGGGATTTGCTCGGGATAAGGCCGCGGACGAACGGGGAGACGTCCAGCAGCGGGTTCCTCAGGTTGACGTTCACACGTCGGATGATCCGTTCAATGAGTCGTTCAAGATGCGTCATGATTCCGTCCTTGGTGGGGCGGTTGCACGTTGTTGAGGGCGATCCCGGGACATCCGGGACCGCCCGACGTTTATAACGGCTTGGCTACGATACGTAAATGGGCATTCCCATGAGAGGCCAGATCACGCCCACCGCGATGGCGACCATGATCATGAGCAGAACACTCGCCGGGATGCCGTAACCGAAGAACTCACCGGTGGTGAACTGTCCGGAGTCGTAGGCGATGGCGTTGGGGGCCGCACCGACCAGCAGCAGGAAGGGCATACCCGCAACCACCAGCGAGGAGTACAGGATCACTTCCGGCGCCACGCCGAGGTACGGCGCGATGACCAGAGCGACCGGCAGCGAGATGGCGATCGCCGCGACGTTCATGATGAAGTTGGTCATCATCATGACGAAGAACGAGATGCCCATGATGAACAGGAATCCGGGCGCTTCCTCGAACATGCCGAGCCAGTTGACCGCCAGCCACTTTGCCGCGCCGGTCTCCCAGAGGCAGAAGCCGATGGACATTGCGCCGGCAAAGAGCAGGATGATGTTCCAGGGGATGTCCTCGAGGTCCTTCAGATCAAGAATCTTGAAGATGTAGAAGGCGATGGAGGAGCACAGGATGAGCGCGGTCTTGTTGATGGCCGCCAGCGCGGGCACGAAGGAGCGCAGGGACATCAGCAGGATCACGCCGCCGACGATGACCGCCGCCATGATTTCCTGACGGGTCAGGCCGCCGAGACGGCTGTTGAGCTCGCTGGCCTTTTCGCGCAGGCCGGGGATGCGTTCCTTCTCGGGCTTCATGAAGACCATGAAGAAGCCCCAGAGCACGAAGACCATGATCCAGCCGATGGGCGCCATGTAGTAGGTAAGCTCGAAGAAGGACACGTCCTTGTTCACGATCTCGGTGTAGAAGCCGAGGGCCACCGCGCCTCGGGCCGCGCCGAGCAGGGTCACGATGGAGCCTGCGCCAGCCACGAAGGCCATGCCCATGAACAGGCCCTTGCCGAACTTGGTGGGCTTGTCGCCTTCGCCGTAGAGGCCGTAGATGGCGATGAGCAGCGGGTAGATGGTGGCCGCCACCGCGGTGTGCGCCATGATGTGCGTCAGCGCGGCGGTGACGATGAACACCCCGAGATATATTCGGCTGGTCTTCTCACCCACCACCATGAGCATCTTGTAGGCCAGACGCTTGGTGAGGCCGGTCTTGGTGAAGACGAGGCCGATCATGATGGAGGCGAAGATGAACAGGACCGAAGGGTCCATGAAGTCCTTGAACGCCGTCTTGGCGTCGCGCACGTGGAACATGGCCTGAAGCACGCCGATGCCCAGCGAGGTCACGCCGATGGGCACCACCTCGAAAACCCACCAGGTGCCGGCGAGCAGGAAAATGGCGATGGCGCCCTTCCCTTCGCGGGAAAGGACGAAGTGCTCGCCCATGGGGTCGACCGCATCGGGCCACGGAGGGGCGAAATAGACAAGGGTGAACAGGCTGACCCCCAGCAGCATGAACACAAGTCTCTTCCAGTCGAATGCGGGCTTTTCAGCTTTTGCCGCGTCCATAGTCAATCTCCTTGAGTATCGATGAAAATCTTTTGAAAAGACCCTAGAGCTTGCAGGTCTTCATGACTTCACGAATATGGTCGAACACGTCGCCGAGGCGAAGCACGCCCACAACCCTCTTGCCGTCCATGACCATGAGCGGGTGATGCACGCCCATGACGAACAGGTGCAGGGCCATGTCGATCTCCTCTTCGGCCTGGATGTATTCGGCCTCGTTCGGCGGATGCATCACCTGCGACACCTTGAGGGCCGCGCCCTTCTTGCACAGGTCGTGCAGAGGCTCGGACCACAGGTCGTACTCCCTGTAGATTTTCTTGACGTAGGAACCGGTGAGCGCCTTGTTCTGGCCGTTCTTCTCGAGCTTGGCGTAGGAAGGCTCCATGCCCATGATGACGTCATGCACCGTGATCTTGCCGATCAGGTCGCCATCGTCGTTCACCACGAGCACATCTCTGTGAGGGCGTTCCATACCCTCGGGCAGTTCGCCTTCAAGACGCTCGAACATCTCCTGCAACGTCTCTTCGCCCTTTGCTGTATTGTATTCGGCAAGAGGCACCATCAGATCTTTGACTTTAACCGGGTTCACACTCATCCCCCTTGGTGTATGCGCGGTCCCGGCTCAGGCTCCGCGCCTGAGCCGCCGGGCCGCGAGAAGTTTCTTCATGAGCGCATCGATGTCCACGGGCATGGTTATCTCGTCGAACGCACCCAGCTTCATGGCCTCTATGGAAAGCGCCACGTCCTTGATGCGACTGAGCAGGATGACCTTCGCCTGCGGCTGATGCCGTGCCACATCCTCGATGACCTTCAGGCTCTCGCGCCCGAACTCAGCGAGATCGATAAGCACCGCGTCCGCATCCATCTCCGCCGCCTGCCGCCCGACACCTTCGGCACCACCGGCTGAAGCAACGGCACACCCGCGCGCCTCAAGGCGCTGGGCAAGATTTCCGCGGAATCCCTCGTCGGTCTCCACGACGAGAACATTGACATCACTCATATCTTCCTCAATTCACCATGTCACCGTCCCTTTTCGGGACGTTTACCACGCCTCCACTATGGAAGCTGCAACCGCGCATCTACAGCAACCATAGTGCCACAAAAAAAAACCGCCGTGTAAACGGCGGCTTAACTGAAAAACGATTGTTTCAGAAGCGTCTCATGAAACCTTTATGAACCACACTGAAACATATTGAGAAATATTGAACAAGACAAAATGAAACAAAATGAACCAGTCGTTATTATTTCGGGAACAATATCGCCCCGCTCTCGAGGTTGCCCTCGAGGAAGCACTGCAACACCTTGTCCACCGGGCCGAGAACATTGTCGAAAACGGCTACCTTTTTCCAGGTGAGGTACTGGTGGTACTCTTCCTCTATGGCCGAACAGACCACGGCATCCATGCCGTCCGCGATTATCAGCTGGCACAGTTCGTCCGCCGACGCCTCCGGGAGCACCACCACCTTCTCGTCGGCGCGGCTGGTCCCGTCGGGACGCCGAACGATGTTCACGATGCAGACCTCGGTGGCCAGATCAAACCGCGGGGCCACGTCGTTGTCATACAGGGGGATGAGCAGTTTTTCCGCCATATGTCAGCTCCTACTCGCTCAGTCCGTGCGTCTTCATCTTACGCCAAAGCGTGCTCCGGCCCCAGCCGAGAATCTCGGCGGCACGGCCCTTCCGCCCGCCCGCACGGAACAGGGCGTCCATGATCATGCGCTTTTCCAGCCCTTCCCACGTTGCGGGAGTGTCGCCGGCGGGCAGGCCCGAAGACTCCCGCTCGGCCTCGGCCGGTGCCCCGATGGCGGTCTCCGCCTCCACATCCGCCAGATACTCCGGGAGATGGCTCAGGCGAATCTCGTGCTCCCGACAGAAGTTCACCGCATACTCGATGATGTTGCGCAGCTCGCGCACGTTGCCCGGGAAGCGGTACAGGGCCAGCCTGCGCTTGGCGCGGTCGGAAAATCCCCTGATATCCTTGTGGAAGCGCTCGTTGAAGGTGGACAGAAAATGATTCACGAGCAGACCGATATCCTCCCCGCGCTCTCGAAGCGGCGGCAGGTGAAACCTGACCACGTTCAGGCGGAACAGCAGGTCTTCCCGGAAGCGCTTCTCGCGCACCATCTCGCGCAGATTGCGATGCGTGGCGCAGATCACGCGTACGTCGGCATGAAAGCCCGAGGTGCTGCCCAGCGGGTAAATAACCTTGTCGTCGAGAAAAGAGAGCAGCTTGACCTGAAGCGGTATGGGCAGGTCGCCGATTTCCGTCAGGAACAGCGTGCCGCCGTGGGCCATGCGGAAGCGCCCCGGCTTGTCCTCCACCGCGCCGGTGAAGGCGCCCTTGGTGTGACCGAACAGCTCGGATTCCAGCAGCGTCTCCGGAAGCGCGCCACAGTTGACCTTCACGAACGGTCCGTTGGCGCGGTCGGAGTTCTGGTGAATGACTTCGGCCAGCACATCCTTGCCGGTACCGGTCTCCCCGGTGATGAGCACCGAGGAATCGGTCCGGGCGATGCCGGGAAGCATCTGGAAAATCTTCTCCATCTCCGGCGAGTTGCCCACGAGCCCGCCAAGGCTGTAGGCGCGCGAGGCCTGACTGCTCAACTCCGTGATCTGGCGCATGTCCTGAACGGTTTCCAGATATCCCGAGGGGTTGCCCTCGGCATCATGGATCGGGGCCACCGTCAGCCGGACGGGGATACGCTGGCGATCGGTGTTGATGATGTCGGTTTCACGGGTCACCGGCTCGAACTCGCGGATGCCTTTGAGCACGCGGCACCCCTGCATGCAGAACCGGCAGCGAAGCGCGTGCAGGCACGGGAGCCCGCGCACGTCCTCGGTCCCGAATCCGACCAGTGTCTTGTAGGCCCGGTTGACCAGCAACACCCGCCCGTTGCCGTCCAGCACGGCAAGGCCGACGGGCACCTCGTCCAGAAACGGGGCGAGGCTGAGTTGCTCAAACGTCAGTCCGGTAATGGTTCCCAATGATTCCAAAGGCGTATCGCTCCGGGGTCGCAAAGTTTCCTGTAGGTACCACGGAGCCGGGCGGAACAACAAGGCCGGAGGTGATCGTTTCCCGCGCTTTTCCCAATCTCCTCCGGATCGTAACGACGAACGCGCCGACCCGATATATGGTGCATCCCGGAAAGGCGTTGGAAAGAACCTCGCTCTCCCAAGGGGAGGGTCGGATCCGGCCCCGGCCCTTCCCGCCTCTCCTCAGCGAAAAGCCCCCGCCGCAAAATGCGGCGGGGGCTTTCGTATTGTCATTATGTCGCAGGAAGCTAGGCGGTTTTTTCCTTGATCTTCCCTGCGAGGGTACGGCCCAGCTCCACGCAATCCTTGAGGGTGTCGTGGGTGGGGATGTGCTTGACCTTGATGTTGGGCTCGACGATTTCGCAGCCGACGTCCTCAAGCCACTTGTTGAGGATCTTGACGCACTCGCCGGACCATCCGAAGGAGCCGACGGCGGCACCGAGCTTGTTCTGGGGGCGAAGACCCTTCATGTAGGTCAGCATGTCGGCCATCATGGGCAGGATGCCGTTGTTGTGCGTGGGCGATCCCACCACCACCGCGGCGGCCTCGAAGATTTCGCTCATGACCGTGGAGTGGTGGTTGTTCTTCATGCTCATGACCTTGACGGAGACGCCTTCCTCGGCGAGGCCGGAGGCGACGGCGAGCATCATCTTCTCGGTGGACTCCCACATGGTGTCGTACACCAGCACGGCCTTGTTCTGCGGCTTCTGTTCGGCGAACTTCTGGTACTGTTCCAGCACCCATGCGCAGTCGTCGCCGCGGAAGATCAGGCCGTGGTCCGGGCAGAGCATGTCGATGTCCAGATTCATCTCGCCCAGCGCCTTGAGGGTCTTCAGGACCACCGGAGAATACGGCAGCACGATGTTTGCGTAGTATTCCTTCATGGCCTTGAGCACTTCGTGACGGTCGTACTCGTCAACGAACCGTTCGCTGGAGGCGATGTTCTGGCCGAACGCGTCGTTGGTGAAGGCCAGCTTGGCCTCCGGGCAGTAGGTCAGCATGCTGTCGGGCCAGTGAAGCATGCGGGTTTCCACGAACTGCAGGGTCTTCTCGCCGAGGGATATCTCGGAGCCGGTGGGGACGACCTCTACCGGCCAGTCCTCATAATGGAAGTGGGCCTTCATGGCCTTTTCACCCATCGGGGAAGTGTAGATCTTCTCGGGCTGATACTTCTCCACCGCTTCGGCGAGGCAGCCCGCATGGTCCGGCTCGAGGTGGTTGATGACGAAGTAGTCGATCTTGCGGTCGCCCAGGACGTGGGCGATGTTGCATTTCATCTGGCTGAAGAAGTGGCGGTCCACGGTATCGACGAGGGCGACCTTCTCGTCCATGACGAGGTAGTTATTGTACGTGGTGCCGCGCGGGGAGAGCGAATAACCGTGGAAGTTCCTACGGTTCCAGTCCACACAGCCGATCCACCAGACATTTTTTTTTATTTCAACGGGCTTCATGGATAGTCTCCGAAGCATGCTGGGCCGAGAAAGCTCGGCGGTTACAGAAAAAAGAACACGGTCCACCCCGGTAAGGCGGACCGCGTTTCCCTACCTGTCAGGCTGCTTCTGACGGCAGCCGTGCCCGAAAGCTAGGCTTCGGGCGAAAAATTATCCTTGGGAGCACCGCAGATGGGGCACACCCAGTCTTCGGGGATGTCCGCAAAGCTGGTTCCGGGAGCCACATCGTTGTCGGGGTCTCCCACCTCGGGGTCGTACACGTAGCCGCAGATGTTGCAAACGTATTTTTCCATGTCGGAATTCTCCTTGTCTGACCCGTTATTGGCAGGTGCGGCGTTTGCTGTCAACTCTTCGCCGGAGTCCACGGTGGGCAGCTCGCAGTCCGCCTTGGTGGACCCTTCACCCATCAGCGGGCGGAAACATTTCTTGGTGCCCCCGCAAATGGGGCATCTCCAGTCGTCCGGCAGGTCCTCGAACTTGGTTCCCTTGGGAATCTTGCCTTTGCGGTCGCCCTTGTCGGGATTGTAGATGTAGCCGCAATTGACAGTCTGACATTGCCACATGTCTTCAGGGCGAGCCATGGTTACCTCCCGGATGAAAAAGGACGGACCGGCAGCAATGACCGGTCCGTCCGCATTGATGAACTACTTGCTGGCCCAGAGGCCGTGAAGGTTGCAGTAGGCGCGGGCGCCCTTGAGTTCGCCGGTGTTGCCGTGCAGACAGAACTCGGCTTCCGGTGCGTCGCCGGCCTTGAGCATCTTGGTGTAGCAGATGTCGCCCACCATCAGCTCGATCCATTCGATGTAGTGTTTTTCTTCCATGGGGTGGGGGACGCTTCCCACCTTGACCACGACCTTGTCACCGTCGCGCTCGACCACGGGGACGTGCTTTTCCTGAGCGGCGTCCACGGTGTTTTCCTGCATCAGGACCATGTTTTCGCCGCAGCAGACCAGATCGCCGCCGCCTTCGTGCATCACGATGACGATATTGCCGCAGGCCTCACATTTGTATACTCCGCCAAGCTGGGTAGCCATAAGGGTCGTCCTCCGGTTTGTTTACCAGTTGTAGTCGCGCATTTCGAAGTGGGCCTTGGGATGGGCGCAGGCCGGACAGAGCTCGGGGGCGTTCTTGCCTTTGTGGTTGTACCCACAGTTGCGGCAGCGCCAGACGATCTCGTCGTCCTTCTCGAAGACCTTTCCTTCCTCGATGTTCTTGATCAGCGCCTTGTAGCGCTCTTCGTGGTAGGTCTCGGCAACGGCGATGTTGCGGAAGACGCAGGCGATTTCGCCGAAGCCTTCTTCGTCGGCCACGTTGGCGAACTCGGGGTACATGGTCACGAACTCGTAATGCTCGCCGGCAGCGGACTCCTTGAGGTTGTCCAGCGTAGTGCTGAGCACGCCCGCGGGGTAGGAAGCGGTGATCTCCACTTCGCCGCCTTCAAGGAACTTGAACAGACGCTTGGCGTGTTCCTTTTCATGCGCCGCGGTCTCTTCGAAGATGTGCTGAATCTGCACGTATCCTTCCTTCTTGGCGATGGAAGCGAAGTAGGTGTAACGGTTGCGGGCCTGGGATTCGCCGGCAAACGCCTTGAGGAGGTTCTGCTCGGTTCTGGTTCCCTTGATGGATTTAGCCATTTGGTATCTCTCCTTACAACTTGTATATTTTCGTATTTCTAACTGATACCTTCAGCGTATCTGTAGCACAACTGCCGAAAAAAAGAAGCCCGCCCGAACGGTTTTTTCTACTGCCGGGCCGACCGGCACTCGGGGCAGACTCCCACGAACTCCACGTTGCAGTGATGCACCGTGAAGCCCTGCTCTTCGCCCTGCGGGAGCACGGGGTCCTCGATGTCGCACATGATATCCGCGATGCGCGAACATATCTCGCATCGAATATGAGGGTGCGGCTCGGGATTGCCGTCGAAGCGCTTCTGCTCACCCGGCCCCCCGAGCTTGAGCACAAGACCCTGCGTATTCAGGAACTCCAGGTTCCGGTACACGGTACCAAGACTGATCCTCGGCAGAATCCTTCTGACCATGTCATAGACTTCATCCGCCGTGGGGTGGGACGTAACCTTCCTGAGTTCTTCAAGAATGACGCGCCTCTGCTTCGAAAGGCGAAAATTCATTTCCGTATGCATGCCATACCTCCGCGTTAACGATAATAATTCCTAACAAGTGGTCGATGCCCAGTCAACCCCTTTCAGAAAAAAGGGGTGGCTCCTTACGAGCCACCCCTCTTGAGTGATTGCTTTGCCGACTCGTTACGCCTTGAACTTTTCCACGAGGCGAGAGAGTGTCTGGGCCATTTCGTCAACCTCTCGGATGCCCTCGTTGGACTCCCTGATGCCCGTGAGAATCTCCTGCGAGAGCTCGTTGATGTGGTTGACGCTGCCGTTGATCTGGTCGCTCGTGGCGGACTGCTCTTCCGCCGCCGCCGCGATGCCCTGAACCATGTTGGCCATGCTGCCTGCCTGATTGACAATCTGGCTGAGCTTGTCGCCCGAGCTGACTGCCATTTCGGAGGCCTTGACCACACGGCCCTTGGTGCTGTCCATCTCGCGGACCGCATCGCCTGTGCTCTGCTGAATCAGGGAAATGGCGTCTTCCACTTCCTTGGTGGCGCTCATGGTCTTTTCCGCGAGCTTGCGGACCTCGTCCGCGACCACCGCGAATCCGCGTCCCGCCTCGCCTGCCCGGGCGGCCTCAATGGCCGCGTTCAGGGCGAGCAGGTTGGTCTGGTCGGCGATATCGTTGATAACGCCCATGACCTTGCCGATATTCTCGGCCCTGTCTGACAGATCGGAGAGAGACTCGGCGAGGCTGTCCGTGATGCGCGCGACGTAGTTGATCTCTTCCACCGTGGTGGCGACCACCTGGCCGCCCTCTTCGGCCACCTTGTTGGACTCGTCCGAGGCCTGCGAGGCTTCCGACGCGTTTTTGGCGACCTCCAGCACGGTGGCGTTCATCTGCTCCATGGCCGTGGCCACCTGACCCGTCTGGTCCGCGGTGGTGTCCACGCCCCGGGACAGGTTCTCCATCTGCTGCGACAGCTCGGTGCTGGAGGCTGACAGGCGCGACGCGACCTCGGTCACTTCGTTGGCGACCTCCATGAGGTTCTGTTGCTGCTTTTCGATGTTCTTCTTGTCCTCTTCCTCGCGGGTGAGGTCGATGAGAACACCGATGGCCCCGACCACTTCGCCCTTGGCGTCCTTGAGCGGGGAGCACTCGAAGTGCACGGGGACCTTTTCGCCGTTGTCCCGAACAAAGACGAAGTTGCCCGAGAGAGCCACTCCGGCGCCGATGACATGCGCCGCGTCGCAGGTTTCGTCACCTTCGGCGCACTCGAATATCTGGGACACGGTCTTGCCGACGATCTTGTCCTTGTCCTTGCCGAGCACCTCGCACATGGGCGGGTTGGCGAACTGGAAGCGCTCCTTGGCGTCGGTGACGAAGAGCGGCACGATGATGCCGTCGAGGATGCTCTTGTTGTACTGGAGCTGGTCCTTGATCTGGCGCACCATTTCCGAAAGGTAGCTGCTCAGGTTGCCGAGCTCGTCGGATCCTTTGACAGAGAACTCGGCGTCAAGGTTGCCCTTGCTCACTTCCTCGGTGGCGTCCGCGATGAGCTTGATGCGGTTGACCACGTTTCGGCGCATGAAAATGATCAGCGCGGTGAGCAGCGCCAGCACGCCGAGCACGGATATCCCGGCCGACTTGACCTGGGTGCTCTTGAGGCTGTTGAACTGCGGTGTCACGTCCTGCACGAGCACCATCGCGCCGAGGATGTCCCGCGACGAGCCGTGACAGTGATGGCAGCTTTTCTCATTGGGAATGGTGGCGACGCTGGTGAAAAAGAGGCCGTCGCCGTCCTCGACAAGCTCGCCCTTCTTGACGGGCCTCTCGAGGCTCTCGATGATCAGGTCGGTGGCCTTTTTGATGGAAAAGACCTCGAAGACTTCCTTGCGGACGGTCTCCTTCTCGGTGGAATAGGTGATCTCGCCCTTGTAGTCGATCATGTGCGCGGTGATGTCGTCGTACCGCTCGGCCACCGTGTCGAACTTGCTAATGGTGCCCTCGTTGTCGCCCACTGCCATGGGCTCCTCGATGGCCATATAGAGCATGTCGGAGTTTCTGTCGGCGGCGCCGTGGACCTCCTCCAGCATGGTCTCGTAGTTGGCGTAGGAATTCCAGATGAACAGGCCCGTGAAGGCGACAATGGTCAGCAGCGACGTCAGCAGCAGAACCTTGACGCCGAGAGATTTCCGGATGAACTGCATTGCGGCCTCCTAGTGAGCGCCGCCGAACAGCAGCGGCTTGTAGTCGAAGGCCTCGACCCGTTCGGAATTGTGGCAGGTTTCGCAATCGGAAACCTCGAGTTCACCCTTGATAAGGTAGGGATCCCCGCCGGATTCGACATGTTCGTATCCGGGTCCGTGACACACTTCGCAGCCCGCGTCACTCAATTCGGGCGTCTCCTCGAAGCTGACGAAGCCCCCCGGCTCGCCGTAGCCTGTCACATGGCAGGAGAGGCACTCCTTGAACTCCTCATCCGTCAGGTCGCCGGCCATGATCTGGACCGACTCCCCGGAATGGGCTTTCTTGGCGTACTTTTTGAAATTTTCATACTCTACTTCATGACAATCGGCACAAGCGCCGCTCCCCACGTATCGACCGGATTCACAGAATCCGGATGCCGCAACAGCACCAACGATGAGGAGCGCCGCCGTACCAACCGTCAGGCAGCGCCGCACCGGCTTGAAGAACCTGGACATTGTACCCCCCTAGGCAACTTTCCGACCAGAAAATGGTTCTTGCTATACTCCCCGACAGAACACCTCCGTAAGGCTTCGTACCTCCATATTCTTTTTTCGTTATCGGGTAAACCCCCAACAACGGCGCGCTTTATCTCGCTACCAGTCCAGCGTGGCCCGGAAGGCGCGGCCGAGGCTTTCCACCCCGGAGGTCAAAACAGTCTTATCGGAAGCTCTGGCGATCAGTTTAGCCCCCTGCTCCACCCTGCCGATGCGCGCGAAATGCGTCCCGGCCATGGCCTGCTCGAACGCCGGACGGTTTCGTTCGGGAACGCTCACCAACAGGCGACTTGCGGATTCGGAATACAGAAGCGAGGTCAGGTCCACTTCGCCGCAGGTCGGGACCGCGTCAAGGTCCACGTTGGCCCCCAGACGCCCGCCGATGCACATCTCCGCCAGCGCCACGGCGAGGCCGCCGTCGGACAGGTCGTGCGCGCCGTTGACGAGCCCTGCCTGCACTGCGTGGAAGAGGCGGCGATACCGCTCCCGGGCGGCCAGCGCGTCCACCTGCGGCACTTCGCCGTGCACGAACCCGAGCTGTTGTGCAAGTTCGGAGCCGCCGAGTTCGGTACGCGTGAGGCCGAGAACGTAGATGTCGTCGCCGGGATTTTTGAAATCGGAAGTGATGCACCTGTTTACGTCGGGCAGCACGCCGATGACGGAGAACAGCACGGTCGGCGGGATGGAAATCTTCTGGCCGCCTCCCTTGTAGTCGTTCTTCATGGAGTCCTTGCCGGAAACGCACGGAACGCCGAAGGACAGGCAGTAGTGAGCCAGCGCCTTGTTGGCGCGCACCAGCTGGGCGAGCTTGTAGCGCCCGTCCGGGGTTGCCTCGGACTGGACCGGATCGCACCAGCAGAAGTTGTCGCAACCGGCCATGAAGTCCGGGTCCGCGCCAACGGCCACGGCGTTTCGCACCGCTTCGTCAACGGCGTTGGCCATCATCCAGTAGGTATCGATGTCCGAGAACTTGGGACAGATGCCGTGAGAAATGACGAGGCCCTTTTCGCTTTCCAGATCCGGACGCAGCACGCCCGCGTCGGAGGGACCGTCGTTCTCCTTGCCGACCATGGGCTTGACCGCGCTCTTGCCCTGCACCTCGTGGTCGTACTGACGCACCACGTACTCCTTGGAGCAGATGTTGAGCCGTCCGAGCATGTCGTGCAGCAGCGCGTCGTGGTCCTGCACCTGCGGCACCGGATCGGACTCGATGCGCGGGGCTTCCCAGCGGGCCTCGAGCTTCATCTGCGGCACGCCGCCATGCAGGAAATCCATGTCGAGGCAGGCCACCGTGGTGTCGCCGTAACGCACGAAGTAGCGGCCTTCATCGTTGTAGCTGCCGAGCACCGTGGACTCCACATCCATAGCGCGGGAAAGCTCCATGAACTCGTCCAGCTTTTCCGGCGGCACGGCCACGGTCATGCGCTCCTGCGCCTCGGAAATGAGGATCTCCCACGGCTTGAGGCCGTCGTACTTGAGCGGCGCCCTGGCGAGGTCCATGTCGAACCCGCCGCAGTCTTCGGCCATTTCGCCCACGGAGGAGGACAGGCCGCCCGCGCCGTTGTCGGTAATGGCGTTGTACAGGCCCTTGTCGCGGGCACGCATGAGAAAATCGTACATCTTGCGCTGGGTGATGGGGTCGCCGATCTGCACCGCGGTCGCCGGGGACCCCTCGTGCAGCTCCTCCGAGGAGAACGTTGCCCCGTGGATGCCGTCCTTGCCGATGCGCCCGCCGCACATGACGATGGCGTCGCCGGGCATGGCGCACTTGTCTTCGCTGGGTCGCCCGGCCACAGTGACGGGCATGGTGCCCACGGTGCCGCAGTAGACCAGCGGCTTGCCGAGGTAGCGTTCGTCGAAGACGATGGAGCCGTTGACCGTGGGGATGCCGGACTTGTTGCCGCCGTGCTCCACGCCCTCGCGCACGCCTTCGAAGACGCGGCGCGGGTGCAGCAGCCTCGGGGGCAGTTCGCCCTCGTGATACGGCGAGGCGAAGCAGAAGACGTCCGTATTGCACAGCAGGTTGGCGCCGAGGCCTGTGCCCATGGGGTCGCGGTTCACGCCCACGATTCCGGTGAGCGCCCCGCCGTAGGGGTCGAGGGCGGACGGGCTGTTGTGGGTCTCCACCTTCACGCACACGTTCAGGTTTTCCGAGAACTTGATGACGCCCGCGTTGTCCTTGAAGACGCTGAGGCAGTAGTCGCCGTAAGGGCCGTCTTCCGCGTTGCGGCGGCGGATGGCCTTGGTGCTGCCCTGAATGAAGGTCTTGTAAAGGCTGTCGTGGGTTTCGACCTTCCCGGTCTCCACGTCCTCGTAGGTGATGAAGGAGCTGAAAATCTTGTGTTTGCAGTGCTCGGACCAGGTCTGCGCCAGCACCTCGATCTCCGCGTCGGTGGGGTCGGCGGGAAGACCGGCGGCGCGACGGTCGGCGGCCACGTCCTCACGCAGGTAGTAGGCGCGGATGGCGTACATTTCGTCCAGAGACAGGGCCAGCGTGTTGGCGCGGGAGAAGTCCATCATTTCGTCGTCGGTCATGGAGGACAGCGGGATCACCGCCACTTCGTCGCTGGCCTGCCCGGTGACCTGTGCGGCGCGCGGCGCAAAGCCCGGCTCGGTCTTCCATGCTTCGGCGGATTTGTACTCGTAACGCTGGATGAGTTCGTTGGCGAGCAGGTCGGTGCAGACATGCTTGACGGTGGCCTCGTCAAGGTCCCCGGAGATCAGGTACTGGTTGGCCACGTAGACCTTCACGGACTCCATGCGCTGACGGTCGAGCCCGAGGACCACGGCCAGGGTCTCCTGCGCGGTGCGGCCTTCGTTGTCGGTGACGCCGGGGCGAAAGCCCACTTCCACGGCCCAGTCGAACCCTTCGGCGATCGGCCCGAGAGAGACCTCGTGCAGCACGGGATCGTGCAGCGCGCCGCGCTCCACGGCCATGTCCACCTCGTCCTGTTCGAGCCCTTCAAGCGTAAAGACCTTGACCACTCGCACGCCTTCGGTGGCGACACCCAGTTCGTTGGCGATCTTGCGGGCGACACGCGCGCCCACGACGTCACGGACATGGGACTTGAGTCCCACCTCGACACGGCACAGCATCCGGATACTCCTTTGACGGTTGTCTCTATGAGAAAAGGCCGGTCGGGCACCCCGAAACCGGCCAGTCAGCTACTTGTTTCTTGTCAGCACGTAATCGGCGGCTTGGCGCAGTACAGCGAGTTCCGCCGAGTCAGCCATCCCGGCGAGCGCGGCCTTGGCCTTTTCCACGTACATGGCGGCCTCGTCCCGCGTCTTTTCCGCGTACCCTCCGGCCCGGATGCGCTCCAGCACCGGCGCGGCCTCCTCGTCCGGAATATCTCCGGTCTTCAGCCTCGCCAGCAGGGTCTGACGCTCCGCCTCTTCCGAGGCCTCCATAAGCAGGATCAGCGGCAGCGTGACCTTGCCTTCGCGAAGGTCGCCGCCCTCGGGCTTGCCTGTCTCCGACGTGGGGGAGACATAGTCCAGCGCGTCGTCCACGAGCTGGAAGGCAATGCCGAGGTTCAGGCCGTATTCGCCCGCGGCGTCCTCCTGCTCCTGCGTGGCACCGGCAAGCGCCGCGCCGCAGCGGCAGGCGGTCTCGATGAGCCGGGCGGTCTTGCCTATGATGATTTCCATATAGGTGTCGCGGTCCAGCGCGGGGTCGCGGGAAAACTCGATTTCACGGATCTCGCCCTCGGCGGTCTGCATGATGCCGATGGCCAGCAGGCGGCTCAGGCGGGCGTTTCCGTAGCGGGAGGCCATCTCGTTTGCCAGCGCCAGCAGCGCGTCGCCCGCGAGAACGGTCTCGGTGGTGCCGAACTGCAGATGCGCGGCGCGGCTGCCGCGGCGGGTGTCGGCCCCGTCGAGGTAGTCGTCGTGCAACAGCGTGGCGGAGTGCAGCAGCTCCAGCGCGCAGGCCATGGGCAGGTGGTCGTCCCGGTCGTAGCCCAGCGCGCGGGCGGTGAGTATGGTCAGCATGGGCCGGATGCGCTTGCCGCCGGACGCCATGATGTGCAGGCAGACCTCCCGCACGATGCCGTTGAGCTCACGCCCTTCCTGCATCAGGAAGTCGTTGACCGCGGGCAGTTCCCTTGTGAAGTAATCTTTGAGTTCAAGCATATCCCTCGCCCTATGCCGCAAGAAGCGCACCGCAGGCCACTTTCAGCGCGGTGAACGCCCCGCCGATGTCCCACCCTTCGCGGGAACCGACGCGGTTCGATACGGTGCGGATTTCGAGAAACGGCAGCCCGGCCCGCACGCAGGCCAGCGCCACGGCAAAACCTTCCATATTCTCGAGGTCCGCGTCAAATGTCGTTTTCAGCCCCTGCGCCCCCTCGGGCGTACCGGTCGCCGCCGAGACCGTGAGGCTCGACGCTGTCTCCAGCCACGGCAGGGAAAGTCCCATGTCTCCGGCGGCCCGCACCGGATCCATGCAGATGCGGTTGCCGACGGCCTGACCGTCCACGGTGGCCAGCGGAAACCCGATGCCTTCGGGGTCCACCCCTTCAGCAGTGGCGAGCCCGTACTCCGGCCATGTTTCACAGCGCACGGCGCACACGGACTGCGTGGGCAGCCGCCCGGTGTCGAAGCTCCCGGCCAGCCCGGCGTTAACAACGCCGCCGACCCCGCGCTCAATCAATCTGCCAGTCATGATGCCGGCATTCACCGGACCCACGCCGCTGACTGCCACGAGCCATTCGCGGCCGTTGCAGGTCCAGCTCTCCATGTCGCCTTCGGCAACGCGCGGCGCGTCGTCGAATTTGCCCAGCGCGGTGCGGAGCTCCTTTTCCGTGGAAACAATGAGGGCGAGCATGGAGTTTCTACAGCCTCCAGAGGTGCACGCCCGCGGCGGCCATGGCCTCGCGGTCGAAAAAGCCCTTCACGTCAGCCACCATGGCCTTTTCCGGGTCGCGGAACATGGCCTTGAGCGCTTCTGCGTCCAGCGAGCGATATTCATCGTGCGAGACGGCCAGCACCACGGCGTCCAGATTGGTGAGCGCGTCAAGGCCGCACAGCTCCATGCCGTACTCCTCGCGAGCCTCTTCCGGGTCGGCCATGGCATCGGTGACCAGCACCTCGCAGCCGTAGTCGCGCAGCTCTTCGACCACATCCACCACCTTGGTGTTGCGCAGGTCGGGCACGTTCTCCTTGAAGGTGAAGCCGAGCACGCCCACTCGCGCGCCACGGATGACGGCGCCCTCGCGGATGAGCCGCTTGACAACGGACTCGGCGATGAACTTGCCCACGCCGTCGTTTATCTGGCGCCCCGCAAGGATGACCTGAGGATGAAAGCCCATGGCCTCGGCCTTGAAGGTCAGATAGTAGGGATCCACGCCGATGCAGTGGCCACCCACGAGTCCCGGACGGAACGGGAGAAAATTCCATTTGGTTCCGGCCGCTTCGAGCACGTCCAGCGTGTCGATGCCCATGCGGTCGAAGATCATGGCGAGCTCGTTCATCAGCGCGATGTTCAGGTCTCGCTGGGTGTTCTCGATGACCTTGGCCGCTTCGGCGGTGCGGATGTCGGCGGCGCGATGGGTTCCGGCCTCGACCACGGTGCCGTAGACCTTCTCGAGCAGCTCGGCGCACTCGTCGTCCTGCCCCGCCACGACCTTCACGATGGTCTGGAGCCGATGCGTCCTGTCGCCGGGGTTGATGCGCTCGGGAGAATAGCCGACCTTGAAGCCCGCGCCGCAGGACATGCCGGACTCGCGCTCCAGGATGGGCACGCAGATTTCTTCGGTCAGGCCGGGATACACGGTGGACTCGTAGACCACCACGGAGCCTTCGGCCATGTTGGCGCCGACGGTACCGGAGGCACCGACGACCGGGCGCAGGTCCGGGCTGCGGTACTCGTCTATGGGCGTGGGCACGGCCATGAGCACCAGCCGGGTATCCTTCAGTCGGGAAACGTCGGCGGTGAATTCCAGATCCACCTCGCCCACTTCGGAAAAATCGACCTCGCCGGTGGAGTCTCTGCCTTCACGCAGCTCCCGCACCCGCTTTTCGGAAACGTCCACGCCGAGCACCGTGAAGTGTTCGGCCAGCGCCACCGCCAGCGGCAGGCCCACATAACCGAGGCCGACCACCGCTATGGCGTCGCGTTTATCCGCCAGACTTTCGTATGTTACCATTATGCGGCTCTCTCCCTGAATGTTGTTGCGGCACCGCACGGCTGGACACGACCCCCGGGGGTGGGTAGAAAGACCCCATGAATATCGACTGGTCCACCCTTCTCTGTGCGGTCGGCATCGCTTTCGTTCTCGAAGGCATCCCTTACTTCGCCTTTGCGGAAAAGATGCCCAAGGTACTTCTCACTCTGGCCTCCCAGCGTCCGAAAAGCCTTCGCTATCTCGGGCTGACGGCCATCATCCTCGGATTGCTGACCGTTTCGCTGGCCCGCTCCCTCGGCTAGAGGGGCTTCTCCGCCACGTGCAGAAACACGATCCCCGACATCATGGGGACGTGGTACACGCGGTCGAATCCCGCCTCGCGCATCTCAAGCGCAAGGCTGCGCTCGTCCGGAAAGGCGCGGATGGTGTCGGCCAGATACCGGTACGCACCGGAGTCCCCGGAAACCACCTTGCCCACGCCGGGCAGAACGCGATCCAGATAAAAATTGTAGACGCCCTTCCACACGCGCCTGCTGCCCGTGCCGAACTCCAGCACGCACAGCCGCCCTCCGGGCTTGAGCACTCGCAGGAACTCCGCCCACGCCTCCTGCCTCGGCACGATGTTGCGGATGCCGAAGGCGATGGTGGCCGCGTCCATGCACTCGTCGGGCAGCGGCAGAGAGCGCCCGTCAGCCTGCACCGGGAAGATGCTCTCGGCACGCGCTCCGGCCAGCTTCTTGCGCTTGCCCTGCTCGAGCATGGGCAGGGAGAAGTCCAGCGCGGCCACGCTGATGCCGGGATACTGCCGCAAGAGCTCCACGGAAACGTCGAGCGTTCCGGCGGCAAGGTCCAGCACGCGACCGTCCGGCGCCGGACGCGCCGCCCGCGCCAATCGATAGCGCCAGTAGACGTCCTGCCCCAGGCTCAGGAAATGATTGAGAAAGTCGTACCACCCCGCAATGCGCCCGAACATGTCGGAAACCTTGCGGCCGTGCTCCACGGGATCAACGGCGGCACCGTTTCGGCTGCTGCTCATCCGCGCCCTACTCGTCGCGGTCGTCGCGGTTGTTCTCGGCGATGGTGGTGACCACGTCCGAATAGATGGTCTTGAAGTGCTCGCCGAAATTCGTCGGGGAGATACGTCCCACCTCGATGAACTTGATGATGACTTCCTTGGCGACCTGAAGCGCCTGCTTGTCTGCTTTTTCCATTGCTTTACTCCGAGAAGCTAAAACCCGCCCGGTGGGAAACGGCATTGACCCATGTCAAAGTCGGCCGGGCGGGGAAGCGGAAGAAACCTGGCGGCACCTTCCGTTTTTTGGGGGTCTTTAGCACGTGCCGGGCCGACTCGTCGAGTCGGAAGTGGGCCCTGCAAACAAAAGCAGGCCCGCACGAGGCGGGCCTGCGGCAAATCTTTATGCGGACGCGGGCCTACTCGCCCATCTCCTCCATGAGCGCGGCGATCTCCTCGCGGATGATGCGTGCCGCCTCCTCCGGAACGGAGCGGCCCACCTCTTCGCGCACCGCACGGCCGACCTCCTCGCGGACCATGTCCACCAGCTCGTCGCCACCTGCGCCCGAGGATTCCTCCGGAGCGTTCTGCTCCAGAGCCTCGCGGACGGCATCAGCCGCCACGTTGCGAACATCCTCGCGCACGGCACGGGCCACCTCTTCGCGAAGGAAGCCCTTGAGCCCCTCCACACGGTTCTCGAGCACGTCCACGCGGGCGGCCAGTTCCAGTTCATGATCGGCGCCGGCCTTCATGAGCATGTCTTCCATGCGACCCATGCGCCTCTCGAGAGAATCACCGGCTGCGCTTTCCATCTCGGCAAGCCGCGCCTCGAGCGCGTCGATGCGCAGCATCAGCGCCTCGCTCACCGCCTCGTCGGTCTCCAGCGCGTCCTCGGAAAGGTCGAACCCGAGATCGTCATCGCCAGCCGGGACTTCAAGGTCGGACACATCCACGTTCGCAAGCAGGGAGTCGACGTCTTCGTCAACCACCGGCTCTTCGACGTCTTCCGCGTCCTCGTCCGTGCGCGCGGGACCCGCGAGCGAGGCAAGCTCCTCTTCGGACACGCCTTCAATGGCGGGGGAGTCGTCCTCGACCTCGCGGTCAAGGCCTATCTCGCTGCTGGTCTCCAACAGGTCCTCGGCAGGAGCGGAATCCTCATCTTCCTCGACCTCGCCGGCTTCGGGCTCTTCCGGAGCGCCTTCCTCGGCGGCCATGGCTTCCGCGAGCAGGCGGTCCGCCTCGTCGTCATCCTCGTCGGAATCCAGAATGGAGGGGTCGATCTCCGCAGGTTCGATCTCGGGCGCCCCGGCTGCAGGTTCCGGGGTTTCGGCCTCTTCGGACATGGTTTCGGACACGTCCTCGACAGCCTCTTCAGCCACCTGATTCATGGCCTGCTGAAGCTCGTCCTCAACGTCGACCTCGTCGACGTCCTCTTCGCCAGCCACAGCTTCATCCGGAGTTTCATCCGAAATGTCAGCCGCAGCTTCGGCCGTGTCCTCATCCGGGGCCTCGGGCTGTGCTTCAGGCTGCGCTTCTGCTTCAGGCTGCGCTTCTGCTTCAGGCTGCGCTTCTGCTTCGGGCGCAGGCTCCTGCGAAGGCGCTTCGGGGGCCTCCGGCCCAGAAATATCTTCTTCGGGTTCGACCGCTTCGGGAGATTCCTCGGCTTCGCCGTCGCTCTCCTCAACCAGATCGTCGAGCTTCAGGGCATCCAGATCGTCCCCTTCAGGCTGCTCCGACTCCTGAGAGGGCTCCGCCAAATCGTCCACCTGAGACAGCATGGCATCCAGATCGTCGTCGGAATCGTCGTCCGAGGCATCACCGAGAATGTCATCCACCCCGTCAAGGCCCAGATCGTCGGAATCCGGAGCTTCCGGAGCAGACTCCTCAGCGGGGGCCTCGGCCTCCTCTTCCACGGCCATGCCGGAAAGGTCGAGCGGCTCTTCGTCCTCGGCGGGATCGTCTTCGTCCGCAACCTCCAAATCCGCTCCGAGCTCCATGGGCTCTTCGTCTACGCCCGGCTCATCGGCTTCGCCGCTCACCTCCAGGTCCGCCCCCAGCTCAAGGGGCTCCTCATCGTCAGCGGCGCCATCTTCGGCGGTTTCTTCGTCGGCGACCTCAAGGTCCGCTCCGAGTTCCATGACATCGTCGTCATCGGCCAGTTCTTCAAGCACGACAACGTCCTCGTCATCGGAGGCGGCCTCCGCAGGCGCAGGCTCTTCCTGTTCGGAAGTCTCCTTGTCCGAAGCGTCAGCCCCTTCCTCGACGAGATCGTCGAGCATGATCGGCTCCGGCTCGCCCGTGGGGGGAGTTTCTCCCAGTTCCTCGGCGAACAGGTCTTCCAGCTCCTGCTCGAAATCGGCATCCGTGGAGCCGCCGTCCGTCGAATCGTCAGACTGGCTTCCGTCGCCTTCAACGATATCGGTCAGTTCGAGAATGTCGTCTGAAGGGGGAGCGGGAGTCATGCTCGAAACCTCCGGGCAAAATTTGGAAAAAATGGGGGGCCGCCTCAGCGACCCCCCTTGTCAGCCGAGTCGGCCGCTACTTCTTCTGGCGCGGGTGGCAGTCGTTGCAACCCTTGGGACCCTTGCGCTCCTTGCGATGGCACTTGATGCACATGTCATGGTATGCCTTCTTGAAGGAGAGGGTTTCGCCGCGCTTGGCACGCTTCTTCACGTGGCAGCCTTCGGCGGCGCAGGACTTCACGTCGGACTTGCCGTCCCAGGTGTGGTGGCAGGTCGTACATTCGGGGACCAGTTTTTCGTGAGCGGCGTGCGGGAACTGCACGGGCGCCTTCCTCATCTTGTAAGGCGCTTTCAGCAAGATGTCAGCGGGAGCCTCGTTTGCGGCGCTCAGGTTGGGCAGTGCGAAAGCACACACCAGAGCGGCCACGACGAGGCTGATCATGAAAGTTTTCTTCATTCTCCTCGTTCCTCCTGTTGCGAAAAGGTAATACGTCACACTCTCTACCATTGCGGAATAAATGACCTGTCCCGCAGTGTCAAGCCGACGCGGCCTGAATAGAGGCCGCCTTTTTACTAGAAATCATGGTGTTTCCGCAAGAAGATTGTGACGGAATTCACCTACTCCGCTAATACTCGTACTTCCCGTGATATCCCCGCGGGGTGAGCATGTAGCCCCCTGCCCGGCGAGTGGCGCTATTACCAATGAGTACGACCGTCTGCATATCAACGGCTTCGGGATTTACGGCCGATAGTTCCGTCACCGTGACACGCTCGCCGGGCCGGGCCGCACGGCTCACGATGCCCACCGGCGTGCTCCCCGAACGGTGTTTGGCCACGATTTCCAGCGCGCGCGGCAGCTGGTCCCGTCTTTTTCTGGAGCGAGGATTATAAAGGGCCAAGACGAAGTCGGCGCCCGCAGCGGCCTCGATGCGACGCTCGATGGTCTCCCACGGGGTCAGCAGGTCGGACAGGCTCACCGAGGCGAAATCGTGCATCAGCGGCGCGCCCAGCAGCGCGGCTGCGGCGTTGAAGGCCGCAATGCCCGGAATGACCCGGAACGGGATCGAGGCCAACAACTCCCGGCTCTCGAGTACTTCCAGGGCAAGCCCCGCCATGGCGTAGATGCCCGCATCGCCGGAACACACCAGCGCGACATTCTTTCCCGATGCCGCCAGCTCCACGGCGCTGGTGACGCGTTCCACTTCGCCGCGCATCCCGGTGGCGACCACTTCTTTCCCCTTCAAAAGATCCCCGGACACCAGTTCGATGTATCCCCGATAGCCGACCACGGCGTCCGCGCCCTCCAGCGCCTGCCGGGCCGCCGGGGCCATGAGGGAGTCGTCCCCCGGTCCGAGGCTGACAACTACAAGCATGTATTGCTCCGCGCCACGGCGAGCGTGGCCTTTTTCGATTTTCTCTTGGGCACCACGACGCTGCCGCCGTTTGCAGCGAGCACCGCCGCGGCTTCGCACACCGAGGGCGTCCCCAGCGTATCCAGAACAAACTCCGAGGGCGTAGGCACATCGACGCGCGCCAGTTCCGCCTCGGGATGAAACCGCACCTCCAGCCCCAGTTCACGGGCAGCTTCCAACAGGCCCGCCTCGTGCCGCTTGGCCTCCACCGAAGCCAGCGCGCCCACGCTCTCGGGCCTGATGCGCTCGGTCGCCAGCGTCTCGCGCACGAGTTTGATAATCTCTGAGGCCGTAGCGCCGCGCCGACACCCTATGCCCAACGCAAGCACCTTGGGATGCAGCCGCAGGGCGTCCGGGTCGCGACAGTCGTCGCGCCACGAAACCCATATGCCGGGTTCGCCTTCCTTCCACTCGCCGCGCCGCACCTCGCGCATTCGCGCGCCGTCGATCCCGAGCAGCCGCTCCTCGGGGTCGAAGATCTGCACGGTGCGGCCTTCGAGCCATGCGGCGTTGACATGCCGGACTGCATCCAGATTCCCGATGATCAGCCCGGAACGCGCGGCCATCATGTCGGCGGAAGGCAGCCCCTCCATATCGGTGGCCGTGGTGATGACGGGATGCCCGTTCACGGCCTCGGCGATGCGCAGGGTCAAAGCGTTGCCGCCGCCGAGGTGGCCGGAGAGTAGACTGATGACGTGCCGGGCGTGATGGTCGAGGCAGATCACCGCCGGGTCCGTGTCCTTGGCGACGATGTGTTCGGCGATTACGCGCACGGCAATGCCCGTGGCCGCCACGAAGACGTGCCCCTCGTAACGGATGAAGGTCTCGCGGACGCACTCGCGCAGCGACTCGAAGGGGATGGCCCCCTGTTCCTCCAACCGCTTCGGAGCGTAGACGTCTGCGCCGAGGGTTTCGCGTATTCTTTGTGCCGGGGCGAGCCCCTGCCGCGTCACTGCGTACACTGCCAGTTTCATGCGCGAGGTATAGCCGATTTGCCGGTGCTTCGCCATGCCCTTGGCCACCGTTGAAAAGGGACCACTTCATATTGATTTACCCGTGCAGGTGATGCATGAAGCGGGACATGGAAGGAATTTTCACATTCGAGGCCATCGTCGCCCTGCTGACCCTGACCGGACTGGAAATCGTCCTCGGCATCGACAACATCGTGTTCGTCACCGTTGTCACGAACAAGCTGCCAGAAGCCAGACGCGCCGCCGCCCGGAGGCTGGGCATCGCTCTTGCCATGATCATGCGCATCCTGCTGCTCCTGACCATCAGCGCAATCATGGGGCTGACCGCGCCCCTCTTCGAGATATTCTCACACGCGGTTTCCGGCAGGGACATCGTGCTGCTGCTGGGCGGTCTGTTCCTCATGGCCAAGGCCGTGCACGAAATCCACGACAAGATGGAGGAACCGGGCGCGGCGCACGTCTCGGCGGCTCGTTCCTATGCCTCGGCCATCGCACAGATCGTGATCCTTGATCTGGTGTTTTCGCTGGATTCGGTCATCACGGCGGTGGGGATGGTGGACCAGCTCTGGGTCATGGTCACCGCCATCGTCATCGCGGTGGGCGTGATGTTCATCTTCGCCGAGGCCGTGAGCAGGTTCGTGTCCCGGCACCCCACCATTCAGATGCTGGCCTTCGCCTTTCTCGTGCTCGTGGGCGTGTTCCTCGTGGCCGAGGGCCTCGGCAAGCACATCGACAGGGGCTACATATACTTCGCCATGGCCTTCTCGCTGGGTGTGGAGATGCTCAACCTGCGCATGCACAAGGCGCGGCAGGGAGGTTCGGATTGATTTCCGCGACAGGCTGAGGCATTCTCCGCTGCCTTTCTCCCCGAACCGCAACCCGGAGTCCGCGCATGAACATCGTCTTCGTCAATTCCACCCGCAAATGGGGCGGCGTGAAGTCGTGGTGCATCAACTCCGGCAAGGCGCTGGCCGCCATGGGCGATACGGTGCGCATCTACGGACGGCCCGGTCCGTTCATCGACAAGGCGCTGGAGCAGGGCCTCGATGCGCGTGCGGTGGAGTTCGGGGCCGACTTTCACCCACAGACTCTCGCCCGGTTCTGGCGCGACTTCCGTCAGGACCGCCCCGACGTGGTCATCTGCAACATTTCCAAGGACCTGCGTTCGGCAGGAGCCATGGCGCGGCTCCTTGGCGTTCCGGTGGTGCACCGCGTCGGCTCTCCGGCGGACGTGGAAAACACCCGCAAGACGCGCCTGACGCAGCGGCTGCTCGCCCCGTCCCTGTTGGCGTGCAGCGAACACGTCAAAACCTGCCTGACGCGTCGGGTGCCGCTTTACGCAGCCCACACCTTCACGGCCATCCACCCCGGCGTGGTCCTGCCCGAAGGCACGCAGGAGCTGCGGCCCCGCGATGTGCCGACCCTCATCACCACCAGCCAGCTCAACCCCGACAAGGGCCATCACGACCTGCTCCACGCCCTCGCGGAGCTCAAGCGCGAAGGGATCGCCTTTCGGCAGATCATCTGCGGCACCGGGAAGATCGAGAAAAGGTTGAAGTCGCTGTGCGTGGAGCTGGGGCTTGAAGAACAGGTGCAGTGGACCGGGTTCGTCAAGAACGTCCAGGACTATCTGGACAGGGCGGACATCTACGTGCTGCCCTCCCACGCCGAACCGTTCGGGCAGGCGCTGGCCGAAGGCATGGCGCACGGGCTGGCCCCGGTGGCGCGCCGCACGGGCGGCGTGCACGAATTCTTCCCGTCCGAGCTTTCCGACTGCCTCGTGGAAGAACGCAACGGGCACGAACAGATACTCGGCGTGCTGCGGGGCCTGCTCTCACTTTCACCAGATGAGTTGCTTGAAAAAAGACGCACTGCCCTTGAACACGCCAGACAGCATCTGGACATCCACGCGCAGACCACGCGGCTGCGGGAGTGGCTGGAATCCGTGATCCGCAGCTAATCCGGCTGACGCACCCTGTATATCCCCGCCACCCCGGAAAGCCCGTAGGCCAGACGCTCCCAGCTCAGGCCGGAATCATCGAGGAATCCTTCGGCGGCCCCACGGCGCATCCAGTCGGCATAGTTACGATGATGCTCGGCTCCGGCCAGCCGTTCCACCAGCCCCGCTGCGGCCGCGGCCACTTGCGACGCGCCATGCGGCCGGCAGTAGTCGGCCACGAGGAGCGTCCCGCCGGGGCGCAGCACGCGCATGGATTCCGCAAGGATATCCTCTCGCGCTGGCTGCGTTTTTTCGTGCAGGGCAAAGGTCACGGCTGCGGCATCGAAGGCTTGGTCGGCAAAGGGCATGGCGGAAGCGTCGGCACGCACCAGTGGCAATCCGGGGTGCTTGCGCCGGGCCACGGCCAGCATCGGCTCGGAACGGTCCAGACCGCACACAGGAAAACCCTGCTCCTGCGCCATGGCGGCGAACATGCCGGTGCCGCAGCACACGTCCAACAGTCTGCCGTTCGGCGGCAGGTTCGGGATGAGTTTTCGGAAAACCGAGGCGAGCGGCCTGCCCACCACCCAATCATAGATTCCGGCAAAGCGGGAATATTCGTCCATCTCACACCCTAACGCGGCGGACGGACGCGGGCAAGGGCGTCAGATCGGCTGATCGGTGAGCAGCAGGGTCTCGCGTGCGTTGACCATGGCGGCCGGGAAGAGGTGCCGGGCCGTATCGGTGCCGCGCATCTTGGCGAGCACCTGCGCCTTGTCCGCTCCGGTGGCGAGAAACACAACCCGCGCCGCATTGTTCAAAAGCGGCAGGCAGAAGGTCAGGCGATTCACATCGGGCGTGACGTCGGCGGGCCTCACGGAGGTCACGAGACAGGACTCAGCCACCGCGCGGGTGCCGGGAAAGATGCTGGCCGTGTGGCCGTCAGCGCCCATGCCCAGCAGCACGAGGTCGAACTCGGGGACACCGGGGCCGAAGACCGAGCGCAGTTCCGCCTCGCAGGCGCTCACGGCGCTTTCCGGCTCCAGTTCGCCGCGCATGCGGTGGATGTTGGCCTTGGGAAGAGGCACGCGGTCCAGCAGAATCTCGCTGGCCATGCGGTAATTGCTCAGTTCACTGTCCGGCTCGACCATGCGCTCGTCGCCGAAGAAAACGTGGGTCCGATCCCACGGCACGGCGCGCCAGCGCGGGTCGCTCGCCAGCAGCTCGTAGGCCAGCTTCGGCGTCGATCCACCAGCCAGAGCGACGGTGAATCGCCCGGATCGCTCCAGCGCCCGGTGCGAGGTTTCTACGAACAGGTCTGCCGCGGCGCGGCTCGCCGCCTCATGATCATCCAGAATACGAATTTCCATGGTTCCTCGCGTGGTCGGGGAAGCTAGCACTCGGCGGGTTCCGGCCCATCGGATCCAGCCCGATACAGCTTGAGCATGTTTCTGCGCTCGGGACAATCGCATTCCATCAGGACAGGCGTCAAGAATCCCCAGCACAAATCCACGCCGTCCTGACGCCAGAAAAGCGTCTGGTCCCCCAGCAGGACGTCCAGAAGCACCTTTTCGTACGCGCCGAGGTTGTCAGCGTGTTCATCCTTGTAGTCGAAGCGCATGTCCACATTGCGCAGGCACATGCCCGAACCGGGCACTTTGGCCTGAAACGCGAGGCGGACCTCCTCTTCCGGCTGGATGTTGATGATCAGCCGGTTGGCGGTGATGTGCTCGCCCAGTATGTTGCGGAACATGGAGCACGGCACTTCCTTGAACCGGACCTCTATGCGGGTGCGCTTCTCCCGCATCCGCTTGCCGGACACCAACTCGAACGGCACGCCCTGCCAGCGCCAGTTGTCGATGAAGACCCGCATGGCCGCATAGGTTGGCGTGTCGGATTCCGCCGGGACGCCCGGTTCGTCCACATAGGCCGGGACCTTCTCGCCGTCCACCACGCCGGAGGCGTACTGGCCCAGCGTGAGCAGCGACTCGATGTCCTCGGTGGGGAACGGCTTGAGCGCGCGGTAGAGCTTGGTCTTCTCGTCGCGGATGCGCTCGGCCTCGTAGATCGAGGGAGGCTCCATGGCCACCAGCGAGAGCAGCTGCATCATGTGGTTCTGGAACATGTCCCGCAGTACGCCCGCGCTATCGTAGTAGCCCGCGCGGTGCTCCACCCCCACGCTCTCGGCGGCGGTGATGTGCACGGACTCCACGAACTGGCGATTCCAGACCGGCTCGAACATGGCGTTGGCAAAACGCAGCATGAGCATGTTCTGCACGGTCTCCTTGGCCAGATAGTGATCGATGCGAAAGACCTGCGACTCGTCGAAGCTGCCGAGCAGAGCGGTATTCAACCGTTGGGCCGATGGCAGATCGTGACCGAAGGGCTTTTCGATGACGATGCGGGAGAAACCCTTTTCCTGTCCGGCCAGCCCGGCCTCACCGGCGTTGATCGCGATCTCCTCGTAGGCCGCTGGCGGCACGGCAAGGTAGAACATGCGGTTGCCGGAGGTTTGAAACCGGTCGTCCAGTTCATTCAGAAATTCGGCAAGCGACCGATAATCGTCCGGAGAGCCGAAATCCAACGGGCGGTAGAACAGGCGCGAAGCCAGCGCATCCCAGTCCTGCGGGAGGGCTTCAGCCTTTTCCGCGGCCTGCCGCATGCGCTCGCGGAAGGCGTCATGGTCCAGCTCCGTTCGCGACGCGCCCACCACGGCGAAATCCTCGGGCAACGCCTGCGTTTCGAACAGACGGCACAGGGCGGGAAAGAGCTTGCGTGCGGTCAGATCGCCCGTAGCCCCGAAAATGACGATGACGCAGGGGTCGCCCGCGCCGGAGCGGGCACACGGATCATCACGCATCACCCCCCTCCTTTTTCACGGCGTGGCCGCCGAACTCGCGGCGCAACGCGGCGAGGATCCGGTTGCGGAAGTCGTCTTCGCGGCGGGAGCTGAAGCGCTCCATCAGGGCCAGCGAGAGCACCGGAATCGGCGTGCCGCTCTCCACGGCCTGCTGCACGGTCCAGCGGCCTTCCCCCGAGTCCTCGACCCACCCCTTCACATCCTCCAGCCGCCCGGAATCCGCAAAGGCCTTTTCCGCCAGCTCCAGCAGCCACGAGCGGATGACGCTGCCGCGATTCCACAGATTCGACAGGGCCGAATAGTCCAGCTCAGGGCCGTAGCGGGAATCCTCCAACATGGCGAACCCTTCGGCATAGGCCTGCATCAGACCGTATTCGATGCCGTTGTGGACCATCTTCACGAAATGTCCGGCTCCGGGTCCGCCGCAGTACATGTATCCTTCGGGCTGGGCCAAGGATTTGAAAACGGGCTCCACGCGCTCAAACTGTTCGCGATTGCCGCCGACCATGAGGCAGTAGCCGTTCTCCAGCCCCCAGACGCCGCCGGAAACGCCCGCGTCGAGGCAGTGCAGGCCCTTCTTGGAGCATTCCCACGCTCGGCGCACCGCGTCCTTGTAGAACGAGTTGCTGCCGTCGACAAGCGCATCGCCCGGCTCCAGCAGACTTTCGAAACGATGCGCGGCCTGAATGGTGGCGGCGCCGGCAGGAAGCATGAGCCAGACAGTGCGCGGCGGCTCCAGTTTTTCCACCAGCTCCTCGAGGGTGTAGGCGCCCTCTCCGCCCTCGCGGACCAGCCGCTCCACCTTGGCCGGGCTGCGGTTGTGGCCGACGACCTCATTTCCGGCGAGCATCAGCCGCCGGGCCATGTTCATGCCCATCTTTCCCAGTCCCACCATTCCAACACGCATGGCGACGCTCCTTGTATGCGATCGAGCCGGAGCTCCCCTCCGGCGGCCGGCTACACTGCCAGCGAGTTATACCGGCTGCTGCCAAAGCCGAGTATGGGCCAGAAGACGAACGGCAGCAGGAACAGCCCCACGCTGAACACGGCGGGCATCCCGAACCGTCGCGAAAGGTCGATGAAGGCCAGCAGCATGAAGACCAGATTCACCAGCGGAATCAGGAACATGATGAACCACCAGCCGGGGCGGCCTACGATGCGAAGCAGCACCCAGAGGTTATAGAACGGGATCAGCACCGCCCAGCCCGGCTCCCCGGCTTTCTGGTAGGTCTTCCAGCTCCCGGCGATGATCAGGACGAGGCAGGCCAGCTGAAACAGCACTTCCATGAATGGGCTCCTTTTTTTCTTTCCTTCATTAGCACGAAAAAGCCGAAATGGGTCAACCGCCGCCGAGCTCTTTCAGGCAGTCGGCAAACGGCACGACGCGAACGGGCTCCTCCGGGGTGATCATGGTCGCCCAGACGTGGTTGTGGTGCCGGATGACCGCAGCCGCGTCCAGTTCGGGCTTGTCCCCGGTGGTGTGGCAGTCCGAGGGCACCGTCAGCCGGAATCCGAGACTTGCGGCCGCCCGCACCGTGGCATCAATGCAGTAGTCCGTGCAGCAACCCACTATATAAAGATGCTCCACGTCGCGCTCGCGCAGCATGGTCTCCAGAGGCGTGCGGCAGAACGAGTCGCAGGATATCTTCTCCACGAAGAGGTCCGTCTCGAAGGGATGCAGCTCCGGCAGGATCTCCCAGCCTTCGGTTCCGGGCTCCAGCCAGCCGTCCCCTCCGGCATGGCGAACGAAAACCACTGCCGAGTCGGCGGCGCGCATCGCGCTGCACAGTGTGTCGATACGACGGACCACACCCTGCGCGTCGTGCCGGGTCCCGGAGACTTCAAACAGGTCCCGCTGCATATCCACCACAAGAAGTGCGTTCATTGCTTTCGCCAAAAGAAAACCCCTGACGACCCGGGCGGGCTGACAGGGGTGATGTTCGCGTCGTTCGGCACGGACTAGAATCCGTGCTTTCTCAGAAAATCTTCGGTGAGGGAGGACTTGGGCGCGTCCTGCGATGCGCCGCCGGTCCACGGAGCCACCATCCGCTCCACGTACTTGCCGATGACGTCGGTCTCCATGTTCACCTTGCGGCCGGGGGTCCAGCCCCTGATGGTTGTGGCGCCCTGCGTCTCGGGAATGATGTTCACCTCGAGCCAGTCGGGGCCGCACGCGTTCACGGTCAGGCTGATGCCGTCCAGCGCCACCGACCCCTTGCCGATGACGTACCGGCCGTGCTCCGCGGGAAAGGTCAGGCGGTAGACCTTCGACTCTCCGGCGGGACGGACCTCGGCCACCTCCGCGATGCAGTCGACGTGGCCGCTGACGATATGCCCCCCGAGACGGTCGCCCATGGCCAGCGCGCGTTCCAGATTCACGGTGGAGCCGGTGCGCAGCCCGCCGAGACTCGTGACCGAAATGGTCTCCCGGCTGGCGTAGGCCGTGAACCAGCGCTCGCCGAAGGTCTCCACGGTCAGGCAGACGCCGTTGACCGCGATGGATTCCCCGAGGACGATGTCTTCAAGGGCATAGTTGGCCCTGATGCGGAAACGAGTCTCCGCGCCGCGGTTTTCGGCGCTCTCGACGGCGCCGGTTCCCTGTACGAGTCCGGTGAACATGTGCATCCTCCACTTGGTTGCGTGGATGATCAGATAGCAGGTGACCGCCGGGGTGTAAACGCCGGACAGAGGCTAGTAGCGCGAGATCCCGTCGAAGGCGCGGCGAAAGCTGTTAACCACCTGATCCGGAACGGCCTTGTTGAAGGCCATGCACATGCTGATCTCTCCAAGCTGACGGATGACCCGCAGCCCCTGCAGTTCGTGACGGTTTTGCGCGCTCATGAGGTACCGCTCCGTGACCACTATGTAGTCCAGACGCTTTTCGACGAGCTTTCGGACGTTGTGCTCGGCGGAGTTGGCGACCTCCGGGATCAGCTTGTCGCCACAACTGCTTTTGACCACCTCGTAGGCGGCCCCGCCGCGCACCACGCCCACCCTCACGGGATACCCGTCGAGGCACAACTCCGCCGCGGGAATGGAGTCCTGCCGTCCGACCATCACCAGCGGCTCGCTCGGGAACGGACAGGCCCATTTGAACATGTCCTCGCGAGAGGGCAGACGGGCCGTACTGAAGAGCACGCCCTGCGGATCGGTCATGGCGGAATCCATGGCCCGGGCCCAGGGCAGAATGTTGATGTCCTTCTCCGGCACTCCGAGGCGCGCCCACGCCCGCCGCAGCAACTCCATGGAGCGACCACGCACGACACCGGCCTCCAGATAATTGTACGGGGGCAGGTTCTCCGAGTAATACTCAAGCGCCGACAGCCCGGAGGCATCGGGCGGCTCCGAAGCAGAAGCAGGAGAAATGGTTACTACTATCAGGCATGCTATACAAAAGAGTCCCTTCTTCATCGGCGCGAAGTATCACACCGCTCATCCGGCTGCAACAGACAAAGCGATATTTTGCGAAACCGAGAAGGATTCTTGACGGTTCTTCGCGAAACGCGAAGGGTCAGTCCCTGTCGGGCAGAAGGGTCAGACGCAGGTCGCGCCCCACGTGCCGGATGCGCGCGATGCGATAATCCACGGCATCGGCCATGCGCATGCCGGTCCTGCCGGAAAAGGCGGAGCGGGCGGTCGCGTCGCCGAGGACGCGGGGGGCGAGGAAGTAGTCCATCTCGTCGGCGAGCCCCTGCAGGACCAGCGTCATGGCGAGCCGTCCGCCGCCTTCCACCATGGAATAGTGGCAGCCGCACTCTTTCCGGAGCCAGCGGAAGCCCTCTCCGAGCAGCAGGCCCGAATCGTCGGCGGGCAGACCGATGACGCGAACCCCCTTGGCACGAAGCGCCTCGGCCTGTTCGGAAGCCGCCTGCGCCTGTCCGGTCCAGAAGACCGTCTGGTGCGGCCTGAAGCGGAGGAGCTTGCGGTCCGCGTCCGGCGCGGGAAGCGCGGAGGTGACGACAACGGCAAGGGGCTGCTCGAACGCTTCGGGCAGGCCGGCGCAGCGACACGTCAGGGAGGGGTCGTCGTTGCGGAAAGTCTCGCCACCGACCACCACCGCCCCCACAAAGGAGCGGATGTCCTGAACGCACTCGAATGACGCGGGACAGGACACGGCTTCGGGCGTACCGTCCGCGGCAGCGATGCGTCCGTCGAGCGTCGCGGCGAGCTTGAGGATGTTGTAGGTGCGGTCCGTCTCCTGCCAGAGCAGGAAATCCGCCACCAGGTCGCGGCATTCATCTTCCAGGACACCGTGACTCACGGAAACGCCGTGCTCCGCCAGCCGCTCCATGCCGCCGGCCGCCAGCGGGTTGGGGTCGCGGAACCCGATGACCACTTCGCCGATCCCGGCCTCGATGATGGCCTCGGTGCACGGCGGGGTGCGGCCGTGATGGTTGCACGGCTCCAGCGTCACGTACATGGCGCACTCGGAGGCGGGAACGCGGTCGAAGACGCCCTTTTCGCGGGCATCGGCCAGACATTCGCGCTCCGCGTGCAGCTCTCCGGCGCGGGTGTGCCAGCCCTCGGCCACAACCTGTTCGCCGTGCACGAGCACCGCGCCAACGCAGGGGTTCGGGGCGGCGGGTCCTCGGCCATTGCGGGCCAGCTCCGCCGCGCGGGCCATGAAGCGTTCCCTAGCAGTATTCGCCGGACAGCAGTTCATGGTTCACTCCCGCTTCGGCCAGCATGGCCTCCGCCAGTTCGTCGGGGTAATGTTCCGCGTAATAGATGTTGTGTGCGCCGCAGTTGATGAGCATCTTGGTGCAGATCAGGCACGGCTGGGTGGTGCAGTAGATATCGCAGCCCTTCAGGGACAGCCCGTAGGAGGCGGCCTGAATGATGACGTTCTGCTCCGCGTGCAGTCCGCGGCACAGCTCATGCCGCTGGCCGGAGGGGACCTCCATGCGCTCGCGGATGCAGCCCACCTCACCGCAGTGCGGGACCTTGGTGGGCACGCCGTTGTAGCCGGTGGCCACCACGCGCTTGTCGATGACCGCCACCGCGCCCACGGCGCGACGGGTGCACGTGGAACGCTGGGCCACCAGATGGGCGATTTTCATGAAATAATCGGGCCATGGCATTCTGCCGGACATGGCTGTTTCTCCTGTCTTTGGGTTCTCCGCCGTTGCGGGAAAGGCCCCGATAGCACGGGCGTTCCCGAAAGAAAACATCCCTCAGGGCTTCTCGGCCCACAGGATGAAAACGGGGTTGGCGGCGCGAAAACGCAGGTCGCCCGCGAGCCTGTCGGCCTCGTTGGCCTGAAGCTGCGTCACGCCGAACAGCCAGCCGCGCTCCTTGAAGAACATCTGCGCACGATGCAGCGTGTCCAGCAGGATGCAGTGGGCCACCAGCCTGCCGCCGGGGCGAAGCCGTTCGGCCACGGCCTCCAGCAGGTCGGACTCCCTGTTGGACTCGCCGCCGAGCCCGCCGCCGATGAACACGCGATCCGGGTCGGGCAGCCCCTTGAGGCAACCGGGCAGGCCGCCCGTCACCACCTCCACCAGCCACGCGCCCATGCGCCGCTGGTTCTCCCGGATCATGGCGGCGCGGGTGCGATCGCGCTCCACAGCCACCACGCGCCCGTCCACCGCGAGGTGCGAGGCCTCGATGGCCACGGAGCCGCACCCGGACCCGAGGTCCCAGACAGTTGAACCGGGGGCGATGGCCAGAAGCGCCAGCCCCGTTGCACGGACCGGCAGCTTGGTGATCAGGCCGCGCTGATGAAAATAGAAATGATCCGGCACGCCGAGGCGCAGGGGGACCTCCGGCGGATACTCCCGCTCAAGAAAAACAAGGTTCAGGGGATCGAAGCCCATGCCCCACGTCTCTTCAAGCCCCACGCGGCGGACCTGCTCGCCCTCCGTGCCGAGGCGTTCCAGCACGGTCATGGTGAACCCGTCCGCGCCGCGCTCCAGCATGGCGCGGGCCACCGCGGAAGGATCGTTCTCCTCGTCGGTGAAGACCGCGATGGTATCCGCCCGGACCAGCGCGGCAAACAGCGGCGTATAGTCGCTACGCCCATGCAGGGAGATGGAGACCGTGCGCTCCCACGAGACCCCCAGCCGCGACGCCGCCAGCTGGAGCGTGCTTACGGCCGGGAGCACTTTCAGTCGCTCGCGCCCGAGCTCACGCGAGAGCAGGTTGCCGATGCCGAAAAAGAGCGGGTCGCCGTCAGCCAGCACCACCACGCGCCCGCCGCCGTCCACCTCCTTGCGGATACGCCGGACGCAGCGGTCCAGCGGCGAGGACAGAGGCAGCCTGTCCGCCTCCGGGGCCGCATCGCGACCGACGGCGTCCAGAAGACGGTTGCCGCCCGCCAGCAGCGTGGCGCTCTCCAGCAGGTGGTGACAATTATCGGGTATATCGAGTGTGCCGGGGCTCATTCCCAGCACGCACACGGTTTCTGTCGTTTCCATGGCTGCGTTGTAACGCAACGCAAGGCCGGTGAAAAGGACAGTTTGCTTGCCTTTTGGTCCTCCCGGCTGCACGGTGGGCGCACGGAGGACCGATTTGAACAACGAACCGCGCGGAATCTGGGCATGGGCCTTCTACGACTGGGCGAACGCCGGCTTCAATACGCTGGTGCAGACCTTTGTGTTCGCAGCCTACTTCACCTCGGCCGTGGCCGTGGATGAAGCCGCCGGAACCGCCATGTGGGGCAACGCCATGGCGCTGGCGGGCCTGTGCGTGGGCCTGTCCGGGCCGGTGGTCGGAGCCATCGCCGACCACACCGGCCGGCGCAAGCCGTGGGTGGGAGCCCTGACAGCCGCGTGCATCGCCGCCACCGCCCTGCTCTGGTTCGTCAAACCCGACCCGGAGTGGGCCATCTACGCCGTGACGCTGGCCTTCGTTGGGGTGACCGCGTCCGAAGGCGCGCAGATATTCTACAACGCCATGCTGGCCGACCTCGTTCCCGAAGAGCGGCTCGGCCGTTGGTCCGGCTGGGGCTGGGCCATGGGCTACGCGGGCGGACTGATCTGCCTCGTGGCCGCGCTCTACGGCCTCATTGACGACAACGCCCTGTTCGGCGTGACGCACGACGAAGCCCTGCACGTACGCACGGCCATGCTCTTCTCCGCAGGCTGGTATCTCGTGTTCGCCCTGCCCATGTTCCTGCGCACGCCGGATACGCCCTCCACGGGGCAGACCATGCGCGCGGCGGTCCGACACGGCTTCCGGCAGCTGAAGGGTTCGCTCGCCAACGCGAGGCGCTACAAGGGCGTGGGCCTGTTCCTGTTGGCACGCATGTTCTACAACGACGGGCTGACCACCCTGTTCGCCTTCGGGGGCATTTACGCGGCCGGGACCTTCGGGATGCAGACCTCGGAGGTCATCCTCTTCGGCATCGGCCTGAACGTGACCGCGGGCCTCGGCGCCGCCGGATTCGCGTGGATCGACGACCGCGCCGGCCCCCGCAGGACGCTCATCATCTCGCTCGTTGCGCTTACGGCCGCGGCCGTCGCCACCCTGCTCGTGACGGATAAAACGCTTTTCTGGATTTTCGGCCTGACCGTAGGTATATTCGTCGGCCCGGTGCAGGCGTCGAGCCGATCCTATCTGGCCCGCGCCGCGCCGCCCGATCTTCGAAACCAGTTTTTCGGGCTGTTCGCCCTGTCCGGAAAAGTCACGGCCTTTCTCGGTCCGCTCCTCGTGGGGTGGATCACCGTCGCGGCCGACAGCCAGCGGGCCGGGATGGCCTCCGTGGTGGGACTTTTCCTGATCGGTCTGGCCCTGCTCGCGGCCGTGCCGCGCGTCAAAAAGCAACAAACCACCGAGGAGCTCAGATAATGTCCGATTTCCATTTCATGCTCAGCGACGAGGAAAAAACCTACCTCAAGGACCTCGTCAGGCAATCCATCCGCGCCAAGCTCGAAGGCGACGAGTCCGCCGCCCCGGCCGAGCCGGAATCCCACAAGCTGCGCAAGGAGTTCGGCGCGTTCGTCACCCTGAAGATCGACGGCCAGCTGCGCGGCTGCATCGGCAACGTGCAGGGCGGCGGCGAAATCTTCCAGACCATCTGGGACATGGCCCGCGCCGCAGCGTTCAGTGACCCGCGCTTCCCGCCCCTGAGCGCCGAGGAGTTCGACAAGGTGGACATCGAAATCTCCATCCTCAGCCCTCTGAACTACTGCCGCTCTCCGGAGCAGATCGAGGTCGGCCGCCACGGGCTGATCATCCAGCGCAACCAGAGCACCGGGCTCCTGCTGCCGCAGGTGGCCGTGGAGCAGGGCTGGGACAAGTACCAGTTCCTCGCCAACACCTGCCGCAAGGCCGGGCTGCCCGAGGACTGCTGGAACAAGGTCGGCACCAACATCCTGTGGTTCGAGGCCGAAATCTTCTAGCCCACATACCGCCCTTTTCGGCCCGGCGCGTCCCCTTCCCGAAGGATACGCCGGGCCGCTTCCGTTCCGACCCCGTTTATAATTCCCCGTGCCTTCCTGCGGCGTACCCTCGAATCAGGAGGGGAAGACCGCATGGAACAGGATTTCAGGGATTTCGTCCTCGAACACATGCCCCACATGGACCGCCGCCGCATCGGGCGGCTGTACACCGATACGTCCGACTTCACTTCCATAGGCTACGGTGACGTCATCCGTCTGGCGGCCCGGCACTACCTGGTCCTGCGCGACGAGGCCGAGCGCCGCTTCGGCATCGAGGACTTCAAGTTCTGGGTCAAGCGCTGCCGCTGTCTGGAGACGAGGGAACCCGCCATCCTCAAGCTGGTCTTCCACGAAGAGTTCACGCAAAAGATCGGTTCCATGAGCATCCGCAGCTTCCGCAGCGCCACCAAGGAGGCGCGGATTCTCGAGCTGGTGCGCGACGACCCGCGGTTCATGCACGGCTTCTCCGCCCGCGACGAGGCCGGAAACCTCGTGCGCGTGCTGGAGGTCATCCGCGGCAAGCGCTTCGACGAGGTGGTGGATTCGCTACCGGGCGACCACGCCTTCTACTTTCACAACAACCTGCGCCCCGTGCTGAACACCTTCATCGACGCCTGCGAGGCCATCGGCTTCCTGCACGAGCACGGCGAACAGCACGGCGACGTGCGGCGCGACCACCTCTGGATGGAGACCTCCACCGGGCGGGGCCGCTGGCTGGACTTCGACTACGCCTACGAGACGCGGGCCAACCCGTTCGGGCTGGACCTGTACGGCTTGGGCAACAGCCTGCTGTTCCTCGTGGGCAAGCGCATATATACGCCGCACGCCTTCGAGGGGATGGAAGGCTCCGACACCTTGCAGCCCGGAGATTTTTCCCCGGTCATCCGGAACAGGCTGGTCAACCTGCGGCGCCTGTTCCCCTACATCCCCGAACCGCTCAACAACGTGCTGCTCCACTTCTCGGAAGGGGCCGAAACCTTTTACGACTCCGTGGACGAAATGCTCTGCGAGCTGCGGCCCTGCCTTGACCTTCTGCCCAACCCGCAGGAACCGAAGGAGGAAGTCCCATGAACCCCAGAAAGATCCTCGTGGCGGTGGATGCAAGCGAAAACGCCATGCGCGCCGTGGGATACGTGGGTGAAATCGCGGCCGGATGCCCCGGCTTCGAAGTGCACCTGCTCTGCATCGAACAGCTTCCCCACCGGGACCTGTTCGGCAAGGACGAGGACTGGGTGCGCGCCTGCCGGAACGCCAGAGCCGAGTTCGAGGACTTTCTCGATCAGGCGCGGGAGCGACTGGTGGCCATGGGCATGAAGGATGACGAGGTGCAGAAGAACTACGTCGCCTTCTGCCACTCCCCGTTCAACGATCAGGCCACGAGGTGCAGCATGGGTACCAGCGTGGCACTGGAGATTCTGGAGACCGTCAAGTCGGGCGGGTTCGGAACGGTCGTGGTGGGACGGCGCGGCCTCTCCAAGGCGGAGGAGTTCCTGTTCGGTTCGGTCTCCAACAAGATCGTCCACTCCGCCAGAGACTGCACCGTCTGGGTGGTCTCCTGACCTTCAGCCTGCCGGCCGCAGCGACCTCTCGCGCCGACTGCGTGCAACAGGTCAGCCAGAGCGGGAATCTTTCCCGGGTGCCGAGCGCATCTCCGGGAGAAGTTCCCGCACCCATCCCCTTGCCTTATTGCCCGTGTACCGCATATATTGACGTTCTAAACTCATCCACTGCACGGGAGACAGCTACCGTATATGGCGGACCATCTCACATCGACCGAAACAAACGGTACATCCAGAGACAGCCGAGTCACCAAGATGGCTGGCGTGAACCTGGAGGTGGCGCTGGGCGCCGATCTGGTGGTGACGTTTCCCGGCATGCAGCGCGGATACCGCGGCCGCGTCGTGGGCTTCGACCCGTATGAATTCCTCGTGGCCAACGTGCGGCTGCCGTCATCCGTTCGCGGCGGCATGGGCTACAAGGACACCATCGTGGTGAAATACCTCCACGAAGGCACGGTCTACGGCTTCGAGACCCTCGTGCTGAACCACATCACGCGCCCCGCTCCCCTGCTCTTCTTCGAATACCCCGAGTCCATCGAAAAGCTCGACCTGCGAAACGCCTCGCGCACCAACTGCAACATCGACTCCACCCTGCACACCGCCGACTCCGACTACGACTGCCTCGTGGTGAACGCCAGCGACACGGGCTGCCGGCTTTCCGTGGCCGTAGGCAGCCGGGACGCGCTGAACATGGTGGAAGTGGGCGACGACATGGTCGTCAGCATGCGTCTGGGCAATCTGGGGAACATCAAGATCCCCGTCACCATCAAGAACATCGTCGCGAAGCAGGGGGTCCTGCTGCTCGGCTGCATGTTCATCGACATAAGCGAAGAGGAGCAACAGCTCATTTCCACTTACGTGGAGAGGATCGCCAGACTGAGCATCTGACGATCCGCCGAAGGAGGGGGCGGCGGTGATCAGAAAGATTTCGGTTCAGGACCTCAAACCGGGCATGGAAGTGGTGCGCATGGCATCGGACATGTGGACGCATCTTCCCTATCTGTACACGAAACCCGGGGTCATCCGGTCGGAGATGGAAGTCCATCGCATCCGGCAGGAGGGCTATCTGGACGTCTTCATCAGGCAGGAAGTCCCGGAGGACGGAAAGACCGACGACGAGCGGCTTGAGCGCATCGTCCTGCAACGCAGGGACAGCCCGCCGCGCAAGCGACGCGCCCCGTTTCACCGCGAAATCCGCAAGGCCAGAAAGGCCTACGACGAAGCCCTGGTCCAGACCAAGCGGATGATGACCGACGTGAAGATGGGCCGTCAGGTGGATGTCGAGAGCACCACCCACGCGGTTGAAGGCATCATCAACGTGGCCGTGCAGAACCCGGATGCGCTCATCTGCCTCTCCAAGCTCTCCCGCTACGACTCCTACACATACGCCCACTGCATCAACGTGGCCTCCATCGCCGTTGTCTTCGGCGAATATCTCGGCCTGCCGCTGGAAGACCTGGTGCTGCTCGGGCTCGCGGGCATGATGCACGACCTCGGCAAGACCGCGGTCCCCGAACGCATCATCAACAAGCAGGGACGGCTCTCCCCGCGCGAGTTCGAAGAGGTTCGCAAACACCCCACATACGGCCAGATGATTCTGGACAAATCGGGCAACATCGCCCCGCGCGTGATGCAGGCGGTGGCCCAGCACCACGAGAAGTTCAACGGCTCGGGCTATCCGCACGGCATGCGCAAGGACGACATCGGCGTGTTCGGGCGCATCCTGTCACTGGCAGACGTCTACGACGCCCTGACCAGCGACCGCTCGTACAAGGACGCCATCCTGCCCAACAAGGCGCTGGCCATCATGTACGGCATGCGCGATCAGGACTTCTGCTCCATCGAGGTGCAGATGTTCATCAAGTGTCTGGGGATATTCCCTTCCGGGAGCCTCGTCCGGCTCAACACCGGCGATCTGGGCGTGGTCTTCGAGAGCAATCCCGAACGTCCGCTGCTGCCGAAGATCAAGGTCATTCTGGACGAGGACCTGCGCCCCATCCCGGCAAAGCTCGTGGATCTGGCGGCGGAGCAGACCCCGGCCTTCAACATCGTGGAGTGTGCGGATCCCTCGCAATACAAGCTCAACCTCAAACCCTACATTCAGACACGGGAATAGGCGGTACCGATCATGTTCGAAGAAACTTTCTGGATTCCGGTATTCGCGCTGCTGGGGGTCCTGCTGATCATCCGGGCCGTGTGGAAGCCCGCCAAAGGCAAGCGCTACGTCATCTCCGAGGAGTCGCTCAAGAACTCGCACAAGATCGCCATGGAGGTCCTGCCGCTTCTCGAATCGGCGCAGGACGTGCGCGACGTGGCCGAGCTGCCCTACCCGAAGGAGAAGCTCAAGAGCGCCCTGAAGATTCTGGCCTACCAGTTCGCGCGCAACACTCAGCACGAGGAACTCGCACGCATCAAGAAGGCCTTCGTGCAGCTCTCGCGCTTTCAGGACCTCGAGCGGGCCGGAGGCCGCGCCGAAGCCCTTTGCGAAAAAGAGAGCAGCGAGCTGGCGGCGGATATCAACCGCCACCTGCTCACGGTCCCCAGGGCCTAGCGGCCCATGCGCTCTCGTATCTTCTTCAGGATGTAATCATACCCTTCGGGCATGTGGGGGATGGTGCACAGGGTACAGTCCTTCACGCCCGAGTCGGTGACGGAATACCGTCCGCCGCACTCCTCGTAGAAATACAGCGGGCAGAAGCAGAACAGGCAGTTGAACTTCTCCGGGTCCTTCACCTTGTGGCAGGGAAAGTACTCGCACTCATCATTGCGAAAAAAGCGGCAGCTGTTCTTCACTCTCTGTCGAACTCCGGTTCTTCCGCCGGTTCGCCGCTGGAGGGGAAATCCTCGAACGGGAAGGGCCGGGCGTTTTCATTGAGGGTGGCGTAGCGCAGCAGCCTGTAGGCATACAGCGACAGCCTGTTGTTGAAGTTGCGCAGCGGCGCGCTGTAGCTCTTGGAGATGAGCATCCACGCATACTGGAACAGGGCGGAGACCTGCACGAGCAGGCGCACCAGCTCGAACACCAGCAGACAGACTATGGTCACGGCAAGGCGCTTGAGCACGCCAGTGCGCTCGACGTTGATTTTGGGCATCAGGGTATCCTTTTCGTTTCATCCGGGGTTTACCGCTCCTGACGGGAACGGATCGCCCACCGGATCATTATCGGGAATGCAAGGGAGTAATCGTATCCGAGTTCAGGGCTTGGGGCAAACAGCCGGACATCGCTCCATGTCCGCTGGTCCTTTCTCCGCTACGCTCCCAGCCACTTGACCCACAACTTGCGGGAGCGCGGGCCGTCGAACTCGCAGAAGAAGATGCGCTGCCACGTGCCGAGCTTCACCTCGCCGGATTCCACGATGAGGTATTGCTCCGGGCCGAACATGCTGACCTTGATGTGCGCGTCCGAGTTGCCCTCGGCGTGACGGTAGTCCCCCCTGTGAGGCACCAGCCGCCGCATGTTGGTCACGATGTCGCGCTTGACGTCGGGGTCGGCGCCCTCGTTGACGGTGACCGCACCCGTGGTGTGGGGGCAGTAAAGCAGGACCGCGCCGTCCTTCCAGCCGTTCTCTCGGACCGTGCGCTGCACGAGCCCGGTGATGTCGATCAGCTCTTCACGCTGTCCGGTATCGATGTGCAGTGTTTCCATGAGAATCCTCCTAGCCTCTGAACATATGACGGAAATCCTCGTCGTACAAGAGGGAGCGGGCGCTTTCGGCGTCCTGCCCCGGCAGGATCAGGAAAAGCGTCTGGCGGGTGAATCCGTTCTCGCGCGCCGTCTCCGCCAGAGCGGAAACTGTCGTCTCCACTATTTTTTCTTCGGGCCAGCCCACGCGATAGGCCGCGAGCGCGAGGGTGGACGGCGCAACGCCGCCCTCCAGCAGCGCATCGCGGACGCCTTCGGGATTGCCCGCCGAAAGATACACGGCCATGGCCGATCCGTGCCGCGCCAGCTCGCGCAGGTGTTCGGATTCCGGAACCGGGGTGCGTCCGGCCAGACGCGACAGGATAAGGGTCTGGGTCCCGCCGGGGACCGTGAAGGAGCGACCGGCCGAGGCGACCGCGGCCGAGGCCGAGGTCACGCCGGGGACAATCTCCCAGCGCACGCCGTCGCGGTCAAGCAGCTGCGCCTGTTCGCGCACGGCGCCGTACAGACCGGGATCGCCGGTATGCACACGGGCGACGAAACCGCCGGAGCGCACGGTCCGCAGTATCAAATCGTGGGTTTCGGAAAGGGACAGCGGCGCGGAGTCGACCACTTCGGCATCGCCGCGGGCGCAGGCCACGAGCTCGCGCGGCACGAGCGACCCGGCATACAGCACCAGCTCCGCCTGTTCGATGATTCGCTTTCCCTTGACCGTGACCAGCTCCGGATCCCCGGGACCGGCGCCAATGAAATACACGCTGGACAAATGTTCCTCCCGCTCGGGCAGTCGGTTTTCGAAATCAGCGTGCAGGTACTATTTCCTCCCGAAGAAGCCAAGAGCGAGCGGACGAAAAGGCTCCGCGCAGGGACGAGACGCCATCAGTTCCTGCGAGGCAGAACCTTGCGGATGTCGGCGACGCGTCCATGGTAGTTCTCGGGACGGTATTCCAGAAACTCCAGCAGGCCTTCCGCGGACTCCTCGGGCGTGATGAGCATGTCCTGCTCCTTCCACGGCCTGAAGACCTTGCGCAGCGGCTCGGCACATTCGCCTTCGGCGTTTCTGGCCTGCTCCTGCATCTGCCCTTCCACGATGCCCGGTCGCCAGATGAGGGTCAGGATCTCCGGCGCCTCCACCGCCAGCTGTCGCGCGAGATGCTCTTCCGCGGCCTTGGCGGCGCAGTAGGTGCCGATGCCCGGCTGGGTCTTCTCGGCCGCGCCGGAACCGAAAAACACGGCCAGCCCCTGCCCCTGCTCGCGAAGCCGGGGCACCGCATGGCGAATGAGCAGATGCGAGGCCGTGACGCTGGCGTCCATTACCTCATGAAAACCGGAGGTGGGCATCTCCCACACGGCCGGGCCGGGCTTGAGCACACCGGCCACATGGATGAAGCCGAAGAAGTCGCCCATGTCACAGGCGGCATCCACCATGCGCCGGACGTTTTCCGGGTCCGCGGCGTCGCCGGCTATGCTCTTGGCGGCCACCCCCTCGGCCCGGCATGCGTTCCTCGCCGCGTTGAGCGGACGCTCCCGGCGCGCATTGAGCACAAGGCGCGTCCCCCGCCGCGCCAGAGCGAGCGCCAGAGCGCGCCCGATGCCCTCGGAGGCCCCGGTGATCACCAGTGTTTGATTTTTCAGCGTTATCATAATACCTTTATCCCCTCATTTTCAAAAATATCGTTTGCCACCAAACTACCCCATTGCGGGGCTTCCAACAAGAGGACCGGGTGCATGAACAGCAGGGAACGCGAAGAATTCACAAACGTCATCCAAAAGGAACTGGAGAATCTCAGGGAACAGCTGCCCTCGCTTGAGGAACGCATGTCTCCGGTTTCACCCGACCAATCCATCGGCAGACTGAGCAGGCTGGACAACATGGTCAATCAGGGCGTGGTGGAAAAACAGCTTTCGCAGACCCGCACGCGCATCCTCAAACTGGAGATGGCCCTCAAACGGCTTGAAGAAGACGAGGAGTTCGGTACCTGTCAGGAATGCGGGGAAAAGATTCCCATGAAACGGCTGCTGGTCATGCCGGAGGCCGAACTGTGCGTGGAGTGCGCCTCCTGAACCGCCGCACAAGCATGTTTCCTTTCCGAACGGAAATGCCGCCGAGCGCGCCGTCTGCCATCGCGGACGCATATTTTCTGCCCGTTTTCACCCCCTGTGAAGGCCCGCCGGGCTTGACTAACGGTTGACAATGGAATAACTCACGGCTTCTTTGCCCGTGTTGGACGGGCCTTTTGTGCGTGGAAAACGACGGATCACGGGAGTTTCGGAGTGTTTGACAGCCTTCAGGATCGGCTTCAGGGAGCCTTCAAGAAACTGCGCGGACAGACCCGCCTTGATGAAAACAACGTCAAGGAAGGCTTGCGCGAGGTACGTCTTGCCCTGCTCGAAGCCGACGTCAACTTCAAGGTCGTCAAGGACTTCGTCAATCAGGTCAAGGAGCGCGCCCTCGGCGAGGACGTCCTCAAGGGCCTGAACCCTGCGCAGCAGGTGGTCAAGATCGTCAACGAGGAACTTACCGAGCTCCTCGGCGGCGAGCAGGAAGGCGTGGACCTCTCCGCCAAGCCGCTCAAGATCATGATGGTCGGCCTGCAGGGCTCCGGTAAGACCACCTCCTCCGGCAAGATCTCTCTCTGGCTGCGCAAGAACCACAAGCGCAAGCCCTACCTCGTCCCCGCGGACGTTTACCGCCCCGCGGCGATCGACCAGCTCAACACGCTGGCCAAGCAGCTGGACGTGCCCGTCTACCCGTCCACCACGGAGATGAATCCGGTGGACATCTGCCGGGACGCGGAAGAGAAGGCCGCCGAGCTGGGCTGCGACGTCATCCTGTACGACACCGCGGGCCGTCTGCACATAGACGAGCCGCTGATGGAGGAGCTCTCCTCCATCAAGCGCGAGTGCCGGCCGCAGGAGATCCTGTTCGTGGCGGACGCCATGACGGGTCAGGACGCGGTGACCGTGGCCGACAAGTTCGACGAGACCCTCGGCATCACCGGCGTGGTGCTGACCAAGATGGACGGCGACGCCCGAGGCGGCGCGGCGCTCTCCATCAAGTCGGTGACGGGCAAGTCGGTCAAGTTCGTCGGCATGGGCGAGAAGCTCTCCGAACTGGAACTTTTCCACCCCGACCGCATCGCCTCGCGCATCCTCGGCATGGGCGACATGCTCACGCTCATCGAGAAGGCACAGGACGAGATCGACGAGGACGAAGCCAAGGACATGGCCGACAAGATGGCCAAGGCGGAGTTCGACCTCGAGGATTTCCGCACCCAGATGCGCCGCATCAAGAAGCTCGGCTCCATGGAGGGCCTGCTCAAGATGATTCCGGGCATGGGCAACATGATGAAGCAGCTCGGCGACGCCCAGCTGCCCGAGGACGAGATGAAGAAGTCCGAGGCCATCATCAGCTCCATGACCATGGAAGAGCGCCGCAACCCGGACGTGCTGAAGAAGGCCAGCCGCAAGGAGCGCATCGCCAAGGGCGCCGGCATGACCGTGGCCGACGTCAACGCCCTGCTGAAGAACTTCAAGCAGATGAGCGGGATGATGCAGCAGATGATGGGCGGCAAGACGGGCAAGAAGGGCAAGCTCGGCATGCCCAAGCTGCCCAAGGGGCTCGGCGGCATGGCGGGCCAGATGCCCGGCATGGGCGGCGGAGCCGGTGGCGGAATGCCCGGCCTTCCCGGAATGGAAGGCATGGAGGGCATGGAGGGAATGGAAGGCATGCCCGGTATGGGCGGCGGCGAGCAGCCCAAGAAAGGCCCTTCCAAGAAGACCCTCAAGGAAAGAAAGCGGAAAAAGCTCAACAAGAAACAGCGCAAAAAGAAGAAAAAGTAATTTTTGCGCCGCGTTTGCGGAGAGCTTCGAAAATAACGGTGATTACTTGCCAAAGACTGGCTTAAAACGTAAAGAATAAAAACTGGGGGTATTGACACCATGGCTATGACTATTCGACTGACCCGCATGGGTTCCAAAAAGCGTCCGTTCTACCGCGTCGTCGCACTCGACAGCAAAACCCGTCGCGACGGTCGTCCGGTGGAGTACCTCGGACACTACAACCCGATGGTCGAACCCGCAGATGTCAAGATCGACAAGGAAAAGGTCGAAAAGTGGGTCAGCGAAGGCGCCACTTTGTCCAATACCGTTCGTTCCCTGCTCAAGCAGGCCGGAAAGTAGTTGTTGCGGCGCTACTGGTCCGGGCTTGTTTGGCGGAACTTCATGTTCGTAGGCGCTCTCACATCGCACCGCCTGAATCGGAGGTAGATCATGCTGAAGGAACTTATTGAGTTCATTGCCAAAGCCCTTGTGGACAACCCGGACGAAGTGCTGGTTTCCGAAGTCGAAGGCGAGCAGACGTCGGTGATCGAGCTGAAGGTCGCCAAGGAAGACCTCGGCAAAGTCATCGGCAAACAGGGCCGCACCGCCCGTGCGATGCGCACCCTTCTGGGTGCCGCGTCCACCAAGGCCAGAAAGCGCGCCGTTCTGGAAATCCTCGAGTAGGAGACCATGACCGCAGCCGCCAGGCCCGTTGCCGACAAGTCCTTCGTGACCGTCGGCAGGGTGGTCAAACCGCATGGCATCCGCGGGGAGTTCAGCATGCGCATGTATGCTGACTCCCCTTCGCTGTTTGACGAAGTGGACCGCGTGTTTCTCGATACGGGAGGCAGGCGGCCCAAACGGTATAGTATTGTCAAGTGGCGAATGCACAAGGGGCTGGTCCTCGTGACCTTCGAAGGCGTGGACGACCGCACCGCGGCCGAAGGCCTGAGAGGGGCCGACGTGCAGGTGCGCAAACGCGACCTGCCTCCGCCGGACGAGGACGAGGTCTACCTGCATCAGCTGGAAGGGTGCGACGTGGTGCTGCCCGACGGGGCTTCCCTGGGCGTACTTACCGGATTCATCGAGACCCCGCAGCAGGACACGTGGAGCATCACCACTCCCGAAGGGCGCGAGCTGCTCCTGCCCGCCGTTCCCGAATTCGTTCTGGACATCGACCTCGACGAAAGACGAATCGTGGTCGACCCGCCGGAAGGCCTCGCCGAAGTCTGCACCGACTGATCCCGCCTGCGCCCTCAGAAACCTTTCACGCACCGGCTCGCTCATGAACTTCCATCTCGTCAGCCTTTTCCCCGAGTTCTTCGAGACTCCCCTCTCGTCCGGCCTCATGGGCAAGGCGACGGAGAGCGGCCTCGTGCGCTTCGACCACGTGGACCCGAGGGACTTCACTACGGACCGGCATCGTACCGTCGATGACCGCCCTTACGGCGGCGGTCCCGGCATGGTCATGATGCTCGACCCGCTGGATCTGGCGCTGCAGAGCATCCAGCGCCCCGGGCGCATCCTGATGATGTCCCCGCGCGGGAAGCCGTTCGACCAGTCCATGGCCCGCGAACTCGCTGCGGAAGAGGACGTGACCATCCTGTGCGGACGCTATGAAGGAATTGACGAACGCCTGCTGGATATCCACGACGTGGAACTGGTGAGCATGGGCGACTTCGTGCTCAACGGCGGGGAAGCCGCCGCGCTTTGCATGGTGGAATCCGTGGCGAGGCTGGTTCCCGGCTTCATGGGCCATGAGGATTCCGGCGAAGAGGAGAGCTTCTCGGGGGGCACCCTGGAATACCCGCACTACACGCGCCCCGTGGAGTACAAAGGGCACGGCGTGCCGGACATCCTCAAGAGCGGCGACCACGGCCGCGTCGCACGCTGGCGCAGGGAGCAGGCCCTCTCGCAGACCCTCTGGCGCCGTCCCGACCTCTTGGACGGGGCCGGGCTCGCACAGGAGGACATCGACTTCCTGAGCGACCTCTCGCGCCACAGGCTGGGACGAAACCTGTACATCGCGCTGGTGCACTATCCCGTCTGGAACAAACACAAGCAGAAGGTGGCGGTGTCCCTGACCAACCTCGACGTGCACGACATGTCGCGTGTTTCGCGCTCCTATGCGCTCGGGGGATTCTACGCCGTCACTCCGCTCGAAGACCAGAAGGAGCTTGCGCGCTCGCTGCTGGAACACTGGACGAGCGGCCCCGGAAGCCGCGTCAACCCCGACCGGGCCGAAGCCCTGTCGCTGGTTTCCGTTTCGGACGATTTGTCGCAGGTTGTGGTTGACATTTCCGCCAGAACAGGGCAATTACCCCTGCTCGCGGCAACGTCTGCGAAGCTCGACTGGAGAAAGGGGGCACCACCGCCCATGACGGTGGAAGATGTCCGCAACCAGTTGGAATCACGCCCGGTTCTGCTCGTATTCGGAACAGGGCACGGATTGGCCGAGGAAGTGCTCGACGCCTGCGACGGCACCATCAGGCCCATCCGATTCATGGACGACTACAATCACCTGTCCGTAAGGAGCGCGGTGGCCATCACCATTGACCGCCTGCTCGGGGACATTTGGTAAATATTCGTTACAAGGAGACTGACATGAACGCCATTCAGAAGATCGAAGCCGAACACATGCGCCTCGACCTGCCCCAGTTCAAGGGCGGAGACACCGTCAAGGTGCACTACCGCATCCTCGAAGGTGAAAAGGAACGCATCCAGGTTTTCCAGGGCACGGTCCTTCGCGTTCGCCGCGGCACCACCAACGCCACCTTCACCGTCCGCAAGATTTCCGACGGCGTCGGCGTTGAGCGCGTGTTCCCCATGCACAGCCCCTACATCGACAGCATCGAAGTGGCTGCCGAGGGCAAGGTTCGCCGCAGCCGCATCTACTACCTGCGCCAGCTCCGCGGCAAGGCCGCCCGCATCAAGTCCAAGGCCAACTGGGAATAGACCTCCCGGCCCCGGACGCCGCAAGAATTTCGGCAACCGCCTCGAGCATTCCCGCAGTGCTCCGGGGCGGTTTGTCGTGCTTGTGCGCAATGCGAACCGTCCTTTCGGCATCCGGCAACGGAACGCCGCCTGCCAGCTTGGAGCATGTCGGTCAGAGCCGCCTGCCCTTGCGGGCAACGGCGGTTTTCGCGTATCCGATGGATGCCGCCAGCTCGCACCGCCTCGGCCTCCGGCCCTGACGAAGGAAGGCGGCCCAACCCGTCTGCCCCCTCAGGCAGGACACCACATACAGGAGTCGTCCATGCAGCCCGGTTCCCTGATCGAATCCGAGCCCCTGCTCCCCGACCATATCGCCGGAGTGGATGAAGCCGGACGCGGGTGTCTTGCCGGTCCAGTGGTCGCCGGTGCCGCAGTGCTCCCCGCAGAGTACGACCTCCCCTTTCTCACAGACTCCAAGAAACTCACCGCCGCAAAACGGGAAGTCCTCTTCGATCAGGTCCGCGAGCAGGCCCTCTTCTGGGCCGTGGGTGTCGCATGGCCTGCCGAGATCGACCGGGTGAACATCCTTCAGGCCACCTTCCGCGCCATGAGCCGGGCCCTGCGACATCTCCGCACGACGCCCCGGCTGGTCCGCATCGACGGCAACCAGACACTTCCTTCTCCCCTGATGCCCTTCAACGCCTCACAGGAGGCCGTGATCAAAGGCGACGGCACGGTTCCGGCCATTTCCGCCGCATCCATCCTCGCCAAGACCTTTCGTGACCGGGTCATGATCAAGCTCGCCCGCCAGTACCCTCAGTACGGCTTTGACGGACACATGGGGTACGGAACCAAGGCCCATTGCGAGGCCATCCGCACCCACGGGCCCAGCCGCATGCACCGCCTGACCTTCGGCAAGGTAGCCCCGGAAAAACCCGCCGCAAAACAGGCCGGACTGCCCGGACTGTAAGCGAATCCTCCTCCGCTTGCCGAAATCCTCCAGGCATCGTATGATGCCATCATGCTGAAATATCTCTTCGCCACCACAGCCCTGCTCGGAGCCGTGCTGTTCGGCCTTGGTTGGAACACGCCCAACCCCTACCTCTGGAACACGATTGAAGTGACCGTCACGGCATACAACTCCGTGCCTTCGCAAACCAACTCGCAACCCTTCCTCGCCGCCTGGAGTGACACCCTCAAGCCCGGGATGCGCGCCGTTGCAGTCTCTCGCGACCTCATCCCCATGGGACTCGACCACAAAACCAAAATCCACCTCGAGGGCCTCGGCCCCTTCGACGGTAAATACACCGTCCTCGACAAGACCAACCGACGGTTCAAAAAGCGCATAGACCTGTACTTCGGCCTCGACATCCAAGCCGCCCGCGAGTTCGGCGTGCAGCAGGCCACCGTCTACTGGCGCGGCGAAGATTTTCGCCTGGCGGAAAACCTCTTGAGCGACTGAGGGTGCAGCCCATTTCGGGGAACTGACCCTGTCCTGTTTCGTTCGTCTTTTCCTGCTTCAGAGTGCGGCAATGCCCGGCGCGGCAGGCGCATGAACCGTTGCTGCTCCGTGGGAAGGGCGCGGGCCGGGTGCGGTCGAAGAGCAAAAGAAAAGCCTTCCGCGCTTCGAGCGGCAATTGCTGCGGGGCTTGGTCGACGCGAAATAATGCTTTGCCGGAAGTTCAGAGGAATCATTTTTGGCTTGGCGGAGCTCCTTGGAACCAAATCAGGCTAAGAGAGTCCGTCCGCCCAGACGCACGGAACCCAAAATCCCGTCAGCGGGGTTGCAGCATGGCCGCGGGTTGTGCGGTCGCATGGATCTTGCGCTGCGAGCCCGCTGACAACCCGGGGATTGCAAAGGGGGGCCGCCCCTTTGCCCGCCGGAGGCATATACGAGCCTAAAAAAGGCCGGTCCGCATGGTGTTGCGGACCGGCCTTTTGGGTATCTTTCGAGCTGAGGATCAGGCTTCGAGCAGGTCTTCCGGGCCGACGAGCTTGTAGCCTCTTTCCTTGAGCACCGCGTTGATTTCGGTGGGCTCCTCGGTTGCGACGCGGATGACGATGATTCTGCGCGGTCCGTGGAAGAAGGTGGAGGTGGAGATGATGGAGTATTTCATATTGGCGATGATGCCTGCCACTTCATAGAGAACGCCGAAGCGGTCTTCGGTTTCTATGGTGATTCGGCTTCCGCCTTCGCGATATCCCATTTCTTCCACGAGCACTTCGAGCATGCTGGAGCGGTTGATGTATCCGATGAGTTTGCCGTGATCGTCGATGACGGCGAGTCCGGCGAGGTTCATTTCATACATCATGTCGGCGGCGGCTTCGATGTCGGTCTGCGGGGTGACGGTCCGGATGTCTTTCCGGACGACTTCGCTGATCGTGAGCTGGCTCATGAGGTAGTTGAGCTCGTGTTTATCGAGCGAATTGACGACGCTGGGCATGGCGGCGCAGAGGTCTTCCTTGCGCACGTAGCCTACGAGGTCGTCGCCGTCGACTACGAGCAGCATCCAGAGCTTGCTGGCCTCGATCATCTTCTGAGCGTCCTTGACCAGTGTCTCCGGGGTGACGGTGACGAAATCCTTGAGCATTTTCAGCCCGACAAACATGCGAATTCCTCCTTGAAAGACAGAAACCGTGCAACGCAGCCTTCCCGGGGAAGGCCTACTTGAAAACTATGTAAAGGGAGTTCTACTTCCAGGAGCCGTTCTGGAACCTGAATATGACGTAGTTGGGTTTGCGCTCGACGACATTGAAGTCGCCGGCCCTGCACTCGCTGCGGGTCTCGGCGACGGATTCGTAGACGCGTTCTTCGAGGATCATGGTTCCGGTGTAGGGAACCTGCTTGCTCGATTTTTTGCGGACGCGACAGCGTTCGGTGTTGGTGGCGTATTCGTGGTAGCGTGCCCGCCATTCTCCGGTGGGCAGCTGCTCCACTTTCATGCGGGAGCGGGAGTGGAGGTGATTCCTGTTGAGCGATGCGATGCGTTGTTTGGCGAAGCGCCTGAAGTGAGCGTGCATCTTGACCAGTTCGTCCTTGACGCGTGGCTGAAGCGCTTTGCCCTGCGCTTTTCCGGGCTCGGCGGTCGCTACGTCGAGCGTACCGGTCGAATCCCCTTCCGCGTGTGCGGCGGGGACCAGAAGAAGCGCAACAAGAATTGCGGCGAATGCCATACCGGCCGTGGATTTCATACCAACTCCGCGAAATGAAAAGCCTTGCCGGAAGCGACGTGCACCCGGCAAGGCCCACAATACGGCTATTTGCTCAGGAGATCAACCCTACGGTTGAGCCTGCGGCCTTCACGGGTGCCGTTGTCGTACTTGGGATTGAGCTCTCCGTAGCCCTTGGTGGTCAGGCGATCGGAATCAATGCCGTTTTCCACGAGCCAGTCATGAACGGAACCGGCGCGGCGTTCGGAAAGGCCCTGGTTGTACGCTTCGGTACCGATGGAGTCGGTGTGACCGGCGATCTCGAACTCAAGGGACTTGTTTTCTTCGAGCAGCATCTTCACTTCTTCGAGCACGGGGACCATCTCGTCGGTGATCCTGTACTTGTCGAAGCCGAAGTGCAGGTCGAAGGAAATGGTCATGGCCTCGGGCGCGGGCATGGGCTCGGGCTTCTTCTCCTCCTGAACTTCCTTGTAGAAAACGTTGTTGGCGTAGTTGCTGAGGAAGGCGGGTTCGAAGAACTGGGTCACTTCCGCGTTGACGGAGCAGCCGTCAAGGGCGCGGATCTTGTCGATGACCATGCGGCCGTGGTCGTTGGTGGCCAGGCTCACGATGTGCAGGCACAGGTTGGAGCCGTATTTGGCGTACAGCGCCTTGGCCTGCATGACCGGGTCGGCACCGATGTTGGAGTCGCCGTCGGTGAACATGACCACCGCGGTCTTGCCGGAAAGTCCGGAAAGCACGGGGTCGAGATCCATGAAACCGTTACCCATGGGGGTGTTGCGGTCGAAGATGTCGAAGTCGTCGGGCAGCGCGGCGATGCCGTCGGCGAAGGCGCCGGTGCTGTAGCCCGTGGGCTGGATGCGGGCCTCGAACGGGGCGAAGCAGAAGATCGCCGCCGTGTAGTCAAGGTCGGGCACTTCATTGTTCATTGCGGAAGCGGCCTTCTTGGCGAGGTCGATCTTGGTTTTGCCCATTGCCGTGTACTGCTGGGCCATGGAGCCGGACTGGTCCATGAAGATGATGAAATTGTCCACCTTCTTCACCATCTTGGCGTTGGCGATGCCGACGCCGAGCAGCATGGTTGCGGCCATGGCGAGGCACAGGGCGATGATACGGGTCTGTTTCATGACGATCTCCTTGTATCCGGTTGAAACGGTAAAATAATTCTACACGGTTTTCAGTGGACCTAAACGTTAGAACAGAAAAAGGGATGAATCAAGCGGGTGTCTGAAAAAATCACATTCATTATGCTTTTTGCGCGTCAGGCCCGCGGTTGCGCCCCGGAGCATAACAAAGTATAAAACCGTGTTTTGCCGCGAGCGGCAGTAAAAATGAAATCGCTTTCCGGGAGTTGCGGAATGTACATAGTGACCGGCGGCGCGGGCTTCATCGGCAGCGCCATGATATGGAAGCTCAACACCATGGGCATCACGGACATCCTCGTGGTGGACAACCTCTCCACCTCAGAAAAGTGGAAGAATCTCGTCAATCTGCGGTACGAGGACTACCTGCACCGTGACCAGTTCCTCAAGATGATCATCAGCGGCGAAGACCCGTTCGAGACCGAAGGGGTCATCCACATGGGCGCCTGTTCGGCCACCACGGAACTGGATGCGGACTTCCTCATGGAAAACAACTACCGCTACACCCAGCACCTTTGCCGCTTCAGCCTCTCGGCCGGAGCCCGGTTCATCAACGCATCCAGCGCTGCCACCTACGGCGGCGGCGAGCACGGTTTCTCGGACGACGAGGACGGCATCGACGCGCTGCGGCCGCTGAACATGTACGGATACTCCAAGCAGCTTTTCGACCTCTGGGCCAAGCGCGCCGGACTTCTGGACCACCTCGCGAGCCTGAAGTTCTTCAACGTCTTCGGCCCCAACGAGTATCACAAGGGCGACATGATGAGCGTGGTCTGCAAGGCGTTCTCGCAGATCGGCGACAACGGCAAGCTCAAGCTGTTCCGCTCCCACAGGCCCGATTACGAGAACGGCGGCCAGTCCCGCGATTTCGTCTACATCAAGGACTGCGTGGACATCATGGGCTGGCTGCTGGAGAACCCGGACGTGGGCGGCATCTTCAACGTGGGCACCGGAGAGGCGCGGTCCTTCCGCGATCTGGGGCTGGCGACCTTTGCGGCCATGGAGCGCGAGCCGAATATCGAATTCATCGACATGCCAGAGACCATCCGGGAAAAGTATCAGTATTTCACGCAGGCGGAGATGGGCAAGCTGCGCGGCGCGGGCTACGACGCCCCCATGACGCCGCTGGAGGACGCGGTGAAGGATTACGTGCAGAATTATCTGGCACAGGATGACCCGCACCTGAAACCCTAACCTCCTGAGATCGGAGACATCTTGAAGCCGTTTTCGCGAAGTGCACTGCTGTCGGCCGCCGGGGCGGCCGTACTCATCCTGCTCCTGCTGCCCGCCATGCTCATGGGCAAGGACAGGGTGCTCAGCGGCATTCGCGCCTATGTGCCCCAGATGCCCGAAAAGGCCGAGGAAGAGCCCGACAGATGGACCTTTTCCGCAGACAAGGTCTCGGCCCAGCATACCAGTGAATACATCGAGGCCACCGGCAACTGCACCCTCGCCATGGGGGGCAACCTCATCCGCGCCGACTTCGCCCGCTACTATCGCGAGACCGGGTGGGTGCTCCTGCGCGGCAACGTCCGCGCCCGGTGGGAGGGGGACTTCCTCGAGGCCGACGAGGCCGAATTCGACCTGAACAACATGCTCGGCTGGCTCAAGAACGGCCGCGCCTTCATGGCCAAGTCCCACGTCTACGTGGATTCCGAGCGCATCGAGCGAAAGCCGGGGGGGATGTACTCCTTCGAGAACGCCCGCGTGACCCGCTGCTCGGGCGACAACCCGGCGTGGTCCGTGACCTCGGCCCGTGGCGATGTGACCCTCGACGGCAAGGTGCGGCTGTATCACACCGCGTTCCGGGTCAAGAATCTTCCCGTGGCGTATCTGCCGTATGCATCGCTGCCCGCCACCGGCGACCGGCAGAGCGGTTTTCTCTTTCCGGAGGTCGGGTCCAGCTCGCGGCTCGGGTTCAACGTCAACGCCGCCTACTACTGGGCCGTCAACGACGAAATGGACGTGACGGTTTCGGAATACTTCATGAGCAAGCGCGGCCTGATGCACGGGCTGGAGCTCAGGCACACCGAAGACAAGAACTCCAGAGGCCTCTGGAAAGGCGACTGGCTCGTTGACAACACGCGGGCCACCAGTGAATCTGACGAGGACGAGGCTTTCGACGACGACGGGCTCACCCGCCCCAACCGCAACCGCTGGTGGCTGCGCGGAAAGTACGACGGCTGGCTGTTCAGCCCAGAATGGAAGACGCTGGTGGACCTCGACCTGGTCTCTGACCAGAACTACCTGCGCGAGTTCAACCACGGCAGGTCCGGATTCGAAGCCAGCCGCGACGAGTTCGTGGACAAGTTCGGCCGGGACATTGACGACGCCGACTCCGAGACCCGCACGAGCAGCGCCTATATCTCCCGCAGCTGGGACCGCTTCGGGGTGGCGGGCAAGGTCGAATACAACCAGAACCTCGCCTACCGCAACGGCAACGGGGACGACAGCAAGGACCCGTCGGTGCACTCGCTGCCAGAGCTGGACGCTTTCGCGTGGAAGGATACCATCCCCGGCACCCCGCTGGAGTTCCAAGGGTCCGCCAAGTTCGACCATTTCGTGCGCCGGTACGGCGACGCCGGGCAGCGGCTTGACCTTCGCCCCGCCATCAGCCTGCCGATGGCCAGCAAGTTCGTGACCGTGATTCCCCGAGCCCGCGTGTTCGCCACCTTCTACAACACCACCGAGCAGGAAGACACCGGCAACCGGACCATCTCCCGTTTCGACGTGGAGAACAACAGCACCGAGGGCGGCAGACAGAACCGCATCGGTTACGAGGCGGGGGTTTCGGCATTCTCCGAGGTTGACCGCGTCTACCAGCTCGACGGCTCTCTCGAGGCCTCGCGCGAAAACGCCGGAAAGAGCAGATGGAGCAGCCTGCGCCACTCGGTGATTCCCCGCGTGGACTACAATTATCGGCACAGCATGGGCGACCAGTCCAGGCTGCCCTATTACGACAGCCGCGACAGGCTCGAGCCGGAAGATCTCCTGACCTATTCCCTGACCAACGTGTTCACCCGCAAGCGCCAGTCCGTGAAACTTCGCCCCGGCGGCGACGACGGACCGCAGGCGTTCATGAAGACGGATTATCTGGACTTCGCCACCGTGCGCTTCGAGCAGAGCTACGACCGCAACGAGGCCCAACGCGACGACCGCCGCGATCAGTATGAGCGCAGGCCTTTCTCGGATTTCCTCGCGGAAGTGGTGGTCCGCCCCGACAACTATCTCGACGTGGTCATGCGCACCTGGTGGTCGCCCTATATCCAGAAGGTCACTCAGCACGAGGGCACGGTCCGGGTCCACAACGACATCGGCGAAGTGTGGGCGGGCTACGACCTGCGCTCCGAGGTCGACGAATACAAGCGCCTGCGCGAGGACGAGATGTCCATCGGCAAGATCGGCGGCTCGCTGCGCGTGGCGAAGAACGTGACCCTCGGCGTGGAATACCGCCGCGACTTCGAAGCCAGCGAAGACCTTGAAAAGACCGTGCGCATGACCTTCGAAGGCGAGTGTTACGATGTGTACCTGCACTACTCCAGAACGCCCGACGACAGTCGTTACGGCATAAGCTTCGACATCCTGAAATTCTGATATGACCGAACGCGCCACCATCAGACCGCTCCCCCAGAGCCTGCGCAACCAGATCGCCGCCGGTGAGGTGGTGGAGCGGCCTTCCAGCGTGGTCAAGGAGCTGGTGGAAAACAGCCTCGACGCCGGGGCGACCCGTGTCGACGTCACCGTGGAGCAGGGCGGACGCACGCTCATCGTCGTGCAGGACGACGGCTGGGGCATCCCGCCGGAAGAGCTGGAGCTCGCCGTCACGCGCCACGCCACCAGCAAGATTCACGAGCTGGGCGACCTTGCGGCCATCGGCTCCTTCGGGTTCCGCGGCGAGGCCCTGCCGAGCATCGCCTCGGTGTCCCACTTCAAGATGACCTCCAAGGCCGAGAACCACGACGTAGCCTCGCACGTTGAAGTCCGCGCGGGCGAGGTGGAGTCCTCGGGACCGGCGGCCCTTGCTGCTGGAACACGCGTCGAGGTTCGGGGACTTTTCTCCAACGTCCCGGCGCGCCTGAAATTTCTCAAGACCGACGCCACCGAGCACAAACGCATCACCGACATCCTTTCGCGCATCTCGCTGGCGCATCCGCACGCGGGCTTCTCCCTGACCGTCAACGGCCGCGAGAGCTTCCGCCTCCCGCCCCGGCAAAAGCTGGCCGACCGGCTGTCGGCATTCTGGCCGCCGCAGGTGTGCGACAAGCTGCTGCCGTTCGACGCGGAGCGCGACGGGTACCGTGTTCACGGCGTGGCGGGGCACCCGAGTCAGGCGCAGGGGCGCGGGGACCGGATCTTCCTGTATGTCAACGGCCGGGCCGTGGCGGACAAGGTCATGCTCCGCGCCGTGAGGCAGGCCTACGCCGGGATGCTGCTCTCGCGCGAGTTTCCGCAGGCGTGCCTCTTTCTGGACATGCCCGCCGATCAGGTGGATGTGAACGTGCACCCCGCCAAGATGGAGGTGCGGTTCGTCGACGAGAAGGCGGTCTTCTCGGCCATTCGGCGAGGTGTCGTGCAGGCGCTGACCTCCCATCAGTCCGCCCGTGATGAAAGCCCGGCAATCGAAGCGACAGCCCGTCCCGGCGTCGGCGGCGACACGCCGGATCGCCAATGGAGCGCTCCGTCCGGTTCGGCTGAACCTTCCAAACGGCCACACACGCCGGGCGGCGACGCGCCCAAGTTCTCCTCATATCGCGAATACCGCTCCACCTACGGCGCCCCGTCCACCATGGACGTCCCTCTCCCGGTGGCGCCCTCGCGTGCGCCGGAAGCGGGCGGGGACGAAGAAATCCCTGCTCCGGACGAAGACGCAGCCTTTTCGCCCGAGCCCGGAACGACCGGTCACGAAGCCGAGGTCTCCCGTCGGACCGAGCGGCCCCTTTCCGGCACCGGCATGGAATATCTGGGGCAGGTGGCGGACACGTATCTGGTGATCCGCGAGGGTGGCCGACTGGTGCTCGTGGACCAGCACGCCGCGCATGAACGGGTGATCCTCGAAGCCATGCGCCGCGACCGCACCCGCGGAGACTCCCAGCCGCTGGGCATCCCGCTCGAGGTGGCCCTGCACCCGTCCGAGGCCGAGGTGCTCGAGGAGCTGTGGGACGGCCTGCGCACCATGGGCTTTCTGCTTGAGAGGGACGGCCCGAATCGCGTTCTGGTCAAAGGCATCCCGCCCACGCTGGAAACGGCCAAGGCGCGCGAATATCTTTCCGCCGCGCTGGGAGAGCGCTCCCGCGGCCTCGACGAGCTGTGGACCATGCTCGCCTGCAAATCCGCCATCAAGGCCGGGCAGCCGCTGGCGGACGACGAGGCGCTGGCCCTGCTGGACGAATGGATGCGCTGCCCGGAGCGCGAATACTGCCCTCACGGAAGGCCCGCCGTGCTGCGCTGGAGCGCGGCCGACATGGAAAAACTCTTCAAGCGCAAGTAGATTCAGCCATGAGCATCACCTATTCCAAACTTCGCTGCATCGTCGACCTCGACGCCATCCGCCACAATTACAGGCTCATGAAGGAGGATGCCGGGAACGTGGTCCCGGTCATCAAGTCCGACGCTTACGGGCACGGCCTCGTACAGGTGGCCCGCGCCCTCGAGTCCGAGGGGGCCTCGGATTTTGCCGTGGGCTACGTGCACGAAGCCGTTGACCTGCGGCACGCCGGCATCTCCGGCGGCATCATTTCGCTGCTCGGGCCGGTGAACATGGACGACTGCGAGGCCATGATCGAACACGACATCGTGGGCTTCGTGGGGCACTTCGAGACGCTGGCCCGACTGGCCTACAAGGCGGACGGGCGGCCCGTGCGCATCAGCCTCAAGTTCGACACCGGCATGTCCCGGCTGGGCTTCACACGCGAAGAGCTGCCGAAGCTCAAGGCGTTCCTGCGCGGTCGGCCGAACATCGTCCCGGTGATGGCCAGCTCGCACCTTGCGGTGGCCGACGACCCCGCGGCACGCGAGATCACTGCCGCGCAGGCTCAGGTTTTCTGCGAGATCGTCGAGGACCTGCGCGCCTCCGGCTTTGCGGTGCAGGCGAGCCTCGCCAACTCCGCAGCCATCATGGGGCACGAGGGCTGCCGTCTGGATGTCCAACGGGCGGGCATCTCCCTCTACGGCGGCAACCCGTATGCAGGGACCGAGTGGGAATCGCTCGGCGACGATCTTCGTCCGGCCATGCAGGTGGCGGCGCCCGTCCTGCACGTGCACACGCTGGACAAGGGCCGCAGCATCAGCTACGGCCATACCTTCACCGCGGACAGGGACATGACCGTGGCCGTGGTCGGCGCAGGGTATGCCGACTGCTACAGCCGGGGGCTCTCCAACACCGGCTGGATGAACGTGGGCGGCGTGCGCTGTCCCATCGTGGGCCGGGTCTGCATGCAGATGACCGCCGTGGACCTCTCCCCGGCCGAGGCCGCCGGAGTGCAGGTGAAGACCGGAGACGACGCGTGGCTGCTGGGCGGCCCCGGTGAAGGACGTATTTCACCACAGGACCTTGCGGACTGGTGGGGAACCATTACATATGAAGTGTTCTGCGTGCTGGGAATGAACCGGCGCGAGTATCCGGACACATAAAAGGAGCGACACGATGAGCGAATGGGTCATTGCTGAGAACTACCCCAAGGAAGAGCTGGAAAAGGAAGGCGTCACCCCCGAATGGCTGCTGGGCAAGTGGCTGGACGTGGCCGAAGACATGGCGCTGATCCCCGAGCGCAACGTGCGCGTTGAAGAGCGCGGCGGCGTCGTCTTCGTTGAAGTCAGCGAGGAACTGATGTCCTGCATGCGCGGCATGTAGCATTTCCCGTCCACAGGGACGATGAAACGGGAACCGTGACCTGCGGTTCCCGTTTTTTGTTCGTGTTGGCGGCCATTTCCGCTCCGTACTTTTCCGCTTGACGCGTTGTTGAAACCGGTTATACGGTGGATCATGGCCCGTCTGCGCGTGGTCCCCTGCGCAGGTCGGGCCATACTTGCGTCCAATATACGGAGGAGAAGCAATGGCACCTTCAAAGCCAGCAAAAACGAAATTTGATGTCATCATCGTGGGCGGCGGTCCTGCGGGACTTTTCGCAGCCTATTACCTTGGCGAGCACACCGATCTCGACGTACTCGTCATCGAGCGCGGCAAGTCCTCGCTCAAACGCAAATGCCCCATCGCCGGGGACGAGTGGTGCGTCAAGTGCCGCCCGTGCAACATCCTGTGCGGCGTGGGCGGAGCCGGGCTGTTTTCCGACGGCAAGCTCAACTTCATCCCGAAGCTCGGCAAGACCGACCTGAGCCAGTTCATGCCCATGTCCGAGGCCAACAAGCTCATCGATGAAACCGAAGCGATATTCAACCGCTTCGGCATGGACGGCAAGGTCTACCCGACCAACATGGACAGCGCCAAGTCCGTTCGCAAGGAAGCCAAACGCAACGGCATCGACCTGCTGCTCATCAAGCAGAAGCACCTCGGTTCCGACAACCTGCCCGGACACATCGCGGGCATGGCAGAGCATATCAAGGAAAAGGGCGTAGTGTTTCAGACTTCCGAGGAAGTGAAGGACGTCACCGTTGACAACGGCAAGGTCACCGGCGTTGTCACCAGCCGCGCCGAGTATCAGGCCGACAACGTCATCCTCGCTCCCGGTCGCGTGGGTGCGGAGTGGGTCGCCTCCGTCGCCAAGGGGCACGGCATCAACGTCTCCCAGCGCGGCATAGAGGTGGGCGTTCGCGTGGAAGTCGCCAACGAGATCATGCAGGACCTCTGTGACGTGATCTACGACCCGACCTTCTTCGTGCGCACCACCAAGTACGACGACCAGACCCGGACCTTCTGCACCAACTACGGCGGCTTCGTGGCGCTGGAGAACTACCAGGACTTCGTCTGCGTCAACGGGCACGCCTACATGGACAAGAAGTCCGACAACGCCAACTTCGCCTTCCTGTCCAAGGTGGTGCTCACCGATCCGGTGGAGAACAACACCGCCTACGGAGAGTCCATCGGCAGGCTCGCCACCATTATCGGCGGCGGCAAGCCGATTCTGCAGCGATTCGGCGACCTCAAGCGCGGCAGACGCTCCACGTGGAACCGCGTGCGCAACAGCTCCATCGAGCCCACGCTCAAGGATGTGGTCTGCGGCGACATCGCCATGGCCCTGCCGGAGCGCATCGTCACCAACCTCGTGGACGGGCTGGAGCAGCTCAACGAAGTGGTCCCGGGGGTCTCCAACGACGAGACCCTGCTGTATGCTCCCGAGATCAAGTTCTTCGCCACGCAGGTGGACACCACCAACTCGCTGGAGACTTCGATTCAGGGGCTGTTCGTGGCCGGTGACGGTCCGGGCGTCGCCGGAAACATCGTGTCCGCCGCCGCGACCGCGCTGGTCCCGGCCAAAGAGATTGCCAAAAGGTCTTAGAAATGTGTCCCGGCAGCCCGCAACAGGGCTGCCGGGTCTTGCCGTACCCCGCTGATTCTTGTAGAAAAGAGGGGTGCGAACAATTCATTTCCCGGCTGCGATGGCCCTCCTTCTGCTCATGGTCTGCTCCTCCGCGGCGCAGGAGCTCGACGTGGCCTATCTGGAGTATCCGCCCTACATGTACACCGAGGACGGACGCTTCGAGGGTATCCTCGCCGACGCCACCCGGGAAGTGATGGACGAGGCCGGCATAGACGCCAACTACAAGGTGCTGCCGGCAAAGCGAATCCTCACGCTCATGATGGCGGGAGAGAAACTTTGCGCGATCGGCGCCTTCCGCACCCCGGGTCGGGAGTCGTACGCATGGTTTTCCGACGTCACCTACCAGAACTCCCCTCTTGCGGTGATTCATCGCAGCTCCGACGAGCGGTTCGACAAGAAGCGCACCCTCACCGACATCCTCGACGACCCCGATCTGGTCATGGGCAAGATGTACGGCTACTCGCTCGGCAGCATGCTCGACCACGAGATAAACATGCGCGTGCGCCGCGTGCGCGAAGTCACCGCCGACCTGCAGCAGTTCCTGCGCATGATCGAGATAGACCGCGTGGACTATGCGTTCTTCTCACCCGAGGGCATCCGGGGCCTCATGGCGACCAGCGGCACAGAGCCCGGCAGCCTCGAATGGTTCATCCCGGAGGGCATGCCCGAAGGACAGACCCGGCACATCATCTGCTCGCTTTCCGTACCGAAGGACGTTCGCAAGCGCATCAACGACGCCGTGAACAAAGTCGAGTTTCCTCGCTGGCAGGACGTCATCAACTGACGCTCCCTTTGTCACCTTCCGTTTTTTCTCTCTTCGCCCCGCTCCCGACCGGGAAGGCGGGGTTTCGTTTTGCGGTGTGGAAAAACCGCAGTGCATGTTTAGAAATTTTTTAAAAAAATCGGATACCGCTTGACATGGTGTCATTAGATTGACAGAGAGTGTAGAGCGTAGGGTGAATCGCGACGTGTTGCGCGCGGTTCGCGAGTTCTGAAGCGGAGGATCAATGGCGCTGAAACTTGACGGTATCATCGGGGGCAGCCCGGCCCTGACCGAAGTCTTCAAGGTTCTGGAGAAGGTCGCCCCCACCGAGAGCACGGTGCTCGTGAGCGGGGAGTCCGGCACAGGCAAGGAGCTGCTGGTCAGGGCGCTGCATCGCAACAGCGATCGTCGCGACAGGCCTTTCGTTCCCATCAACTGCGGCGCCATCCCCAAAGAGCTGCTCGAATCCGAACTGTTCGGCCATGAAAAGGGCGCTTTCACCCATGCGGTGCGCTCCCGCCCCGGTCGTTTCGAGCTGGCGGACGGCGGCACCATTTTCCTCGACGAAATCGGGGAGATGGACCTGAGTCTTCAGGTGAAGATCCTGCGCGCCCTTCAGGAAAAGGAAATCGAGCGCGTGGGCGGCACGCAGGTCAAGAGCGTCGATGTGCGCGTGGTCGCCGCCACCAACCGCGATCTGGAGGTGGAGGTCGCCGCCGGTCGGTTCCGGGAGGACCTCTTCTACCGGCTCAATGTCATCCCCATGCACCTTCCGCCGCTTCGCGAACGCGGGGCGGACATCCTCGAACTCGCCCGTCATTTCCTGGGAGGCTTCTGCCGCGACAAGGGCCGCAAACGCCTGAAACTGACCCGGGACGCTCGAGAGATGTTTCTGACCTACTCCTGGCCGGGCAACGTGCGCGAGCTGGAAAATTTCATGGAACGCCTCTCCATCCTCTGCGACGGGGAGGAAGTTCTGCCCGAGGACCTGCCGGACAAGATGTGGCAGGACATCGGCGAAAAACCCCGCAGAAAGGAAGAGGAGGTCATGGTCCGGCCCGCCGGATTCGCATGGCCCACCCTGAGCGACATGAACGACAAGGCCGGCGACCTCAAAGCCTTTCTGGAATCCGTCGAGGACAGGCTTCTTCTCGAAGCTCTGGACGAGGCGGAAGGGGTCAAGAACCGGGCCGCCGAACTGTTGGGAATCAAGCGGACAACGCTCATAGAGAAGCTCAAAAAGCGCAAATTGCTGGACAACAAGCAATAGCGGCCCCGGTGCGTCCGGGGTTGCAGCACGGAAATTGCAAAGGCAACCCTCGTGACCGAGATACGTCTGCACCGAATCGTCTGGCTGCTGGCCGCCCTGATGTCCGGGTTGCTTCTGGCAACACCGGCCAAGGCCTTGAGCATTGCCTATGCCCAGCGCGGCGATTCAGACCGTTTCACCTTCACGTTCGACGGTTCCCGCCCGGAATTTTCGGTAAAGCGCACAGGACGGCAACAGATCACCGTGCAGTTCCCTCCCGGTTTCTGGGACGATGAACGCCAGCCCTCCACATCCGCTTTTCAGGGCGCCAAGCTCGTGGACTCGGTAAATATTTCCGGCAATTCCCTCCTTATTCGCACCGGCACCGACGCCTTCGGCTACCTGCGACTCAATGTCCCGGGACGCCCGGAGTTCGTCCTGCAAGTGTTCCGGGATCCCATCGGCGCCAAATGGAAACCCGAGTCGGAGCGCAGGATCGCGCCTGATCCGGAACCCGCTCCCCGACCCGAGCCGCAACCTCGGCCGGAGCCCGCCCCCGAGCCTGAACCGGAGCCGGAACCTGCCCCCGACCCTGATCCCGCTCCTGCGCCAACGCAGGAAGCTGCGGAGCCCGCACAGTCCGCCAGCGACATCGCCGCAAGGCTGGACGAGGTTCAGCCTGCGCCGAGGTCTCCCGAAGCGCAGCCCGCCCAGCAGGCGGAAGAGAGGCCCGCCCCGGTCCCGCAGACGGAACAGGTACCGGCAGAGCCCGCTCCGGAGACGCCCGCCCCGGTCAGTCAGGCCATGCCCGCTCCGGACAAGCCGTTTTACTCCGTACCGTACTCCGTGCGCAGTCAGGTAGTCGCCCCCCCGGCACCCGGCGAGGAGCCGGCCCCCCCGCAGCCCGTGCCGTCGGATGTCGCCGACACCGCCCCCACCGCGAAAGGGGAGGTGCGTTTTCAGGCGCAGAACCGAGACGCGGAGGACGTCAAACTTTCCGAACTGGACGGAGAAGGCGCATCGCAACCGGTAGCCCCGGCCCCGGAACAGGAGGCGGGCGGTCAGGTCGCTCCGCCACCGCCGCAGGGAGAGGATCCGGCGCCCGTCGAACCAGCGGAGCGCCCGCTCCCCGAGCCCGTGGCGGAAGACATGGCCGCGGCTGACGCCTCCACCGCGCCCGGAGCAGTATCCGGCGCAGTGGTCCCGCCCCCGACGCAGAAGGCTCCCGTCGAGCCTCCCACCTCGGAAGAGGTGAAGACCGATGCGCCAATCGTGCAGGAGACGGCGGACCCCGCCCCAGCTCCTGATCCTGCTGTGGAAAAGCCCCCCGAGGCTGCACCGGAAACCGGTGAAACAGCATCCGCCGAATCAACCGCAACGGCCAACGCCACGCAGGAAGAGGAACCCGTCACCCTCCCGGAAGGCGTGCCGGAAAAGGACCTCACTCCCGCCCAGAAGCAGCTGCTGGTCAAGAACAAGATGTACGACGCCCAGTCCATGATGTTCAACGGCGAGTTGCAGGAGGCTCTGGCGATCTATGAAGAGCTGCTGCAGAAGCCCTATCTTCCCGAAGATATGCGCGAAGAGATCCTCTATGCCGTGGCCGACATCAAGATGCAGCTCTACAAGAACGACCCGGAAGGCTTCTACGCCGAGGTCAACGACGCCTACCAGAAGGCACTCAACGCCAACCTCGAGTCCGAGCGGGTGCCGCGTGCGCTTCTGAATCTGGGGCTGGTGAACCTCAGGGCGGGCAACGTGCCCGAGGCCAAGGCGTACTTCAACATCCTGCGCAACAAGTATCCGGACGACCCGAACATCCCGGCCATCAGCTATTACTGGGGCGACTACTATTTCAAGCGCGGCGACTATCAGGAGGCCGCCGAGCAGCTCCAGTACATGATCCAGAAGTACCCGGAACACGAGCTTGTAAAATCGGCCGCCTACCTGCTGGCGCAGGCCCTCGAGCGCACTGGTTACGACAAGCAGGCCTTTCAGGTGGTTGACTACATCGACAAGCGCTGGCCCGACTTCTACATGCAGCGCCCGGAATTCCTGATGCTCGCAGGCAGCATCGAGGAGCGGGTGGGCAAGCTCCGTCAGGCCAAGGACCACTATTTCACCTATTACAACCTCAACCCCGCCGCGGATCGGGCCGACATCGCCATGGCCAAGATCGGGGACCTGTATCTCCAGATGGACCTTCAGGACCCTGCCAAGGAGATCTACCAGAAGGCCGCCAAGGAGTTCCCGGACAAGGAGGGCGGACTCATCGCAAAGATGCGGCTGGCCGAGGAAGGCATCTACGACGACCCCACGCTCGTGCAGATGGGCAGCGTCTTCGACCGCCCCTACAACCTGCAGCCCGTGAACATATACAAGGAAATTGTCGAGAAGCATCCGGAAAGCCCGCTGGCTCCGGTGGCGCAGCTCAAGCTCGCCATGTGGTACGCCTTCCACAACAAGAACGCGGACGCCCTGGCCGCCGCGCAGGACTTCCTCGACCTGTTCCCGGAGAGCGAACTCGCCCCCAGGGCCAGAAAGCTCGGCGACAGCGTCTTCGTCAAGGCCGTCCCCGGCCTCATGGAGCAGGAGCACTACAAGCGCATCGTACGCTACTGGGAAGACTACGATTTCATCGGCGAAGAGGATACCAAGGTCGACGACGACACCAAACTCATGGTCGCCACCTCCTACTGGAAACTGGACCAGCCCGCCAAAGCCCTTGCCCTGCTTGAGCCGTACCTTGACGAGCAGATTCCCGGCGTCTCGGAAAAAGCGCTCGATCTGGCCGTGAACGTCTACCTCGGCGAATACAACTGGAACGGCATCAACCGTCTGGTGCAACACGCAGAGGAAAACTGGGACATCGACGAAAAACAACTGCGGCAGCTGAACTACGCCCGGGCCATGGCCCTGCAGAACATGGGCGAGGATATTCGCGCCGTACCGCTCTGGGCCGAACTCGCCAAGAATCCCGAGGTGGACCCGTCCTTCCGCGGCTACGCCATGTATTACCTCGCCAAGAACGCCCTGCGAAAACAAGACCTTCGCCGCGTCTTCCTTTACTCGCAGGAGGCGCTCTCCCTGTTGTTGCAGACCGACGGCGACCCCGAAAAGATCAAGGATGCCGTGTTGATGTCCATTAACGCCACCGAACGCTCCGGCCGCTACGAAGAGGCCCTGCGCTGGGTGCGCGAGTACGACAAATACATCACCCCCGACCATCCCGAATGGGCGCCCACGCGTCTGAAGCTGGCCCGCATCTACCGAAAGGCCGGAGCCATGGACGAGTGGAAATCTTTATTGCAGGATATAGTGGAAAGAAAACCCGGAACCCTGCAGGCGGACCTCGCCCGGTCCGAGCTGGAAACCTGGGAACTGGAACAACGGGCGCAGGAGTACGCGCCCCAGTAAACGGGAGGTGCGAATGAACAGGCAACCCTGCGTCGCCGGACGCTTTTATCCCGGCGAACCCGCCGCCCTTCAGGCGGAACTGGACACCTATCTCGATGACGGCGGCGACCCCCGTCAGGCCCAGACACGCCTCGCCATGGTCCCGCACGCGGGCTACATGTTCTCCGGCCCGCTCTGCGGAAGAACCCTCGCACGCGCCAGACTCGCCGACACCATCCTCATGCTCGGCCCCAACCACACCGGCATGGGCACGCCAATGAGCCTCTGGGACAACGGCCACTGGGAATTCCCCGGCGGCTCCACGCCAATCGAGACGGAACTCGCACAGAACCTGCTCGCCAACGTGGACGAGTTCCAGCCCGACACCCGCGCTCACCTGAACGAACACTCCCTTGAAGTCGTGCTGCCCTTTCTGCACCGACTCAACCCCGAAGTGCGCATCGTCCCCGTAGCCGTGGCCGAACAGGACCCCGAAGCGCTCGCCGAAGCAGGAAGACAGGTAGCCGCGGTGCTGAGAAGCCACTCCGAAGACGTGTCCATCGTCGTCAGCTCCGACATGAGCCATTTCATTTCCGAAGAACAGGCCGCCAGACAGGACAAGCTCGCCCTTGATGCCGCTTTGGAAATAGACCCCGAAGCCCTCTGGCAGACAGTACGAACCAACCGGATCTCCATGTGCGGCGTCATGCCCATGACCCTCGGCCTGACAGCAGCAAGAAACCTCGGAGCAACCTCTGCCACGCTTACCGGATACACCTCGTCAGCAAAAGTGACCGGCGACCGGGAACAGGTGGTAGGATACGCAGGAATTATCGTAGAGTAAGCAAAGCAGCCTCCGGCGGGCAGGGGCTCCGCCCCTGCACCCCGGCAAAGGGGCGGCCCCCCTTTGCAATCCCTGGGTTGTCAGCGGGGTTGCAGCGCAGGGTTCATGCGGTCGCACAACCCGCGTCCGTGCTGCAACCCCGCTGACGGGAATTTTGGGTCCTGTGGGGTTTGGCTGACGGAGATTCATGTGTGATCCCCTCGGATAACCAGTTCTTGGTTCCCTAGAGACTCCCCTCACTTATGACCGGCAACCGCCACTCGCCCCCGCCAAGCCGCCAATGAGCTCAGGCTTTCGGAAAGCCTCATGCGGCTTGGCAAGCCAAAGGTTTTTGGGAGATTCTTAAGAACCCTTTTGCAAAAGGGTTCTTAAGCCCCGGAGGGTCCTCGAAGGGCCGCCGAGGGCATATCGGATTCAGGAGATGGGCAGTCGGACCGTGAAGGTGCTTCCTTTGCCGAGGGTGGAATTCACTTCCATGGTGCCGTTGTAATGGTCGATTATTTCGCGACAGATGGCGAGGCCGAGGCCGCTTCCTCTGCGGGTGCGGCGCAGGGTGTCGCCCTGTTCCACGCGATGGAAGCGTTCAAAGATTCGTTCTTTTTCGTCTTCCGGGATTCCTCTGCCCGTGTCGCGCACCTGAACAACGAGCTGATCGTCTTCTGTGGCGGCTTTGAGTTGGATCTGCCCTTTTTCCGTGAACTTGGCGGCGTTGCCGAGGAGGTTGTTGAGCACCTGTTCGAGGCGCTTGGGGTCTGCGTTCAAAGTGGGCAGGGTCTCCGGGATATCCCACTGAAACTCGACCTGGCCGTCTTCGGCAAAGAGCCTTTCTCCTCTGCGCGCGGCGACCATGAGTATCTCGGCGGGGTCCATGGGCGAATCATTCCATTCGAGGCCGCCCGTTTCGAGCTTGGAAAGGTCTAGGAAATCGCTGACGAGTCGGGTGAGATGGTTGCCTTCGTCTTCTATGATATCGAGATTCTTGAGGACTCGTTCTGTCAGGGCTCCGTGTTCGTCACAGACTGTCTCGTCCTTGCGCATGCTCATTATGTCCCTGCGCAGCAGCTTGGTGAAACCGATGACCGATGTCAGCGGGGTCCGAAGGTCGTGGGAAACGGTGGTGAGCATGCTCGATTTCATTTTGTCGAGTTGCAGGAGTCTGGCGTTCGCCTTCTCCAGTTCCCGGCTCTTGTCGACGAGGGAAGCGGTTCTCGCCTGCACGAGCGCTTCCAGTTCAGTGCTGGTCTGGGCAGCCTTCTGTTCCAGTTCGCGCCGACGGGTGATGTCCATGAGCATGACGAGATCCGCTGGCTGGCCGTCCTGCATGACCGTGAGCGAATGGATTTCAACCCAGCCTTCGGAGCCGTCCTTCCTGAGGTTGCGGAACGTGTAGTTCTCCACAGCGTTGCCCGGGGCACCCTGTTTCACGGCCATCTGTTCAGAAACGAGTTTTCTGTCGTTTTCATGGACCAGACCGAGAATGCTCTGGCGGTCGAAGGCCAGCATTTCATCGGGCTCGTAGCCGAATATCTCGGCAAAGGCCGGATTCACGTACTGAAAACGATCCTCCTTGAGCACGGCGATGCCCAGGGGGGCCTGATCGGTATAGACACGGAAGCGCTCCTCGCTCTCGCTCAGGTCCTGCCTTGTCTGGAGGCGGTTGACGGTGTCGCCCATTCGCCGGGCCATCTCCTTGAAGAGATCGACCTCGGCGGGCTTCCATATCTTGTCATGACTGCATTGGTGCAGCCCAAGAGCCCACATGCGGCCGTCGGTGGAGCTGAAGCAGATGACCATCATGCTGCGCACGGAAAAATCCCGCCTGAGCAGTTTGGGAACCTGCTGTTCCGTGGTGGGGTCTGCCGAGAGCGGGCCTTCCATCTGCATGAGCTTCTTCAGCATCGAGCTCATGGTGTTGTCCATAACGAGCTTCTTGCCGAGCGCTTTGAGGCCCGGGTATTCCATGCTCGTCCGCTCGGCGACGACCTCCCACTCCACGAGGCTGTCCATGGCCTGCGTCAGAAGCCATGCGCGGTCGACACCGAAATAGCGGCGCATATCCTCCATGGCCGAATCCATCACGGACTCGACGGAGTGCCCGGACCGAAGGCTGCGGTCCAGCTCTTCAAGGCCTTTTTCCAGCCACTTTCGCTGATTGTGGTCCTTCTCGGCCTTTTTGCGGTCCATGATATCGAGCAGCACGGCGTCGAGTCGGGTGCCGGATTTCATCTCGAACGGTCTGCCCCGCTCCTGCACCCAGCGGACGACTCCGTCAGCGTGCATGATCCGGTACTCGACGACATACTCCTCGAAGGTCTCCACGGCGTCGCGAATCTTTGAGAGAACACGCTGCCGATCATCGGGCAGCATGACGGAAACGAAGTCCCTGCCCTGCTCGGTGAACGTTTCCGGGGCATGGCCGGAGAGTTTGGCGATGTGGTCACTGACGAAGTCCACGGGCCGCCGGTCGTCATGCGTCGTACGCAGGATGACAGCCGGAATGTTTTCTCCCACGGAATGAGAGCCGTGCGCGGTCGGAGCTTCTGCCCCGGTCTTTTCGCCGCCCCTTTTGGGGAAATCGGCGAACAGCATGAGACCGCCTGCGAGAGCCAGAAGAAGAAGCAGGGCGAAGGCCAGAGGCTGGCCGGGCAGCAGCACCCACGCCAAGCCGGTGAGCGACGCTACCGAAACCGCCGGCAGAAGCCATCGCATAGCTGTATTCATGACATCGCACTCCTGTTCGATTACACAGCCCCGTTCATAGCAATCTCCAAGGTAAAAGGCTACCTGGATGCAGTTCATTTTCCGATATCAATACATGGACGGACAATGTGCGAACATGCTACATGAACAGTGGGACGTATTCCTTTGTCATTACATTTCCATACAGGAGAGTCCTGCCGTGCACGAGACCGATCCTTCCACACAGAACGATTTCAGCATCCTCATGAACCGAGTCCCCGTGTTCGACCGGGAAAGCGCCATTCAAGGCTATGAACTAAGCCTGCATGAGGATGACTCTTCGCCCGTAGAGACCGCAGACCAGTTTTCTGAATTGCTTCGCACGTTCGAGGCGGAACTGTCGCAGGACAAGAAGATTCTGCTCGGCATGGACGGCCGACTGGGGGCAATGGTGCTGCCCGACGCGACGGAGCGTCACATCATCGCTATCAGCCCGGACTCCTCCACCGAGGAAGTGGCGACTGCGAAAAGACTGCGGGAGAGCGGCGCAAAGCTCATGGTCCATTACAGACCCCACAGCCGTGACCGGCATGACCTGCTTCGGGAAGCGGACATTATCCGGCTCTCCATCCGCAACCGCAGTCCAAGAGAGGTCATGGCGGTGCAGAAGGACCTCAAGGGAATGCCGGGGATGAAAATGGCCGCGGATATTGATTCATGGGAGGCGTATGAAGGAACCCGGGCGCTCGGCTTTCAATGGTTCCACGGCCCGTTCTTCACCCGCCCGTTCTTCAGGCCCGGCGAGCCGGTCAGCACGGGTGCCGTGGCCAAACTTCAGATTCTGCGGGAGCTCAACATGCCGGAATGCGACCTGAAGCGCCTCTCCGAGGCCATCGCCACGGACGCGGGGCTGAGCTATCGCCTGCTCTCGTACATCAACTCCGCAGCGTTCAGCCTGCCCAACAAGATCAAATCCATCCAGCAGGCGGTCGCGCTTCTGGGGCTCGAAGAAACCAAGAAGTGGGCCATGGTCGTGCTGATGTCCGGACTGGACGAGACCGACAAGGGAGGCGAGCTGGCCTTCATGGCACTCCAGCACGCCCGTTTCCTCGAAGACATGGCAGCGCTGGAGTCCGTTCCCCACACGCCCGGGACCATGTTCCTGCTGGGGCTGTTCTCCCGATTGGACGCCCTGCTCTCGCACCCCATGCCGCAGCTGCTGGAAAGGCTTCCGCTTGATGACGAGATCAAGCTCGCCCTGTGCGGACGCGAGTCCCCCCTGCGCAACTGGCTGCGAATGCTGGAAGCGGTTCAGCGCGAGGATTGGAAGAAGGCCAACGAGATTCTGTGCGGATACGGGGCGTGCCTGCCAGAGGCCGCGGCAAGCTATCTGCGGGCCTCCTCATGGGCCAACCGCCAGTGCTCCGCCATCTCATGCTCCCTCGGCGCGGAAAGCGCCAGCGACAGCACTCACTGACGCAGCTGGGCCAGACGGAAGATTCCCATCATTTCGAATACGGCGCGGAAATTCTCCGAGAGGCCGGCAATGTAGATGTGTCTGCCGTCCTCCACGCATTTCGACATGCGCCCGGCCAGCGACGAGAGGCCGGCGCCGTTGATGGAGGTGTTCTCCTCGAAGCTCAGAAGGATGTCGCCGTCCGCGGAGCAGGCCTCGTCGAAGGCACGGTTGAGCACGGGGCCGCTCAGTGCGGTGACGTTGCCGCGCACCCGGATGTGCGTCTGGTGGTCCTCTGGCTCCACAGAGACCAGGCTCTCCTCGTTGCGGGAGAGAAGGATCCGCTCCTCGGCGCGTTTCAGGGCCTGCTCCAGCGCCTCTCGCTGGACCGGCTTGTTGATGAAATCCGTGGCGTCCAGGTTCAGCGCCTCGATGGCCAGATCCATATCGCCATGCCCGGTGATGACAACCACCTCTGCCAGCGGCGACAGCTCCTTGACTCGGCGCAGCACCTCTATGCCGTCCATGACGGGCATCTTGATGTCCGTCAGCACGATGTCCGGCCGTTCGCGGTCGAACATCTCGACGCCCTGCTGCCCGTCCGAAGCGGCAAGTGTCTCGTAGCCCATGGCGCCAAGCAGCAGCTTGAACATGTTCAGCGTTGGCTTTTCGTCATCTATTACCAATATTCTGCGGCTCATTGCTTTCGTCCCCTCTCTGGCGCGGCCGGAAAGTCGAGGGTGAACCTCGTGCCCACTCCGGCTTCGCTCTCGATGTCCATGGTTCCACCGTAATCTTTTACTATGCCGTAGGAAATGGCAAGCCCCAGCCCCATCCCCTGGCCGGTTTCCTTGGTGGTGAAGAACGGTTCAAAGACCTTGTCGAGTACGTCTTCCGGTATACCGCCTCCGGTATCGGTCACGGATATCAGCACCCTGCCGTCCTCCTGACAGGTCTCTATGCCGATCCGCCGCGGCGCATCGCCCGACCGCTCGTTGATGGCGTCGCGGGCGTTGGTGACCAGGTTGAACAGCACCTGCTGCAGCCTGTTGCTGTGACCGAGCACCTCGAGGCCGTCGTCGGCCATGGAGAGGTCGAAAAGGATATTGTCCAGCTCGAACTGCCTCTTGAGAATGGAGAGCACATCCGAAACCACCGCGTTCATGGAGACCCGCTCGCGCACCAGGTCCGACTTTCTCCCGAAGGAGCGCAGCGTATTGATTATCTCGGAAGCGCGGTCCACCTGTGTGCTCATCTCGCGGACCACGTCGCGATACTGGTCCGGCCCCACCGTCACGTCGCTTTCGTCCATCATGATCAGGTATTCGCTCCCCATCTTGATGGCATTGAGCGGCTGGTTCAGCTCATGGGCTATGCCCGCGGACATCTCGCCGAGGGATTTCATCTTGCCCGCCTGAATGAGCTGGGCGTCCTTCTCGATCATTTCGGTTATGTCCGTGGCGGAGACCACCACCGCCCTGCGCCCCTTGTACGAGATGGAGCACGCGTGCACGTTGACGTAGAACGGCTCCCCGCCGCCCTTGTAATGAAGCACCTTGGGACGATACAGGCACTCGCTTCCCGGATTGGTGGATTCGAGGCTTCCGGGGACGTATTCCGGCCAGAGGGTCTTGAACTCCATCCCCACAACCTCCTGCCGCGAGTACCCGTACAGCTCCTCCACTCTCGGGTTCGCGTCCAGAATCCGGCCCGTGTCGCAGTCGAGCACGAACACCGGGTCCGGCCCCGAGTCGAACAGGGAGCGGTATTTCTCCTCGGACTCCCGGAGCCTGCGGCGGTAGAGCTTGATGCTCCAGACCATGTTGCGGAACGAGTTGCCCAGCTGCAGGACCTCGTCCCCCTCTCGAGTGCCGTAGAAAAGACAGCTGCCGCAGTTTTTATAGACCTCCGTCTTTTCCAGATCGGCCTGCTCGCGGGCCGAGAGATCAAAATGCCAGCACGGCAGATTCGAGTCCCGATAGGCCGGACAGTCGTTGGGATTCCAGTCCTTCCCGGCGCTCTGCAGCAGCGGCACGTCGAAGTTGCCCCGGCTCACGTCGTCGGCGATCCGCGTCAGATTGCTGATGGGTCTGGTAATGTAATGCGACAGGCGATTGGAAAGGTAGACCGCGATGAGCACGATGCCGGAGATGAACCCGAGAAAGGCCACGCGCAGCTTGGACACGAGGCTGTCTATGTGGCTCTTGCTGAGCCCCACGTGCACCGTGCCGATGCGGTACAGTCCCTCGTTGATGGGCACCGCGATGTCGATGATCGGGGTATCGCCGAAGTTGATGAGCTTGACGCTCCTGATGGCTCCGTCCGGGACCGAGTTCTCCTTGAACCCCTCAGGGACCGGCCGCGTGAGCGTATGGGCGACGATCTCGTTGTTCTGGTCCTCGATGAAAATATAGGATACCAGCCGCCTGCGTTCGTGCAGCCGCACTTCGTCGAAGATCAGCGCCAGCAGCATTGGGTGGTCGTGGTCCAGTATGAACCCGCCGCCGCGCTCCGCTATGGAATGTGCAATGGCGCTGCCGCGCATTTCAAGCTCGCTGGTGAGCGACGAGACGAGAATCCAGCGGGCGATGAACGCGATGGCCACGCTGATGAACATCACGCCGGCCAGCATGGACAGCACCAGCTTGTTCTTGAGGCTCATGACCTCGAACCGCTGCCTCGCCCTTCTGAAGAAGTCCATCATCGCGGCACTCCGAAGGTATGGCAGGGCCGCAACTTGTCCCATTCCTGAAACGGGACGAACCTCCCCCCCTGCAGGCGGGTGAAGAACACGCGGTCCATCCCCTGGTGATCTTTCGGGCCGAAGGAAATGCGCGTGGATTCACCGATGCGCAGGTCGTGTATGGATTCGATTGCGTCGATGAAACCTTCGCGGGTCAGGTCCCTGCCGGCGCGACGCAGCCCCTCGACGAGCACGCGGGCGTTCAGGTACCCCTCCAGCCCCACGAAACTCGGCGGCTCTCCCGGATAATAGCGGTTCAGGAGCGCAATGTAGTCCAGCGCGGCCTCGGCCGGTCTGTGGCGACTGTCGCCGAAGGGCGTCGGAACCACCTGAGACATGACTACAGGCGCCTTGGGGTCGCTCTTCAAGCGGCGGGCGAGCTCTTCCGCCCCCACAAAGGAAACCGTATAGTAGAGCGGATGGTAGTTCTTCCGAGCCGCCTTCATGATGAACTCGGCACACGCGCCGTAGGTGCCTATCATGACCACGGCCTGCGCCCCCGAGCTGCGTATCCGCTTGAGCCCCTCCTGAACGTCGAGGGTGCCCCGGATGTACGACCCCCGCGCAACCGGTTCGAGCCCGAAGCGTTTCAGGGCCAGCTCCGTGCCCACGAGTCCGTCAAAGCCATAGGCGTCGAACTGGTAGAACACGGCGATCTTGCGCATCCCCAGATCCTGAACCATATGCCGGACCGCGGCCTCGGTTTCCTGATAATAGGAGGCGCGGATATTGATGACGTATCGGTTGAACGGCGTCCGCAGGGCGTTGGCGCCTGTAAAGACGCCCAGCAGCGGCACCTTGGCCTCTTCGACCATGGGCAGCACCCGCACGGTCGTGGGCGTTCCCACATAGCTGAAGAGTGCGAAGACCTTGTCTTCTATAAGCAATTTTTGCGTATTGGCGAGACACTTGGGCGGGTCGTAGGCGTCGTCGAGGGCAAGAATCCTTATTTTCCTTCCATGGACGCCGCCGTTTTCGTTGACGTGACGAATGTAGCTCATGGCTCCGCGCAGGGTCTGGGTTCCCAGATATCCCGCATGGCCTGTCAGCGCCAGAGATGATCCTAGCAATATCTCATCTTCCGACACACCGGGAACCCTTGCACGCGTCCCCCCTTCCCCTTGCGAGGGCGAGCACGCAGCCAGCGCGAGAACGAGTAGGGACAACAGCAACCGGACCATGACACCCCTCATTTCACCAACTTATGAAAATAATAATGACACTACTTTTCTTATACAAAAAATACAAGACCACACCGAAGCCGCCCTCCACGCCATTCTCTCCCCGTTTTTGACTTGACTCTCCCGGCCAGTATCGCTTATTTTCTTCCTCCTTCGCCAGAGTAGCTCAGTTGGTAGAGCAACTGATTCGTAATCAGTAGGTCGTCAGTTCAACTCTGATCTCTGGCTCCAGGAAAATCAAAGGCTGATGCGGGTTTGCGCCCGAATCAGCCTTTTTTTGTACTGCCGAAAAATGGCGAAAATTACCCAAAAGGGACCCGTTTTTTGGGGTCCCTTTACCTTTTTGGGGTCCCTTTTGGGTCCCTTTTCGGGTCCCTCTGGGTCACCTTTTGAGGAGTGCTAGGATTTGGACGAGCCGAGCAAATCCACGGGGCCGAGCTTGACCAGGTTGACGGCCTTGTGGAGCTCTTCGTCGGCTACGTGAGCGTAGGTGTCGGCGGTCATGCGGAACTCACTGTGGCCGAGGAGAGCCTGAAGGCTTTTCATGTCCCCGCCGGTTTCGAGGTAGACCACGGCGAAAGAATGCCGAAGGTCGTGCAGGCGAAGGTTTCCGAGGCCTGCTGCGCGCAAAGCCTCTTTGACCTTGTGGGTGAACGTGTCCGGGTGCGACCACTTGGAAAAGATCCGTCCTCGCTCCCTGGGCATGGACTCCAGAACCGCTTTGAAAGCCGAGCTCATGGGATAGAAGCGGCAGAGGTGGCGCTTTTCTCTTGCCACGAAATAGCGGTTTTCGTCCCACCGGATATCCTCCCAGCGGAGCCGAAACAACTCCGCGCGGCGGCGCCCGGTGGCCAAGTACGCCGCAATAAGCCGACGCAGATCCACGTCCTCGACGCTGGCCAGAAATCCCGTGAGCTGTTTTTGCGTCAGGTAGTTCGCCGCGGCTTTTGCCTTGGGCAACTCCTTGGCTCCCCTGAAAGGATTCTTCTGGAGATAGCCCCACTCCACGGCCTTGTTCAGCACCGCCTTTGCGTGCCGCAGATAGTTGTTCACCGTGGAAGGTTTCAGGTGCCGGTGGACGCGCTTGAGCTCGTCCATGGTTTTCATGGTCAGTCGATCCAGCCGAACGTGGCTGCCTTCGATCTGAATGACCTTCTTCAGCGCCAGCCGGTTTGCCTTGAAGGTCTTTTCAGGCTGCACTTCATACGCCCATTCCAGATACTCATCGCGAAAAGTGCCGAGCGTCTTGGAACTGTACCCAGAGATTCTCAGCAGCTTCCCCTCGTTGTACGCCTTGCGGATGCAGGCCAACAGCTTGAGGGCTTCGGAGTAGCTTTTGGTCTTGAGGGATAAGCGGCGGCCGTCGATCTTATAAAACCACGACGTCTTGCCGGCCACCTTGAACGGTTTGCGGCTCAGGCCCATGATGACCTCACAGGCCAGCGGTATGAATCAGAGAGGCCACCTTCGCGTCGAAGGCCGATTCGGAATAGATGGGGAGGGAGTCTTCTCGGATGCGCCAGTCGAACCGCTTTCCGGCCGGGACCTGCTTGGCAACGACCAAGCCATCGACACACCATCGTCTCATTGTGTCCCGACAGACGTTTGCCTTTTTGCAAGCTGTTCCCATTTTTAACCAACGTTCCATTCCAGAGCCCTCACTTAAGAAGGCTCTTTCTGTTGCATATGTGCGACAAGAAGGTCAACAAAAATGCCGACCATCTCCAACCAAAGCCGGGTCAACTACTCGCCGACAATCCCTGACGCCCTCTTCAAAACCGCATCAGGCGATACGCCAACCGCCTTGCATATCTTAGAAAAATCACTTGTCCGCATAGGCTCACGTCCGGTGAGAAGTGCTCGAACATCTGGCAGGTTAAGGACCTCCAGGTCTCTGGCCACATCGTCGAACTCTTTACCCAGAGCCTTAGCTGCAGCAACGAGAGTCGCTGCTATAGCTTTATCCAGTTCCGTCATAGCCCGATCCGGAGACGGTGGCGGCAAATCGACACTGTCACCAAAAACTTTGTTCAGAGGGATCCTCAGCCGGTCCAAGTAGCGAACCATGTCGCGAAAAGACGTGTTCTCACGCACAACACGCTCTGTATACCAGCGGTGCACGGTTGTTCTGTCACAGCCGACCAAACGACTTATCGAGGACTGGGACTCTCCTTCCGAGACCCTTCTGACCACCTCTTCAATGATCAAATCCGCTGCCTGCCGTGTAATGCGATAACTATCCATGTTTTCAGCCATAAGCCCCTCGCTAGTGACAACGTTCACTTTTAGACTTGACTTGACCGTTGACAATTAGCAACATAAGCACCATGAAAAACGCACTCGAACGATACCGGCAGAGGATGGGTCTGGGCTTCGCGGAGCTTGCACGTCAGGTCGAGTACGACCGCGCGACCGTGTGGAAACACTGTCGCGCCAAGCAAGTCCCCGAGTCCGCAGCGGCCCGATACCATGCAAGGTTGCAGATTCCGCTGGAAGATCTGCGCCCGGAACTGTTCAAGGGCAAGCACAAGGTATCAAGCCGATAACCGCCGCTCTACCCGTGTGAACAAACCAGAGGAGCACAACTATGGGACAGCACGACAACGAAATACCGGGACTGCTCAGGCTCGATGCCATTGACGCCTTCAAGCTCGCAGCCCAGAAGTCCGGCAAAGGCGTCGGCGAGATCGCCAAGGAGATGGGCTGGGACGGCGGCCAGGCCCGCAGAATTTTCTCCGTTGACCGCTACTACCCCTCTTACGAGCAACTGCCGAAACTCTGCGGTGTACTCGGCAACACAATCATCATCCAGTGGCTGCAGGTTCAGGCCATGCACGCAGGAATGGCCACGGTCCCGCAGGACATCAACTGCGCAAAGCTGATCCAGCAGATCGGCAAGCTGTTCGGGGAAGTCTCCGACGTGGGCAAGGAAGCGCAGTGCGCGATCGAGGACGGCAAGCTGGAGCCCAAGGAAGTGCGGCGCATCATCCGTGAGCTCAACGACGTGCTGGACCATGGCGCCGACATGCTCGGCACGCTCAGGGCATGGGAACGCGACAACATCGGGAGGGCCTCGGAATGAACAAGCACGAGCTCAAACGCAATGCGCGCAAGGAACGGCTGGCCGAGCTGCTGCAACTGGGGCTGAACGCCGGGCGCAGGGAGTTGGCTCTTTGCAATCTCTTTCCCAAGTTCCGAGACGAGGCGCGGTTTACCAGAGTCTCCGCCCTGCACGCCTTTGTGAACCGGCTTCCCCTGACCGCTCCGCATCCCGGGATTGGTGGGCACCGCAAGCGGGTCATCGTGCTGGATGCCCGGGCGGAAGCATTCGTCCGCCGTGAGCTGAAGCTGCCGGATCCCGACGACGTGCCGGACTTCACGCCGCAGGGTGACCCGATCTTTTCAGCCGCAACCCAGCAAGGTTAACCCATGACCAATCATCGTCCCGACATCGGCGCAGCTGAAGTAGTTCAGGCCTTGATGCAGGAATCCTCCTTCCAGTTTCAGGATCAGGGGGATTACCTGCGCAAGGGCGTATGCCCCAGCTGCGGCAAGAAGGAACTCTACGTGAGCAAGGAGCGGCCCTGGAAGCTGCACTGCGGCCGGCTCAACAAGTGCGGATGGTCGGCAACCACGCGGGAGATTCTTCCCAAGCTGTTCGAGGACTTCTCGCGGCGCTACCCGCCGACCGAGCAGGATCGCAACGCGACAGCCTCCGCCTACCTCGGCATGGACCGGGGATTCGACCTCTCCAAGATTCGGGGCTGGTACGAGCAGGGAGCCTACCAGTTCCCGCGTACCAACCAGTTCGCCCCCACCGTGCGGTTCTATCTGGACCGGGAGCAGGGCATCTACTGGGAGCGGTTCATTGACCGCCGTCCCCGCGACGGCCGCAAGGCCAACTTTGAGGGCAAGTACAAAGGCATGGCGTGGACGCCGCCCGGATTCGCACTGGATAAAGGCGACCGCTGCTATCTGGTGGAAGGCTGCTTTCACGCCATCGCCCTGCACCATCTGGATATCAAGGCCGCGGCCTGCCTTTCGTGCGTGAACTTCCCGGCGCAGCTCATCGAAGAACACAAGGGACAAGACATTACATGGGTCCTCGCGCTGGACGGAGACGAAGCCGGGCGGCGCGACGCTCGAAAACATGCGCGCCGGCTCAAGGAGATGGGCGAGAAGTTCGAGGTTCTGATCCTGCCGAACAACGACAAGGACCTGGACGACTACCACCGCGAACACAAGCTCACCCGCGAGTTCCTCCGCGAGCGCCTCTATCACGGCAAGCTGTTCATGGCGGAAAACGTGGAGGAAAAGGCCTTCCACTTTTACAACAGGCATCAGCTGCGCAAATTCATCCTCGATTTCAAGTCGGCGCTTTACTCCGTGACCGTGGACACCGCCGGACTGCATCACGAGCTGACCCCATCAAAAAAGGACGACGGGGAACCCGACCAGGAACCGATCGAACTGGACTCCCCGCAAGGCTGGGGAATCTTTCTGCGCTATGTGGACGTGGATCAGATCAGCAACGTGAATCCCCGCTTCCTCTACATGGAGCGGGATCCGATCATGGACGAACAGCGGTATGTCTTTCAGATCGAATACGCCAACGGCAACGCGCCTGACATCATCGGGCTGGAGGGCACGAACATCACCAGTCCGGACGCCTTCCACAAGTCGCTACTGAACCGCTCCAGCGGGGGCACCTTCGACGGCGACGTCCGGCAGCTCAAGATCCTGCGCGACAACTGGCTGAACCGGAAAATGAAGACGGTCCAGTCAGTGCCGTTCGTGGGCTATGACCGCGACACCAAGACATACGTTTACCAACAGGCCGCATACAACGGAGGCCGCGAGATACGGCTGAACCGGGACGGCTATTTCCGCATAGGCAACGTGGGCATCAAGACCAACCTGAACGGCGTGGCCATCAACACCGACGGCGATTTCCACCCGGACTGGCTGGACGACTATTTCAAGGCCTTTCACTGGCAGGGACTCGGCCTGCTGGCCTTCTGGCTCGGCAGCCTGTTCGTGCAGCAGATCCGCGCCAAGCACAAGACGTTCCCCTTCTGCGAGTTCACCGGTGAGCCGGGCGCGGGCAAGTCCACCGCTCTGGAGTTCTGCTGGAAGCTCTGCGGCCGCGACGACTACGAAGGGTTCGACATCATGAAGTCCACCATCGCCGGACGCCGGCGCGCCTTCAGCCAGCTTTCCAACCTGCCCATCGTGTTGATCGAATCCGACCGCGACTCGGGCGAGAAGGACGCCAAGGCCCGGCAGTTCAACTTTGACGAGTGCAAACCGTTTTTCAACGGCCGCGGCACAGGGACGCTCGGTGTGGCCAGGCGAAACAACGACGTGGAGGAAAACCTTTTTCAGGCCGCTCTGGTCATCAGCCAGAACGCCGAGGTGGACGGCTCCGAAGCACTCCTACAGCGCATCGTTCATTTCCACGTGGACAAGCGCCACCACACGCCGGACAGCCGCGAGGTGGCCCGTTGGTTCGAGCGGCAGACCTCGCAGTCCGTGGGCGGCTTTTTGCGCAAGGCCCTGCAGAAGGAGCGCGAGATCCTCTCCGTGTATGAAGAGGCCTTCCATCGCTATGAAGAGTGGTTCGCCCAGAGCGACATCCGCAACGAGCGCGTGGTGAAGAACCATGCGCAGATTGCCGCATGCGGCGCAGCGCTGGCCGTGCTGTTCCCGAGCCTGGATCAGGAACGGCAGGACAAGCTGGCCATCTATATTCTTGAACGCGCCCGCAAGCGCGAACAGCGGCTTTCCGCAGACCATCCGCTGGTGGAGCAGTTCTGGGAATCCTTCCACTATTTGAACAGCCAGCACGAGACCAAGGTGGACAACTTCCTGGACCACTCGTCCGATCCCGGCATCATCGCCGTCAACCTGAGCCAGTACCGCGAGCTCTGCCAGAAGCATGGCCAAGAGCTGCCGGACATGAAGACGTTGAAAAAGCTGCTGCCGCAATCCAAGCGCCACAAATTCGTGGAAGCCGGCAGAGCGGTCAGCAGCCAGCACTTCAACAAGACCATGCGCTGTTGGATTTTCAGCAAGTAGTCACTGGAGAAGCCATGAAAGAAACCATCGACCGATTACGGGCGGAGATGCTTTCGCACGAGGCGGAGGTCAAGAAGCGCCGGGATGCGATCCGGGCGCTGCAGGAGGTTTGCGACCACGACTTTGTGCCTGATGGGCATGACAGCCATCACGAATACAAGAGGTGCACGCGCTGCGGCCTGGAGAAACAGGCTTGAGCGGATCAACCGATTCTAGAAAAGGAGATTCCTGATGTTCAGCAACGGATCATGGGCAGTCAATGTCACAACGGTAGGCGAGATGGTGGACGAACTCTCACGGCTCCCGAAAGACATGCCTGTGCAGGGCGTTCTGGAGGATACCGTGGACGCCGTGATCATGAATCGCAGATATGCCTCGGCGTTCGTTGCCTTTGAGGAAGGCGGAGAATGGACGACCGAGGAGGAGGAGTAGCAGAATTATGTACGACAAGCCTTCTCGACCATGTTCGGATCCAGCCATTGCCGCCATTCTGGAATGCCACCAGGATGGCTACTGCCTTGGCAAGGTTCGTTGGGAGAAACGTCCGCACGCCCACGGGGAGCTGCGCAAGGCGGCCAACGTGAGGCGCTGCCCCTATGTAGATGCCTGCCGGCTGTGGTGGCGCCAACACCCTGAACTCACGCAGCACGTGCAGCGGTAGCTCTCCCCCAGCCAAGCGGCCATCGAGGATTCGTCCTTGATGGCCGCTTTGTTGTGTCCTGTTCTTTTACGCACACGCACGTGCGTGTGCGCGACGCGGGACAAGGAATTGCGGAAACCAGAGGGGGCTACGGAAAACCGTAATTGGCGTAATGACTTCCCCTTGAACGTCGGGAAATGCGCGGCAGACAAGGGATTGTGGAATATCCGTATACTGTAATTTTTATGTAATAATACTGTAATCCAATTACACTCATTTCATTACACTTTCCCTATAAACCAACCCACTGTTTTCATTGACCATTACTTTTTTGATTACATTCAATTACCAATTTATTACATTTGCTGCCCCGTTCTTTAACGACTGTAAGGATTGGAAAAATCGTATCAAGCCATTGGCAGATTGCATTAATTACACTTTTCCGTAGCCCCTCCCCCTATAGAGCATTTCAGCTTTGCGGATTCGTCCCGGAGACAGTTCGCGTACCTCCGCCGAGCGGGACGTAAAAAATACAACTCGGAGGCTACATGCTCGAATCGAACACACCTTCCACCGACGACATTCTGAACACGCTTTCCCGAATCGCGCACGCCATGAACTACCTTGCCGATCTGGATCCAGACGCGGCCCCGCTGCTGCGGCTTCTGGCCGAGCGGATATCCATCTGCACTTTGGAACTAGATGAACGAATGGGAGGATAAGGAAAGCCCCCGGCCAGATTGGTCGGGGGCTAGCTGCGACAATGCGTGTTGCCTTTACGCAACAAATGAAGAATGGTAGCCAAAAGAGAATACGCGAACCCAATACGCCTATACGAAGCGCATATGTGAGGAAATAAAACCACCCCGCCCCTATGACCTTGATCAAATAGCGTCGGGAGGCGGAGATGGCTGCATTTTCCTCTACGGAGAAGACGCAACGATAAGGCTCGTTCGTAGATACTAGTCAGGACAGTCTGATTCGAGAGCAAACAAAAAAATAGTGAGGATGACCATGGCAACTCCTGGAGCAAAATTATATGAAATGCGCAACAGAGCACGGACAAAACCGCTAGATTTCGAAGAAACAATGACTTGCCTTCAAAAAATTGAAGGGGCCAAAAACTGTAGAATATTCGACCTCAACAATAGGTCATTACACGCACACAGCCTTAAGCACATTCACAATGGCGAAGGACATTTTATCGATGGATTTTTGAAATATGGCAGTTATGGCATGCATCAGGCCCACCATGATGTTAAAAAAGAAGGAGATGAAGAAGAAATACCAAGTGAACACGCCACCACGAAAGAATTTTACTTCATGCTCTATGACAATTCTCAAAACAAAAAATCCAGCAAACCATACATATTTGCAACGCAACTTTGGGGCCGTGAAAACCCATACTCTTGCGTAAAAAAGTTTTTCTCACGAGATCTTCATTATTGTATGAATCCATTAGTAAATAGAAAGCATCTCACAAAGATGCTTGAAAGTGGACGTGGAAATGAGATGATCCTAAAATTCACAACAACTCCTGAGTACAAAGACGAAATACCATCCGAGGAACCTTGTATAATTACATTGCGAGGCAAGGGCAAAGGATTGACGGAGATATTTAAGGATAAACTGGCGAGTATGCTAAAAAAAGATGACTATGAAAACTTCTTAGAAATATGCGAAGAAGAAGTTGCAACACGGTTCAACTACACTGAGGGCGATCTTGACGAGGTCTCTTTCAAAGTTCTTACGGCAGCTGGCGAAAAGACGGTTTCTTATAGCAAATTATCACAAGGCCTTCAGGAAAAGTATTGCCTGAAAGCACTCTTCAAAGATAACGTACAGCCTGACAGAGGAGATCTACGCAAGGAGTTCCTCGAAATCATTCGCACCTCTTTATGACAAAGACTTTGTTCAAAGCCATATCCCTGTACATGGAAGGGTTTAGGACCGAGAAATCTAACAGATTGACCTCTAGATTTTACGTTCCTCACTCCCTTCCTGTACTTCTCAGCTTTGTTGGCATCATCTGTGAGTGGCAGGTAAAGACAGCCCTATCCTCATTTGGATCTTTGCTTGCCCTTGTATTTGGATTCACAACAACGATTTCGCTATTCATATTTCAACAATTGTCAGAAACTGACTTCGATAAACACACAGATTTTGAAATAGAAAATAGATTAAAACTTCGGTATGTATTTTATGCTTCAATACTATCTTCAGTTGGAAGCATCTTTCTCGTTTTCATAATGTTAATTGACCACCTTTCCAACATTTTCAGCATGTCTTTTTCTCTCAACACACTTTGCTTCAACATTACTATATATCCATTCTCTATCTTGTTTATATTCTTTATGTGCTTGACCTTGCTCATTATGATTCAAATCATTCTACAGATGGTTCGTCATTTTGATTTCAAGGTATCAAACCACAAAGACTAACTTCCGTTGCCGCAACCCCCTTGACACCCACCCCACCCCTGTGGCTAACTCTTCTCAGGTGCTAAACACACCGTAGGCGGAAGCCACACCCGAAAGACGTGGTTTTTTTGTGCCCGACGAGGGGCAGAACTACGACTATATTTTGTCGGGTGGTGGCCGAATACAATACCCTTCGGGGGAATACGCCAGCAGCTCCTACGCTGTGTTTACCACCCGGCATCTTTCATTTCGAAGGATGTCCATAAACAAACGTAGGAGAAGCCTCATGGCACACACGCCCCACCCCAATTCCCTTTCCGTAGTGGATGATCTTCACGATGTGGCGGCAACGCTCGACACGTTGCGCGACAAGGCGACCGGACCGGAATCGGTCGCGCTGGACTATCTGGCCGAAGCGGTCCGCCGCAGTGCGACGCAAGTAGCCATCAGCGCCGCCCCGGCCAGCCGGATCCACCAGCACGGAGGCGAAGCATCATGGCAGCAGTAAACCTTACCGCCCACCAAGCCCTCTGCCGCCTTTACTCCATCTCCTTCTCCTTGGACGAGCTCGCGCAGATCACCGAGTCCTCCGCCGAGACGAGTCTAGCCAGCACCCTGAACCTGCTGCACCAATGCTCGGAAGAAGCCCTGCACGTCATCAACCCGCATATTCCACAGTCGAAGCGAATACGCCCGGAACTGAACGAAGAATAAAGAAAGCCCCGGCAGCCGAAAGGTTGCCGGGGCACCTATTTACTATGCCTTACAATTGTTGTAGAAATACAACACAGTCTAGTTGGCTAACCTGAATGCACACTGCGTTAGCTTCTTTGAAATAGTCCTTGTGCATGGACATAGCCTATCGAGAGGTTCGCATGAAGCGCTCCACAGATAGGAGCCCTATCGGGATTCGCATTGTAATTCCCGATTGGCTCTCAGTACTGCTCTGCGTCGAGATAGCGAAGACATTACTTGCTTCTGCCCATTCATTGTTTTGGGGTGATGTAAGCATTAATGTTAGCTTCCACATCTCTCACCTGCTGTAGCTGGTCTGTGAACAAGAGTGCGAGAATATTGAATAAGAAAACAACACGCATATATCTAGCATGCAGGTTAGCACACGGCCCTAACGCTGGCTAAATCTGCACTTATACAATGCATCATAACAGGTGGCTACACTCTGGATTAAAGAGTTTCTGTAGCGTAAAGCCAACCATTACCGCCGATAGTCCCGCGGGGACAATCCTGAACAGTATCTACAAGCCCGTCATTTTGTATTCACAAAATGACTCAGGGCCTATCCAAATGAGCCATCCCTTGAGGATGTGATAAAACACTACCCTAGGCAGCTACTTTCGTCTCTCAGAGATAATGTGGCGTAAGGCCGACAACACTAGCGATAGTCCCGTCGGGACAATCCTGAACAGTATCTACAAGCCCGTCATTTTGAATTCACAAAATGACTCAGGGCCTATCCAAATGAGCCATCCCTCGAGGATGTGAAAAAACACTACCCTAGGCAGCTACTTTCGTCTCTCAGAGATAATGTGGCGTAAGGCCGACAACACTACCGATGTCCCGTCGGGACAATCCTGAACAGTATCTACAAGCCCGTCATTTTGAATTCACGAGATGACCAAGGGCCTATCTAACAGCGCCATCTCTTGAGAAGAAAGATGGAGAAGCGAAAGATTAAACATGCGTTTAATGGGCTCGGCAAGTCGAGTCTTTGGCATTGTACCTTTAATGGATACAGTCAACAAACGGCTCACACTGCCCAAGCATCCAGACACCAAACTAGATCATAACCAGCCTGTCGGCTGGACATATTGTCGCACATGCTTGTTGGGCCATGCTATAGGCTACAAACAAAGCCCCGGCATCTTGCCGGGGCTTCCTCTTTTACTGCTTCAACATACTCTTCACCCAAACAAACTCGCCTGCTCCGCAGGCGCAGTCTCGCGGATCCGGCGGCGCATGTCATCGGGGAAGTCCAGCGCGCTGGGTGAGAGGGTGTGGGAAAACTCGATGTTTATGACAAAGGTGTGTCCGCAGGTCGGGTCCGTGCATTGGCAGTAGGCCTGCTTCAGCTCTCCGCCTACTTCTTTTGAGCTGCAGATCCTCGCCTTTCTGCCGCACTTGCATTGCACTCGAAACGCCATGGTGATCACCTCGCTTATCGATCACATTGGACTTGTTTCATTTTCCGGGTCAAACCGGACCCTGCCCCGGCTGGGTAGGACCTCGTTCACACCCTCCGCCAGCAGGTCCTGAACCGGACGGATCTCGTTTCGCTGATACACCTCGTCGATCTTGGTGATGTCGCCGAAGCCGCCGTTGTTCTCAGGGATGAGGCAGGCCATCGCCGGCGGGATCCGGTGGGCCGCGATGATGTCGTCCCGCGAGAGGTTCTTGATCTTCTCCAAATCGTCCTTGGTGGAGAAGTCACCCACCGGCAGGATCTGCACGTCCTTTTCCTTGCCGTTGGGAATATGGAGAAACATGGACCGGAAGTTCCCGACGCCCTTGGTGCTCTTGATTCGCTCCGTGATCTCGTCCTGCACGTCCTTGTCCAGATTGCCGCCCGCGTAAAAGACGTAGCCCATGTGCGCCCCGTTCTTGTAATATTTGCGACGAAACAGCGTGGCGTCCTCATTGAGCAGCATGGACTGCATGGCACCCAGATAGCCCGGCAGGCCGTAGACGCTCTGGCTCACGTCATAGTTGTGCAGGTGCAGGACCTCGCCCGGCTCGAACTCGGTTATCTCGCCGGTGAGCTGCAACATGCAAAACGTGTCCGCTTTCTTCATGCGCCGCATGTTGATGGCGGGCAGATGCCGCAGCTGCACCACCTCGCCCAGCCAGTTGCGCACCATCTGATAGTAGGCATTGGCGAACACCATGAAGTCGGTTGCGCCCGCGTGCATATCCCTGCGCGAGAGCGCCGGAGAGCTCTTGAAGCCGCGCATGATCTGCAGGACTTTTGGCTTGGCCCAATGCTCCCCCCTACAAATCAACCTGTTTAAAAAAAACCGCTTTTCCAATCAAAATGACATAGCATCCGATTCTGCAATCAATTTTCAATACGTTTAACGAGCATCGCGAATCACGGTCCTTTTTTGAAGAATTGCGTCAGCAGCGAGCAACCGCTTGAATTCAGAACATTTTTATGTCGAAAACTCTTACACGTTCGACGGCTTTCCTAACACAATCCGGCACTCTTTCTTCAGAGCAGTCATTTATTTCAGACAGTTATCGTCTGGCATGGGTTTTGATACCCGCCATACGGTTTTACAAATACAAGGAGGCTGTTCCATGAAACGTTTTGCCCTGATGTGCCTGATCGCCGTCTTCACCCTGACGGCCCATGCCGCAAAAGCGGAAGTACTCACTTTCGACGACCCCGACCTTTCCAGCTGGTATACCGACCGCTTTGAGCCCGCGGTGTTCGAAACCGCCGTATTCGACGGCGACAACCGCCTGCATATCGGCATCGACGGCGCCGACCAGCAGGACAGCAGCTTTTACAACTACCAAGGCAAGAAGCGCGACTTCAACGTGCCCATCGGCTCTTACTCCATCAACGCCGACCTGTTCGTCGACTCCGCATGGGGCGACTCCAACGTCGGCATATGGGGCACCACCTACGACAATTTCGGCGATGTCTCGGGCTATCCTCTCGTGGCCTGGCGCTCCGGAAGCGAAATCGACGACGGCTTCTACGCTTTCGACTATTTCGAGGGCGGCTGGCTCGACATGGTCGCTCCGAGCGACACCGGACGCTGGTACGACATCACCATGAAGTACACCGGCACCAGCATGGACTACTACATCAACGACGCCCTCGCCCTCTCCTTTGCCGATGACACCCAGAACGGCCTGCTCGGAAACATCATCCTGAACTCATACAACTTCGGCGAATCCTACGACGTCTACTGGGACAACGTGGGCGTGGCGCCGGTCCCCGAGCCCTCCACCTTCCTGCTGATGGGCCTGCCCCTGCTCGGCCTCATTGCTTTCAGGAAAAAGCTCTTTCGACAGGGATAAGCCTTCCGACACCGAAAGGGCGGCCCCGGCCGCCCTTTCTTTCGCCCTTGCCCCTACGCAATTTACACATGCCACAGGCCAAGATATCTGCTACGGTCGGGCATGATCGAAAGAATCGGCTTTCCCTGCGTCATGCACGCTCACAAGCGGTCCACCAACCACGGGTTTCGTCTTGCCAGCCTCTCGGAGGAGAAGCTCTCCCGGACGATCCGGACCAACCTCGACGACATGCAGTTCATCCTCGACTGGATGCACACCCGCGACATGCGGCTTTTCCGCATCGGCTCATCCGTGGTGCCCTTTGCGTCGCATCCGGACATGCAGCTGGACTGGCGGGCCATGGCCGGTGACCGTCTGGCGGAGCTCGGCGAAGCATATCGGGACAAGGATTTTCGGTTTTCCCTGCACCCCGGACAGTACAACGTCCTGAACTCGGAAAACCCAGAAGTGGTGCGCAAAACCGTCGCGGAGCTGGACTACTCCTGTACCATTCTGGAGCTTATGGGCCTCGACGCATCCCACAAGGTTATCCTGCACGGAGGCTGCCGCTGCGGCGACATGGACAAGGCCGTGGACCGGCTGTGCATAGAGGTGGAAAACCTCCCGCAACGCCTGCGTTCACGCCTGGTGCTGGAAAACGACGAACGCATATTCACGCCCGAGCACATCCTGACCGTCTGCCGCAGATGCGGGATACCCGCAGTCTTCGACATTCACCATCATCGCTTTCATGCCGGAAAAACGTCGCTTCCCGAACTCATGCCGCAAATCCGCGAGACATGGCGCAAGCAGGACGGCAGGCCCAAGCTGCACCTCTCTTCAAGACGCCCCGACGCCCGGCACGGCGCTCACGCGGACATGGTGGAAGCCGCAGACGTGCGCGAACTCTGCGATGCGGTGCCGTTCGACTTCGACCTGATGATCGAGGCCAAGCACAAGGAGGTCGCCGTCATGCAGGCCATGCAGGCCGCGAGGGACCACGGCTGCCTTGCCGGTACCCGCAGGGAGGCCCCATGACCGCACGCCCGGCGATCACGCTCGGGTTCACCACGTTCCGACCCGAGACGCTGCCCTTCGCGGAGCGCGCCATGCAGGGCCACGCACTGGTGCTGCTGGAAGAGCCGGAGACGCCCGGATTCGAGGCCATGTTGCGCGACGAGCTGCCGGTGGACGAATACCTCATGCTGACGGATTTCGAGTTTCCTCTGTACGCCGCCGAACAGTGCGCGCTCCTCAAGCGGCTGCACGCCGACAGCGTCCGGGTGATGCAGGTGCACCCATGGATGGATCGCCTCGCCTCCATTCATGAGTTCTTCGCCTCCGGCAAGGGACCGGGGGACCTCCCTTCGGGCGGACCGGAGCGCGAGGTCTATGAACGGGAGCGGACATGGACACGCAGCCTCATGGATTATTACGAGACCTCGGCCACCGGTGACTTCGGAGCCATGATCGAAGCGGTCCGCCGGTTCGCCGCCGAGGATGCGCGGAAGATTCGCGACATGGACACGGCCCGCGCGGACGCGGTGGCGGAGGCAGCCGAAGGGGCAGCCGGGACGTATGTGGAGTGCGGCTCCATTCACCACCTCATGATCCCGCTGATGCACCGCCGCACGGGAGCGCCGGGCGTGGTCCATCTCATGGAGGAGGTCTGCCGCTCCCGCCACGGCAGGAGACGGCTGCTTCCCCCGGGCGACGTTCTGACCTACCGTCATCTGCTCCTCGCCCCGCCGGACCCCGAGACCGAACGGCTGCTCGCAGCCCGTGCGCTGGCCTATAACCGTCTGATCGCCAAGGAAGAGTCCTCGGCGGACATGGCGACCTACCCTCACATGCAGAACGAGGCCGCCGTGATCGGCATCGTGGACCGTCTTTCCATAGACCAATGCAGGGAGGCGTGCCAACGCGGCGGCCTTCCGGCGAAACACTCGCCACGGGACTCCTCGGGGCTGAACAGGCAGTAATCCATGAGCACCGATATCCGCCCGCTCGTCGCGACTCCGGCAGGAGAACCGCTCCCGGCTGACGCCGGGGCCAAGGTCGTGAATCTCCAGCGACTGGACCGCGAAGGGATTCCGGTCCCTCCCACGCTGTTTCTCCCGCCGGAGGCCTATTTCGCGTTCGTCCGTCACAACGGTTTTTCCGAGCGCGTGCGCGCCATGGCCGAGGCCGACATGGACGGCCTGCGCTGGGAGGAGATATGGGATGCGTCGCTGGCGCTGCGCAACCTGTTCCTCCGGGGGGAGATTCCCGCCCGAATCGCCGCGGACCTGCTCGCTGCCGTCCGGACGCATCTGGGCAACGGCCCGCTGGCGGTGCGCTCCTGCGGACGGGACGAAGACTCGGGCCTGTCCCACGCCGGGATGCACGAGACCGAGCTGAACGTCCACGGTCGCGACGAAATCCTGCGGGCGGTGCGCCTCGTGTGGGCATCCCTGTGGAGCGACAGGGCCATGCTCTACCGCAACGAGATGGCCCTTCGCGCGGACGCGTCGGGCATGGGCGTCATCCTGCAGCCGATGATTCCCGGCCGCGCCTCGGGCGTCATGTTCACCAAGGACCCGACGGATGAAAGCAGGCTGGTCATCGAAGCGGTCTCCGGTCTGGCCAGAGACGTGGTGGACGACGCCGCGGAATCCGAACGCACGCTGCTCGCACGCTCCGGCGGCGACGTCCTCGACCGCAAGCTCGCGGGGGCGCAGGTGGTGGACGACGGGCTGGCCAGCAAGCTCTTCCGCATCGGCCGCAGCGTGGAAGACATCTTCGGCACCGCTCAGGACGTTGAGTGGACCATGGGCGAAAAAGGCCTGTTCGTTCTTCAGTCACGCCCGATTACAACTTTCTCCGGACGCGGCGATGAAGACGGCTGGAACGAATCGGACAAGCGCCCGTGGTACCTGAGCCTGACCAGAAGCCACGAAAACCTGCTGCACCTTCGCGAGCGCATCGAGTCGGCGATCCTGCCGGAGATGCAGGAGGACAGCCGGCGCATGAAGGCGCTCGACCTCGACGCACTGTCCCCGGATGAACTGAAGCACGAGCTGGCCTCCCGAGAGCAGCGGCTCGCCCACTGGCGGGACGTGTACTGGCGGGAGCTTATTCCCTTCGCGCACACGGTGCGGCAGTTCGGCATGCTGTACAACGACGCGGTGACGCCCGACGACCCGTTCGAGTTCACCACCCTGCTCTCGGGCCAGCATCTGCTGGCGGTGGAACGAAACGCGCTGCTCGAGGACATGGCGGAAATCGTGCGCCGCGACCCTGAACTGGCCGCCGAGCTGCGGGCGGGCAGACTGCCGGAGTCAGGACCCTACTCCGACAAGCTGGACGCGTTCATGGAAACGTTCGGCGACCTTGCCTGCAGCACCTCGTGGTGCGACGAGGGGCCGTGGGGCATCATCCGGCTCACGCTGGACGCGGTACCGCAGCATCCGAGGCCGGGAACGGCCATGCGCTCGGACGAACTGGAGCAGCGGTTCCTGAACGCGTTTCCGGAGCAGCGAAAGGAGTTCGCCGCGTCAGTGCTGGAGCTGGCCCGCACCGGATACCGGCTGCGCGATGACGACAACATCCATCTGGGCCGGATTCAGGCGCGCTACAACGAGGCGCTGGACCGTGCCCGCGCACAGGGCCTTGAACCCCATGAGACCGGAACCGAGGCCAAGAAGGCCATGCCCAAGGGGCTTGCATGGCACGAAAAGAAAGCGGTGTCTGACGAATCTTCGGGATTGACCGGCTGGCCCGCCGCCTCCGGCATCGCGCGCGGCCCGGCAAGGGTGGTCACGGGGCCGAACGACCTTTTCTCCTTCCGCAAGGGGGAGGTGCTCGTCTGCGACGCGCTCGATCCCAACATGACTTTCGTGGCCCCCATGGCCTGCGCCGTGGTGGAGCGGCGCGGCGGCATGCTGGTGCACGGCGCCATCATCGCCCGCGAGTACGGCATCCCCTGCGTCACCGGGATTCCCGACGCCACCTCGTGCATCCGAACCGGACAGTGGCTCATGGTGGACGGGTTCCGGGGGACGGTCATGCTGGAAGAGGAGGCCTCCCGGCCCGAGGAGTCAGCACGGAACGTGCTCGGCGGCGAACTCCAGCCGTGCGGCAGCCGTCCCATGACCGGCTTCTTTCGTCACGGCATCTGCATGACCGGCCCGCAGGACAGCGGAAGCCACGTTGTCTGCGCTCGCATGACAAAGGGTTTTCTGGACTTCACCCGCTCGCGCGGCAACGACCTCATCACCCCGGCCCCGCAGCACGGGTTTCCCGGACTGGTCCCGGGGGACACCTGGTGCCTGTGCGCCCTGCGCTGGGAGGAGGCGCGACAGGAAGGACACGCCCCGCCGGTGCTCCTCGAACGCACCCACGAGGCCGCCCTGAGGCACGTAACCCTTGAGCATCTGCGCGCGCACGCCGAAGGACGCGGGACGGCCTCGGGCTAGCCCTTGTCCCTGCGACGGATGATGGTGGTGATTATCTCGCCGACGCGAAAACCCCATTTGCGCATGGTGCTCTTGTTGACCACCACGTCCGGCTCCATGCGCCACAGCCAGTCCTCCACGGACAGGGTGACGGAGCGGCCGCTCACCGGGACCACCAGCGAATAGTCCATGCGCACCGCGTTGCCGGCGCTCTCCACCACGGCTGTCCCTTCCACGTCGGAGGCCGTGCCTTCGAAGCGCCCTTCGCCGGTCCCGGTCAGCTCCCAGCGGCGCTGAAGTTCTTCGCCGTCGTCAAAGACAAAGTCCTCGGTGAGGACGCCGCGCAGGACACCGTTTTCCTGATGCCACTTGCCGCGCATCACCGCGTTGAAGGACCGGCGCACCTCGCCGCCCCGACTCAGTATGACGCCGTGGGCTTCCAGCTCGCCGGAAAAGAACTCCTGAAGCACGAACGGCGTGCCGCCCGCGGCGTTATCGGATGCGGGGATGTTGGAGCACCCCGCCAGCATCATGGCGCACAAGGGTATGAGCAGTTTTTCCATCAGCCCCTCCTGTTGCGGCTTCCGGTTATGCGCCTGACCAGCGCGTGATAGACGGGATACGGCAGGATTCGCAGCAGCTTGCAGGACCACGAGAACAGCGGCGGGAAATGAATCTCCATCTTCCTGCGGGCCAGCCCGTTCGCGATGTATCCGGCGGCGCGCTCTGCGCTGATGATCATGGGCATGGGATACGGGTTCCGGTCGGTGAGCGGGGTCCGGACGAACCCCGGGTTGATGGCCGTCACCGACAGGCCGTAGGTCTCCACGTCGAAGCGCAGGCTCTGCAGAAAATTGTTCAGCCCGGCCTTGGTGGCCCCGTAGGCCGCTGCCAGCGGCAAGCCCCGGTAGGACGAGAGCGACCCCACCCCGGCAAGATGCCCGGACCCGCGCGCCAGCATGTCCGGCAGCGGGGCCAGCAGCGTGGACATCGCGCCGAAGAGGTTGACATCCATGAGCTTGCGGCATTTCCGGGCGTCGAGCTCGCTGGCGGCCATGTTGATGTGCGTCCCCGCGTTGGCGATCACCAGATCCGGCACGCCGAGCGCCTCCCGGACCTCGACGTAGGCGCGCTTCACGTCCTCGTCGTCCGTCACGTCGGCCTGCACGGCAACCACGGCTTCACGGCCCTTTACCAGCTCCTCCAGTTTTTCCCGGCTGCGCGCCGTGATCGCCACGCGCTTGCCGTCCGAAACAAAGCGCTCCACGAGCGCCTGCCCGATGCCGCTGGTCGCTCCGGTTATCCAGACCGTCTCCACATGTTCCATGCTGTTTCCTTTGACGAAGGTGAGAGGGAATCACCTCCATCTCTAGCATGTTTTTTTGTGCGGAAAAAGATTATGACGGATTTCATGAAATCTTCCCGGAACGAACAGGCGAGCTGGCCCGTCCGGCTCTGGCGGCGGCGCGTGCGCGAACCCGTCATGCGCGAGCTGCGGCGCGGCACCTCGCCGGCCATGGTGGCGCTGGCCTGCATCATGGGCTTCGTCTCGGCCACGTGGCCGCAGATCGGCACCAACCCGATCATGGCCCTGCTCCTGTCCTGGCTGTTCCGGTGCAACAAGGCCGTCACCAGCGGCATCTCGCTGGTCTTCACCCCGCTTCAGTACATGCTCATGATCCCGTTTCTGCGGCTGGGCGAGACCATCCTCGGGGTCGACCATTTTGAGACCTCCGTGCCCGAGATCATCCGAATCGTTGTCACCGACCCCATCGGCTCGTTCGAGGTACTCGGCGTCCCTTTGCTGCACGCCATTCTGGGCTGGATATGCACATGGGCCGTGCTTGGCCCGGTAACCTTTCAACCGGCGCGGGTCATCCTGCGCCGCATCGAGCTTCGCCGCGAGCAGCGGCTCCGGGACGCCGCTTCAAGCCGGGAGCCATGATCACGCGCCCACGCGACGATCTTTCGCAAAAATTCTCCACGGCACTTCCCATATCGGTTTTCCTGCGGTATGGAAGCGGCATGTCTCAAGAAAATATCGATCTCACTTCCGGTGGCCTGCGAGTGGCCGTCATTGGCGGCGGCATCTCGGGCATAGTCGCGTCCCATCTCATCTCCAGACGCAACCATGTGACCCTGTTCGAAAAGGAGCCGAAGCTCGGCGGACACACCCACACCGCGCGGGTCAACCGCAACGGCGGACAGGTGCCGGTGGACATGGGGTTCATCGTCTTCAACGAACCCAACTACCCGACCTTCAACAGCTTCCTCGCCGACCTCGGCGTGGAGCGGGCGGAATCGGACATGTCCTTCGCCTTCCACGACCCGGCCACCGGGTTCATGTACGCGGGCACGGGCATCCGCGGAATGCTGGCGCGCAAGCGCAACCTCGTCTCCCCCGTTTTCTGGCGCATGCTCTCCGGCATCAGGCGCTTCTGCACCGAGGCCAGGAAGGACCTCGAGGAAGGTCGGCTTCAGGGCGTAACCATCGGAGACTACCTTGAAGCCCACGGCTACAGCCGGGAGTTCGAGGACAACTACCTGCTGCCCATGGCCGGCTCCATCTGGTCCGCGCCCGACGGCGAGGCCCACGACTTTCCCGCCGAAGCGCTGGTGCGCTTCTTCGACAACCACATGCTGCTGGACTACATGGAGCGCCCGCCATGGTATTTCGTGAAGGGCGGCAGCGACACTTACGTCCGCGCCTTTACGAAAGAATTCACCGGCGAGGTGCGCACCGGCACCCCGGTCTGGTCGGTCAGGCGCAACCACGACGGCGTACACATTGCAACCAACCACGGCTCCGAGGAGTTCGACGCCGTGGTGCTGGCGACCCACGCCTCGGACTCCCTGCGCCTGCTGTCCGACCCGGACGAAAAGGAACAAAGGCTGCTCGGCCCGTGGCGCTACGCCGCCAACCGCGTGGTGCTGCACACCGACGAGGAATTCCTGCCGCCGCGCGTGGCCGGTCGCGCCTCGTGGAACTTCATCCGCGACCCCGGCCGCCCTGCGGACGCGCCGGTGGGCGTGAGCTATCACATGAACCGCCTTCAGGGCATCGAGAGCCACGAAGAGTACGTGGTTACCCTGAACCCCGTGCGCGAGCCCATCAGCGGCACGGTCATAGAGGACGTGCTTTTCGAGCACCCCCAGTATTCGCTGGCCTCCATGGCCACCCAGAAGGAGCTGCCCGAACTCGACGGCAGCAACCGCACCTTTTTCTGCGGCGCGTATCAGGGCTACGGGTTCCACGAGGACGGCGCCCGCTCCGGAGCGCGGGTCGCGGCGCATTTCGGAGAGGCGCTTTGAACAGCCGCCTGCTGAACTGCCGCGTCCGGCACGAGCGGACTTGGCCGAAAGCCCATCGGTTCGAATATCCGCTCTACACCTATCTGCTGGATCTGGACGAGTTGGACGAACTGGACCGGGGCTTGCGCCTGTTCGGCCACAACCGCGTCAGACTGGCTTCCGTGCACGACGCCGACTACCTCGAAGACGGCCCCGGCACGATCCGCGACAAGCTCGCCCGAATGCTGGAACCGCACGGAATGACGATCACAGCGCACGATACCGTGCTGGTGGCCACCTCCGCGCGCTTTCTGAACTACGTGTTCAATCCGGTGAGCTTCTACTGGATATTTCGCGACGGCTCCCACCTCGGCTGCGTGGCTGAGGTCAACAACACCTTCGGGGAAAAACACGTGTATCCCCTGCCGGGAAATGGCGAAACTGACAGCTTCCCGGCTCAGTATCGAGCCGACAAGGCCTTTCACGTCTCGCCTTTCTTCGACCGCAGCGGCGAGTACCGCTTCCGGTTCGGTGACGTGCGCCACGGGCTGGATGCGACCGTGAGCCTGCACCGGGAAGGCGAAAAGGTCTTCGAGGCATCGCTGGTTGAAGAAGGGGCACGGCAGCCGATCTCCGATGCGACCCTTGCCCGGGTCGCGCTCACCCGCCCCTTCACCGCGCACCTGACCTTCCCGCGCATCCTGTGGGAAGCCGGGAAAATCCATTTCGGCAAAAAGATCGACTATCACCCCAAACCCGCTCCGGCCAGCCCCATGACCATACGCAGCAAGAAATCCAGCTCGGTAAAGGAATCCACCTGCCGCCACCTTGTCTTCCGTCACCTCCGGGCCATGAAGCGGGGCAGTCTGTCCATTTCGCTCCCCGACGGCTCGGAGAAACGCTTCGGCGACGACCGGCCCGGCAGCGAGGCGTCCATGCGGATACACTCGGACGCTTTCTTCCCCATGGCGGCGTTTCACGGTGACATCGGCCTCGGCGAGGCATACAGCGAGGGGCTTTGGGATTCGCCCGATCTGGTGGCGCTGTTTCGTTTCTTCCTCGAGAACCGGCAGGTGAACGCACCGGCGGGAAACATCCTCAAGCGGCTGGCGCAGGACTCATGCGGCCTGTTCCAGCGCTGCCGCCACCAGAAGGCGCCGAAGAACGACGAGGCCGGTTCGCGGACCAATATTTCGGCTCATTACGATCTTTCCAACGAGCTGTTTTCCCGCTTCCTCGACCCGACCATGACCTATTCCAGCGGCATCTACCGCAACCCGTGCGACCCGGACGAGGATCTGGAGCAGGCCCAGCTTCGCAAGAACCGGGTGTTGGCCGACAAGGCCTGCATCGGGCCGGACGACCACGTGCTGGAGATAGGCTGCGGCTGGGGCGGCTTTGCCGAACAGACCGCGCGGGAAAAGGGCTGCCGCGTGACCGGGGTGACCGTCTCCCGCGAACAGTACGACTACGCGCGCGAACGCATCCGCCGCGCCGGGCTGGAGGACTTGGTGGAGATTCGTTTTCAGGATTACCGCAAGCTGAACGAACGCTTCGACCGCATTGTGTCCATCGAGATGCTTGAGGCCGTGGGGCACCGCTATCACGCCGAGTATTTCCGCACCCTTGAACGGCTGCTGACGCCGTCCGGCGTGGCGGTGATTCAGGTCATCACCATTCAGGACCCGCACTACGACCGCTACCGCAGGAGCATGGACTGGATCCGCAAGCACATCTTCCCCGGCGGGACGCTGCCCTCGCTGACGAGGATATGCGCCACCGCTTCGCGACACACCGCGCTCACCGTGCAGAACGTGGACGCCGTGGGCCTGCACTACGCCAACACCCTGCGGCAGTGGCGACGCAACTTCAACGACAACTGGGAGTCCATCGCCCCGCTGGGCTTCGACGAGTATTTCCGCCGTACGTGGAACTACTACCTCGGCGTGTGCGAGGCCGGATTCATCCACGGACATATCAACGACCTGCAGATCGTGCTCTCCCGCGCGGAACCAGCCGCCACCGCACACTGCTGCGGCATTGTAGAAAAACCCCCTCAACACACTGAATAAACATATTTTACACCTTCCAACACCCTGTTGATTTTCACCATCTTCAGACGATTCGTTTTATAACGCGAGATCGTCATCTTTCGCTTGCAATCCTGTCCCCGTTTGTATTTATGCTGAAGTTTGACCCGTCTCCTCCGGCCCTTTGCCGGAGGGCAACCACAGCACGCAACGAAGGGCACGGAACATGCGAAAAGTCCAACGGGAAGACTGCATCAACACCGAGGCGGCGCAGCGCCGGGAGTGGCTCGACACCAACGGCCTCGGCGGCTACGCCTCCAGCACGGTCATCAACTGCCACACCAGAAAGTACCATGGCATGCTCGTGGCCGCCCTGCGCGAGCCTCGGGGCAGCTTCGTGCTGCTCTCCAAGGTGGAAGCCTCCCTCATGCACGGGGAAAAGGAGTTCTTCCTCTCCACCAACAAGTACCCCGGGGTGTACCACCCAACGGGGCATCAGTTCTCCGACGGTTTCGAACAGGGGCTGACGCCAAGCGCCACCTACCGCATAGGCGATGCGGTGGTGCGCAAGAGCATCATGATGGTGCACGGCGAGAACACCGTCCTGATCCGCTACGAGCTGCTCGAAGGGGACCTCTCTCCCACCCTGCGACTCAGGCCGCTGCTGGCCTACCGCGACATCCACGCCCTTGCGCACGAGAACATGCACCTGCGCCCCAAGACCTTCCCGGTGAACAACGGGCGCAAGGTCGACCCGTACGAAGGGATGCCGCCGCTTTACATGACGCTGAACAGAACCAACGAGTTCTATCCCGGCCCGAAGTGGTACAACAGTTTTGAATACCTCAAGGAGCGGAGCCGTGGCTTCGAATATCACGAGGACCTATTCAGCCCCGGCGTTTTTGAACTCCCGCTGAGAAAAGGCAAGCCCGTGGTCTTCGCGGCGTCCACCCAAGAGGTGAAGAACCCCGAACGCAGACGCAGGGCGGAGCTGGCGCGCCGCGAGGAGGAATTCTCCCGCTGCCGCTCCAATCGCAAGCATGTGCGGTTCCTCAAGTATCAGGGACGGCAGTTCCTCGTGCGCAACCGCGACGATATGCCCTCGGTGGTGGCGGGATACCACTGGTTCGGCGAGTGGGGGCGCGACACCATGCTGGCCCTGCCCGGGCTGGCCTTCTGCTGCGGCAGACAAGGCTTCGGCGAGGAGGTCATGGCCGCATACGCCTCCCTTGAGCGCGACGGTCTGCTGCCGAACTATCTGGCCCAGCAGTCCTCGCACATGGCGTACAACTCGGTGGACGCCTCGCTGCTCTTCTTCTGGACCGTGCAGCAATACCTGCGCTTCGGGGGGCACATGGGGTTCGTTCAGGAGGCCCTGTATCCAGCGCTTCGCAACATCGTCGCCGCCCACCTGAACGGCAAGGTGCCGCACTGCCGCATCGACGAGTCCGGGCTGCTGTTTGCCGGGGACGAAAACACGCAGCTCACGTGGATGGACGCGCAGGCGCACGGCAGACCCGTCACGCCGCGTCACGGAGCCGCCGTGGAGATAAACGCCCTGTGGTACAACGCGTTGCGGTTTTTCCTTGAGCTTTCGTCAGAGAGGAGCTCGGTGGACTCCTTCGCAGGGCGGGCGGAAACCGCCGCCGAGGCCGTCCATGCCGCCTTCGAGGACCGCTTCTGGAATCACGAGGACAACTGCCTCGCCGATGTCGCCGGCAGCAACGGGCAGGACCGCTCCATCCGGCCGAACCAGATCTTCGCAGTATCCCTGCCTTACTCCATGCTGGGAATCGAGCGGATGCGCGCCGTGATCCAAACCGTGCAGGAGCATCTGCTCACGCCCTTCGGCCTGCGCACGCTCTCGCCCCGCAATCCGTCCTATGCGCCGTTCTACGAGGGCGGCCCCGACCAGCGGGATGCGGCCTACCATCAGGGACAGGTCTGGCCGTGGCTGACCGGCCATTTCGGCGAAGCCTTTCTGCGGCAGGCCCATGATGCGGCCTCGGCACGCAAGTTCCTGCGCGACTATCTCACGCCGCTGCTCGACGCGTTTCCTGAGGAATACGGCATCGCCTCCATCCCGGAAATCTACACGGGCGATCCGCCCCACCGGCCGGACGGCTGCGTCGCGCAGGCCTGGAGCGTCGGGGAAGTGATCAGGCTGCACCGCCTGCTGGGAGGAAAATAGGATGCGGGTACTCATGTTCGGGTGGGAATTTCCGCCATTCATCTCGGGGGGCCTCGGCACCGCATGCCTCGGCCTGACCAAGGGGCTCGCCACGCTGGGGACGGACGTGAGCTTCGTGCTGCCGCGGCTGGAATCCGGCGAGGACGCCGCGCACCTCTCACTCATCGGCGCCAATCAGGTCCGCGGCACCGTGGGCGTGCGCGAAGTTGCCGAGCTGACCAACCGGGTCAAGGTGCTCGAGGTCCTCTCACCGCTTCGGCCCTACATCACGGAAAAGGAATACCGCTCCATCCTCGAGACCGAGCGCAACCTGCGCATCGAGGACATCGTGGGCGAAATGGAGTCCGACTTTTCGGGCGGCTACGGCGACAACCTCATGGCCGAGATCGTGCGCTACGGCGTCATCGGTGCGCACCTCGCCGTGAAAGGGGACTTCGACGTTATCCACGCCCACGACTGGATGACCTTCCCGGCAGGCATCGAGGCCAGACGCGTTTCCGGCAGGCCGCTGGTTGTCCACGCCCACGCGCTGGAGTTCGACCGCAGCGGCGAGCACGTGAACCAGCAGGTCTACGACATCGAGCGGGCCGGATTCGAGGCCGCCGACACGATCATCGCCGTGAGCCACTACACGCGCGACAGGATCATCACCCGCTACTCCATCCCGCCGGAAAAGGTGAAGGTGGTCTACAACGCGGTCTCCCGGGACCGGCGCTTCGGCGCGCTGCGCTTGCACAAGCCCTACAAGGAAAAGATCGTGCTCTTCCTCGGGCGCATCACGCTCCAGAAAGGCCCGGACTATTTCGTGGAGGCCGCGGCAAAGGTGCTTGAACACTATCGCAACGTACGCTTCGTCATGGCCGGATCCGGAGACATGTTCCCGCGCATGGTGGAGATGATGGCAGACAGGCGGCTTGCGGACCGCTTCCATTTCCTCGGCTTCGTGCGCGGGGCGGACGTGGAACGCATCTACGCCATGAGCGACCTGTACGTGATGCCCAGCGTGTCCGAGCCGTTCGGCATCACGCCGCTTGAGGCCATGGTGCACGACGTGCCCATCATCGTGTCCCGTCAGTCCGGCGTGGCCGAGCTGCTGGACAACGCCGTGAAGGTGGACTTCTGGGACGTGGACCTGCTTGCAAAGAGCATCCTCGAGATCATCACCGACGACGAACTGAGCGCGGAGCTGGCCCGCAAGGGAGCCGAAACGCTCAAGAAGATCCGCTGGGAGCAGGCCGCGGAGCAGGTGATGGACATTTACTCGCAACTGTGCGGAGAACCGGCATGACCTCTATCTGCTTCTATTTTCAGGTGCATCAGCCCGCCCGGCTGGACCAGTCGTTTTCCTTTTTCGATCTGGGCACCGGCAGGCCGTATCGCGACGAGCGGGCCAACCGTGAGATCATGAACAAGGTGGCGGACAAGTGTTACATCCCCGCCAACCGAATGATGCTCGAACTGATCGAGCGGCACCGGGGGGACTTCCGCGTCGCCTACTCCATCACCGGCGTGGCGCTGGAGCAGATGCAGGAATTCAGGCCCGACGTGCTGGACTCCTTTCGGCGGCTCGCCGACACCGGGTGTGTGGAATTCATTGCCGAGACCTACTACCACTCGCTCTCGTTTCTCTTTTCCAGAAAGGAATTCCGCAGGCAGGTGAAGCAGCACCGGGAGGTCATCCGGGACTTCTTCGGCACGGACGCCCGCACCTTCCGCAACACCGAACTGATCTACAACAACGACCTCGCCCGCGAGATCGAGCGCATGGGCTTCTCCACCATCCTCGCCGAGGGCGCGGATCAGGTGCTCGGCTGGCGCTCGCCAAACTTCGCCTACCAGCCCGCCGGGTGCTACAAACTCAAGGCTCTGCTCAAGAACTACCGGCTCTCGGACGACATCGCCTTCCGCTTCTCGGACCGCAACTGGGACCAGTGGCCCGTGTCCGCCGACACCTTCGCGCGCTGGGTGCACTCCACCGCGGGGACCGGAGAAACCGTCAACCTGTTCATGGACTACGAGACCTTCGGGGAACACCAGTGGGCGGACACCGGCATCTTCGAGTTCTTCCGCGCCCTGCCCGACATGCTCATGCAACATGGAGACTTCGCCTTCCGCACACCCGCAGAGGCCTCGGCCATCAGCGACCCGGTGGCGCAGCTGGACGTACCCTACTTCACCTCGTGGGCGGATCTGGAGCGGGACATCTCGGCGTGGCTCGGCAACCCCATGCAGGACGCCGCCGCGGAGCTGGCCTACTCCCTTGAGGACAAGGTGCTTGCCTGCGGTGACGACGAAGTGGTGGCCACGTGGCGCGAACTGCTGACCTCGGACCACTTCTACTACATGTGCACCAAGTGGTTCTCGGACGGCGACGTGCACAAGTATTTCAACCCGTACCCGACGCCGCATCAGGCGTTCATCACCTACATGAACGTTCTCAACGACATCGCCCTGACCATTGAAAGACAAACCGCCGACAAGGCCGCATAGGAGCATCGGCATGGAAAACAGCTGGCTCTTCGAAGTTTCCTGGGAAGTATGCAACAAGGTCGGCGGCATCCACACCGTCCTCAACAGCAAGGCCGGACACGCCTCGCGCCTCTTCGAGCGGCGCTACGCCGTCATCGGCCCCAAGCTGGCCCGCAACCCCGGCTTCGAGCCGGGCGAACCGCCGGACGAGCTTCGCCCGGCGCTCAAGCGACTCGCGGACCGCTCCATTCCGGTGGAGACCGGACGCTGGGACGCCCCCGGCCGGCCCTACGCCCTGCTCGTGGACTTCCTGCAGGCCGTGCCCGATCACGACAAACTGCTCTTCCAGCTCTGGAACGACTTCGGCGTGGACTCCATGACCGGCGGCTGGGACTACGTGGAGCCCGTGATCTTCAGCACGGCGGCGGCCATGGTCATCAAGGAGTTCGCGGACGACGCGGCGGACGTGTCCGACGTCTACGCCCACTTCCACGAGTGGATGTCCGGGGCCGGAGTGCTGCACCTTCGCAAACACGCCCCGGCGGTCTGCACCCTGCTGACCACCCACGCCACCATGCTCGGCCGCTCCATGTCCGGCTCGGGCAACGATATCTACGCCATCCTGGACGAGATCGAGCCCACGCAGGAGTCCAAGGTCTTCGGCGTGGCCGCCAAACATTCCATGGAATCGGTCTCGGCCCGTGAGTCGGACTGCTTCACCACGGTCAGCAACATCACCCGACGCGAGGCCGCCACCCTGCTGGGCACCAACCCGAGCGTGGTCACGGTCAACGGCTTCAACCTCGACGACTTCGGCAGACCGGAAGAAGTCATGGCCCGGAAGCAGCGCTCCAGAAAGCGGCTGCTGGAGTTCGCCTCCCATTTCCTTGAAAGGGAGCTCGACCCCGAAAAGACGCTCTTCGTGGCCACCAGCGGACGCTACGAATTCCACAACAAGGGCATCGACATGCTCATCGAGAGCCTCGGCGAGCTCAACGGCAGACTTCAGGGGCAGGACGTGGAGGTAATCACCTTCCTGCTGGTGAGCTGCGGCTACGCCGGGTTCAGCGACGAGGCGCGCATGCGCATCAAGAAGGGCCATTACGGCATGGAAAAATACGCGGGCATCGCCACCCACCATCTGGGCAGCCCGGACCAGGACCCCATTGTCAACGCCTGCCGTAACGCGGGCCTCGACAACGAGGCGGACGATCGTTGCAGCGCCATCTTCATCCCCGTCTACCTCGACGGGCACGACGGCGTGCTCGACATGGAATATTACGACGCGCTTGCCGGAATGGACCTGACGGTGTTCCCGTCCTTCTACGAACCGTGGGGCTACACACCCATGGAGAGCGCCAGCTTTGCCGTCCCCACCGTGACCTCCAACCGCGCGGGCTTCGGCCAGTGGGTACAGGAAAAGCACCCCGAGGGACACCCCGGCGTACTGGTGCTGGACCGCCTGAAGCAGGACTACGCAGGAGCCAGAAGCCAGCTCACCGACTTTCTGGATCGCTTCACCCACTGGGAGGCAGAGGAGCATGAGCAGCGCCGCGACGCCGCGCGAGAGCTCTCCGAGGAGACCACATGGGACAACTTCTACCCCCTCTACGAGGACGCCTACGCCCGGTCCGCCACCGCGCGCACGGAACGCGTGGCCGGCGTGCAGCGGCTGGCCGCGACCCCGAGCGAGCTCATCAGCTTTTCCGGGGTCAACACCACGCAGCCCCGGCTGCGGTCGTTTTCCGTGGTGACCGAACTGCCCGAGGCGCTCGCCCGGCTGAGGGAGCTGGCGGAGAACCTGTGGTGGGTCTGGCACAAGGACGCGCAGGCCCTGTTCCGCGACATCGACCCCGAACACTGGGACGCCTGCGAAGCCAACCCGGTCCGCTTTCTGGACACCATGAACCGCGAGCGGCTGACGGGACTGAGCGCAGACGAGGCCTTCATGGGCCGCTTCCGCGACATCCTCGCCCGCTTCGACGCGTACATGGCCGAGAAGGCCGTCGCGGACACGGAGGGGATCACGTGGGACAACCCCGTGGCCTACTTCTCCATGGAATTCGGCCTGCACGAGAGCATCCCCGTCTACTCCGGGGGCCTCGGCCTGCTCGCGGGAGACCACATCAAGTCCGCCAGCGACCTGAACCTGCCCTTCGTGGGCGTGTCCCTGCTCTACAAGAACGGCTACTTCCACCAGCGCATCAACGGCTACGGCGATCAGGTGGTGGAATACCGCGAGAACGATTTCGCGAGTATGCCCGTTGCGCCGCTGCACAACGTGGACGACGAGCGAATCCTCGTCACCGTGGACCTTCCCGGCAGACAGGTCTTCGCCCAGATATGGGAGGTGCGCGTGGGCCGCGCCTCGCTCTACCTGCTGGACACGGACGTCATGGAGAACTCCCGCCCGGACCGCGACATCGCCGCGAGGCTTTACGAGCCGTCCTCCAAGGGGCGCATCGAGCAGGAGATCATCCTCGGCATCGGCGGCGTGCGGCTGCTCAACGCCCTGGAGATCGAGCCGAGCATCTTCCACCTCAACGAGGGCCACTCCGCGTTCATGCTGCTGGAGCGCATCCGGCAGCTCATGGTCATGGAAGGCATGGAGTTCTCCGAGGCGAAGGAAGCGGTGCGCGGCGCGACGGTCTTCACCATGCACACGCCCGTGCCCGCAGGCAACGAGCGGTTCGAAAAATCGCTGGTGGAGAACTATTTCCGCAACTACGCAGCCGGGATGGGTGTACCGTGGGACAGCCTCTGGAACCTCGGTCACATGTATGCCGAAGAGTCGGACCACCTGAACATGACGGTGCTCGCCCTGCGCCTGTCCTGCCGCAGAAACGGCGTGAGCAGGCTGCACGGCGAGGTCTCCCGCAAGATGTGGATGGACCTCTGGCGTGGCTTCCTGCTGGGCGAAGTACCCGTCGGTCACGTGACCAACGGCGTGCACATGCCCTCCTGGGTGGATGAGGAGATGCGCGGCCTCATCGAACGCAACTGCCATGTCGGCCTGCACGACGCCCTGCTTGGGCATCAGGACTGGAACTGCCTCGAGGCCGTTGACGACCGCGAGCTGTGGGACACCCACTGCCGCCTCAAGGACCGGCTCTACGACGCGGTTCGCCGTTCCATAACCAACCAGTGGGAGCGCGAGGGCGAAGCCCCTAACCGGCTCCGGCACTTCCTGCGCGAGCTGAACCCGGGCCACCTGACCATCTGCTTCGCCCGCCGCTTCACCGCCTACAAGCGGCCCACGCTGATCCTGCACAACATGCAGACCATCAAGAACATCCTGTGCAACCCGGACCGACCCGTGAACCTGATCTTCGCGGGCAAGGCGCATCCGGCGGACACCGTGGGCGCGAGCTTCATCAACCTCATCGTCAGGCTCGCCAAACAGGACGACTTCATGGGGCGGATCATCTTCCTCGAAGGCTACGACATCCGGCTGGCGCGCCTGCTCGTGGCCGGGTCCGACCTGTGGCTGAACAACCCAACGCGGCTCATGGAGGCCAGCGGCACCAGCGGCATGAAGGCCGCCGCCAACGGCGTCCCCAGCTGCAGCGTGCTGGACGGCTGGTGGGATGAAGCCTACGACGGCGCCAACGGCTGGGCCATCGGGCAGGGCATGGTCTACGACACGCAGGTCAATCAGGACATCGTGGACGCGGACCATCTCTACTCCGTGCTGGAGCATGAGGTGGTGCCGGAGTTCTACGAGCGCGACGAGCACGGCGTGCCGCACGCATGGGTCGCGCGCATGAGGGCCGCCATGAAGAGCTCCCTCGGACAGTACGGAACCCACAGGATGGTGGAGGACTACATCGACGAGCTGTACCGGCCCGCGCTGGAGCTCTCCTCGAGACGCTCCCGTGACGGATACTCCCTCGCCCGCGAGGTGGGCGGCTGGAGAAGGCGCATCCCCGGCCGGTTCGCAACCGCATCGGTCAGGGAGGTGCGGGTCACCGGCATCAGCGGCGACGTCATCCGCTACGGCGAACCGCTGCACATCACCGCGCAGGTGGAGAAGGGGCAGCTGCACGACGAGGAGCTGCTCGCCGAAATGGTGGTGGCCGACGAATCCGGCACCCGCCCCATCGACGTGGTGCCCATGACCATCAGGCACTCCGAGGGCAACACCCTGACCTTCGAAGCCCAATACTCCCCCACGACCGTGGGGCCGGTGCGCTACGGCGTGCGCATCATGCCCGTACATCCGGGCCTCGGCAGCAAGTACGAGACCCGCCTCATTCGCTGGAGCTGACGCGGCGCCGCACTCACCCGGGCCGCCGGGGATGCCAGCAGGCTCCCCGGCGGCCTTTTTCGATCCGGATAAACAATAATCCACCACTTCGACCGGTTACCGTTATCGTGACGGTCGTCCGACCTTTGACCACGTACCTTGGGAGGAGGTGCCATGGAATCAATGGAGTTGATGAGACTCACGGCCCGCGTCGCGCTTGCCTCCGCTGCACTCCTTGCGGCGGCGGGCCTGCTGATCTGGCTTTTCCGGGGCCGGAAGTCCGGCAGCGTCCGCTTTCGCGACGCGCTGGTGGACTCCGTGCGCTCAAGAACGAGAATGCTCATCCCCACTGCGGCGGTCATCTTCGCCGTGGGCATGCTCGTGCCCTTGGCGCAGCTGGACACAACAACAACCAGAACGCTCGGGACGGCCCTGAACATCCTTTGGATCATGCTCGCGGCCTGGGGCGTCACGGCCGTGGTGTCCATTTTCTGCGATGCGACCCTCTGGCGGTACGATGTGAACGTGGAGGACAACCTCGGCGCGCGGCAGGTGCATACGCGCATCAGGGTTCTTCAGCGCATCGTGACGGTCGTGGTCTGGATCGCCGCCGTGGCTGGAGCGCTGTTGCTGTTCGAGCGGTTCCGGGCCCTCGGCGGGACGCTGCTGGCCTCGGCCGGGGTATTCAGCATCCTGCTCGGCCTGTCCGCCCAGAAAACCTTCGGCGCCATGGTGGCCGGGATTCAGGTGGCCCTGTCGCATCCGGTGAACATCGACGACGTGGTCATCGTGGAGGGCGAATGGGGCCGCATCGAGGAGATAACCTTCACCTACGTGGTGGTCAGGACGTGGGACCTGCGCCGCATCATCCTGCCCATTTCCTATTTTCTCGAAACCCCATTTCAGAACTGGACCAGAAAGAGCGCGGAGATACTCGGCAGCGTGTTCCTGCATGCGGATTACACCGTACCGATGGATCAACTGCGCGAAGAACTGCGCAGTCTGTGCGAAGCCAATTCCGGGCTCTGGAACGGGAAGACCTGCGTGCTGCAGATGACGGACGCTGGCCCGGACACCGTGACGCTGCGGGCCCTCGTGAGCGCGGACAACGCGGGTGCGGCGTGGGACCTGCGCTGCGCCATCCGCGAGGGGCTCATCCGGTACATGAACGAACACTGCCCGCAAAGCCTTCCGAGACACCGCGTACGGCTTCAGGAAGAGCCGCACGCGCCCGAGCAGGCCGGGAGCGACGCTCCATAGGAAAGCGGACGCTACTCGTCTCCGCCCACCTTGCCGCGTGCCTTCTTGATGGCGCCGCGATGCTTTTTGCTCTGCAGCCGCCGACGGACGCTGGAGCGCGTTGGCCGTGTGGCCCGTCTGGTCTTGCGCTTTTTCAGAGCATCGCGAAGAAGCTGGGCGAAACGCCGGATCGCGTCCTCCCGGTTGCGTTTCTGACTCCGTTCGCTCTCGGAGGAGACGCGCAGCACCCCGTCCTTCCCCATGCGCGAAGCGAGCGCACGGGTCAGACGGTCCTTCTGCCACCGCGACAGGGTCGGCGAGGCCTCCACGTCGAAGAGCAGGGTCACGCGCGTGTCGGCCGTGTTCACATGCTGCCCCCCGGGCCCCGAGGAACGGCTGAAGGTAAACCGGACCTCGGCTTCGGGGATGACCAGCCTATCGTTGATTCCGATATCCATCCCCGGGAGATACCGCCGCGCGGGGGATGCGTCAAACCAGGTCGTTTTATCATGGTCCCCGTTCTTTTTTTCCCGTAATTTCAATCGAAGAATCGAACTTCCGGCGGGAGACGGGATGCGACTGACCAAAAGCAACATCTGGATTTTCGGCGCCACGCTGGCCGCGGCCATCGTGGCTGTTGCGGCGATATCCTTCTATGTCCAGTACGAGTCCGCCTATTCGCAGCACCGCGAATGGATCTGGCGCAGCCTGCTCAAGGACAGCGCCATGATACGCGAAATGTACCGTTCCAACCTCAGCATCATGCACAAGGACCGTGCCCTTGACGCCACCATCGGGCAGGTAGCCTTCGCCCAGTCCACGCTCGCCAAATCCGCACCCAAGAGCAGCATCGCCGTCCGGGTGGAACAGACCGGCGGCATCCGCTTCATGGTGGTCAACGGTCAGCTGGTGCGCGATACGGAACTCGAGCTCTCCAGTCTGGCCTTCGGCAAGGGACTCGGCAAACCCATGGCACTGGCCCTGGCGGGCGAACAGGGCGTGACCACTGTGGACGCGCGTGGCGAACCCGCCGTGCTGGCCGCCTACAAACCTCTCCAACTGGACCAGAACGTCAGGCTGGGGATGGTGGTCAAGATCAACCTCGAAATCATCCGCGGTCCATTGCTCGAAGGCGGCGCCATCGCCCTCGTCACCGGGGTCGGCCTCGCCCTGCTGTGCATGATAGTCCTCGTGCGGACCGGAGAGCCGCTGCTCGACAGCCTGCGGCACAACCGCGACAGCTACCGCAATCTCGTGGAAAGCAGCGGCAGCGTCATCATGCGCCTCTCTCCGGAGGGTAAAATCCGCTTCCTGAACCAGTACGGTGCCAACCTCTTCAGCCCGGACGAGGATAAAGAGAACCGACCGGTCTTCGGGTTCGTCTTTCCCGACGATGAAAAAAACCGGGCGGAGTTCTCTTCCATGGTGAACCAGCTCGCCTCCAGCGCGTCATCCGTCTCTCTGGAGATGAACTGCCCCACATGCAAGGGGCACCCCGTCTGGTTCGCGTGGACCTTCTCCCCGATGACCAACGAACAGGGGCGGCTCACGCAAATCCTCGCCGTTGGGAACGACATCACCGCCACCAAGCGGGCCGAAGCCGCGCGACGCGAGAGCGAGAGCCGCTTCCGCAGCATCGCCGCGGCCAGCCCGGTGGGCATTCTCATCACCGACCTGCACGGCAACCCCGCCTATGCCAACGATCAATTCCTGACCATGTTCGGCACCACGCTCATTCAGCTGCTCTCGGAGGGGTGGATGAAGATGGTCCACCCCGAAGATCGCAAGCGGGTACGGGACAACTGGCTCGGCGGCGCGAGTCGAAAGCGCAGCAGCCGCTCGGAGTTCCGGATCATCGCCCGCGGCGGCCGCGAGTTCTGGGTTCTGGGCATGGCCGTCCCCATGGGGGAAGACGTCAACAAGCCGGTAGGCATCGTGGGCACGTTCACTGACATCACCGCCATCAAGGACGCCGAGGCCCGCAGCCGCAGGCTCGCCAAGGCGCTGGATCAGGCCGCCGAGGTAGTCATCATCACCGACGCCGACGGGGTGATCGAATACGTCAACCCCGCCTTCGAGACCGTCACCGGATACACGCGCAAGGAGGCCATCGGAAACAAGCCCTCCCTGCTCAAGAGCGGTGAGCACGATCCCCAGTTCTACGAGGATTTCTGGAAGACCATTTCCGAAGGCCGGATCTGGAACGGACAGTTTCGCAACCGCCGCAAGGACGGCAGCATCTACCAGCAGGAATGCACCGTGGGGCCGGTCAAGGACGATGACGGCAAGATCGTGAACTACGTTGCCGTGGCTCGCGACATCACGAAGCGGGTGGAAAACGAGGCCCAGATCCGACACAGCCAGAAGCTGGAATCCATCGGCCAGCTTGCCGCCGGCATCGCCCACGAGATCAACACACCCATCCAGTACGTTGGCGACAACCTGCACTTCCTCGACGAGGCGTTCGGGCAGGTCAAGCAGGTTCTGGACACGGCCCTCGAACAAGTGGAAAAGCTCTCCGGAGAGGAGGCTGAACAGGCGCGTCAGACCATCAGAAAGATCGCCGAAGAGGCCGACCTCGACTTCATGTACGAGGAGATTCCACAGGCGCTTCAACAGTCCACTCAGGGCGCTGCCCGCGTGGCGGAGATCGTCCGCTCCATGAAGGAGTTCTCCCACCCCGGCGACGAAGGCATGAAGCCTTCCGACCTCAATGAAGGCATCCGCAACACCGTCAACGTGGCCCGCAACGAGTGGAAGTACGTGGCGGACCTGGAGACGGACCTGGACGACTCCCTGCCCGCCGTACACTGCCAGATAAGCGAGCTCAATCAGGTGCTGCTCAACATGATCATCAACGCGGCCCACGCCATCGCCGACAAGCCCGGACGCGGCGACGAGAAGGGACGCATCACCATACGCACCCGCCACGAGGACGAATGGGTCCTGATGGAGGTCGAGGACACCGGCACAGGCATGAGCGAAGAGGTCCGCCAGCGGGTCTTCGATCCGTTCTTCACCACCAAGGACGTGGGGCACGGCACGGGACAGGGGCTTGCCATCGCCCACAACGTCATCGTCACCGGACACGGCGGCAGGCTCAATGTTCGCAGCACGCCCGGTGAAGGGTCGACTTTCGAGATTCGGCTCCCGCTTGCTCCGGAGGCCGCAGAGCAATGACGGCGCGGGTTCTCATCGTTGACGACGAGAAGAATCTTCTCAGCGCGCTGCGGCGTCATCTGCGGGAGGCCGAGTACACGGTCCTCACGGAGGAAAACCCCGGCAAGGCGCTGGACACGCTCAGACAGGAGAATCCGGCGGTGCTTGTCACGGACCTGAAGATGCCCGGCATGGACGGCATCGAACTGCTGCGCCGGGCACAGGAGCTCAGGCCCGACTGCATCCGCATCCTCATGACGGGATACGCCGACCTCGGCGCGGCCGTGGACGCGGTGAATCAGGGAGGAGTCTTCCGTTTTCTCGCCAAACCGTTTCAAGCCGAGGACCTTCAGCACGCCATAGACGAAGCGATCCGCTACCGTTCGTTTCTCGAGAGCGACCGGGAGCTGCGGATTCTCAAGCGCACGCAGTCCGCCATGGAGGGGATGATCCGCGCCTTCGTGGATCTGGTGGAAACGCGCGACCCGTATACCTGCGGACACCAGAACCGCGTGGCCCGCCTGAGCGCCGCCATCGGCCGCGAGGCCGGGCTCGACGACGACAGGTTGCACGGGCTGCGGCTGGCCGCGCTGGTCCACGACATCGGCAAGATCGGCGTTCCCTTCAGCATCCTCAACAAGCCCGGCGTGCTCAGCGAGGCGGAAATGGACATCATTCGCGAGCACCCGGAAAAAGGCTGGGGGACCCTGCGGCACGTGGATTTCCCGTGGCCCATCGCAGAGGTCGTGCTCCAGCACCACGAGCGCCTCGACGGGTCCGGATACCCCCATGGGTTGGAAGGCGACGCCATCCGCACCGAGGCACGGATCATCGCTGTGGCGGACATGGTGGACGCCATGGCCTCGCACAGGCCCTACCGTCCGGCTCTGGGCGTGGACGCCGCCCTCAGGGAGCTGCGCTCCGCCCGTCATCAACAGTACGACGCCCGCTTCGCCGATATCTGCGTCGACCTCTTCGAAAACGGCTACCGGCTCATTCAGGATTCCCGCACGGAGTCCGACGCGAACTAGTCCAGCGTGCGTCTGAATCGCTTGAGTCCCACCAGCAGCACCGCCAGCAGGAAGATCGCCACAGGCCAGACGTGATGCAACGCGTCCAGCGGCCCGATGCCCTTGAGCAGCACCCCGCGCACCAGCCGCAGGTAATGCGTCAGGGGCAGCACGGAACCGATGCCCTGCGCCCACTCCGGCATCCCCCGGAACGGGAACATGAAACCCGAGAGCAGCAGCGACGGCAGGAAAAAGAAGATGGAGAGCTGCACGGCCTGCAACTGGTTTCTGGCGATGGTGGAGACGGTCACGCCCACGGTCAGGTTCGCGGCGATGAAGACCACGGAGAGCAGGAACACCAGTGGCACGCTGCCCTCGAAAGGCACCCCGAACAGGAACCGGGCCGCCACCATGATCAGCACCATCTGCACGTAGCCCACGAAGATATACGGCACGATCTTGCCGAGCATGACCTCCAGCGGTCGGATCGGTGTTGTCAGCAGATTCTCCATGGTGCCTCGCTCCCGCTCGCGGGTGATGGCCAGTGACGTTATCATGACCAGCGTCAGGGTCAGGATGACGCCCATAAGGCCCGGCACGATGTTGTACTGCGTCTGCACCTCCGGATTGAAGTCGCGGTGGATGCGCAGGTCCACGGGGGCTTGTTGCGGAATCAGGCTGCCGAAGGCCCCCTTCAGGTCGCGGGCAATGGCCGTAGTCACCACGCGGTTCACGGCGGCGATGGCCCCGGACGTGGCGGAGGGGTCGGTGGCGTCGGCCTCCAGCAGCAGCACCGGACGCTCGCCGCGCATGAGCTTTCTGCCGAAGCCCTCCGGAATGGTCAGCACGAACTGCTGAGTGCCGAGGTTCATGGCCTCGCGCGCCTGATCCCGGCTGTCGATGATGCGGTTCACGTCAAAATAGCTGCTGGTCTGCATGGCGGCCACGATGGAACGCGAATACGGCGACTCGTCCGCCGAGAGGATGGCCGTTGGCAGATGGCGCGGGTCCGAATTGATGGCGTACCCGAAGAGTATGAGCTGAATGAGCGGAATGCCGATCATCATGGCAAAGGTCAGGCGGTCGCGCCGCATCTGCACGAACTCCTTGGCGGCCATGGCCGCGAACCGGCTGAAGCTGAACCGTCCGAGACTCATTGCTTGCCGCTCCTTCGCATCATGTCGATGAATACCTCTTCGAGCGAGGTGTCCACCGGCTCCGCCGTATGATCCGGTCCCGAGGCCGCTCGGATGGCCTTTTCCAGCAGATCGCCGTCCGGACCGGAGACATGCAGGTCATTCCCGAACGCGGCCGACTGGCGCACGCCGTCCATGCCCTTGAGCTTTTCCGCCAGCTCGTGAAGTTTCGGTCCCCGGACTCGCCATGTGACCAGCGCGGACTGTTCGATGATCTCATGCACCGTGCCGCGCACCAGCAGGTCCCCGTAGGCGATGTAGGCCAGCCGATGGCAGCGCTCCGCCTCGTCCATGTAGTGGGTGCTGATGAGCGCGGTGACGCCCTCTTCGGCGGCCAGCCGGTGCACCTCATCCCAGAAGTCGCGGCGCGCGCCCGGATCCACGCCCGCCGTGGGTTCGTCGAGCAGCAGCAGTTTCGGCCCGTGCAGGATGCTCGCGCCCAGCGCCAGTCGCTGCTTCCAGCCGCCCGAGAGGCCCCCGGCAAGGATGTTCTCGAACCGGTCCAGCCCCATGGAATCCAGCATCCGCGCCACGTGCCGTTTCACGTTTTTCATGCCGTATGCACGGGCCATGAATTCGAGATTCTCGCGCACGGTGAGGTCTTCATACAGGGAGAAGCGCTGGGCCATGTACCCCACGTGCGGCTTGATGCGGTCGCCTTCGGTACGGATGTCGTAGCCGAGGCAGGTACCCTCGCCCGCATCCGGCTCCAGCAGTCCACAGAGCATGCGGATGAACGTGGTCTTCCCCGAGCCGTTGGGGCCGAGAAAACCATATATCTCGCCCCGCGACACATGCATGTCCACCTCCCTGACCACCGTGCGGTCGCCGAAGGACTTGGTCACGCCGCTCACGTCGATGACGCGCTCGTCACTCATGCCCGGCCTCCACGGGAACACCCTGCGGCGGCAGCACGTCCAGCGGCTGCCCCGGCTTGAGCCTCGCCGCGTCCTGCGGCTCGACGGGCCGCGCCTCCACCATGAACACCAGCTTGTAGCGGGTGGAGCTGGAGTAGATCACCGGCGGCGTGTACTCGGCCTCGGGCGCGACGTAGCTGATGCGAATGGGAAGCAGCTCCTTGCGACCGTCCATGCGCACCGAGGCGTCCATGCCCGGCTCCAGCCGCGAAACCACGGTCTCCGGCACGAAAAAGCGCACGATCCGGTTTTCCGGCGGCAGCAGGGATACAACGGGGTTTCCCGCGGGCACCCATTCGCCTTCCTCGCGGATGGTGTCGAACACCAGCGAGGCTTTCGGAGCGTCCTGCGCCTTTTGCTCAAAATTCCAACGGGCCTGCTCCAGCTTGGCTCGGGCCGCGCTCACGTTGGCCTCCGCTGCCTTCACCTCGTCTTCTCGCGCTCCGAGCCGCGCGGTGTCGAGCTGGGCGCGGATCTGCGCCACCTGCTGACGTGCCGTTCGGTATTCGGTAAGTGACCGGTCGCGCTCTTCTTCCGAGATGGTCTTCTCTTCCAGCAGCTTCTCGCGGCGCTTGTATTCGGCCTCGGCAAGAATCATGGACGCACGGGCCTTGCGAAGCCGCGCCTCGATTTCGGCGATCTCGGACGGACGCTTGCCCTTGGAGAGGTTGGCGAGCTCGTTCTCGACGCGACGCAGGTTGTCCTCGGCTTCGGCAACCCCGGCCGCCTCGAAACGTCGCTCCAACGTAAACAGGGGCGCGCCAGCATCCACGGTCTGCCCGCGCTGCACCGAAAGTGTCTGCAACCTGCCGCCGATGGGGGCGGCCACGTGCACGTATTCACCTTCCACGTATCCCTGCCACGAGTCCGGCGGCTCGGAGCAGGCAGCCAGCAGCACCGACAGGAGACAAACACAGGGAATCAGGCGCTTCATCAGTCATCCCTCCGTGCGCGCACGGTTTGCTCGAAGAGCCGCCAGTTCCGGTGGACCTGTTCCCGGAAATCGAACGATCCGCCGCTGATGTGATTCAGAAAGACCGGCGGCAGCAGGATGCCCAAAAACATGAACATGAGGTCGGTGGAGTCGGCATCGTCGCGGATCACGCCCTCACGCTGCCCATGCTCCACGAGCAGTCGGACCCGCTCTCGGAAACTGCCGGAAGTGCGGTCGAACCCGGAGCGCACCTCGGGGCTGGACCCGACGATCTCCTCGGAGAACATCAGATGCATGACCCCCGGACGGCTGTGCAGGGTATCTGCCTGCAGGCGCGACAGGCGACGCAGGGCATCCAGCGGGTCGACGGCGTCACTGACCGCCTCCCTGGCGTTTTCCTCCATGACCCCGCGCATGTGCGCCAGCACGGCCAGCATCAGGTCGTCCTTGCTCTTGAAATGGCGGTACAGCGCGGACGGCACCACGCCCATCTCCTCGGCGACGCCTGTCAGCGTCACTGCGGAAAGCCCAGCCTCCGCGAGCTTCAGCGCGACCTCGGCCGCCTGTGTTCTTCTTTCTTCCCCCGACATTCGCTTTGCCATGACACACCTCCACTTGGTGAATGTGATTTCACTTTCACTTTACCAAAGGTTTTTGTCAACCGCAGGGGGTTATAATTTGCAAATCGTCACACAACCACTGCCATGGCGTTGGATTGAGCCGCGGCACCGAGCTGGGGAATCATGCACAACAAAAAACGGACCGCCCGGTGGACGGTCCGCATGGGATGTCGAGTGTTCAGTCGAGGCTAGGAATTGCGCAGGGAGAACATGCCCACGAGCATGGCTCCGGCCTGCGCCACGTTGAGAGAATCGAAGTCCCTCTTGAAAGGAAGATAAATCTCGCGGGTGCACTGTTTGGCCACGCCGGGCCGTACGCCCTTCTCCTCGTTGCCGAGGACCAGCACGGCCGGAAGGTTCAGCTTGGTGTCGAAGGCGTTTTCGGATTCCTCGCCTGAACGGGCGCAGAATATCTCGTAGCCATGCTGACGGCAGTCCACCAGCGTGCGGGAGAGGTTGTTGGCCTTGGCCACGGGCAGGCGGTTGAGCGCCCCCGCGCTGGCCTTGACCGCACCGGCCCCGAGGTATGCCCCGTGGTGGCGGCAGACGATGACCCCGGCCCCGCCCATGGCGTAGACCGTTCGCACCAGCGCGCCCACGTTGCCCGGGTCCTGTACCTGATCAAGCGCGACGATGAGCGGAAGCGGTGCATCCGGGGCTGTCTCGAGCAGCTGCTCCACGGGCGTATATTCCAGCGCGGCCACCTGTGCGGCCACACCCTGATGGTTGCCGGAATAAGCCCGGTCCAGGTCCTTGGTCTGCACGGATTTGAAAGCAATGCCGTTATCGCGGCACAGGGTCACGATGCGGTCCAGCTGCTTGTCGTGCCTGCCCTTTTTGAACATGACGTGGTCCACGCGTTCCGGGTTGGCTTCCAGAAGCTCCAGCACCGGCTTGGTGCCTACCACAAAATCCTTGCCGCCCCTCGAAGGGGCGCGATCGTCACTTTTGTTTCGCATTATCTCGCCTTTTGGACGTTTGAGAGCCGTATCGGCCTGTGTTCCGAGTAGTCGTTTTCCGTCGCTATTGCAATCGGCACGCAGGTGAGATAGCACGTACTCTCAGCCAAACAGGTAGATCAAGAAGTTTTCTAGACTTCCCTGCAACGCGCCTTTCTGGTACAGTTCGGCGCAACCACGGAGGCAACTTTGCTCGATTATAAATGGTTTCGCGGTCTTCTGATCGCAACTCTCGCTCTCGGACTGCTCGCAGGCTGTGCCGAGAAAAAGGCTCCCTCTCCCAAGGACGAGGAGCTTCCCAAAGTCTTCACCGAGGCGGACGAGGCTGTCCAGCCCCTTGAAGAGGCGGTCAACGCCGAACCCGAAGAAAAAGAGGAAGAGTCTCTCACGGAAACGGAGAAGACCGTTCTGGAGTCCCGCTTCGGGCTGATGTTCGACCTCGACTATCGTGAGACGAAGGAAGTCAGCCAGTACTTCGCCTATTTCACTCACAAGAAGCGCAACGTCATGAAACGCTGGCTCAAGCGCGCCGAGCCCTACCTGCCGTACATCCGGCAGGAGCTGACCAAGCGCGGCATGCCGCAGGATCTCGCCATCCTGCCCTTTGCCGAGTCGGGCTACAACCCCTACGCCTATTCCTGGGCCGGGGCCGGCGGCATGTGGCAGTTCATCAAGGGCACGGGCCGCAAGTACGGCCTGCGCATCGACTGGTGGATCGACGAACGTCGCGACCCCTACAAGGCCACGCGCGCTGCCCTCGAATACCTCGAGGATCTGCACGAACGCTTCGGCGACTGGTACCTGGCCCTTGCCGGCTACAATGCCGGTGAAGGCAAGATATCCCGCGCCCTGCGCAAGACCAACTGCAACGATTTCTTCGAGCTTACCAAGAACAACCGCAAGCTCAAATACCGTTACAGGCTGCGCAAGGAAACCCGCCACTACGTTCCCAAATTCATTGCCCTTTCCAAGATATTCCAGAACCTCGACACCCTCGGTTTCGACCCCGTCCGCTGGGACCGTGAACCGAACCTGACTCCCGTCGAGGTGCCCGGCGGCACCGATCTGCTGGCGCTGGCCCGCGCAGGCGGCCTGAGCTGGAAGGAGTTCCACAAGCTCAACCCCGCCTACCGCAGGCAGGTCAGCCCCCCCCACTGGACCACCACCGCGTATCTTCCGGCCAAGGAAGCGCCCAAGATGGTGGCCTACCTTGAGAATCCCAAGTCGCAGCCCTACGCAGGCTACCTGACCTACCGCGTGCGCCGCGGCGACTCCTGGTGGAAGATATCCCGCCGTTTCGGCGTGCCCATCTCGGTGCTCAAGAAGATCAACAATCGCCGCTCCAACATCCTGCGTCCGCGTCAGACCGTAATGGTCCCGGGCAAGGGTTCCCGCCGCTCGGTGGCCTCGGCCTCCAGCAGCAAGCGTCGCCGCATCGCCAACTCCAAGGGCGCCTACGTCATCCGCAGGGGCGACACCCTGTGGTCCATTGCGCGCACCTTCGGCGTCAGCGTGAACACGCTCAAGCGCAGCAACGGCATCGTCAACTCCCGCAGGATCAAGCCGGGCATGCGCCTGTACATCCCCAATGCCGGAGCCAAGGCGACCAAGCAGGCCAAGAAGGGTGCCGGAGAAGTCCGCGCCAAGCTGGTGAAGTACAAGGTGCGCCGGGGCGACAACCTCATCAGCATCGCCCGCCGGTTCGGCTGCACCGTGGCCCAGCTGCGCAAGTGGAACAAGCTGAACCGCAACACCATCTATGTGAATCAGCGGCTCAAGGTCTACGTGAACTAGAGCCGATTCAATCCCCTGAAAGGAAAACGGGCGACGCGGATGTACCGCGTCGCCCGTTTTCACGTTGAAAGGTCTTGTCGCTTTTTTCGTCTACTTCTTCCGGCCCAGCATCCGGCAGCCGTTGGAGATGTGCCCCTGCATGGTCTCGAAGACGGTCTCCTCGACATGCAGCAGCTCCATGCACGAAAACAGCGAGGTCAGGTGGTCCATCTCGTGATGACGGAAGGTGCCGCCGTCCTCGATGTCGAACATGCCGTAGACCTTGTACTTCCTCTGCCCTTCTGCGTACCGGTCCAGATTGCGGCGGTCGTTGTTGAGCAGAAAGTCGTTGATGTAGAGGTATCCACCCGGACGCAGCACGCGGCAGGCTTCTGCGATGCACTGCTCCTGATCCGCCGTGCTCGGGATGCAGGTCAGCACGCCCAGCATGAGCACGCCGTCGAACGATTCGTCATCGAACGGGAGGCAGTCGTCGGGCATGTGGCGCAGATCAAGGTCGGGATGCTCGCGCAGCCCTCGTTCCACCAGCGAGAGGGAGATGTCGGCGCCGACGAGCGAGGTATAGCCTGCGTCACGCAGTTCCGCCACGGTACGGCCGTAGCCGCAGCCGAAGTCGAGCACCGGAGCGTGCGAGGGGACGTGCCTTGTGAACAGTTTCAGGTCGAAGGGGGTGGTGAAGGTTCTGGTCGCACCCGCCTCGTTCCAGTATCGTCGATAGGGGTCTATGGCCGTCAGCTCCTGTTAGAGTTGCAGTGGGACGTGGTACAGCTTGCCGCCGCGGCGCACGTTCAGGAAAACCGTGGCCTGCAGCCGGTTCATGAGAACCGCTCTGACCACGTCGTCCATGCCGCGAAGACCCACGTTGCCTATACGATGTATGACGTCGCCCCGCTTGATGCCGAGCCTCGCGGCGGGGCTTCCCTTTTCCACTGCGGAGACGCGGACGCCGCCACTGTTGGAGCGGCTCAGGGAGAGTCCCCAGAGCTGCCGCGCCAGCTTGAGCGCCATGTCGCGGTCCACCGCCTGCGGACGCAGCTCGACGCTGATCCGCTTGCCCTGCCGGAACACCTCCAGCCGGATCGTCTCCTTGCGGGTCAGCCCGCGCATCTTGAGCAGATAGTCGTCGCGGTCGAGGACCCTGTTCCCGTTGAGGGTCAGCAGGACGTCGCCGGGTCGCAGCCCGGCCCCGGCCGCGGGGGTGTCCTCGTACACTTCCGCCACGAGCAGGCCGTTGAGCGAGGGCAGGGAAAAATAGTGCGCCGTGCCCTGATCGATGTCCTGCCCGGAGACGCCGAGCCAGACAGGGGCCACGGTGCCGGTGGTGAGCAGTTCCTCCACCACCACGCGCGCCTTGTTGATGGGGATGGCAAACCCGATGCCCTCGCCCTTGGCAAAGATGGCGGTGTTCACGCCGATGAGCTCGCCGTTGAGGTTGAGCAGCGGCCCGCCGGAGTTGCCGGGGTTGATGGCCGCATCGGTCTGGATGAAGTTGCCCATGGCTCCGCGCTTGGTGCGAATGGAGCGGTTGAGCGCCGAGACCACTCCGGTGGTCACGGTATGGCTGAAGCCGTAAGGGTTGCCGATGGCGACCACGGTCTCGCCGATCAGGATGTCGTCGGAGTGGCCCATGGGAACTTCCGGCAACCGTTTGGCCTGTTTCAGCCGCAGCACCGCGAGGTCGAAGTCGAGGTTCGCGCCGAGCAGCTCCGCGTCGAAGGTTCTGGCGTCGTTGAGTCGCACCTTGATGGAGTCGGCCCCGGCCACCACGTGGGCGTTGGTGAGCACCAGCGCTCGGTCGCCGTCGATGATGACGCCGGAGCCGAGACTGTTCCGCTGTTGCTTGCGCTTGGGCAGGTTGTTGAACATCTCGAACCAGCGGCCTATGGCGTCGTTGGGGAACGGGAAGGCGCTGGTGGTGGTCTCCGAGACCGCCGTGATGTTCACGACGGCCGGACTGACGCGCTCCACTGCGCGCACCACCGGGGTTCGCCGCGCCGCAAGACCGTCGTCGGCACGGGCAAGAGGCGCGGGAGCGATCGTCAGCAGTGCGACCAGCAGCCAGAGGGCCCGCATCCCTATCGGCCTCCCGCCATCTGGTTCAGCCTGCGGATGCGCTCCTCCACGGGCGGGTGGGTGCTGAAAAGATTCGCCATCTGCTTGCCGCCGGAAAACGGCGAGACGATGAACATGTTCTCCGTTGCCGGGCTGCCCTTCATGGGCACCTGCGAAGCGGCGCTGGAGAGCTTGCCCAGCGCCGAGGCCAGCGATTTGGGCTTGCTGGAGAGCTTCGCGCCGGTCTCGTCGGCGAGATACTCGCGGGAGCGGGAGATGGCCATCTGGATCAGCGTCGCCGCGACGGGCGCGAGCATGGCCATGGCGATGGCCGCGATGGGGTTGGCGCCTTCATCGTCGTCACCGCCGCCGATGCCGAAGATGGCGGTCCACTGAAGCATGGTGGCGAGAAAGACGATGGCGCCGCCGAGCACGGCCGCGATGGTCTGGATGAGAATGTCGCGGTTGACGATGTGGCCGATCTCGTGGGCGATCACGCCGCGCAGCTCCTCCGGGTCCAGAATGCGCACGATGCCGCTGGTCACGGCGACCACGGCGTTTTCCGGATTGCGGCCCGTGGCGAAGGCGTTGGGCTGGTCCTGCGGCACGAGATATATCTTGGGTTTGGGGATGCCCGCGTTGGAGGCGAGCTCCTCCACCACGGCGTGGATATGCGGCGCGTCGCCGCGGGAAAGTTCCCTTGCCTTGTACATGGAAAGCACGAGCTTGTCGGAATACCAGTAGCTCCCCACGTTCATCACCATGGCGATGACAAAGGCGATCATCAGGCCCGCGCGACCGCCCATCGCGCCGCCAAGAAGCATCAGCAGCCCGGTCAGAAGGCCGAGCAGAATCACGGTTTTAATCTGGCTGGTCATCGTATTGTCCGTCTCCTTGCAATCATCGTTGCCCGTCTTCAAGCGAACGGGAGACAGTTTATATAATCAGCCCCGGGCGCTTGGCAATCGTTACCGGTCAATTTCCCAGGCCGTAACGTTCATGAATCGCGCTCACCGACCCGTCGGCCCACATCTCGCCCAGAACCTGATCGAAACGCTCCCAGAGCGAACGGACCCGACTCCCGCCGGCGCGGGAAAACATGGCGAACAATTCGGTGCGGCCGATGGTGTACAGCACCTCAAGCCCCTCAATCGCGTGGCGTTCGGACTGGGAGCCGAAAACCCGCAGGTTCACCAGCGCCACGTCGGTCCGACCGCGGGACAGCTTCCTGAGCTGGGCCACCACATCCGTGCTGTAGTCCTTGTCCAGCCCGCGCATGCTGTCGAACTCCTGCCCGTAGGAGTGCTGCCGGACCACCCCCACGCGAAGCCCCCTGAGGTCGTTCAGCGACCCCACGCGCACGCCCTCGCCGCTTCTCCCGACGACAACGACCCGCTCTCTGGCAAGCGGATGCTTCGGGTACAGGGTGTAGACCTCGCGCTCCATGGTTCTGAAGCCGGAGGAGAGGACGTCGACGCCGCCCTCGCGCAGTTCCAGCAGGGCCCTGCGCCACGGCAGCTGCATGAAATGGGGCGTTACGTCCATGCGGCGGCAGGCCTCGCGGATCACCTCCACGTTGGCGCCCACGGCCACGCCGTCTTTCATGTATTCGTATGGAGGAAAGGACTCGAAGGCCACTGTCATTCGCTCATCCGCCCGGCTGACAGCGGTCGGCGAAAACATGCTCGGAGCCAGCAGGAGAAAAAGGAGAACTGCTGCTTTTTTCAAGAGTGCTACGTCACCCGACTTTGATGGTTCGCCGTCCGGTCGGACGCTTGGCGATGGTGATGGTCAGCAGGCCGTCGCGCAGACGCGCGGCCACGCACCTGCTGTCCACCCGAACCGGCAGGGCGAACCGCCGCAGGAACGGCCCGTAGTCGCGCTCCAGCACATGGTAGACGTTGTCCCGGTCCTCCCGCGCGAAGCAGCGGCGGCCGCAGACGACGAGCTCGTCGCCGTGCACTTCCACCACCATGTCCTCGAGACTCATCCCCGGAACCTCCACGAGGATGTGGATGTGCCGTTCGCTCTCCACCATGTCGGCAGCGGGCGACCAAACATTTCCGGGGTCGGTGTTCACGGAGATTTCCTCGAAACCCCTCTCCGTGTCGTCGCCGTTTTCGTCGAGCCCCATCCAGGGGTTCCAGTTCAGTTTCGCCATGAGAAGCTCGCTTCACAGGAATATAATTTGCCCTGCTTTAAAATGGGATATAGCATTGCAGCCAAATCTTCAACCGCTGCCCAAGGAGACTCACCGACATGAAAACCTGCCGAGAGCCTATCTACAAAGCCGGAGACACCACCATCCCGCAGCTGGGCGACCCCCGCGTGGACAGCCCGCTGACCTTCGGACGCTTCGTCGACGACGATGACGCCGTGCTGGTGAACATCTCCCGCAAGAGCGTGGACAGGACCAAGGGCCGCAAGAAGGAACCGGAACACATCTACTTCGAGCTGGCCGGTCCGCGCCAGAAGATCTACTTCGACCCCAAGAAGGCCAAGTGCGCCATCGTCACCTGCGGCGGCCTCTGCCCGGGCCTCAACGACGTCATCCGGTCCATCGTCATGACCGCCCATCACGAGTACAACGTGCCCAGCGTGCTGGGCATTCAATACGGCCTTGCGGGTTTCATACCCGATTACGGCTACGACGTCATTGAACTTACGCCGGAAAGCGTGAACCAGATCCACGAATTCGGCGGCACCATCCTCGGAAGCTCCCGGGGACCGCAGCCCGTGGACCAGATCGTGGACGCGCTGGAGCGCATGAACATCTCCATGCTCTTCATGATCGGCGGCGACGGCACCATGCACGCCGCCGAGGCCATCCAGAAGGAGATCGCCAAGCGCAAGCTGTCCATTTCCATCGTGGGCCTGCCCAAGACCATCGACAACGACATCAACTTCGCCTCGCCGTCCTTCGGCTTCGACACGGCGGTGGAAAAGGCCACGGAGGCCATCCGCTGCGCCCACGTGGAGGCCAACGGCGCACCGTGGGGAATCGGGCTGGTCAAGCTCATGGGCCGCGAATCCGGCTTCATCGCAGCCCAGAGCGCCATGGCCCTGCAGGATGTGAACTTCGTGCTGATCCCCGAGGAGCCGTTCGACCTTTACGGCGACAACGGCTTCCTCGCTCATCTCGAAGAGCGCATGAAGCGGCGCGGACACGCCGTAATCGTGCTGGCTGAAGGCGCGGGACAGGACATCATCGGGCAGACAGGAGCCAAGGACAAGTCCGGCAACGTGGTCCTCGGCGACATCTCCACGGTGCTGCGCACGGAGATCAAGAAACACTTCGAGGAGCTCGGCATCGAACTGACCCTGAAGTACATCGATCCGAGTTACATCATCCGTTCCATCCCGGCCAACTCCAATGACCGCATCTACTGCTCGTTCCTCGGCATCCACGCCGTGCACGCGGCCATGATCGGCCGCACCGGGCTGGTCATCTCCCGCTGGAACGGCCGGTATGTGCACATCCCCATGGAACTGGTGACCAAGCGCCGCAAGCGCATCAACACCTGCTCCAACTATTGGCGGGCCGTGCTCGAATCCACCGGGCAGCCCCTGAACATGCGCAACGAGTAGCCCTGCGACTCACGCAGTCAGGAATGATAATTTTTATTGATTTCTCTGACTGCGTGGGTATGATGCAAAAACGATTGAACATATTGCTCGATTCGGGCTATAAGTGTGCCTGAAATATCATTATCAGGGGGTTTGCAATGGACGTTCTCATGCTTTCAAGGTTGCAATTCGCCGCGGCAACCGCGTTCCACTTCATCTTCGTGCCGCTTACGCTCGGGCTCTCCGTGGTTATTGCGTGCATGGAGACCGCCTACGTGCGCACCGGCAAGGAAGTGTATCGCAGAATGGCGAAATTCTGGGGAAAACTCTTCCTCATCAACTTTGCGCTGGGCGTGGTGACGGGGATCACGCTCGAATTCCAGTTCGGCACCAACTGGGCCGGATACTCCGCCTATGTGGGCGACATTTTCGGATCGCTGCTGGCCATCGAGGCCACGGCGGCCTTCTTCCTCGAATCCACCTTCATCGGCGTATGGCACTTCGGCTGGAAGCGCCTGTCTCCCAAGGCGCACATGATCGCCGCATGGTGTGTGGCCGGTGCGAGCAATCTTTCCGCCATCTGGATTCTCATCGCCAACGGCTTCATGCAGCATCCCGTGGGATACGTGATGCGCAACGGCCGGGCAGAACTCGAAAACTTCACCGAAGTCATCACCAACATGTTCGCGTGGCACCAGTTCATGCACAACGTGCTGGGCGCCTTCTGCGTGGCCGCGTTCTTCGTCATGGGCATTTCCGCATGGCACCTGTACCGCAAGAGCCATGTCGACTTCTTCCGCAAGTCCTTCCGCATCAGCGCCACACTGGGCCTCGTGGCCACGGTTCTGGTGGCGGTGCAGGGACACGCACACGGCAACCACGTGGCCGAGGTGCAGCCCGTCAAGCTGGCGGCCATGGAATCCCACTGGGAGACCAGCACCTACGCGCCCATGTACCTGCTGCAGATTCCCGGACAGGACGGCAACAAACTCGAAGCCCTGCCCATTCCGGGACTGCTGAGCATCCTCGCCTACAACGATCCTTCCGCTGAAGTCATGGGCCTCAACGACGTCCCCGAAGACGAGCGCCCTCCGGTGACGCTGACCTTCATGGCCTTCAGGGGCATGGTCGGCTTCGGCACCCTGATGATCGCGGTGGCGGGCTTTGCGTGGCTCATGCGCAAGCGCATCGAAGACTTTCCCAGGTTCCTCAAGGTGCTGCCGTTCCTCATTCCGGTTCCCTACCTCGCCATGCAGATGGGCTGGATCGTGGCCGAGGTGGGCCGCCAGCCGTGGATCGTCTACGGGCTGATGAAGACTTCCGACGCCGTGTCCCCGGTGACCGCCGGGCAGGTCGGCTTCTCCTTCATCACCATGTGCGCCATCTACACGCTGCTCGGCATCGCCGGCATCTGGCTCATGATCCGCTTCGCCAGACAGGGTCCGGAACCCGAAGAAGGCTAACCCAGGGAATCACAGGAGAAGAATCATGGAACCGACTCACTATCTTCTTGCCACCGTCTGGTTCGTCCTCTGGGGCGTTCTCTGGTCGGTATACTTCATGCTCGACGGCTTCGACCTCGGCTCCGGAACGCTCATGCCGTTCCTCGCAAAGAACGACGCGGAAAAACGGGTCATCTACAACGCGCAGGGGCCCTTCTGGGACGGCAACGAGGTCTGGCTCATCGCCGCGGGCGGCGTCACCTTCGCCGCTTTCCCGCTGGCCTACGCCAAGATGTTCAGCGGGCTGTACACGGCGCTGATGCTGCTGCTCTTCGCCCTGATCCTGCGCGGGGTATCCTTCGAGTTCCGCTCGAAGATCGAGAATACCGCGTGGCGCAAACTCTGGGACGGCTGCCACTTCATCGGCTCGTTCCTGCCCGCCGTGCTGCTCGGCGTGGCCTTCGCCAACCTCTTTCAGGGGCTGCCCCTGGACGAGACCGGCTTCTCGCAGGCAGGACTGTTCGGCCTGATCAACCCTTACGGACTGGCGGGGGGCGTGCTGTTCCTCGTGATGTTCCTCATGCACGGCTCGCTGTGGCTCTCCATCCGCGGCGTCGGCCCGGTCAAGGCCCGCGCCGAGAATCTGGCGGTGAAGCTCTGGCCCCTGCTGGTGCTGCTCACCGTGGCGTTTCTGGTCTACTCCGCGGTCCAGACCAAGCTGTTCAGCAACTACCTCGCCCACCCGTGGCTGCTGCCGATTCTGGCGCTGCCCGTGGCGGGGCTGGTGCTCATGCGCAGCTACATGGGCGCAGGCTCGTGGTGGAAGGCCTGGGGCTCTTCGTCCCTGTTCATCGTGGGCACGGCGCTGTTCGGCGTGACCGGGCTGTTCCCGACGATCATCCTGTCCAACCCGAACCCCGGGCGCAGTCTGACCATCATGAACTCCTCGTCCAGCGAGCTGACCCTGACCATCATGCTCGGCGTGGCGCTGGTGTTCGTGCCCATCGTCATCGCCTACCAGTTCTGGGCCTACAAGACCTTCGCCACGCACAACGTGGATGAACTGGACATGGAATACTAGACGGAGCCAACACCCGAAAGACAAGCAAGGCCCGCCGGAGACGGCGGGCCTTTTCTTTTCCGACTGCGAAAAAGCCATGACGAGACCCCGACCGCCTTGAACGCAAGCGGTCGACACCGGAGCGATCCGGCAACTCAAGGGGCTGGCGTGGCCCGGCTAGAGGCTGATGCCCAGCTTCTTGTACTCGTTGATCTTGTTGCGCAACGTACGCACGGAGATGCCGAGCATTTCGGCGGCGCGGGTGCGGTTGCCCTGCGTTTCGTCAAGGCTCTTGAGGATGAGCTTCTTCTCCATCTCATGCAGCGGCATGACCGAGAGCGCTTCTTCCGCGCTGTGCGGTTCCGGGGGGGCGGCCTCTTCCCCGGCCTGCTGCATCTCGTCGAGGTCGTCGGGCACCCACTCCACGTCGTCCATCAGAAAATGGTCGCGGCGGATGGGCCCGTCCCCGGCCAGCAGCACGGCGCGCTCCATGAGGTTCTGCAGTTCGCGCACGTTGCCGGGCCATTCGTACTCCATGAGCCAGTTCTTGGCGTCTTCGGAGAAGGCCAGCCTGCCCATGCCGTAGGCGGCGCAATATTTGGCGGTAAAGAATTCGGCCAGCCGAACCACGTCCTCGCCGCGCTCGCGAAGGGCCGGGAGCTTGAGCGGGATGACATTCAGCCGGTAGAAAAGGTCTTCGCGGAATTTGCCCTCGCGCACCGTCTGCTCGATGGAACGGTTGGTGGTGGCCAGCACTCGCACGTCCACCTTCACGGTCTCGGTTCCGCCCACGCGGTCGAACTCGGATTCCTGCAGGACGCGCAGCAGCTTGGCCTGCAGCCCCATGTCCATCTCCGTGATTTCGTCCAGCAGGATGGTGCCGCCGTCGGCCAGCTCGAACTTGCCCTGCTTGCGGGCGATGGCTCCGGTGAACGCGCCCTTTTCGTGGCCGAAGAGCTCGGACTCCAGCAGATGCTCGGGCAGGGCCGCGCAGTTGATGGCCACGAACGGCCTCTCGTCGCGGTCGGAGTTGTGGTGCAGGTAGCGGGCGAACATTTCCTTACCCGTACCGGACTCGCCGGAAATGAGCACGGTGGCCTTGGAGCGCGCCACGCGCTTGGCGAGCGCCAGCACTCGCAGGACCGCCGGATGCTGGCCGATGATGGAGAATCTGGACTCCCCGCGAGGCGGAGGGGGCGGGACGTCGGGGGCGACGGGCGCCGGCTCCGGCTCGGGTTCCGGCTCGGCATCCCGGGCGGCCTGAGGCAGAATCAGCCGAATCTTGTCCCAGACGAGCGGCTCCAGCCAGTAATCGCGTGCGCCCTGTTCGAGGAATTCTCGCGCTTCCTCGGCGGACCCGCTGGGCGAGAAGACCACCACCGGCGGAAACTCGGGATCGTCAGCAGCCTGACCGAGCAGGTCCGACGCGGAAAAACCCTGCAGTCGGGGACGACAGAAGACCACGGCCGGCCGGGATTTGCGAATGAACCCGAGCGCGCCGTTGAGAGTATCGGCCAGACCGGCCTGCAACCCCTGCTCCCTGAGCGCGGGGAAGATGCCCGTCACGGCCTGCGGTTCCGCGATGAAAAGGACCGTGTTAGCCGTCATGATTCCGAATTCATAGCCGCTAACACGCACGATTTCAATAGCCTTGAGGAAAACCCGCTTTCTTGCGCGGTTTCCGGCGGCGTGATACCTATTCCATGCCCGACGGCAAGCCCCTGCCGCCGGAGACATACCGCCGGGAGACTCCCCAGAGACATGTCCTTCAAAAGCATACCCGTTTTCTGCTACCACGACGTCGGCCCCGAAGGCGGCCTGAGCGCCGAACGGTTCCGCGAACACCTCGACGCCATCGAGGACGCCGGATACGCCACCGCCACCGCGGCCGATCTCGCGGCCTTCATGCGCGGCGAGAAAAAGCTCGACGGACGCCGCGTGGTCCTGACCTTCGACGACGGCCACATCTCCAGCCGCACGGTCATCGCGCCCGAGCTGGCCAAGCGCGGCATGACCGGATGCTTTTTCGTGCTGCCCGATTTCATGGACGACGCCCCGGCGCGCGACGAGAAGCGTATGCCGCAGCCAAAACACATGCGCCAGTGCTTCATCGACGCCTACGGCAGCGGGAACAACGCCCAGTTCATCAACACCGGCGAAACCGCCGAGATGCTGTCCATGGGCATGGAGATCCATTCCCACGGCCTGCGGCATCAGGGAACCTTCCGGACCCTCGACCGAAACCGGCTCATGGGCGACCCCCGAGCGCACTGGGGCGCGTGGAGCATCTACCCCGGCTTCTACCCGGGCTGGCCCGTCTTCGACGTGGGCAGCGCCTATGTCCACGACGGCTTTTGGCCCACCCTGCGCGAGGACGGCGTGCCGCAGTTCCGGCTTCGCCCCGAGCAGGAACGGCGGGCATTCTGTCTCAAGGATTTTCGCGACAGCCTTGAACGGGTGCGCGAACTCAACGGCCTCGACGAGCAGCTCTTCTGCTGGCCGTGGGGCCATTTCGACGAACTTTCCATGAACGCGCTCAAGGAGGCCGGATACGCCGGGTCCTTCACGCTGGAGCGCGGCCCAAACGTCCGCGGCGGTGACCCATACAAAATGCATCGCGTGGGCGTCGGCAGGAACAAGAGCGGCAAGTGGGTGCAGCAGCGGCTTCGCATGTACGGCAACCGCGTCAGCGCCACCGTCTGCTTCAAGCGCTTCACCAAAAAGCCCGCGCCCAAGTGCGTACTCTACGCAACCGACTCCTCCAAGCTCTCGGGCGGCTCGCGACAGATGGTCAACAACGCCGAGGCCATGCGCGACCTCGGCCTGCGCACACTGGCGCTGCTCAAGCCCGACTCCCCGCTCAAGGCTGAAATGGAGCGCGCGGGCGCCCAGGTCTTTGAGTACGACGGCTTCGACAGGCCGCTGGCGGGTGCCTCGCATCTCAAGCGGCTTGCGCACGAGCACGACGTCGACGTGGTGCACACCTTTCACAACCGCGCCTACAAGCTCGGGTCGCTGGCCCGGCTCATGGGCGGCAGATTCAAGCTGTTCATCAACCGTGGCGTCATCTCCCGGCCCAATGACGTCTTCTTTCTCTGGACCGCTCCGGCTGACGCGGTGGTCTGTAACTCGGTCATGTGCGCTGACGTGCTTCGCAAAAAGCGCATCCCGAAGAAACGGCTGGCCGTGGTCTACAACGCTTACAACGGCCCTGATCTCGGCGGCGTGCGCGAACGCAAGAAGCGCGGCGTGCGCGTGCTGTACATCGGCAACGCGGCCGCGGTGAAAGGGTTCGACGTTTTTCTGCGCGCCATGGAAGAGTTTTGCAAACAGGATGCGCGCGACGTGGAGTTCGTGGCCGTCGGCGTGCGCGAATCCGAGATGAAGCGCTTCGACGGCGTGGTCTCAGCCGCCACGCCGGACCGCCTGAACCTGACCGGCGTACTGGAACACGCCGAGACGCTGGAGCAGGTTCGCGCTTCCGATCTGATCGTGGTACCATCGCGCAAGGAGAGTCTGCCCAACACCCTGCTGGAGGCTTTCGATGCGGGCCTGCCCGCCGTGGTGACCCGTGTTGGCGGGATGCCGGAGCTGGTACGCGACGGCGTCAACGGCTTCATCTGCGGCGACGAGGACGCAGAATGCATCGCCCGGCGCATCCGGCAACTCTGCGAGGACCGCGACCTGCGCATGGACATGGGCCGGGTGAACCGTCGCATCGTGCGCACGCTCATGACGCGGCAGGCCAAGGGCATGAACCTCGTGCGCGTGTACATGGGGCAACGCCCGCTCTCCGCTCTGAACATCGAGGAGGTTTCGGATGACGGATAACCCGGTGCTCGAATTCTGGAACAGCCTGCCGCAGGAGCTGTCGCACCTGTTGGCGCAGGGCTTTACCGGCCGCACGCACCTGCTCAAGGTGGCGCGCGCCGCGCTGGCCTCCGGCGACCAGGAGCTGTACCCGGTGGCAGGCAGCGCCCTGACCACGGCTTTCTCCGAAAATCCGCTGGACGGCGTGTTCGCTGAACAGATGCTGCGCTCTCCGGAAGTGTCCGGACTGCTTCCGGACGAAACCGTGGCCACGCTTCAGGCGGTCAAGGACCTCTGGCGCGAGCCCAGAAGCGCGGACCACCTCAACAGGCTGGCAGGCAAGAAGGACTTTCGGCGCATCAAGGAATTCATCGCCAGACAGGCCGCCACGGACCCGGAGAATCTCTTCTGGGCCTCCAAGGCGGCCTTTTTCGGGCTAGTCGACAACGACCCCGACTTCGTGGAGAGCCTGCTGCCTCCGCTCACCGGCGGCCCCGCAGACAAGGCCCAGGTTCCCCTTCGCGAAGAAATCGAACGTTTCCGCGGCACGCCCTGCGAGCCCGACCCGCTGGTGGTGCAGGGCGATCCCGTCTTCGGCAGGGGCTGGGGCGCCATGCACGCAGGCCTGCGGCTTGCCCGCGAGGGGTACCGCGACGAGGCCGCCCTGTGGCTCATGGAGGCCTTCAAGGCCATGCCGTGGAACGCGGGCCTGCTGCTGCGACTGCACGACCTTCTCGGCAGCGTGGACCTCGAACGGGCGGCATTGCTCGGCCGCACTGCAGTCTTGCTCTACTCATGGAACAAGCGGGAGGACCTTGACGCCACCCTCGGCTCCCTGTTTCGCGCCGGGGACGACCCGGATCTGCTCGTGCTGGACAACGGCTCGGACGACGGAACCGCCACCGTTCTCGAACAGTGGGAACACCGCTTCAACGCCCGGCGGGGGGACAGCTTCACGCGCATCTCGCTGCCCGTGAACACGGGCGCGGCCGTGGCCCGCAACTGGCTGCTCAAGGAGGCGCTGGAGCGCGGATACGACTTTCTCTGCTACCTCGACGACGACGTGGACCTGCCCGCGGACTGGCTGCAACGCCTCGGCGCGGCCGTGCAGCGATATCCCGAGGCGGCGGTCTGGGGATGCAAGGTGGTGGACCACGCCAACCCCGCCATAATCCAGCACGCCGACCATCAGCTGGAAATCCCGGAGAATCAGGGTACCGGCGACCCCGGCCTGTTCGTGCAGACGCTGGACGCGGGCCTGTTCGACTACATGCGCCCCTGCGACTCGGTGACCGGGTGCTGCCACCTCTTCCGGACAGAGACCCTGCGCTCCTCCGGCGGCTTCGACATCCGGCTCTCACCGTCGCAGTACGACGACCTTGAGCACGACATCCGCCTGCTGAAGAACGGCGGGTACGCCGTCTATCAGGGGCACCTCGCGGTGCGGCACCGCAAGCGCAGCGGCATGGCCAGCCATAGCTCCCCGCAGGCCGAGGGCAACGCGCTGGGCAACAAGTTCAAGCTGCAGGCGCTGCACCCCAACGAGGAACTCCGGGAACTGGAGCACGCAGGTCGCGAGCGGCTGCTGAAGGACCTGCGGGAAAAAGCAGCGCATCTGGGCCTGATGCTGGATGTTTCGGCCCGGTAAATTTGACAAACATGTCCGCGACATCTATTCGCGTCTCAAAAAAGACGGGAGCATGGCGCTTCCCGGAGGTTTCATGAGCCAAGAAGACCAGACCAAGGATTTTCTCGACAGCCTGCCCGAACTCAAGCCGGGCGAAAAAATAAACTTTCGCTGCTACCCGGGCATCAAGTGCTTCAACAAGTGCTGCAGCGACCTGAACCTCGTGCTCGCCCCGTACGACGTGCTTCGCCTGCGCCGCAGCCTCGACATGTCCAGTCGCGACTTCATCCACTCCTTCGTGGACGCGCAGAAGTCCGAAGGAAGCCACTTTCCCCTGCTGCACCTGCGCATGACCGACACCGCGGGACGCAGCTGTCCCTACGTCCGCGAGCAAGGCTGCTCCGTCTACCCGGACCGCCCGGGCGCATGCCGCACCTACCCGCTGGGACGCGCCGCGCGCCCCGACGGAGAAGGCGGCGTCACAGAACAGTTCTTCGTGGTGCGCGAGGATCACTGTCGCGGCTTTGAAGAACCGGACGAGTGGGACACCGACGAATGGTTCGCGGATCAGGGCTTTGACGACTACATCCGTTTCAACGACCGCTACATGCACATCATGTCGCAGGTGAACCAGTCCGGCCGCATGCTCAATGACCGCATGGTCCAGATGATCATGCTCTGCCTGTACCAGATCGACGACTTCCAGCAGTTCGCGCAGGACATGAAGCTGTTCGAACGAGTGGAAATAGACGAGGAACGCCAGAAGGCCGTGGTCGAAAACGAAGAGGCCGCGCTGGAATTCGGCATGGACTGGCTGGAGCTGCTGCTCCTCGGTCCGGTCGGCAACCTCAAGCCCAGAGTCTAGCATGAATGTGCCCGCCAGCCCCAAGGTCCTGACCGTGGCCGAGTTCCGCGCCAAGCGCGAGGAGCTAGCCGAGAAGCGGCTCGTGTTCACCAACGGCTGCTTCGACCTGCTGCACCCCGGCCACGTGGACTACCTGCAGCGCGCCCGGCAGCTCGGAGACGCGCTCCTGGTGGGGCTGAACAGCGACGCCTCGGTGCGCAGGCTCGGCAAGGGCGACGATCGCCCCGTCAACGGACAGGACGCGCGCGCCTTCGTGCTCGCGGGGCTCGCCTGCGTGGATTTCGTGATCATCTTCGATGAGGACACTCCGTTTGAGCTGATCCGGGCCGTGCGTCCGCAGATTCTGGTAAAAGGCGGAGACTGGCCGGTGGAGAAGATCGTCGGACGCGACGTGGTGGCGGCTGACGGCGGAAAAGTGCTAAGTATTCCGCTGCTTGAAGGGTATTCGACCACCTCGGTCATTGAACGCATCCGGTCGGACATTGCGTAACGAACGCTTGACAAACAGGCTTTTCCCGGATATCGGGTTTTGTTCTTGCGGAGTGGGCCAGTAGCTCAGTTGGCAGAGCCACCGGCTCATAACCGGTCGGTCCCAGGTTCAAATCCTGGTTGGCCCACCACCCCTAACCCCTCAACCATGGGGGAACGAGAACCGTGCCCATGAGCGTGAAGCGAATCCCGCGCCGCATCCGGAACAAGGCTCTATGCTGATATGAGATGATTCGATGCTCCTTGAGGGAAATGCCCGATAGGAGCATCTTCTTTTCGACGCAGGAATAAATTTCATGGAAATTCAGGCTGTTCTCAATATCGTGCGTTCGTTGGCACCCGAAGAACTGCAGGCCGGATGGGACAACTCCGGGGTGCAGGTTTCCGGCGTGGCCGACAGAGCGGACAAGGTGGCGGTGACGCTGGAGCCCACTCCCGAGGCGGTAGCGCGCTGTCTTGACTGGGGGGCTTCCCTCGTGGTGACCCACCACCCGCTGTACATGAAGCCCAAGGCGCCCACCGGCGGCGCCTATCTCGACGTCCTGCGGGCCTGCATCCGCGCCGACGCATGGCTGTATGCCGCGCACACCTCGCTCGACTCCGCCCCCGAAGGCCCCGCCTTCTGGCTCGGGGACGATCTGGGCCTGCAGAACCGCAGGGTGCTGGAGCCGGGCACGGCGACCACGCCCATCGAGGTCTCCTTCTACGCCCCCAAGCCGCTGGGCCGCGAAGACGGCGAACGCTGGGCGGACCGTGAAGGCGTGCACAGCGTGTCGCAGAGCGCCGCGGGCGAAGTGCGGCTCATCGTGGAGCGCGACGCATGGCCCTTCGTGTCCGAGGCCATCGCCTTCGGTCAGGGGGAGCGGCCCGAATTCTACATTCGCGAGCTCGTTGAACCAAGGACGGTGGCCGGACTTGGCGAGGCGGGCGAGCTGCCGGAGGAGCTTTCCTTCGACGACTTCATGCAGCGCCTGCACGACCTCACCGGACGGCGCTACCTGCCCCACTGCGGGCCGCGTCCGGAAACGGTGCGCACCGTCGCCTACTGCGGCGGCTCCGGTTCCTCGCTGGCGAACCGCGCATCCGGGGCGGACGTGTTCGTCACCGGCGACATGAAATACCATCCGGCGGTGGACGCCGGTACCGAGGGTTCGGTCTGCATCATTGACGCCGGACACTTTTCCATAGAAGAAGAGATGATGCGCCGCTTCGCCGCGGAGCTGGGAGCCGCACTGGAAGGCGTGGAAGTCCGCTTCTTCCCGGGCGAGGACCCGTTCCGCTGGTCGGTGGCGAAGAATAAAGACGGTTAATTTTCCAAATATAATCGAGAGGTATCAACATGTACCAGAAACAGATCGAACAGCTTGTGGTGCTGCAGCAGGTGGATGACGAGATCCTCGTGCTGGAGGAAGAGATCGGCAGGGCCCCGCGTGAGCTGGCCGCCCTCGAAGAGCAGCTCGAAGGCTTCCGCGCCCGCAAGGAGCAGATCGAGGATAAGCTGAACCTGCTCGACGAACAGCGCAACAAGCTGGGCGGCGAGATCGAGGAAGACGACGCCAAGATCAAAAAGAGCAAGAACAAGCTGATGCTGGTGGACAACACCAAGCAGTATCACGCCATGATGCGCGAGATGGACAGCCTGGAAAAGCTCAACCGCATGCGCGAGGAAGAATACGAGGCCGTCAAGGAAGAGCTGGCCCGTCAGGCCGAGCTGGTCCGTCAGGTGGGCGAGGAAATGGACGAAGTGCAGAAAGAGTACGACGCCAAGAAGACCACCCTCGACGAACGCGTTGCGCAGGCCCAGAAGCAGCTCGACGCCCTTCAGAAGAAACGCGCCAAGGCCTGCGAAGTCGTGCCGCCGCCGATCCTCGGCCGTTACGAGTTCATCCGCTCGCGTCTGGACAACCCGGTCATCGTGGCTGTGGAAGAGTCCGTGTGCACCGGCTGTCACATCAAGATTCCGCCGCAGGAATACAATGAGCTGCAGAAGGGCAAGCAGATTCTCTCCTGCCCCAACTGCCAGCGCCTCATCTTCTGGTCCGAGCACGTTAGCACGGCAGACTAGATCGAGACCAACGCCGTTCGACGGCGAATGATATCATGGAGTCGGACGGACCACCGCCGCGGTGTATTCCGGGGAGGAAAGTCCGGGCTCCGCAGGGCAGGACGCTGGGTAACTCCCAGGGGGAGCGATCCCCGGCAAGCGCAACAGAAAGCAGACCGCCCTCCGGCTCGCCGGAAGGTAAGGGTGAAACGGTGGGGTAAGAGCCCACCGGCGGGCATGGCGACATGCCCGGCCAGGTATGCCCCGTCCGGAGCAAAACCAAATAGGGAAGCGCTTGAGGTCGGCCCGACCGAGGCTTCCGGGTAGGTTGCTTGAGACGGCGAGTAATCGTCGTCCTAGATGAATGGTGGTCACCCCTTCACGGGGACACAGAACCCGGCTTACAGTCCGGCTCCGCTTGACAGACCCGCGCGGGGGGCTCCGGTCCCCCGCGCGTTTTTGCAGGCAGCAACCGAGGTGAAAAACACCAATGGCAAAGCCCGCCCATCCCACGGCCGTGATCCTCGCCGCAGGCAGCGGCTCACGCATGGCCGACGCCACAGGCGGCGTCCCCAAGCAGTACCTGTCCCATGCGGGCGTACCGCTCTTCTGGCTGAGCGCGCGCACCTTTTCCCGGGTCGCCGCCCTGCGCGGTCTCGTTTTCGTTTTTCCGCCCGCCGACGCCGAACGAATGCGCGCCGAAGTCGAACGCCTCAACGCCGAGGAAGACCTTGGCCTGCCCTTCAGTGTCGTCGAAGGCGGTGCAAGGCGTCAGGATTCAGTCCGAAACGGCCTTGCCGCACTCGACCGTAAATGCGACACCGTACTCGTGCACGACGCGGCCCGTCCGTTCGCCACGGCCTCCCTCATCACCGCGCTGCTCGATGCGCTCGACGGGGATGCCGACGGCGCGATTCCGGCCGTGGAAGTGACGGACACCGTCAAGCGCGTAGAGGGAGCCACTGTCTCGGAAACGCTGGTGCGCGCCGAGCTTCGCGCGGTCCAGACACCGCAGGCTTTCCATCGCCACCCGCTCGAGGAGGCCCACCGCCGCGCCGTGGAGGAAGACTGGAAAGTCACCGACGACGCGAGCATGGTGGAACGGCTCGGAACGGTGGTCACGGTCCCCGGCGAGATCGGCAACTGCAAGATAACCACCCCCGAAGACCTGAAACGGCTGGAGGAACCCGTGGCCGAACTCAGCGTGACCGGCTGGGGATACGACGTACACCGCTTCGGAGGCGAACGGCCGCTGGTTCTTGGCGGCGTAGCGATTCCCGGCGGCCCCGGCATACATGCCCACTCAGACGGCGACGTGCTGCTGCACGCCCTTGCCGACGCCATCCTCGGCACCTTCGGCGGCGGCGACATCGGGAGCCACTTCCCTGACACCGACCCGAATTTCGACGGCGCCAACAGCGGCGTCCTGCTCAAGGAAGTGCAGCTCATGGCCATGAAGGCCGGAGCTCGCATCGTCCACGCCGACCTGACCGTCATTGCCCAGACCCCGAAGCTGGCCCCGCACGCCAAGGGCATCCGCCGCAACGTGGCCCGCCTGCTCGGGCTGGATGAATCCTTCGTCAACTTCAAGGCCACCACCGAGGAAAAACTCGGCTTCACCGGCGAGAAGAAAGGCATCAAGGCCGTGGCCTGCGTCAGCGCCGTCCGGAGGCTCGCATGAACCGCGGCATAAAGATTCTGCTGATCGCACTCGTGGTCATCGCCGCCCTGTACGGCGGGCTGAAATGGTTCGTGCAGTCGCAGGTGGAAAAGGGCATCCGTCAGGCGGCACAGTCGCACGGGGCCGAGGTGAGCTGGCAGACCCTGAACGTGAATCTTCTGAAGCGCTCCGTGTCCATGGACGGCATGGAGGCGGTCTGGAACGGCCGGGAGTACAGCGCCGAGCGCATCGACTTCATTGATCTGGACCACAAGAACCGGCCTCCCCACTTCGCTCACGTGGAGGTGCAGGGGGCGGACTTCGCCCTCGACCCGCAGCTGCTGGGCTGGGCCTCGGCGCTCGCATCCGGCATGCGCCTCGAGCGCGTCCGCGGGGATCTGGCCCTTGACTACAAATACGACAAGGGCGACAACTCCCTGCGAGTCAAACGCATGGCCGCCGACCTGAAAGGCATCGGCGACCTCGAGGGCTCGATCGGCCTGCACAACATCGAACTGGAGACCTTCGGCCTTGCCGACCTCGTGGGCCTTCAGGTGGGCAAAAGCAGGATGCGCTTCACCGACGGCGGGCTGCTGGACCGGCTTTCCCTGGCACTGGTCGCCGGGCCGGAAGAGGAACGACGCGAACGCTTCGCCGCATCGCTGGACCTGCTGGCTCGCAGCGCCGAAGGCCGGCAACAGCCCATCATGGCCGAAGCGTACGCCGACCTCGGACGCTTCTTCGAAGACGGCGGCACGCTCAGACTCAGCACCGCGCCGCCGGAGCCCGTCCCGTGGCTCTACTTCTACATGGGCAACTCTCCGGAGCGAATCGCCCGGATGCTGGCCCTTGAAGTCACGGTGAAAAACGAATCAAAAGTCAATAAATCCAAATAGCCATAAACGGAGCAATACGATGAAACTCTACAACACCCTGGCGAGGAAGAAACAGGAGTTCACCCCGGCGAACGGCAACGACGTCTCCATGTACGTCTGCGGCATCACCGCCTACGACCTCTGTCACATCGGCCACGCCCGCTCCAGTGTGGTCTTCGACGTCCTGTACCGCTACCTCAAGCACCGGGGCTACGACGTCACCTTCATCCGCAACTTCACGGACATCGACGACAAGATCATCAAGCGCGCCAACGAGACCGGCATGGGGTCCGGCGAAGTGGCCGAGAAATACATTCAGGAATTCTACGTGGACATGGACCGCCTCAACGTGGAACGGGCCACAGTGGAACCCAAGTGCACCCAGCACATCCCCGAGATGATCGAACTGACCCGGCATCTCATCGAAAAGGGGCACGCCTACGCCGCGGACAACGGCGACGTCTATTTCCGTGTGCGCACCTTCGACGGCTACGGCAAACTCTCCGGCCGCCAGATCGACGAGCTTGAGTCGGGCGCCCGCATTCAGCCCGGTGAAAAGAAGGAGGATCCTCTCGACTTCACCCTCTGGAAAGCCGCCAAGCCCGACGAGCCCTCTTGGGACTCCCCGTGGGGCCCCGGCCGTCCCGGCTGGCATCTCGAGTGCTCGGCCATGAGTGAAAAATATGCTCCTCTGCCGCTGGACATCCACGGCGGCGGGCAGGACCTGGCGTTCCCGCACCACGAAAACGAGATCGCCCAGTCCGAAGCCGCCACCGACAAAGCCTTCGCCCGCTACTGGGTGCACAACGGATTCGTGCGCATCAACTCGGAAAAGATGTCCAAGAGCCTCGGCAACTTCTTCACCATCCGCGACATCCTCGCCCAGTTTCTGCCCGAGACCCTGCGCTATTTCCTGCTGACCATGCACTACCGCAGCCCGCTCGACTTCTCCTTCGAAGCGCTGGAAGAGGCAGAGAAAGGACTCAAGCGCGTCTACACCGCCCTCGACCAGATCGAGACCGCCCTCGGTCGCGCCAAATGGAAGAAATCCCCCTTCCCCGAAGAACTCACCCAGGAGCTGGCCGACATCGAAGCCAAGTGGACCGAAGCCATGGAAGACGACATGAACACCGCCGCCGCCCTCGGCCAGCTGTTCAATGCCGTTCGCCTCGCCGGACGCGTGGCCGAAGACAAGAAGCTGCGCCAGTCCGAAGGCGCACGCGATCTCTGGACCCGCATCCGCGAAGACGTCGCGGTATGGGCGCAGGTCTTTGGCGTCTTCGGCCGTGAGCCCGGAGAGTTCCTCACCGAACTCCGCGACAAACGCGCCGAACGAAAGGAAATAAACCCGGCCGTCATTCAGACCAAGCTGGATGAACGCCAGCAGGCACGCAAAGACAAGGACTTCGAGCGAGCCGACACCATCCGCAAGGAACTCGAAGCCATGAGCGTGGAGGTCAAAGACACTCCCGAAGGCGCCACCTGGGACGTCATTTAGAAAAGATTCCCATGATTCAAAAAAAAGGGAGCATCCGCGGATGCTCCCTTTTTTATTGATCATTGAATTTCGGCGGGTTCCGGCGGCCCCTCCCGGCGGGCCAAAGGCCCCCTTTTGTATGTCATGCCGAGCTGAAGAGCCATGCAAAAAGAATGGAATCACTGCCTTGCAGCGATCTACTGGCCGGACCGGGGCTTGTCGGCCTTACCCTTCCTGCTTCGCGGACACTTTCAGTGTCTGCATTGCCTTCAGAAGGCGGACCAGCTGGTTGGAAAAGCCTGCCTCGTTATCATACCACGCCAGAAGCCGAAGCATGGTGCCGTCGGTGACGAGTGTCAGCTCTTCGTCGACGACGGAACCGTAAGTGGAGCCATTGAAGTCGGACGAGACGAGCGGCTTTGAACTGTAGCCCAGATGCTCGCTGGCAGCATTGCGCAGGATGGCACGGACCTCGTCGGTAGTCGTGGGCGTTTCGAGTTCGCAGACGAGATCGATGAGGGCAACGCTGGCAACAGGGACTCGAAGAGCTGTACCGAAGAGCTTCCCCTTGAGTTCCGGGATGACTTTTTCGACCGTCTTGTGCGCGCCGACCGGGGTCGGGACAATATTCATTGCCGCCGCGCGGGCCCGGCGGGTATCGGAATGGCTTCCGTCCAGCAGCCGTTGACGCATCGTGTAGGGATGAACCGTGGTCATGTTGCCGTGGACGATCCCGAATCGCCTCAGAATGTGCCGGACAGGCAGGGCCAGGCAGTTTGCCGTGCATGAGGCGTTGGAGATGACGCGGTGTTCGCTGCGGAGGTCGCCGTCGTTGGCCCCCATGACCACCGTGACGTCGGCGCCCTCAGACGGGGCCGCGATGACCACTCGCCCGGCTCCGCGTTGCAGATGTCGCTCGGCATCTCGCCGTTTCGTGAATATTCCGGTCGATTCAACCACGGTATCGACGCCATCGGAACGCCAGTCCCATTCCTCGGGGGAGCGGCGGGAATAGCGGATGGTCGCCCCGCCAACCCTGATGATATCCGGGGCAAGCAATTCCGCATCGGGAAAGCGGCCGTGCACAGAGTCGTACTTCAACAGATGCACTGCCTCGTCTGCGGGCATTATGTCGTTTACCGCCACCAGTTGCAGGGCCTGCTCGCTGGCCAGGAGGTGCGCCAGATAGCGTCCGATTCTACCAAATCCGTTGATTGCTATGCGCATTGTATTTCTGTCGACTCGGTTTTGACAGGCATGAGGCGGGCCCACAGCAGAACCGCAGGGGTTCCGCTGTCAGTGTCGCAGGTTCATGGAGCGGAAAGGAGATGGGCTGGCTGTCTACTCTTCCTGATGGACGTCAACCCCGTACTTCGCCATCCGTTTGCCGGATTCGATGTAGTGATTGCGAATGGTTCGTTCCAGCTTGGCGGGCTTGCCGGCCTTCAGCGTCTCGAGGATGGCAAGGTGCCGTTCGTAAACCTGTTGGGGCGTATACAGGGCTATCCAGTACTTGTAGAGGAGAAATTTCGAGATGCCCTGACAGGAACGCCGGCAAAGCTCTATGAGGAGTTCGTTGTCGATGCGGGAAAAGAGTATGTTGTGGAAGCTGCTGTCCAGCTGCGCCAACGGTTCCGGGGTCGGCCCGGACTGCGCCACCTGACGCATCTCTTCGACAATCCGCTCCAGCTCGGCAATGTCCTCGTCGGTATAGAAAGGCAGCGCCTGAGTGACGGCGGCCGCTTCGAGGACGCCACCTGTGAAGTAGCTGTCCTCGATCTGCTTGGCCGTCAGCGCCACGACCTGCTTGCCCTTTTGCGGCTCGGACTGGATCAAGCCCTCTCTCGCAAGAATCTGAAGAGCCTCGCGTATGGGAGCCCTGCTGACGCCGAGTTTTTCGGAGAGAGCGATCTCCTTGATCTGGTCGCCGGGAGACAGCTCGCCGTTGAGGAGGGCTTGCTTGATATATTCGGCGACCTGTCCGCTATAGGTAAGCTTTTTGATCCCGGGCATGGCTTCTCCTGAACCGAAGTAATCGAGGGTCTCATGATTCTTTATCATATTGATTGAGCTCGTATATCTACAGGCTTGTTCATATACTGTCGAGGCTTACGGGCAGCAGTGACTCTGTTTTTATGGATCGCCCCAGAAACAGCTCCCCGACTCTGGCAAAACGGGCGCACGCATCCGTCACGTAATATTTCACATCCCCGCCTGCCGCTCTCTTTTCCCTGCGCCGGGAAGGCATGTACTCCTCGAGCAGCTGCCCCAGCCTTTCTGCCGGGTTGATCAGCGAAACGCCTGGCGGGACCATGCGCTCGATGACCGATCGAAAGCGGGTGAAATGGGTGCACCCGAGCACGAGGCAGTCCGGCCGGCTCCCCTGAAACCTTTGAAACAGTGGCTCCAGATACCGTCGCAGGGCCTTCTCTGCCACATACCCTTCCGTCCACCCCTCTTCCGCCAGAGAAACCAGAAAGGGGCAGGGGGTGGAGTGAACCTCCGCCGTCGGCGTGCTCCTGAGAATCCGCCGTTCATACGCTTTCGTCGTGACGGTGCACTCCGTGCCGATGACCGCGATTTTCCCGCGAGCGGCGGCCTCCACTGCTGCCTGTGCTCCAGCTTCCACCATCCCGACGGTGAGGTGGGCCGGATATGCCTGCTGCGTGGCGCGCAGGGCGACCGAAGAGGCGGTGTTGCATGCCATGACGATCACATCCACCTGCCGGTCCACGAGGAATTGCGCAGCCTGCAGGGAGTACCGGGTTATGGTCTTCACGCTTCGGGTGCCATACGGAACCCGGGCGGTGTCTCCCAGATAGAGGTAGTCGAACGCCGGGAACCGCTTGAGCAACTCCTGCAATACGGACAATCCGCCTACACCCGAATCGAAAAGCCCGATGACGGGGCTTCGCTCTTCAGCAAAAGCATTCGTTTCATACGCTGCCGCCTGCGAAGTTCCGGCAGCAGCGCACAGTGAGTCTTCCAACATCACGCTTCATCCTGTCTGAACAGGAACTCGTAGGACTCTTCGTCGAAGTCGAAACGGTCCTCCAACTGCCTTCGGGCGTCCTCTGCCGTTTCAGCCAGTTTCTCGACGGCACCGGCCAGTACGCGAACGTACTTTTCGGTGTCTTTCGGACAGAACGCGGGAATCTTCCATTCTTCGATGTACGGTTCGGAAACGGCCATGGAGAGAACCGCCGCCGTTCCGGGGATGATGCCGCCACCGGCGACGTGGTCATGCATCTGAGCCCCCATGAAAGTGACGCCGCCCGCGTCCTGACTGACGAGGAGTGCGAGTTCCGACATGATGTCCACTTTCCGTGCAGCGGTCTCCGCCTGCGAAAAACGTTTCCCGAGGTCAACGATGCGTTCGCCCATTTTCGCCGTGGCTTCGGCCATTTCACCAGTGTGACGCGGGTACGCCTTGTCCGACGCGATAAAGGGCAGCTTCGCGGCTTCCGCCCCGGAGACCAGCGCGTCGTAAACAAACGAGTTGTCGACTTCCCCGTTGGTGCGAATCCACATGCAATCATTTTCCATACCCCGGCAGACTGACGGGACATAAGCCTTGCTCTCGAGAACGATCGTGGGGAGTCGGTCCAGACCAAGGTCTTTCATGGCTCGTCCTTTGTCGCCGAGCATGATGTTGCCCTCGAGGTCTTCATCCGGACCAATGCCGCCCTGACTGGCATTGACCAGAGCCATGACGGCCACCGGCGTGTCGTTGATGGTTACGTGCGTCCCGATGCATCCTCCCCCCTTGCCGGGCATGTCCTCCACGCCGGAAACGAATGCTCCGGGGTGCCGCTTTCGGAACGAGTCCATGACTGCGAGACAGCAGGCCGCCTGAAAGGCCACTGGGGTCTCGAGGACGCCCTGCCCGTATATCCGGCCAAAAACCTTGAAGGCAGTGGCCTGGCTGTATGCGGCGTCCTGCCCCATGGCGCGGACCAGCAGTTCGGATTCATGAGGAGTAAGCCCCCTGCGCGGGGTGGCAGTCCCCTTGCCGCCGCTTCGTGTCTGGACCACGATTTCGCCGGTGGCGGTATCGGCCCTGACAAGGTCGATGGTGGTATCCACCGGGAACGCCTCTTTCATGACTGCGACCGCTACGGCAAACCCTGCGGAATCGTCCTGGACAAAGCCGAGGTGGCTGTGGATGTGGCCGACTCCGGCATGACCGGAGATGGCAAGGAGGCTTTGAGCGTCGCGGGAAGGTCGTATTTTCATATCTGCGTTCCGACTGCTCCCCGCTGCCGGGCGAGGCAGCGGGGAGTTTCTTGTATTAGATTCCGGGGAGCCAGAGTGCCAACTGCGGGACAAAGACTATGGCCAGCAATGCCAGAATCATTGTGAACAGGAATGGCAGGACGGCCGTACTGAGCTTTTCTATGCTGATGTTGCCTATACTGCACCCGACAAAGAGGTTCACCCCGACGGGCGGTGTCAAAAAGCCCATGGAGGCGCAAACGATCATGACGATGCCGAAATGGATCGGGTCCATGCCGAGATGCTTGACCACGGGCAGCAGCAGGGGCGTCAGGATGAGGATGTTTGCGAGCGCGTCCATGAAGGTGCCCATGATCAGCAGGAACACCAGAATGATGGGAAGCAGTACATACTTGTTGTCGGATATGCCGACAAGCACTTTCACCAGCATGTCCGGCACGTTGTAGAACAGGAGAATCTGCCCCAGAGCGGTGGCCGTGGCGACCACAAGGAAGATGGAAGCGGTAGTCAGCGCCGTGCCCCTGAAGATTTCCAGCACCTTGCCCCAGGAAAGGGTCCGCAGCACCAGCCCTTCCGCCACGAAGGAGTACAGGACAGCGATGACCCCGGCCTCGGTCGGCGTGGTCAGGCCGCCGTAAATGCCGCCCAGTACGATGAGCGGAACCATGAGGGCCACGATCGCATCCTTGAAGGAGATGGCGATCTCCTTGAGGGTGGCACGCTGGCCGGAGCCGGTATAGCCGTAGCGCTTGGACAGCACGTAGCTGCAAAGCATCAGGCAGCCGCCGACAAAGAGGCCCGGGATGATGCCGGCAATGAACAGATCGCCGACGGAAACACCGGCAGTCGTTCCGTAGATGATGAGAGGTACGCTGGGCGGAATCATGACGCCAAGGCATCCGGCAGCAGTGTTCACGGCCGTGGAGAAGGACTTGCTGTAGCCCTCCTTTTCCATGGACGGAACCATGATGCCGCCGACAGCCGCAACGGTGGCCGGGGCGGATCCGGACAGGGCGCCGTAGAACATGCTCGTGAGAACGGAGATATGCGCCATGCCGCCGGTGATGTGACCGACGAGCCTTTTGGAGACGGTCAACAGCCTCTGCGCCATGCTTCCTTTCTGCATGATCTCGCCCGCCATGATGAAAAACGGAACAGCCATGAGCGGAAAGACATCAAGGGATGTAACCATCTTCTGGATAAGGAATTCATAGGGCAGCATCCCCCCTGCCGATATGCCCACGATCACACTGAGGCCGATGGCCACACCGATGGGAACGCTCAGAAACAGAAACGTCGCCAGAGAGACAAATGTCAGGATTATTGCGGTATCCATGAAAAAAACTCGTTTACTTGCAGGTCATGGTGGTGAAATCGACCTCACCACGGAAGATGGCAAAAAGACGCTGGACCGTTCTCAGAGCCATAAGGCCCATGCCGACGGGGACACTTAGGAACACCCAGTACATTTGAATTTCCAGCGCGGGTGTTTTCTGTCCGGTTCCGGCAAGGAAGTCGACCATCTGGGTTCCCCAGTAGGCAACGAACAGGCAGAAGGCTATGGTGCAGAGGTATGCGGCTATAGTGACGCACTTTGCCACACCGGCCCCGAACAGGTTCCGCATGATGGTGACTTCAAGGTGGCGATCTTTCTGCGTCGCGAAGCTGCAACCGACATAGACGGACCAGATGAAGAGGTAACGGGCGAGTTCCTCGGACCAGTCCAAAGAGCTCTGCAGAACATAGCGCTGAAAAACCTGAACCGCGATGATCAGCGTCATCCCCGCCAGACAGGTCGAGGACACGACTTCCTCAACCCTTTCCAAAAAAGTTTTGTTCACGGCACTCACAATGGATCTCCTGAAAAGGTCGGCCGCCGGCGAAGAGGTGCAACCGGCGGCCGACAGAGGCTTTAGTTGCCGGCGATGGTTGCCTTGGCTTTCTCAATAAGGTCCTTGCCGATGCGCTCTTCAAACTGCTCGTAGACACCTGCAGTCGCTTCGGCCCAGCGGGCGCGCTCTTCGGGGGTCAGGGTGTAGACGGTCACACCCTTGTCAGCGAGCTTTTTCATGATTTCCTTCTCACCTTCGCGGATGAGCTTGCGCTCGTAGAGTTTGCACTCCTGGAAGGTGTCGAGGATGATCTCCCTGTTTTCGGCGGAGAGGCTATCCAGGAACTTCTTGGACATCATGACAAGGTGCGGGCTGTAAAGGCTGTTGACGATGGTCAGGTTGTTGTTCACTTCAGGGAAGTTGTTGTGCCATGCGAGGTTCAGGTCGATGTCGATGCCGTCGACGGTCTTCTGCTGCAGGGCGGTGTAGACCTCTCCCCAGGAGATGGGGGTCGGGTTCATGCCAAGGGCCTTGAGAGTGGCGATGTGCGCCTTGGAGGGGGTGGAGCGGATCTTCAGCCCTTCGGCATCTTCCAGAGTCTTGACGGTGCGCTGGTTGTTCCAGAGGTTGCGGAAGCCGATCTCGATGTAGCCGAGTCCCACGATGCCGGTCTTTTCCAGAGCCTTGGCAGCGTGCATGCCGATGGGACCGTCGGTGATCTTGTCGGTGGACTTGTAATCCGGGAACAGGAAGGGGAGGTCGAAAATCAGAAATTCGTCGGAGAACGGAGCCAGATTCGGGGTGGAAGCGGAGCCCATCTGCAGCATGTTGAACTGCAGGCCCTGAACAACTGCGTCAAAGTTGCCGAACTTGGAGCTGTCGTAGATATCGACACGGAATTCGCCGTCGGTACGCTCTTCAACCAGCTCCTTGAACTTTTCAAAGGCCTGACCCATGGGGTGCTGGGGAACGTTGGGGTGTGCCAGCTTGATGACAGTGGGGCCTGCAATCGCGGAGGTGCTCATGGCAAGGAAGGCCACAAGAGCGATGAACAAGATTTTCATGCGGGACATACTCTCACTCCTCAGATTTTTCTAATCATCCCGTGTTGGAATGGTTTAACGTTGCCGTATACCGGATTCAACAGCCATTATTGATAGGCCCGCGCAATGCGCGGGCCTAAATGAATTAATCACGAAAGGTGTCAAGGTAGGCATAGAGCGCCGGGGAGCCGCCGGTGTGCAGGAACAGCACGTTGGAGCCCTCGGGGAAGTGCCCTTTGCGGACGAGGTCGATCAGTCCCGCCATGGCCTTGCCGGAGTAGACCGGGTCAAGGAGAATGCCTTCGGTGGAAGCCAGGAGCTTGACGGCCTCAACCATGCTCTCGGTCGGCAGGGAATAACCGGGGCCGACGTATGCGTCAAAGCACTCCACGGCTTCGGCCGGGATGCCGCCCTTGACGCCCACGCGCTCGGCGGTCTCTTCGGCGAGCTTGTGGACGATGCCTTCCTGAACATCCTTGGGACGGCTGACGTTGACGCCACTGACCGGGATGTTGGCGTTGCAGCCGACCATGCCGACGACCACGCCTGCGTGAGTGCCCGCGGAGCCACTGGGGACAACCATGTGGTCCATATTCAGCCCCGCCTCGAAAAGCTGCTCAAGGGTTTCCTGAGCGCAGGCGACATACCCGGTGGCACCGATGGTGTTGGACGCTCCGCCGGGAACGATGTAGGGCTTCCTGCCTTCATCGGAGAGCTTGCCTGCCAGCTTCTCCATTTCTCCCATCATGTCGGATCCGCCGGGGACCACCGTGATGCTCTTCACGCCCATCAGCTGGAACAGGAAGTTGTTGCCGGAAGCCTCGGGGGAGTAGCTTCCCGCCACGCGCTCTTCGAGGATCAGGTGGCAGTCGAGACCTTCCTTGACCGCCCAGGAGAGAGTCAGGCGGCAGTGGTTGGACTGAACCGCACCACAAGTAATGATGGTGTCGGCGCCCTTGTCGAGAGCGTCGGCAATGCAGAAGTCGAGCTTGCGGGTCTTGTTGCCGCCGGCACAACCGGGCAGCAGGTCGTCGCGCTTGATGAAAATGTTGACCTTTCCGCCGAGCGCCTCGGAAAAGGCCGGAGCCGCTTCGATCGGGGTCGGGGTGGTCACATAGCCGCGTCTTGAGAATTGGGCGAGGTTCATTGAACTCTCCTCAGTAAGTTGGGATTATTTGAGGTTAAAAATGGCTTCCACTTCCACATCTGCACCAAGAGGCAGAGCAGCGACCTGAAATGCACTTCTGGCCGGAAACGGAGCCTTGAAATATTCGCCGTACACGGCGTTGACAGCCTGAAAGTCCGCGATGTCAGCCAGGTAAACCGTCGTTTTCACGGCATTGTCCAGCGTGGTTCCCGCCTCTTCGGCAATGGCCCTCAAGTTCTTGAAGACTTGGTGGGCACGCGCCTCGATGCTCCCCTCGGGCATTTTTCCCGTGGCGGGATCAAGGGGCAGCTGTCCCGAAGTAAACAGCAGATCGCCGGCCACCACGGCCTGAGAATAGGGGCCGATAGCAGCCGGGGCATTGGAGGTCTCAATCGTCTTGTTCGCGCTCATTTTGATCATTCCTTCAATCGGTGTATCCGGTTTTGTTGAAATGGCGAATGTCAATTGTCGACATTTTTATCGTCTGAGAGAGGTCTATCTTTGAACGGAGGCCGTGTCAACAAAGTTGTGCCTGATTTCACAAGCCAGCGCCACGCTTGACGCTCAACACATTGTTATCAAATGAAAAATTTACCGACTTCGAACCCCGTTCTTCCCCATATCGGAACCCTCAAATCCGGGTAACAAAGGATGCCGCACCCCAGAAACATGGCGTGCCGAACGAAAGAATGATGACGAGCTTTGGCAATTCCACGCGCATCGAAACGGAAATACCTGCTTGCAACCGATCCATAACACGGCAGCCTGAATCCGCCTGCCTTTCCGGCTCATTGCCCAGGTCGCAGCGCACGCTGTTGCTGCACATGCTCCCTTTTAACCCCCTCTTCGATTTGTTTTGTCGAGTTTCCCCTCGAGCTTCCAAGCAAGCCGAACCGATTACTCTCTCCAACGGAAGAGGTTGTGTCGGGTTTCACAGAATCCCCTCTTTTCATCGAGTGTTCATCCATGCCTCCGACTCGGGCGGACCAAAGGGACGGGCTCCCATTGGAAGTTCCAGCCTTTCGCGGGGGGGCGCAACGGCTGAACTCATGCGATCGCCCCCGCGTCCTGACTGCAACACTGCTGACGAAGATCTGCGCTTGCATTTCTTGAATGGCCCCCGGCACGACTTAGGCGTTTCCTGTTCCCCAACACCAAGAACCGCCACCAGTCCACCCGCCAAGCCGCCCACGCTCTTTGGCTTTCGGAAAGCCTCTAAGCGGCTTGGCAAGCCAATTGTTTTTGGGAGATCCTTAAGAACCCTTTTGCAAAAGGGTTCTTAAGCCCCCGGAGGGCCCTCGGTGAGCCGCCGGAGGCCCTTTCCGGCGACCAATCCCGACCTTGCCAGCATGGAAAACCTCGGGTAAGGGTCCGCGCATGACGAAACGATATGACGGACTGGCTCTGCTTTCCGGCGGGCTGGACTCGCTTCTGGCGATCAAGGTGCTTCAGGATCAGGGGCTCGACATTCTCGGGCTTCATTTTACGACGCCGTTCTTCGGCAAACCGTGGTTGCAGGACGAGTGGCTCTCGGAGTACGGCATTGAGTCGATCAACATTGATATATCCAAGGATTATGTGCGCATGATGGTCGACGGTCCGGCGCACGGGTTCGGCAAGTGGCTGAATCCTTGTGTGGACTGCAAGATCATGATGCTGCGCAAGGCCGCGGCGCTGCTGGACGAGCACGGTGCGAGTTTCCTTGTTTCGGGTGAGGTGATCGGGCAGCGCCCCATGTCGCAGCGTCGCGACGCGCTTTCGACGATCCTCAAGGACGCCGGTGTTCAGGACCGGCTGCTGCGTCCGCTTTGTGCCAAAAGCATGAAGGAGACGGTGGTCGAGAAGGAGGGGCTTGTGGACCGCGAGCGGCTGCTCGGGTTCAAGGGACGCTCGCGCAAGCCTCAGCTGGAGTTGGCGGAGCATTACGGCTTCACGAAGATTCCTTCGCCCGCGGGCGGCTGCGTGCTGGCGGAGTCCGAGTCTTCTGCGCGCTTCATCCGGCTCATGCAGGCCAAGGCGTTGCCGACTCCCGGCGATTTCCGGCTGTCGCAGACGGGCCGTCAGTGTTGGGCCGGTCCGCTGTGGCTGGCAATGGGACGCAAGAAGGCGGACAACAACCGGCTGGAGAAGCTGGCGGGCGACGGGGACATCCTGTTGCGCACGGTGGGCTTTCCGGGGCCGGTGGCCATCATGCGGCCCACCGACGAGGGCCACCCCTCCGCGGAAGACGTGCGGGACGCCGCGGCGTTCACTGCGTCGTATTCCACCAAGGCCCGCAGACACTTCGAGGAGACCGGCGAGCCGGTGACCGTGAGCGCCGCTACCGGGGACCACGTGGAGGAACTGCGGGTGATTCCGTCCCGCGTGACGCCGCTGGGCTGGGCCGAGCCCGCGCCGGACGAGGTCAAGCCGTGGAAGGACGAGCGCAAGCAGGCCGGGGACGCCCAATAACGGCCGAATCCGGTTGCCACAGGCGGTCGGTCATGGCATTTTCACAACGATGACATTATACATTCTTGAATTCCTTCTGGCCGCCGCCATGCTCTGGTTCGGCGCCAACTGGATTGTGACTTCGGCATCGCTCATCGCCCGCAAATGGGGCATCTCCGAGCTCGTGATCGGACTGACCGTGGTCGCCTTCGGCACTTCGGCGCCGGAGTTTCTGGTGACGCTGAACGCGGCCTTCAAGGGCGAGGAAGCCATTTCCCTGTCCAACGTGGTCGGGTCCAACATTTTCAACCTCGGCTTCATCCTCGGCATCATGGCCATGATCAAGCCGCTGACCTCCAACAGGCGCATCGTCTACCGCGACGGCATGCTCCTGTTCCTGACCACCGCGGCCATCTACGCCGTATCCTTCACCGGGATGATGAGCCGCACCTTCGGCGCCGCGCTGGTGGCACTGTTGGTGGGCTATCTCGTGTATCTTGGCGTGCGCAAGGAGTCTCCGGGCGAGGACGAGCTTGACGAACTGCCCGAGCGCGCGGCCCAGTGGTATGACTACCCCCTGCTGCTGGGGGGCTTTCTCTCCATTGCCGTTGGCGGACACTTCATGGTCGAGGCGGCCACGGGCATCGCGCTGGCTCTGGGTGTCTCCACGTGGGTCGTCGGTGTCACCGTGGTGGCTGCCGGGACGTCGCTCCCCGAGATGGTCACCTGCCTCGCGGCCTCGGTGAAGGGCAAGAGCAGCATGATGCTCGGCAACCTCATCGGCAGCGACTTCTTCAATTTTGCCGGGGTGCTGGGCCTCACCGCCCTGCTTCGCCCGCTGGCGGTTTCCAGTGAGGCGCAATCCTCGCTGATGGTGCTTGTGGGCATGGTGGCGCTAGTATTGGTTATGCTTCGCACCGGCTGGCGCATCAATCGACGGGAAGGGGCGCTTCTGGTGCTCATCAGTCTCGTGCGCTGGTATCAGGATTTTACTGCTTGATCAGACGCGACCAACCACACCTCTCGCAATCAAGCGGGTCCGGGGAGTCTACTCCGGGCCCGTTTTTTCATGGTGGCGGTGGATGCGCAACAGCACGTTCTGGATCTCCACGAAATAGTAGACGGCAAAGAGCGTGCACGGCACCGAGACCAGGTCGCGGTTCAGGTGAAGGGATGCGAGGTACAGGAGAAAGAAGACATACTTCAGGCGCAGGAAAACCCGCAGCGGAACCCCGGTGCGGTTGGCGTAGACCACCAGCGCGATGAAGACGAGGTAGAAGCTGGCGAACAGGACCATTCCCGGACCCCACGCACCGAAATGATGGACCGCCGCGGCCGGTAGCAGGGCCACCCCGAGCTGATCCGCCACGATGTCCATGAGCGCACCGCCGGGATGGACTCGGCCCGTGCGCCGGGCAAGCGGACCGTCCATGCCGTCGCACAGAACGTAAAGGGCCATGAGAGCCGTTGCCGTCCACGCGTGTTCCGGCGAAAAGATGCAGGCTCCGAGCAGCGACACCACGCCGGCCAGCGTCACCTGATTCGGCTTCACGCCGTTTCTTGCCAGCAATGACACCAACGGCCCGAAGACCCGGTCGCGCAGGCTTTCGAAAGTGTGCCGCCAGGATTGCTCCTGCGGATTGAAGTAGTCCATTTTCTGCCCTTACTAAATATACGGGCCGAGCGCAAAATCAGGGGCGGGAACGTCGGGGGCGAGGTCGTGCAGGCGGCGCAGCCTCTTGAGCGCACCTTCCATGAGGGTGCTCACTCCGGCACGTACGAGGCTGTAATTGTGGGCCATGTTGGTCTGGCCCATGGGCATGAGCGGGGCCTGCTCAAGCTGAAGGCGGCGACTCAGAAAGTCGAAGGCGTCTTCGCCGGAGCGGGGTTTCAGGCGGGTCTTGCCCACCACGTACTGCTCGCCCGGAAAGTGCGCGTCCGAGCCGATGGACCAGCCGAGGTTGCGTCCGCGCTGGTTCATGGGCAGATCCAGCGTCCAGCGCATCTTCTCCAGCGTGCGGGGGAAGAGAGGCTTGGTGCAGCTGCGTTTCAGGCGTCTGTCGAGGTGCAGGGCCGAGCCGTTGTGCACTTCGATGTAGTCCGCGTTGTTGAGCAGCAGCTTGTAGGAACGTCTGGAAAGGTTGCTGCCCGCCGCGGTCTTGCTGATATGGAACGGATGCGGAATGACGCAGAGGCCGCCGGTGTCGCGGCGGATGGACTTCACATCGCGCACGGACCAGCGGAAGCTGGGGGTCTCGCCCAGCGCACGGCGCAGATCGTCCTCGGTGCGGTACAAAAAGATCACGTCGATGCCTTCCGACGACACGGACTCCACGCCGGGAATGATGTTCACCGGCAGTTGCGCGGCGCTGTCGGCGAGGCGCTGGTAGGCTTCGAGGGGATTCTTGTAGGAGTGCTCGGTGGAGGCCAGATGATCCAGCGGGTGCGACTTCAGAAATTCCACGTGCCTGAGCATGCGGCGGGCCTTGGAGCTGCGCTTCAGGCCGTGCACGTTGGCGTGGAAATGAAGATCGAACGTGGTCATTGTCTGTCCTCCCTCTCCGAGCGGGTCGGAGATGCGCCGATTCGGCTGCGGGGCGTCCCCCGCGAGGCCGCTCTGCAACAGCATAAAACGGAAGTCAAGCCCTTTCGGGTCAGGGCATGAGCGGCGCCGTGGGCAGCCCCTGGGAAATGTCCAGCCCGCACATGAGGTTGGCGTTCGCCAACGCCTGACCGGACGCTCCGCGGCAAAGATTGTCGATGGCGGAGAGAATCACCAGACGGCCGGTGCGAGGGTCGGTAACCAGCCCGATGTCGCAGAACATGGTGCCGCGCACGAAACGGGTCTCCGGGAACTTGCCTTCGGGCAGCACTCGCACGTACGGCGTGTCCGCATAAAAGCCCGCGTAGGCTTCACGCACGGTTTCCGGAGTCACGCCTTCCCTCAAGGAGGTATAGATGGTGGCGAGGATGCCGCGATCGATGGGCAGCAGGTGCGTGTTGAAGGAGAGCACCATGTCCTCGCCCGCCAGCAGCCCGGCCTCCTGTTCGATTTCCGGCGTATGGCGGTGCTTCGGCAGTCCATAGGCGCGGAAGGAGTCGTGCACCTCGCAGAAAAGGTTCGGCACCTTGGCGCCGCGGCCCGCGCCGGATGCGCCGGATTTGGCGTCGATGACCACGCCTTCGGTGTCCACGAGCCCGTTCTTCAGAGCGGGCGCGAGCCCGAGGATGGATGCCGTGGGGTAGCAGCCGGGGTTGGCCACGAGGTTCACCTTGGCGATGCGGTCCGCGTAGAGCTCCGGGAGTCCGTAAACCGCCTGCGCCAGCAGCTCGGGACGGGTGTGGGAGACTTCGTACCACTGCTCGTAGGTGCAGCGGTCGCGCAACCGGAAATCGGCCGAGAGGTCCACGACCTTGACGCCCTCCTCAAGCAGCGTCGCGGCAATTTCCATGGCCGCCTTGTGCGGCACCGCCAGAAATACCACATCGCAGGACGTGGCGAGGTCGCGCGGGTCCGGCTCCGTGACTTCTAGCTCGCCGGGGCCGAGCCCCTGAAGAAACGGGTAGAGATCGGAGAGTTTCTTTCCGGCCTCGCCGCGGGAGGTGACGCGCACCAGCTCCATGGAGGGGTGCGAGGTCATGAGCCGCGCCAGCTCCATGCCGGCGTAACCGGTCACTCCTACGAGTCCGGCCGCGATGGTTCCCTTCATGCTATTCGCCCGCCTTGTTCACGTAGCTCATGCGCAGGTTGTAGAGCAGGTCGCAGAGCAGCTTGCGCTCGGTTTCGTCCAGACCGTTGTCGAATTTGTCCTGCAGCATGGCCAGAACGTCGATGGTGTGGCGGGCCAGATGCGGCTGGAACTCGGTTTTTCCGGTTCCGGGATCCGGAGCCTCGCCGAGCGCGACCATGGCTGAGGAACTCAGCGAATATATGAAAGTGGTAAAGCTCATCTCGGGCAGATTCATGCCCTTCATGGGGTTTTCCCTGCAGGTGTCGGCCATTCCCTTAACTCCTTGAGACGGTTCGTTAACGCGTTCAACAGCACAGAGGTAAGGCCTGACGCCGCGCGAGTCAACTCCGGCCTGTCCCCGCGAGCAGATAGTTTACCGTTTCCGCTATGATGCGACAGCCCTTGGGGTTGGGGTGGCCGTCGCGGGAATCCTGCGGGAAGATGCGGCTCCCCAGACGGCGCGCCAGGGGCGCGGACAGATCGTGCATCCGCAGCCCCGCATCCTCGCAGGCCAGCCGGATTCCGGACAGCATCCGGTTTTCGGCCTCCCCGAGAGAACGCAGCGACTCCGGCGAACGGACTTCCGCCTCGTGCATGCGCAGAAAAGCGAGATACTCCCGGCTCGGGATCAGCAACACGTCAACCTCGACGCCACGATCCGCCGCGACTTCGGCGACATGCCGCACGCTGCTGCCGAGCAGCTCAAGCCCGGCCGAAGTGGCAGGAGACTCCGGCGCCACGACGGCCCGAGCGAGGCCGTCACTCAGGTAGAACCGGGAAGCCCTGAGTTCGAAACGATTGAACTCCGGCACGTTGCGGTCGGACAGGGTCTCGAGAAGCTCGGCAGACGTAGCCTCCGGGCGGCTCTTCTTTTCCAGCGTGTAGGCTCGTGCGGCCATCTCCTTGGAAAGCAGGGCTGAGGGGGCTATCCCTTCATATTCGGGCTGCCAGAACCGTCTCGCCAGCGGATGGGCCGAGCGCAGGGCGCACAGAAACGCGCGGCGGGCATCGCCGCTGTTGAGCGTCAGAACGACACGGGAGGGCTGCCGCTCCAGCTGGCGCTCGAGCACCATGGCGGCCTGCATCGGCCCCCAGCCCGGCAGGGCGGCGTTGTAGACCTTCCTGGAGGTCATCCAGCCGAGCAGAGCGGGCCAGCACTGTTCGGCCCCGACTCCGGCGCCGTAGGCGAGCGCACCGCCGAGCACGCAGACGTCGGCGCGCTCCATGACGGAGCTGTTGCGAAACCCGCACTCGTCGTGTCCCGAATGGCCGGGGTTGCCCCGCACGATCAGCTCGGGGTCCGCCAGAGTTCGCGGAGCGGCCTGATATCGTCTCCCTCCGTCGGGGTCGGCCACTCCGGGAGCCACCATCCCTCCGATCCTTCGGAAGACACCGAGCAAAGAATTATTGAGCATTCCTTGATATCCTTGCGATGATTTGAAGACCCCTTTCCACCAATTCCGGACAATCGTCAACCTGTATTCGATTGCCGCAGGTTCATTCACAGCCGGACATTCCCCACCCATGCTCAAGCAAGCTATATGCCTTTCACACCCCCCTGCGCCTCTCGGAAAAACCTCCCGCCACAGGGGGCAAACCGCTCAGCCCCGACAGGCTCGGAGCTCCCCGGTCTCGGGCTCCTCCGACGGGAATTTCCCCTATCTTCCCCTGTGGATTTTGATCGAAAAAGTGTTTTCAGCCAAAGGCCCCTGTGCTAGAAGGTTTTCTGTCGACGCGCTCGCGTTGCGACCCTCCCCGGCCCCCTTCGTCCTGTCGAAAGACAGCCCCCACGACTCCTCTCGAAAAAAGTTTCTAAAGTTACTCTAAAAAAAGGCAAGGAATTCCGCGCCACTTGACCTCATGAGCTTGTGGAAAAGTTTTCACCAGTTCTCACATTCTTTCCAGAAAGCCCAAAACAGGGCCTGAGGGAGCATGTGGATGAGTTTTTCAGCCAAGCCCCCTGTACAAAAATCGCATCCTGAAGTATATCATTCGACGTTGGGCGCAGCCACCCGTGACCCTTGATTTTTCCTGCTGCGCCCTCTGTCGTCTCCCTCCGAGCGAGACCCGAAATCCAAGCTCAAGCCTCATTCAAGGACGAAAACGATGTCTCAGCAGCAAAGCGTATGGAACCACGTCAGAGGGTTCGAGAATTACAGCCTCTGCGACTGGCCCGGACGCCCCTGCTCCGTCATATTTCTGGGCGGCTGCAACCTGCGTTGCCCCACCTGCCACAACGGCACGCTTGCATGGGACATGCGCTCGCTTCCCGTCATGCCCGAGACGGACCTCAAGAGCTACCTGCGCCACCGCGCGGCGTGGCTCGACGGCATCACCATCACCGGCGGTGAGCCTACCTGCGTTCCCGGACTCGGTGAGCTTCTTTACGAGATCCGCAAGTTCAAGCTGCCCATCAAGATGGACTCCAACGGCATGCGTCCGGAAATCATCGAGGACATTCTGTCCTTCGGTCTCGCCGACGTTTTCGCCGTGGACGTCAAAGGCCCTTATCACAAATACCCCGAACTGACCGGCAACGCGGTGTCCGAAGTGGCCGCACGCGCCAATATGGATAAAGTTTTCGCCATGGCGGAAGCCAACCCCGGTGCCTTCTACTTCCGGCTCACGAAGGTTCCGGGACTCACCGTCGAGGATATCGAGACCGCCCGAAGCTATCTGCCTTCGGGCTTTTCTCTGAAACTGCAGGATTACGTCGAACCGAGGAGGGAGAATGCCCAGCCAGATCATGAAACGAGACGGCCGGTTGGAAACGTGGTCTAACGACCGCATCGCCGAAGCCATCTTCAAGGCCCTGAAGGCCAGCGGCGTCAAGGACCCGCTGCTGGCAAAGCGTCTGGCCGGAAAGGTCGAGCAGAAACTCGCCGACCGCGACATTCCCGAGCAGGAGCACGTTCAGAACATCGTCGAGCAAGTGCTCATGGAGTCCCGCCAGTACGATGTGGCGCGCAAGTACATCCTGTACCGCGAAAAACGCCGCGGCATCCGCTCCCAGAAGGCAGCCTTCCTCGACATCAAGGACGTCATCGACGACTACCTCGGAAAGGCCGACTGGCGCGTCTCCGAAAACGCCAACATGACCCACTCCTTTCAGGGCCTCATGCTGCACCTGTCCGGAACCGTTCAGGCGCGCTACGCTCTCGAGAAGTATCCCGAGGAGATCAGGCAGGCCCACGAGCACGCCTATTTCCATATTCACGATCTTTCCTTCGGCCTGGCCGGCTACTGCGCCGGTTGGAGCCTGCGCGACCTGCTGCTCGAAGGGTTCTCCCTCGAAGGCCGCGCCTCTGCCGGTCCTGCCCGCCATTTCGACACGGCGCTGGGCCAGATGAACAACTTCCTCGGCACGCTCCAGAACGAGTGGGCCGGCGCACAGGCGTTCAACAACGTGGACACCTACCTCGCGCCCTTCATCCGCCGCGACGGCCTGAGCTACGATCAGGTGCGTCAGGCCATGCAGAAGTTCGTGTTCAACCTGAACACCACCTCGCGCTGGGGCGGCCAGAGCCCGTTCACTAACCTGACCTTCGACCTGGTGCCGCCCAAGCACATCGCCAAGGAGGCCGTCATCATCGGCGGCGAGTTGCAGGACACCGTCTACGACGACTACCGGGAAGAAATGCTGATGATCAACAAGGCGTTTCTGGAGGTCATGTTCGACGGCGACTATCATGGTCGCATCTTCTCCTTCCCGATCCCGACCTACAACATCACCGAAGATTTCCCGTGGGATTCCGAGATCGGCGAGCTGCTGCTCAAGCTTACCGCCAAATACGGCGTTCCGTATTTCCAGAACTTCATCAACTCCGATCTTTCGCCGGAAGATGTGCGCTCCATGTGCTGCCGCCTCCAGATGGACCTGCGGGAGCTGCGCAAGAAGACGGGCGGCCTGTTTGGCGCCGGTGATCTCACCGGCTCCATCGGCGTGGTCACCCTGAACCTGCCCAAGCTCGCCTACCTCGCCAATTCCGAGGACGACTTCCTCGACCTCATCACCGAGTACGCGGGCATGGCCAAGGAGTCGCTCGAGTACAAGCGCAAGCTCATCACGGACAACCTGCAAAACGGCATGTTCCCGTGGTCTCAGCGCTACCTCAAGAACGGCTACAAGGGGCACTTCTCCACCATCGGCGTCATCGGCGGCCACGAAGCCTGCCTGAACCTGCTCGGCAAGGGCATCGACACCGAGTCCGGGATACGGCTCATGCGCCGCGCCCTGAACCACCTTCGCCGCCTGACCTCCGACTATCAGGAAGAGACCGGCAACCTGTACAACCTCGAGGCGACCCCGGGCGAGGGCACCAGCTACCGTTTGGCCAAGATCGACAAGTCGCTCTACGCCGACATCCAGACACAGGGCAACGGCACGCCGTATTACACCAACTCCACGGCGCTTCCCGTCGGCATCTCCGACGATGTCCTCTTCGCACTGGAGCATCAGGACCAGCTGCAGCCGCTGTACACCGGCGGGACAGTGTTCCACACCTACCTCGGCGAAGCCGTGGCAGACGTGGAATCGCTCAAGAAGTTCATCGTCACCGCCTTTTCCAAGACCAAGATGCCGTACATCTCCATCACGCCGACCTTCTCGGTCTGCAAGGAGCACGGCTATCTGCACGGCGAACACTTCGAATGCCCGCACTGCGGCGCCGAAGCGGAAGTCTACACGCGCATCGTTGGCTACTACCGACCGGTTTCGCGCTGGAACAAGGGCAAACAGGCCGAGTACACCGACCGCATAGTTTTCTCTGAATGCGACTGCGCGTAGGTTCACCTCGGGAATGAGGATATGGGAAAGCCTCCGTTTCGGGCAGAAACGGGGGCTTTCTCTCGTTATGCCCCCCCATTGCCTCCCTCTTCATAACCGAGTCGCAAAACGACTCTGTTTTTTCCGTAAGCGGCCGTTGCCTTATGTTCGTGACAAGCAAGACCCTATCCATCTCGGTTTCCGACCGTCGGCCCTGTTTCGCTGTCCCATCGGTTGCAACCTCAAGACATGGCTCCAAATCTGCTTTTCCATAACAGTACCGCTGTCCCCTTTGGTCATGAGACTGCCTCCAGCCCAGCACAAGCCAAAGAATTCATGAGTGAATCCAAGTCAATGAAACGACAAACGCACCCGGCGGGGCAGCGCCGGATGCGTTTACACGAGGGGGAGGAAGGACCGCGACGGAACATATGCGTTCTCGTGCGGCGATGGGAGGGTCTGCGCGCCATGTCATGCCGCGCACTCGCCACGAGTCGGGCGATAAAGCGCGCCTAGCGCAGTTCGTTGATATTGAGCGTCCTGCGGCAGTGAGGACAGGTTGCGGTGGTCGCCCCGCCTTCACGGGCGAAAGCCCAGAAGAGGAGCCGACGCCGTGCGCCTCGATTGATGTACTGAACGTGAACCGGGTTGCCGCAGGTGCAATATCTCTTCTGCATGACGTGCTCCTCGCTTGATGCCTCGTTGACGACCTGTTGACTCTTTGTTTAACCAAAGCCGCACAAAACGTCAACCTAAAATCAACACCGAATCATACAAAACTCATACACCATATTTTCTCAACATTTCAATATGTAGCCAATCCGTCTGCCTGCCTCTGCACCTCGAGGCCAGGCCAAGCCCGTATTTTTTGGGCACCAGACCCAAACCCCACTCGCCGCTTGCCAGTGAATACCCGGCGGCACCGCAACAGCCGACACCTCCGACGAGCGACCAGCTTCAACATCGCGACACAAAAAAGAATCCCCCGGGACAATTCCCGAGGGACCTTCAAAGCCTGTTCGGACCGTGCCCGCTGAAAGAACCAGCCGCACAGCGCCCGCAAGAGTTACATGTATTCCCGGGCCACCCACAGCACGCGCCCTATGACGCGGACATTATCCAGCTCTTCGCCGGTGAGCTTGACCGGAGAGTAATCCTTGTTGTCACTGTGAAGAACCAGCGTGCGTGGCAGGCGCTCCACCCGCTTGACCATCACCGTATCCTCAACGCCCACGGCATACATGCCGCCCGCGAGGATATCGGTTTTGTCCTGATCCAGCAGCACGAGATCGCCTTCTTTGAGTTCCGGCTCCATGGAGTTGCCCACGACCTCCATGAGCACCATCTTGCGCGGGTCGCCACGGGAGTGCAGCCAGTCGGCGCGGAAGGAATAATACCCCTCCACCTGCCCTTCGGTCTCGAAGGAGCCGCCACCGGCCGAAAGCCGGGCGCGAACCTTGGGGATGCGCTCGAACGCCTCTTCATCCTCGCCCGTATCGCTGCCGTCGCCGGTCTCGAGCCAGCGCGCGTCCACGTCATACCGTATGGACAACGCCAACACCCAGCGCGAGGGCACCTGATCCTTTTTCTTGGCCAGCGAGACCGCGGCACGCCCCACGTCGAGGGCGCGCGCGAGATCCGACTGGTTACGGATATCCGTGGCCTGCTTCAGCCGCTCGAAAAACGCTTCAAACTGTTTGCTCATCGCTTCGCCTTGTCAATGTGTTGCTAAAAACAGTCAACCACAAATTGACAAACACGTCAATGCGTTTCTAGAGCAACTCCTTATAGTCTTTGGCGTCGTTTTCCGCGTCCGCAAGCGACAGGCTCAGTTCCAGCCTGCCAAGGCTTACGTCATCGAGGCTGACCTGCACGGACTGGCCGATGTGGAAGGCGCGTCCGGTGCGTTCGCCCACAAGGCATTCCCGGTTTTTCCAGTAGGTGTAGTAATCGTCTTCCAGCGAGGAGAGGCGCACCATGCCGTCCGCCATGACCTCCGGGAGTTCCACGCGGAATCCGTAATCGGTGATGCCCGAGATGAGGCCCTTGAAAGACTGCCCCACCTTGTCCATGAGGAACAGGATGGAGGCCCGGCGGTCGATTTCGCGTTCAGCGTTCATGGCCGTGCGTTCGCACCCGTTGATGAGCCCGGCGATGCGGTCCAGCTTCTTGCGGCCCGGCAGTGCGTATTCCGGCGCGGCCCCGAGCCTGTGCTTCACGATGCGGTGCACCATGAGGTCGGCGTAGCGCCGGATGGGCGAGGTGAAGTGGCAGTAACATTCACTGGCGAGGCCGAAATGGCCGTCGTCGTCAGGAGAGTACCCGGCCTGCATCATGGAACGCAGCAGCAGGCGGCTCACGAGAAACTCGCGCTCGGTCCCGCGCACGTGCTGCAACAGCCCGGCGATGGCCTGCGGCGTCATTTCCTTGGGCTGCTGCACCTCCGGGTCGGTCTGGCCGATGAGCCGGAACAGGGCGCGCAGCTTGTCCTCGTCCGCCGGGGGATGCACCCGGTACATGCACGGCTGTTCAGCGTCTCGCAGGGTCCGGGCCACGGCCTCGTTGGCCGCGATCATGAACTCCTCGATGAGCATGTGCGCGAACTGCCGCTCGGAGGGGCGAATGGATGTGATTCGCCCGTTCTTGCCGAAGCGAATCTCCGGCTCCGGGATATCCATGTCGATGCTGCCGCGATCCATCCGCCGCTTGCGCATCCTGCGCGCCAGCTGTTCAGCCTGCTCCAGCATGGGCCAAATATCGCCGAGGCCGAGCCGTTCGCCCTCGTTACCGTCCAGCGCGCGCTGCACGCGACCATAGGTCAAACGGGCGCGGCTCTTCATGACCGCGTTGAACAGCTCGCCGTTACCGCGCACCTGCCCGTCCGGGCCGGCCTCCATGCGCACTGCCATGCACAGGCGGTCCTCGTCGGGCCGCAGGCTGCAGAGCCCGTTGGAAAGTCGCTCCGGCAGCATCGGCTCCACGGACTGCGGGAAATAATAGGAGTTGCCGCGCTCGAGCGCCTCGCGATCCAGCGCGGATCCCGGACGAACGTAATGGCTCACGTCGGCGATGGCCACCCAGAGCACCCAGCCGTCGCCCTTGCGCTCAACCGCCACGGCGTCGTCGAAGTCCTTGGCGTCCTCGCCGTCGATGGTCACCAGCGGCAGGTGGCGCAGGTCGGTCCGGTCCGAGAAATGGTCCTCGGCCGGGGCCTGCGGCAGCTCTTCAGCCTCGTCGCGAACATCCGAGGGGAAGCGGGTGCGGATGGTGTGGTTGGACTTGACCAGCGCCTCCTGCACCTTGAAATCCGTCTCCTGTCCGAGCTTTGAGATGAACGTGCCTTCCCAGAGCGTGGGGTCGATCTGCTTGCCGGGGTCGCAGATGGCCACGTCCCCTTCCTGCAGTTCGAGGTCCTTCTCGTTGCGGCACCAGATGCCGAAGTTCAGCAACGGGTCGGTGGGACGCACGAGCCACTCGTTGTCGCGCATGTGCTTGAAGACGCGCACCGGCAGGGTCTGGCGGCCGCGTTCGATGACGCGCACCACGCGTCCTTCATGGTTCTTGCGGGTACGCTCGCGGATGATGTTCACGGCCACCTTGTCGCCGTGCCACGCTCCGTTGAGCTTCCTGCTGCCGATGAAAATGTCCTTGCGCCGCACATCGTCCGGAATGACGAAGCCGAAACCGCCGCGCTGCATCTGCAGCGTGCCGGTGATGATGTTCATGGGGCCGGGGAGACCGTAGGAACGGCGGATGCGGATGAGCTTCCCCTGCCGCACCAGCGACTTGAGAATATCCTTGACGCGCGTCTTGTCTTTCTTCTTGAGATTCAGAGCCTTGACGACCTCGGCTCTGGGCAGCGGCTTCTTGGCCTGCTTGAAGACCTTGAGGACGCTCTCCTCATTCAGTTCCGGGGTGGCTTTCCTCTTCTGTCCGGGGCGACGTTTCGCCATCGGGCTGCTCCCTTCCGCTTCTGCGGATGCTTTGCCATTGTTCATCCCACCACACCGGGAACGTGGCCCCGTGTTCGGTGAGCGACGGGCCGAAGCCGATGCGGAGGTCGAAGGTGTAAAATTCCTCGGTGCACATGGGGCCGAGCTTCACCGCGTCCTTGGGCGTGCACAGCACCCCCTTGGCCCCCTTGCGGCGCATGACCGCCAGTATCTCCACCACGTCAGCCTTGGTGAAGGCGTGATGGTCCGCAAAGGCGAGATGATCCACCGCGCGGTACCCGAGATACCGTTTCGCGGTGCGGTGCACCTGCTTGGGCTCGCCCACGCCCGACACCAGCAGATACGGCTCGCCTCCGAAATCCGGCGTCGACTCGTCCGTAAGCACCTGCCGGAACCCGACGGGCTCGATGCCGAACAGGAACACGGGACGGCCAAAGGCCTCCAGACGGTACTTTGCCAGAGCAGAGACCTTATTGAAACTGCCGGGTTCGGTTTTTATCAGAAATGCCGACGCGCGGGAGAGCGCGCTCACGGGCTCGCGCCACGGCCCCTCCGGGATGACCTTGTTCCAGTGCCGGACCAGATCGGAAGGCTTGATGAGCACCAGATCGAAATCCCGGTGTACGGCCATGTGCTGAAAGCCGTCGTCGAGAACCACGAGGTCGGGCCTGTAGTGGTCGAACACCCACTTGCCGCCGCGGGTTCGGTTCGGGTCCACCACGATGTGCGCTTCGGGATGCTGCCGCGCGAGCATGAGCGGTTCGTCGCCGGACTCTTCCACGAGGCTGCCCGGACCCACCTGAAACGGGTAGGACGCCGGACGGCCACGATAGCCCCGCGTGAGCACCGCCGGTTGCAGGCTCTGCTTTTCGGCCCAGCGCAGCAGCCAGTCCACCACCGGGGTCTTGCCGGAGCCGCCCCAGCCGATGTTGCCCACCGAGACCGTGGGGGACGGTGGAAGCCACTGCCTGATAAGGCCACGCCGGTAGAGATTCTCGCGCGTTTCCATGACCCGGGCGTTGCACCATGCCAGCGGCTTGAGCAGCGGCCCGAATCGGTATTGCAGTTCTTCCACGAATGTTGACATAGAAAAAAAGGGGGCCCGAAGGCCCCCCGCAGGATCGGGTTACTCGCGCTGTCCGAAGAACTGGAGCAGCATGAGGAAGAGGTTGATGAAGTCGAGGTACAGCCTCAGGGCGCCCATGATGGACCCCCGGCGCACGGCGGCTTCGTCGTTGGGCATGGTTTCGCCCATGGTCTTCAGGGACTGCGTGTCATAAGCGGTGAGGCCGAGGAACAGGATGACCCCGACACCGGAGATGACGAAGCTCATGGCCGAGCTCTGCAGGAACATGTTGACCACCATGGCCAGCACCAGCCCGATGAGGCCCATGAACAGGAAGCTGCCCCAGCTGGTCAGGTCCTTCTTGGTCACCAGCCCGTAGACGCTCATGGAGCCGAACATGCCCGCGCAGACGAGGAATGTCTGCGCCACGGACGCGCCGGTGTACACCAGCAGAATCGGCGTGATGGTGATGCCGTTGAGTCCCGCATAGAGCAGGAACAGGCCGGTGGCGGTTCCCGGAGCCATCTTGGCCACGCGGGCGGACAGGTAGAACACGATGCCCAGTTCCGCCACGATCATGGCGATGTACGGGACGGAGAGTCCCGCCACGTTGCCGGTGGCCGGGTCAACAGTGAAGAAAAGGGACAGAAGGGCCTGATTCTGCGTCAGCAGGAAGGCGATTCCGGCGGTGAGCGCCAGTCCGGCGCACATCCAGCCGTAAACGCCCCGCATGAAGGTGTTGACGAACTCACCCTGCGCGGCGCGGGTCTGCTGGACGTAGTTGTTGGGAGTCATTGTACTTCCTCCGTATACGTAAAATGCATGGTTTCCGGATTTCCCGTGGGCCCGAAGGGGCCGCAATGTGGACACAATCTAAACACGAAAACATCCCGAGGCAAGGGAAACCGTACGAAAAGTCCCCGCCCTCCGCCGCTATCGCCTCGACGAATCCACGAAGCGTTCGGCCTTGCGACGGTTGACCTCTTCAGCCACATGCACATCCACCACGCTCTTGCCGATGGGGGCCAGCGAGATTGCCGCCAGCTTGAGATGCTGCCAGCCGAAGGGGATGCCGATGATGGTCACGAAGCAGGCCAGCGCCGAGGCCACGTGCCCCACCGCCAGCCAGATCCCCGCGACGATGAACCAGATCACGTTGCCCACGAAGCCCGCCGGGCTCGTGCCGAGATCCTCGCGCCCGGTGAGGTCGCGGCGATTCACGATGGTCTTGCCGAAGGGAAAGAACGAGAAGCCCGCGATGGTAAAGCAGGCGCGGCCCCAGGGGATGCCTATTATGGAAATGAACATCAGCAGCCCGGCCAGCACCCAGCCGATGCCCATGACGATGCCGCCGAGCACGAACCAGATAAGATTCAGAATGAGACTCATGTGACTATCCTTCTTTTTGCTTTTTCTCTTCTCTTCCAGCCTTCAGCCTTACCCGAAGAACCGCCGGGGCAACAAGAAAAAAGGCCGGAACCACGGTTCCGGCCCTGTGTGTTCTTTCAGGCTACGCCCGGGACACGGCATCGAGCGAGTCGATGTTGCGGCCCTCCCACGGCTCGTCGCGGTCCTTGAAGTTGGGCTTGAGCAGCTTGAACAGCACGCCCTTGGGCCCGACCTCCGCAAACTCGCGCAGCCCGTCGCCCCACATGGCGTCGAGGGTCTGAATCCAGAGGACGGAGGAGGTCATCTGCTTCTTCATGATCTCCCGGATGGCCTCCGGGTCGCTCTCGGTCGAGGCGGTGGCGTTGTGGTAAACGGGGAATGCGGGGGCGTTCCATTGCAGGGTGTCCAGAAAACGCGCGAACTCGTCGGCGGCTTCCTGAATGAGCGGGCTGTGGAACGCGCCGGACACCGGCAGGGGCACTGCGCGGCCCTTGATCTCCTTGATCATACCCTGTGCGACTTCAAGGGCCTCGGCCTCGCCGGAGATGACGAACTGAGCCGGAGAGTTGTAGTTGGCGATGCGAAGCTCTGCGCCGGTCTGCTCCACCGTGCGCTTCACGATGTCCTCGACGTCTTCCATGCGGGTCTTGAGCACGGCAGCCATGCCGTGCCCTGCGCCGCCGGACTCCGCCATGAGCCTGCCGCGCCGGGTCACGGCGCGCACGGCGTCTTCCGGGCTAAGCACGCCCGCCGCCGCGAGGGAGGCATATTCGCCGAGACTGTGTCCCGCGGTGCAGGCGGGGGCGAGCTTGTCCTTGAGCGCAAGCCACAGGGAGATGTTGACCACGGTCAGCGCGGGCTGCAGGGCGCGGGTGTCGGACATGTCCGCGTCTTCGTCCTCCCAGTAGATGGTGCGCAGGGGCAGGCCGGATTCCGCTTCGGCAAGCTCCCACAGGGCCATGGCTTCGGGGGCGGCTTCCGCCGCGTCGCGGCCCATGCCTTTTTCCTGCGAGCCCTGACCGGGGAACAATATGGCGAGTGAACTCATTACTGTCTCCTTTGATAAAGAAATAGGCGCGGCGGCGGTGCTGCCTGCTCCGTCCGCCGGCGTCCATCCGCTTCATACACAAATATCCGGCTCATGCAATCGGTCAAACGATCGTTTGCCGCCAAGGAGCACTCCGCCCTTGCGATATACCGGCAGTGTGATACAGCTTTGCTTACGGGACAAGCCTCACGAACGGGGACCATCATGAACTTCACAGAACCATCGGGCGCCGGGAAAAAATGGGTCCGGCGGCATGAGGCCTTGAGCTACTGCCGCCTCGCCGACGGCGACGCCGCCCGAATCCTCCTGATTCAGGCACGGGCCGGTCAGGGGAAGACAACCCTCGCCGAACAACTCTCACAGGAATTCGACGGCCGCACCTGCTGGTGCGACTGCTCCCCCTCCGACGCCGACCATGTCGGGCTTCTGGAAAAACTCTGCAGCTCCTTTTCCGCCCTGCCCGGCTTCGACGCCTCGTCGGTGCTGGCCGCGGCCCGATCCAGCCAGACGCCGGTCGAGTGCGTGCTCTCCGTCAGCAAGGGGCTGGCCGGGGCGTTCCCCCTGAGCGGCTCTCCCGTTCTCGCCGTCATCGACGACGTGCATATCCTTCAGCACCATCCCGCCAGCCTCGCCCTGCTGCGCGCCTTCATCGACGCATCCCCCGGAAACGTGATCTTCGCCGTGCTCACGCGCGTCCGGCTGCTGCTCGACGACAGCCCCCTGTTCAGCTTTCACGAGACCATCAGCATCGACGACGACGTGCTGGCGCTCACTGGAGCCGAAATCGCCCAGATTCAGGAACGGGTGCTCGGCAGAAAACCCAGCAGCGAGGAATGCGCCTCCATTCTGGTGGCCACCGGCGGATGGACCGCCGGGGTGCTGCTCCTCGGTTCCGGCAGCGCTCTTCGCGGCGACCGCATGGAGCCGACCCCGGACGCCCTGCGGGGATACTTCGAAAAGACCTGCCTCGAAGATGCCGACCGTCAGGCGTGGCGGGAGCTGATGTTCATGTCGCTCCCGGACGAATTCCCGGCGGGCTTCGCCGAAGCCCTGAACCTCGGGCGCGGCGCGGCGTTGGCAGAAAGGCTGGCGCGCCGAAACCTCTTCGTGCGGCTGACGGAGCGCTGCGGATGGTTCGTATACCGCTTTCATCACCTCTTTCGCGACACCCTGCGGGCCATGGCGCGCGAGAGCCTCACCGACGACGAACGCAACACGTTTCTCAGTGACGCGGCCTGGCTTTTCGCCACACGCGGCCTCCCCGAACGCGCGGCGGTCTGCCTTGCCGCCGCAGAGGACTGGCAGGGGCTTGCCGACCTGTTCCGCCTGCACGGGCTCGAACTGGTCAACGCCAACCATCTCGCCACCATCGCGCAGGTCTGCGCCGACTGTCCGGAAGAGTTCCTGCGCGGCCACGGCTGGCTCAGGCTGTTGAAGGCCCGCACCGAAATGATCACCTCCCCGCACCAGACCAGGAGCCACATGACCGAGGCCCGTCATCGGTTCCGGGATACGGGAGACCATCTGGGCGAGCTGGTGGCCATCGCCATGACCATCCAGTGCGACACTTTCTTCACGGGCGAACTGCGGCACTGCGCCAAGCTGCTGCCTCGGGCCTGCGAGCTATACGAACGGCTGGACGGGAGGATCTCGGCGTCGGACGCCCTCTTCTGCGACTGCGCCCTGCTGCTTGGGTTCAACTACTGCGCCGCAGACCACGACACGTGGGCCCTCTTTAACGAACGCGCCCTGACACACGCCCGCGAGCTCGGGATGGACACGCCGCCGCCGGAGATCAAGAACGCTCAGGTCCTCTACCACACGCTCATCGGCGACATCGACCGCTCGCTGGACCACCTCGAACCGCTCTTTCCGAACCTCGAATCCCCGGCCATGACGGATTCCGCCAAGATGACCATGCACATAATGCATATGAACAGCCTGCTCATGAAGGGAGACTTTCGCGCCTATGAAAGCTGCAAGCGCGAGAGCACGTCCCTGTATGCGGGCATGTTCGAGCAGTCGCACCTTGGGGGCTTTCTGGAGATATGGGATGCAGACGTCCTGTTCGCTGTCGGCGATCTGGCGGGTGTACTGGCCAAGGCGACGCACCTGCTGGAGCATCCCGTCTACAGCAACATTCCGCACATCGCCTCGCAGGGTCACCAGTACCTCGCACTGGTTCACGCCCTGTCCGACAGGAGGGAAAAGGCTCTCGACCACGCCCGCAAGGCGTGTTCCATCCGCGCTTCATGCGGCGGCTGGTTTTTCCTGCGGCTGGCGCACACCATTCTGGGCTCCACCCTCGTCCTCTGCGGAGAGCACCGCCGCGGCAGACGCGTTCTGGAAAAATGCCTGCACAGCTTCACCCGGGTCGGGCAATGCTATCTGGGGCCGCAGGTGCTGGCGTACAAGGCTTGGTCGCACCTCCAGCAGGGCGAGCGCGAGGCTGCCGCGAGAGACATCGACGCCATGCTCGCGCAAATGGAGCGGCAGAAGAACAGTCATTTCTTCTACCAGCCCAGAGCAATCATGGACGAACTGCTGCGCACCGCCGCGGAGAGCGGCCCGTTCCGGCGCACAGCGATGCAGCTCGAAGAGCGCCGGCGTATCGCGTTTTCCACTCCGACGGTCCATGACCTGCCGAGTCTGGCGGGCACGGCGCGCTCGCTTCTCGAAAACGACAGGCCGTGGCATGCCCATGCCGTGTTTTCGACCATGTCGGAGACCGCCCGGAAGAATCCGGCCACGCTGCCGATTCAGGCCCGCCAGGCCCTGTACGAAGGGTACTCCCTCTGGATAGACATGCTGATGGACAACGGCCGGAGCCATGCGGCGCTGGATGCGGTACAGATCGCCAAACGGATATTCCCGAGCGAAGGACTGTTCATGCAGCGCGAATACCAGCTGCGGCGCAACGGGGCGTCGCCGGCCGCGCCGACCGCAACCGGCCCGCTGAACTAATCCCGGCCCGCGGTCTTTCCGAGGCTCTCCAGTTTGCTGCGCATTCCGTTTTCGCGCCCCTTGCGCCAGTCCACCTTCATGGTGGCGTAGACCCGGTCGCTGTCCTGCTCGAGAACCGCGAAGCAGCGCGTGCAAAGAGACATCAACTCCGGGACCTCCCCTTCGATGCACGTCCCCATGGAGTTGGTCTCGTAGGCGAGGCCGGACTGCTTGACGACCTCCAGCACGCGGCCGACATAGGCGCTGACGCTGCCGGTCTTGTCCATTGGAAATATTGCGAGCTCAAGTATGGCGCTCATGCGCTCCCCCTTTGATCTGTCTTCGGCCCGAACGAATCTCCCGGCCGGATTGCACAGGGCATCATAGCAGGCTCCGGAGTCCTGAAAAAGCCCCGAAATGCCCGCCCGCTCTTTCGCAAGCTCTGGCACTGGCCCCTATTTCGAAGCACATTTCGTATCAGCGCCGTCTATAGCCCCCCATCTGCGCAAATCTTTTTTTAACAGCCTATTGATTTTGTGTTGAAAGGCAGTTACGTAGATCGTTAACTAAAGTTTTCAGATGCTTATGCGCATTTTTTGAAAACGTATGGCTATAATGGCACGGACGAAAAGACAGTGCCACTATGGGTGGATACAGGTTAGAGTTGCGGACGACCACTTTTGTCCGATCCGGACAAATTCGACAGGTCGTAATCTTGAACTCAATAGTACGGAGGTGTTCCATGAAAATTTCCGTAGGTCATGGCAAGAACGGTGCCGTGGAACGGTTGGAAAAGCGCGGCGTGGGGCGTCGCGACTTCATGAAGTTCTGCGGAACCGTGGCTGCTGTCATGGGCATGGGCCCGGCCTTCGCTCCGAAGGTCGCCGAGGCCCTGACCAATGACAAGCGCCCCAATGTCATCTGGCTGCACAACGCGGAGTGCACCGGCTGTTCCGAGTCCATTCTTCGGACGGTCGAACCCTACATTGACACCCTGATTCTGGATGTCATTTCCCTCAACTACCACGAGACCATTATGGCCGCCGCCGGCGAAATGGCCGAGAAATGTCTCGAGGAAACCATGCACGATCCCAAGGGATACGTGGCAGTCGTGGAAGGCGGCATCCCCACCGCCGTCACCGGCTGGGAAGGTGAAGCCGGCGCTCACGGCAAGGTCTCCGGGCACACCATGCTCGCGACCACCAAGAAGGTCGTCAAGGGCGCCCAGGCGACCATCGCCTACGGCACCTGCGCCACCTACGGCGGCGTTCAGGCCGCTGCGCCGAACCCGACCCAGACCAAGGGCGTGGACAAGGTCATCCCCGATGCACCGGTCATCAACGTGCCCGGCTGCCCGCCGAACCCCTACAACCTGGTCGGCACCATCGTGCACTACCTCACCAAGGGAATCCCCGAGCTGGACGACATCGGCCGTCCCTGGGCCTTCTTCGGCGAGTCCGTGCACGAGAACTGTCCCCGCATGGGTCACTTCGACTGGGGCGAATTCGCCGAATCCTTCGGCTCCGAGGAAGCCCGCAAGGGCTGGTGCCTGCGCAAGGTGGGCTGCCGCGGTCCCGAGACCTACAACAACTGCCCGACCATCAAGTTCAACCAGATCAACTGGCCCGTTCAGGCCGGTCACCCCTGCATCGGCTGCTCGCAGCCGGACTTCTGGGACGGCGCCGATTGGGGCGGGATCAAGGATCTCTACGCCGATCTGACCGAATGGTAGTTGGGCACTGTTGCCCGGTTTCGTTAAGAGACAAATCTTCTTTTTAGGAGGTTGAAATATGTCCGGTTGCACTCCGAAAGGCGCCCCGGGTATGGCTCATGGTGAAAAGGTCATCGTTGACCCGGTAACCAGAATCGAGGGCCATCTCCGTGTGGAAGCCGTCGTAGACAATGGTAAAATCGTCGACGTCCGCAGCAGCTCCCAGCTGTTCCGCGGTCTCGAAATAATCCTCAAGGGCCGCGATCCCCGCGACGCCCAGCACTTCACCCAGCGCTCCTGCGGCGTCTGCACCTACGTGCACGCTCTGGGTTCCATCCGCTGCGTGGACAACGCCGTGGGCGTGGACAAGGTCCTGCCCCACAACGCCACCATCATCCGCAATCTCGTGCTGGCCTCCCAGTTCATGCACGACCACATCGTGCACTTCTATCACCTGCACGCTCTGGACTTCGTCAACGTCGCCAACGTCCTGAACGCCGACGTCAACACCGCCGCGGAGATGGCCAACGCCAACTACAAGATGGTGAACAAGGACTCCTCCCGAGTCACCACTCCCGCCGACCTGCAGAAGGTCAAGGACACCATCAAGGGAATCATCGATTCCGGCCGCCTCGGCATCTTCAACAACGCCTACTTCCTGAAGCCCGGCGGACACCCCGCATACAAGCTGACCCCCGAGGTCGACCTGATCGGTACCGCCCACTATCTGGAAGCCCTGCACCTGCAGGTCAAGGCTGCCCGCATGATGGCCGTCTACGGCGCCAAGAACCCGCACACCCAGTTCACCGTCATGGGCGGCGTCACCTGCTACGAAGGTCTGCAGGAAGACACCATCCAGACCTTCCTCGACATCTACGAGGAAGTGAAGAACTTCGTGGTGGAATGCTACATTCCCGACCTGCTCACCGTGGCCTCCTTCTACAAGGACTGGGCCTCCATCGGCGGCACCACGAACTTCATGAGCTTCGGCGAGTTCCCCGCGCAGGGCGGCGAAGCCGACCTCGACTCCCGCTACATCAAGCCGGGCGTCATCTACGATCGCAAGATCGGCAACGTCATGGATTTCGATCCGTCCAAGATCGAGGAGCACGTCAAGCACTCCTGGTACAAGGAAGACACTCCCAAGCATCCGTACGAAGGCGTCACCGATCCCATGTACACCAGCCTGGACGACCCGCAGCGCTACTCCTGGATGAAGGCCCCGCGCTACGAGGACAAGTCCGTCGAAGTTGGCCCGCTGGCCACCGCGCTGGTGAACTACGGCCTCGGCCATCCCGAGTTCGTGAAGTACGTGGACTTCGTGCTCGGCGCCCTCGGCGTCGGCCCCGAAGCCCTGTTCTCCACTCTGGGCCGCACCGCTGCCCGCGGCATCGAATGCCTCATCATCACCCTCAAGACCGCTGAATGGGTCGAGGACCTCAAGGCAAACGTGGCCGCCGGCAAGATGGACATCTGCAAGGACTGGGACATGCCCGCGGAAGCGGAAGGCGTCGGCTTCGTCAACGCCCCGCGCGGCGGCCTCTCCCACTGGATCAAGATCAAGGACAAGAAGATCGACAACTTCCAGCTCGTGGTTCCCTCCACCTGGAACATCGGTCCTCGCTGCGACAATGATCTGCCCGGTCCGCTGGAAGAAGCCCTCATGGACAATACCCCGATCGCCGATCCCGAGCGCCCGGTCGAAATCCTTCGCACCGTGCACTCCTATGACCCCTGCATCGCCTGCGGCGTGCACGTCATCGACAACAAGACCGGCAACGTGGCCAAGTTCCGCGTCCTGTAGGAACAAGGCTCCAAGCGAAAGACACGGGGACTCGAAGGTTGACCTTCGGGTCCCCTTCTTCTAGAGCGTGACAATGACGAATGAACAAAAACGCATCCTGGTTCTTGGCGTGGGCAACATCCTCTATACCGACGAGGGGTTCGGCGTCCGTGTGGCCGAAGAACTGGAGCAGCGATACGAGTTTTCCGGAAACGTGGAGATCATGGACGGCGGCACGCTGGGCAACAAGCTCATGGGCCCCATCATGGAGGCCGACCACCTGATCATCACGGACATCGTGCTCAACGACGGACAGCCGGGCGACCTGCACCGGCTGCTGGGCACCGAACTTTCCAAAAGCGTGGCCTTCAAGAACTCCATGCACCAAACGGACTTGCTCGACGTGCTCGCCCATTGTAAGCTGATAGGGCAGGTGCCGGATGAAGTGGTCCTTCTCGGTGTGGAACCGAACGACTATGAGACCATGTCCACCGAGATTTCCGGCACGCTGGCCGCGAGACTGCCCGAGGTGGTCGAAGCGGTTCTCAAGGAAATCACCGCCGCGGGAGGCACCTACGCACCCCGCGCAGCGGACAACCCCTCATCGGAGAAGGTCTATGTGCCTCGCAGTCCCAGCTGAGATCCTGTCCATCGAAGATCAGGTGGCCACCTGCCGCGTCGGCGAAGGTGACGCCACCATTCAGGCCTCCATCATGCTCCTCGACGAAGAAGTGGAGCTTGGCGACTATATCATCGTCCATGCGGGCTTCGCCCTGCGCCGTCTCGACTATGAAGAGGCGCAGGAAACCCTGCGCATCCTCAGGGACATGCTCAAGCTCGCCGATGAGCACGGCGTCGAGCAGGACATGCTCTAGCCCGCCATCAATACGAAAACCAAAAGGCCGCCTCCCAAAAGGGAAGCGGCCTTTTTTGCGTGAGGCGTGTTTCGCTGCCACGGGACTACCCCCGTCCACCGTACACCGCATCGATTTCGTTGAAAATCGCCTCCACCCTTTCCTGCTGTCCGATGCTCATGTTGCCGCCCGCACGTGCCGCGAACAGCTCGTCCAGTTCGGTCTGCAACTTGTGGATCCGGCGTGCCTGACCGCTGGTGATGGGCATTTCCGGAACCGGAGCCGGGACGTGCGCTTCCGGCTCGAAAAGGGTGCATTCATGCTCGATCATACTCCTTCCTCCGTTCCTTGACGTTTCGCCTCCTACTGAGCAACACCCATGCCACAGACGACGACATCAAAACAAAGCACTAGAATCAAAGCACAAAAAAGCGAGGCCGCCGGAAAATCCGACGGCCTCGCGATCATTGGTGACGGAAAACCGTCCCGGCTAGTTCACGTGGCACTGGCCACAGGCAACCGGTCCGGCCTGTTTTTCGGTATGACAGTCGATGCACATCTGATGGTACGCCTCGCGAAGCGGGGTTTCCCCTTCCCCTGCGTCCTCGTAGTGGCAGTCGGCGCAGGCCATCTCCGGGTCGCCCGGGATGAATTCGCCTTCCTCGATGCCTTCGTGGTGGCAGGGGGTGCAGTCGTATATCTCGGCCATCTCGTTATGCTCGTTGTGATTGAACACGGCGGCCGGACGCTTGTTGTCGGTAAACGTCGGGTCGCTCAGTTCCACGATGTCCTCCTGCCCCATGGCGGGCAGAAAGAACACCAGCACGAGCGCGGCTGCAAGCAATGCGGGTACGATCTTTTTCATGGCGCTCCTCCTTATTCCTCGACAGCCTTGGTCTTGACCATGTTGGCGTAGATGATGTCGCCGATGAACTTCAGCTCCATGCCGAGGTCGTATCCGTGAATGATGTCCTCGAGACCGCCGTGGCAGTTATGGCACGGGGCGATGCAGATGTCGGCGCCCTGTTCCTTGGCGCCCTTGAGCTGATCGGCCTTGGCCTTGTTGCCCTTGACGCGGACGTTCTTGAACGGAGGACCGCAGTTGATGACGCCGCCGCCGGCCGCACAACAGAAGTTGTGCTCGAGGTTGGGCGTCATTTCGATGACCTCTTCCGCAATCTCGTGAACCACGTAGCGCAGTTCTTCCATCAGGCCGCGGCCGCGGATGATGTTGCAGGGGTCCTGAATGGTCACGGGACCGGGAATCTTGCGGGCCATCTTGATCTTGCCGGAGCGCAGCAGCTCTGCGTAGAATTCCACGGCGTGAACCACTTCAACCGGGTAGTCGGCCCAGCCGAGCCAGCGGTTGCCCTGGTCGTACACGGAGCGGAAGGCGTGACCGCACTCGCCCATGACGATGCGCTTGACCTTGAGCTTCTGCGCGCACTCGAAGTGATCGCGCTTCAGGCGGCCCATCATTTCGAAGTCGCCGGAGAACATGGCCATGTCCGAGTTGTCCCAGCCGTGCAGGGTGGGCATGGTCCAGTCGACACCGGCCTCGTGCATGATGGCGGCGGCCTGATAGATCAGGTGCGTGCGGAACTTGGGCTCGGGTCCGATGACCGAGTACATGATGTCCGCGCCGTCCTTGTCCAGCGGGATGCGAATATCCGGGAACTCGTCGCGGGCCTCTTCCTCCTGCCAGAGCAGGGAGTCCACCCATTCGTCGTCCTTGACCCACATCTGGTTCATGGTGGCGGAATGGGAGTGCGCGGTGTCCTGAATGTACTGCGGGGTAACGCCGAGCTTGTGGCAGATGCGGCGCACCGTGGACATGATGTACGCGGTGTCGATGCCCAGCGGACAGTAGTGCACGCAGCGGCGGCACAGGTTGCATTCGGTATAGGCGATCTGCGCGGCGCGGTAGATGAAGTCCGCATCGACCTTGCCCTTCTTGTCGATCATCTCGGTCATGGTCTGCACGACCTTGCCCACCGGGGAGTAGGTCGGGTCGCCGTCATGGGAGACGTAGAAGTGGCAGGCCTTGGCGCACAGGCCGCAGCGCACGCAGGTTTCGTGGTAGACCTTCAGCTTGGCGCCGGTCTCGCCTTCGAGCACGGCCTGAATGGTCTTCTGTATCTTCTCGGGCGTGAGCTTACCGGCTCCGGTCTTCAGCCCGATGTCCTCGATTTTTCTGTCGAAAACTGGTTTCTTCATGTCGCTAATTCTCCTTTCCCTCTACCAGTCCTTACAGTGGCGGACGCCCTGGAACTCGGAACCGATGTAGGCGCGGGAGTACCAGGAAACCAGCATGTGGCTCAGGCGGCTGAAGGGGATGAGGGCCAGCCAGGCGATGCCCGTGACCACGTGCAGCACGATCATGACCTCGTAGTTGAAGAGCTGGTGGTAGGCCAGGAAGCCGGTCACGAACGGAGCGACGACCACGCCGAGCACCCACCAGTCCTTGGCCTCGGTGACGAAGGCCACTTCGGGAACGCTCAGACGACGCCATGCGAAGAAGGCGCCGCAGAGGATCACCAGAACGGTCATGATGTCTGCCACCATGTTGGGCAGTGCCGGGATGCTGACGCCGAACCACTCCTCCCAGAGGATGACGTGGGCCGACAGGAAGATGGGAACCAGCACCAGACAGATGTGGAATACGAAGGTCACCACGGTGACGGCGGGGTTCTCGCGCCAACCGAGGGTGCCGAACGGAGTCAGCCAGTGCGCGATGGAGCGCAGGGCGAACTTCGGTTTCACGTAATGAATGGAGGTCTGGTCCTTCTTGCGGGCAAGGCTCCAGAGGCTTGTCAGCTTCCATATGGAGCCGAGGATGAACACGCCCCAGCCGAACCAGGCGAAGGGACCGGTCACGAATTCGTATATTTCGTTGAACATGGTGGCTATGCCTCCTTGCGGAAGTCGCTCACGGTCGCGACGATGCGCTCGTAAGCTCCGTTTCGGATGCCCTTGACCAGAACCTTGTCGCCCTCGGGGCTGAACACGGGTTCGAAGACCATGTCGAAGTCTTCGCTGTAGGGCTTGCCGTCAAGCACGATGTTGTAGCGCCCGTCCTTCTTGACCTTGGCGGCCACGGAGGACCCGTCGGGGCTGAACACCGGCTTCCATGCCATGTCGTAGTCACCGGACCAGGTGGTTCCGTCCACGATAACGCTGTAGCCGCTGTCGCGGTTGTGACCCAGAGCCGCTGCGCGGCGCCCGTCATTGCTCACGGAGAGATCGACCACCGCACCAAAGGTGCAGTCCCAGGGCTTTGCGTCGCGACATACGGTGAACTTGCCGAAGTCGGTGGCGCAGATGGCCCACAGGGTGGATCCGTCCGGGCTGAACTGCTGCTGCCAGAGCTGGGAGAAACGCGGCTCCCAGATGAGTTCGGCGTTGCGGGCCATGCCCCAGCGTCCGCTGACGCGCACGGGCGCCACGACGCTCTTGTCCGCCGGGTTGAAGCAGGGTTCCCAGACGCAGGCAAAGTCCTTGCTCCAGAACTTGCCGTCCACCGCGATGGTGTAGTCGTAAAGGGACTTGCGGGTCTGACAGGCCACGCTCGAGGCGTCCGCGCTGAACACCGGAGTGTAGACGTTCATGGCGCGAAGGTCCCAGAGCTTTCCGTCCACGGCCAGGGAGAAGATGCCCTCCTGAAAGCCGAAGATGTCGGCCGGCCCCATGGATTCCGCCTGAACCGCAGCGGCCGAACGCGTTCCGCACGGACTCAGGTTGTACTGGTTCGCGTTTTCAAAAAGTTGATCCCACGGTTTTCCGTCGACGATCATGCCGTACTTCATGTCCTGCTGCACGGCCACGGCGAGCTTGCCGCCACCGAACTGCATGTCCCACAAGAACCCGTAGGTCTCCTCCCACGGTTTTCCGTCGACGGCTACGGTCCACTCCATATCCAGAGAGACCAGCGCGGCCAGGCTGCCGTCGGGGGTGAACTTGGGACAGATCGCCTTTTCAAACCTGTCTTCCAGCACTTCGCCGTTGACGACGAAGCTGAACTCGGCATCGTCCGTACAGGCCACGCACGCAACGGTCTCGCCGTCGGGGCTGGCGTGCCACTCTTCAGTCCAGCGAACGTCTTCGCTGATCTCCGAGAGGTTCTGCACGGTTTTCCTGCCGGGTTCCCAATTCCAGCCGTTAGTATCAGTCATATGCTCCTCCAGGCCCGGCTGCCGGGCCGATTTTCCTCACCTCATCGAATCGGCCGGGACAGCCGACTCGAACAGCCCGTGAATCTCTTATAAAAAGAGCAATTTTCACAAGCTCTCACCTCATCTTGAAAACTTACGGCCAAATACCACGCCCCGTCCATCGTGGCAAACCACTTTGTGAACATCTGCCCGTAATACTCGAATCAGAAATTAATCAATTATTTCAATCAACAAATAGATTTGGACCAAAATGCGGTCAATTCACCTATGAGTAACCCCGAAAAATTTGTTGATTGATCAATCAGCCTTCGCATTTTGTCAAGGGCGCATAGTGCAGTCCCTGTTTTCAGAAAGCGGTTTTGTGACGGACGGAAGAGCAAACATGGTTCCATGGTGGTATGGTTTTTCGTATGGTGACCATTATTATATGAAATACCTTTGCCCCTTCTCATGACGAGAACCACCTACAGTGCAAAAGGCAGGCTTCCATGCCCTATGTGAACATCCGCATCACGCGCGAGGGCGCCACGGCGCAGCAGAAGGAAAAACTCATCCACGGCGTCACGGAACTGCTCAGGGACGTACTGGGCAAAAACCCGGAAACCACCTTCGTAATCATCGATGAAGTGGAGACCGACAGCTGGGGGATTGCCGGGGAGTCCGTCGCCTCCCGCCGCGAGCAGGGCCGCTGAGCGGTCACCAAAAAAAAGACGGCGGCCCTTGAAGGACGCCGTCTTTCGCGGACGCATATGACACTCCCGGCTAGTCCACTACGCCTCGCTCCTGCAAAAACTGCATGAGCCGCGTAGCCTCTGCCGCGCCCATTGTGCCGCCCAGAGCAGTGGCGACGGCAATGGTCTCGAGGAACTCGTCCAGCGTGGCGCCCTGCTCGATGGCATTGTCGGCCTGATACAGAATGCAGGCACGGCATCCCTTTATCAGCGCCGCGCACAGCGCCATGAGCCGCTTGTTCTTTGCGCTGATGCTGCCTCCGGCGTACGCTTCGGCGGCGATCGCGTCATACGCCTGCGCAAATTCGGGCATCCTCTCGCGATACCGCGCCCAACTCGCTCCGATGGTTTCCTTCAGCTCCACCTGACTCTCGCTCATATTCTGTCTCCTTGTTTTCCCCACCATGCCCACGCGCAAAACATTAGACAAACGAATTGATTTTATGCGAAGCATAAGCATGCTTGATACCTCTCACGCCACCAGCCTACCCATCGACCTGCTCAGGACATTTGTCGCCGCCGTGGACTGCGGCAGCTTCACCCGCGCCGCTCAAACAGTGCACCGCACGCAGGCTGCGGTGAGCATGCAGATGGCTCGCCTTGAGGATGAGGTGGGGGCTCTGCTGTTCCGACGCGCCGGCCGGGGCGTCACCCTGACCCTCGAGGGCGAGACGCTCTTCAGATATGCACACAGGCTGCTCTCGCTGCATGACGAGGCGCTTTCAGCCCTGACCGCCCCGGAGATGGAAGGCCGGGTGCGCCTCGGGGCACCGGAGGATTATGCCTCGTGGTTCCTGCCGCAGATGCTGGCGGCCTTCCACGAGACGCATCCGCTTGTTCGCGTGGAGGTCTTCTGCGGCACAAGCCAGTCGCTGCGCGTTCGCTTTCAGAGGGGGGAACTGGATCTGGCCATACTCGGCCACGCCGCCGACCCGCTCGACGACGACACCGCCGAGGTCATCCACCGCGAACCCATCGTGTGGGTCACCGGCCGCACCGGCAACGCGCACGAGCGCGAGCCGCTCCCGCTTGCGGTGTTTCACGACGGCTGCACCTACCGCCGCTGGGCGATTGAGGGTTGCGAGCGCCTTGCCCGCGATTACCGGATAGCGTTTGTCAGCCCCAGCCTGACCGGCGTGCTCTCTGCCGTGAAGGCGGGGCTCGGCGTGGCCCCGGTGGGCCGCAGCACGGTGGACGACGGCCTGCGACTGCTCGGAGAATCCGACGGCTTCCCCGCCCTGCCAAGCTCGACGGTCTGCCTGCACCGGCACCCCGGCGCACGCAGCGAAATCATCGAGGGGCTGGCGCGGTTCATTCGCCGCAAGCTGGTCTAGTCGCTCCCGGCCTTCGGGTCGAGGGTGATCCGCACATCCGCCACCACGGCCCGCTCGGGTCCCACCAACACGGGGTTGAACTCCGCCTCCAGCACTTCCGGCAGGTCCACGGCAAGGCGCGACATGGCGAGGATCACCTCTTCCAGCCGGTCGAAATTGGCATACGGACCGCCGTCGATGCCCTTGAGCAGCAGGTAGGAGCGGATCTCCCGCACGATCTCGAACGCGTCCTGCTTCGACAGCGGAGCCAGCCGAAGGGCCACGTCCTTGACGATCTCCACATACACCCCCCCGAGCCCGAACATGAGCAGCGGCCCGAACTGATCGTCGCGCTTGAAGCCCACGATGACCTCGCGCGATCCGGCCGGGGCCATCTCCTGAACCAGACACCCGGCGATGTAGGCGTCCGGGCGCATGCGCGTGGCCCGAGAGGTGATGGCGGAAAACGCCTCGGCCACGGCCTTGGCATCCTTCAGCCCCACGGCCACGCCGTCCACGTCGGTCTTGTGCGAAATCTGCGGTGAGGCGATCTTGAGCGCAACGGGATAGCCGATGGCGTCCGCGCCGCGCACGGCCTCTTCCGACGAGCGCGCCAGAAGGGTTCCCGGAACGTCCAGCCCGTATGCCGAGGCCACCTCCTGCGCTCGGAACTCCACCACCTCGCGCTCGCCGCGCTCCGCTGACTCGCGCAACACTTTCTGCGCACGGCCGACGTCACGGTGGGCATCCTGATATTCCGGCTGCGGCCTGTGACGACGCACGGCGTGGGAATGCATGGCGTAAATGCTCTCCACGGCGGCAGCAGGAAAATCGTAGCAGGGGATGCCCGCCTCGCGCAGAATCTTTCGCCCGGCTCCGACGCGTCTGCCGCCGATGAAGCTGGCAAAGACCGGCTTGCCGCACCGCTCGGCTGTCCGGGCCACGGCTCTTGCGGTATCCTCGATGCCCACTGCGGCGGTGGGCGTCAGCATCACCAGCAGGCTGTGCACCGTCGGGTCCTCGGCGACCACCTCCATGGTCGCGGCGTAGCGCTCGGCGTCCGCGTCCCCGATGATGTCCACGGGGTTGTTGAAGGCAGCGTATCCCGGCAGAAATTCCTGCAACCGCATGACGGTGCGCGGCGTGAGGGACGGTACGGACAGCCCGTGCAATACCGCGTCATCCGCCGCGAGGATGCCGGGCCCGCCCGAGTTGGTCACGATGCCCACGTTGGGCCCCTTGGGCAGCGGCTGTTCGGAAAAGGCGAGCGCGAGATTGAACAGCGACTCCACGTCGCGCACGCGGATGACCCCGGCCTTGCGGAAGGCGGTCCCGTAAGCGCTGTCCGACCCGGCGATGGCCCCGGTATGTGAACTGGCGGCCTTGGCCCCGGCAGCGGTGGAGCCGGACTTGATCATGATCACCGGCTTGTTGCGCGTGACCGCCTCGGCCTGAAGCAGGAACTCCTTTCCGTTCTCCACGTTCTCCACATAGCCCAGAATAACGTCGGTATCCGGGTCCGAGTCGAGGTAGCCGAGCATGTCCGCCTCGTCCATGAGCGCCTTGTTGCCGAGGCTCACGAACTTGGAGAACCCGATGCCCGCGCCGCGCGCCCAGTCGAGGATCGCCACGCACAGGGCGCCGGACTGCGAAAAGAAAGCGATGTTCCCCGGCAGCGGCTGGCCCGCGGCAAAGGACGCGTTGACGCCCGCAGGCGAGTTGATCATGCCGAGGCAGTTCGGACCGAGCAGGGCCATATCCGCGTCCCTGCAGATGCCCGCCAGCTCCTGTTCGAGGTCGTATCCCTTGTGGCCGACCTCCTTGAACCCCGCGGTGATGACGATAACCGACCGGCAACCGATCGACGCCAGCTCGCGGGCCGTGTCGATCACGAAGCGGCGCGGCACGGCGATCACGGCGAGGTCCACCCCGCGCGGCAGCTGCCCCACGCCGGTGACGGCCTCGACGCCCATGATCTCCCCGCCCTTCGGGTTGACGGGAAGCAGTTTTCCGCGGAACCCTGCGGCGAGCATGTTTTCCATGACCGTGTGGCCGACCTTGCCGGGCGTGGAGGAAGCGCCGACCACGGCGACCGTCTCGGGATTGAAGAAAGGTTCCAGACTGGGTTTTGCCATCAACGTCCCCCGCTTGTGCCGGACCCGGCGTTGTTTTCCTCGTCGGCGATCTGCTGCGCAGCCGCCGCGCCTGCGCGAGAGGCGGCGTCCGCGTCCGCAGACTCGTCCTGCGCCACGTGCACGGTGACCTTGCGGTGGGCGAAATGCAGGCCCGCGTCCTCGAACTTCTTGCGCAGCTTGGCCAGCACGGCCTTTCGCACCGAGAACTGACCGCCGGGCTTGGTGGTGAACTTGATGCGCATGAGCATGCCCACCTCGTCGATGCGCTTGACGCCCTGCGACTTGATCTTGCTCAGAAGCACGCTGTCGAACTCGGGTATCTCACGGATCTCCTTGTCGATCTTCTTCACGATCTTCTTGACCTGTCCGATATCCGTGTCGAACGGAACGTGGTATTCCAGCTTCATTATGGAATAGTCGCGGGTCATGTTCTTGACCTGCGAGATGTTGCCGAACGGGATGGTGTAGACCATGCCGAGGTGGTGGCGCAGCTGCATGGAGCGGATCGAGATGCGCTCCACCGTGCCCTTGGCGTTGCCCACCTCAAGATAGTCGCCCACGCGGATGGCGTCGTCCAGCAGGAAGAAGATACCGGAGACGATGTCCTTGACCAGCGTCTGGGAGCCGAAGCCGATGGCGATGCCGAAGATGCTCGCCCCGGCCAGCAGCGGGCCGATGTCCACGCCGATGGAAGAAAGCACGATCAGCGCGACCACGACCACCAGCGCGGCGAAGATGAACCGCTTGAGCAGGTGCAGCAGAGTGGAGAGCCGGTCGCCTCCGTGACCGCCCTCGCCTTCCGCCTCTTCCTCCTCTTCGTCGTCGGGACGGATGCGGCGCTCGATGGCCGCGCTCACGAAAATCCAGAAGATGTAGGCCAGCACCAGCGTGACCATGACATTGAGCAGCGCGCGAGCCGTGGCCTCGCCCAGAGGAAGGTTCACATCGTAAAGCGAGAGCAGCCAGAAGAACAGCGCGGCCCCTATGCCGATGCGGAAGCCGCCGGACAGGACCGTCCTGATCCTTGCGATACGCCCCGGGTCGTCATGCTCTCCGGCCATGTCGGTGGCGTAGCCCACCAGCCGCTGGGCCATCCAGTTGAGGATCAGGTACAGCGGCACGCACAGCATGGCGGCCAGCCCGTTCCACGCCTGCCCGGCGCCGAAAAGGATAAGCCCCAGCACCCAGACCACCCAGAAAAGCAGCAGGTAGCTCACCGCCGCCAGATGCCAGATGCCCGCGAACACGTCTCGCAGGACGCCGCTGCCGCGACTGCGCATGAACTCGGCCACGGGCTGGCGGTTTCTTATGATCAGCCCGCAGAGGAGCAGCGTGAGCAACAGCCCCACCCCGGCCAGCGTGAGCAGGTGCAGCGCCTCGGAGTCGCTGTCGAGCCGCAGCAGGCCGCAGGCGAGCAGGCTCGCGGCCACCAGCAGGCCGAACCTTTCGGCCCATTTGTACATGTACTGCGCCGCATGGTCCGGGATGGGCAGAAACCGCAGCACCGGAGCGCGCGGGGCGAGAACGAAGCGCGCCGCGGCATTGGACAGCCCCCAGAGAATCATGGCGGCCAGCCATGTGACGACCACCGGCTTTGCCCCTGAATATTCTCCCACGAAAAGCAAATAGAGTATGAACACCGTCGCGGAGAGCAGCGTGATGCACATGACGTCGAGCAGAGCTCTGAGGGACAGCCGGCCCAGCTTGGTCAGCGCGGTGGGATTCTCCGGCACCGAGGCCAGCCGGGCGCGCAGGGTTCCGGTGCGCCGTCGCAACATCCATCCGGCCAATGCATACATGACGGTCAGGAGCCCGACCCCGGCGAGTGAGGCCTCCGGGGGCACGCTCCTGTCCAGCCCGAAAACCCTCTGATACGCCTCGGGCATGGCTCTCGGCGCGGTCCCGGCCCCTTCGAACAGGTAGATGAACCGGTTCCGGACGAACTCGCCCGCGCGGTGCAGGCTCTCGATGAAGCTCGCGATCCTGTTGCCGCCGCGCGAACGGGCGGCGCCGGCTGCCTGCTCTGCCTCGCGACGCTCCAGTTCGGCCACGAGCAGCTTGCGCACCTGATCGTCGGTCATGCTCGCCAGCATTGCCTTGAGCTCCGCGGGCGAGGCGTCCTCGGCGACCTGAACCGTGTCGTCGCCGGCCTTTTTTTCGCCCTGCTGCCACAGAGACGCGGCAGGAGACGCCACGGCCGGTCCCGCAAGAGCCGCCACCAGACAGAGAGAAACAAGAAAGCGAAGGAACATGGATGCCTACCGGGTTGAACAGTACGGATTTCCAATAATTGGTAGCATGCGGCGCACGACGGGGCAAGGCAACCGCGCCGAAGCGAAAAAGAACCTTCCGCCCCGGGCGAGGGCTTGCCTTTCCCGTCTGGACGGGTCATTTTCCGGAGCATGAATCCCAAGAACATGTCCCTGGTCATACTCGCGGGCGGGCTCGGGTCCCGGATGGGCGGCGTGAGAAAAGCCTTTCTGGAAGTCGGCGGCAGGCCCATCATCGAAAGACTCCTGGACGAGCTGGCCCCGGCCTTCGGCGAAACCGTGATTTCATGCCGCGCCCCGGAGGACTTCGCGAGCTACCCGGTCCGCACCGCACCGGACCGCTTCGAGGCGCGAAGCTCGCTGACCGGCATCCACGCGGGCCTCAGCGTCTGCTCCTTCGAGCACGCCTTTGTCTGCGCCTGCGATGCGCCTTTCGTGAGACGGGGGCTGGCGGTCGGGCTTGCCGAGCAGGGCGAGGACCGCGACGACGTGGTCATCCCGCTGAAGGACGACGGCTACCGCGAGCCCTTGTGCGCCGTCTATTCCCGCCGCTGCGTCCGGCCCGTGGCCGAGCAGCTCGAACGCGGGGAATACAAGATCATAGGTTTCTTCGACCGGGTGCGGGTGCGCGAAGTGCCCGTGCAGCTGTTGCGCTCCGGCGACCCCGACCTGCTCTCCTTCGTGAACGTCAACACGCCCGAGGAGCTACGGCGCTGGCGGGCAACCGCCGAAACGCTCTGAATCACAGGCCGAACCAGTCGGCGATGAATGCGGCCAGCGCCTCCGCATCGTCGAGGCCGAACACCGGCACGCCGGGGTCCACCTCGGTATCGGTGACAAAAGCCAGCAGGCGGCGGTTCCATGCCGTGTCCGGATCGCAAAGGGGCTGGGCATGGGCCTCGGCCCGGAACACCTCGATCTTGGGCATGTCGGAGTTGAAGAATCCTTCGGTCACCACTATGTCCCGGTCCGCGAAGAAGTTCTCGGACAACTGCTCCAGCGACATCTCCGACGCCGTCTCCTTGATCACGGCCAGCCGGTCGGGCGACGAGATCACCACGGTCTCTGCCCCGGCCTCACGGTGACGCCACGTATCCTTTCCCTCGCGGTCGATGTCGAAACCGTGGGTGTCGTGCTTGACGGTCCCCACGCTGAGGCCGCGCGCCTTCAGGGCCGGTATCAGCTTTTCCAGCAGTGTGGTCTTGCCGGATTTCTTCTTGCCCACCACGCAGACGACGGGAGTGCTCATCAGGACTTTCCTCCGGTGCAAGAGTTCGGTGAATAGGTCGCCCCTTTTGCGGGACGGTGCTGATCACGTATACGTGAAAGCGTCGAAGAAAATCAACGGGAGCGCGACACATGCCCGATTCCTACCATTACGACATCACGGAATACAGCGCAGGCGGATTCGGGGTCAGGCCCATTCGCTCCATACGCGAAGTTCCCCTGACCATACGCATCAACGGCCGCGAGGCGGTGACCCTGCTGTGCACGGCAAAATATCCCGAGGAGCTCGCAGTGGGCTTCCTCAAGTCCGACGCCTTCCTGCAAAGCCCGGAACAGATCACGGGGCTGGAAGTGGAGGAGGACGACGAACGCATCGTGGTTCACGTGGAGGTCTGCCACGACCCGTGGAAAAACCGCACGGTGGAGCGGTCCATCACCTCCGGCTGCGGCAAGGGAACCAACTTCGGCCGCAACGTGTCCACCATCTCCAGACGGCGCATCGGCGGGGACGTGCGGGTGACCCCGCAGCAAATCCTGAGCCTCGTGGACGAGCTGCACCGCCGCTCCACGCTGTACGGCGCGACGCGGGGCTGCCACAACTCATCCCTGTGCACGCCGGAGGAAATGCTGCTGTTCCGCGAGGACATCGGCAGGCACAACGCCATTGACATGATCTGCGGGCAATGCTTTCTGAAGGATGTAAGCGTTGACGACAAGATGGTCGTCAGCACGGGCCGGGTCGCCTCGGAAATCCTGCTCAAGGTGCTCCGGATGGGCGTGCCCGTACTGGTCTCCACCGCCGTGGCCACCCGCTTTTCCGTGGAGCTGGCCCGCAAGACCGGCATCACCCTCATCGGCAACGTCAAGGACGATTCCTTCTGGGTCTACAATGACACCGGACGACTCATCAGGGAGTGAACATGCTCAAGAACGCGACGCGCACGCAGGCGCTTGAAGCCTTGCTGGGACGGACTGTCCCCGCGCCGCCGGAGCTTGTGCCGCCGCATCGGGCCGTGGGCCGCGTCCTTGCCGGGGACACCCGCGCCGCGCGCCCGGTACCCGACTCCCCCCGCTCCTCCCGGGACGGCTACGCCCTGTGCTCGGCGGAGACTCTCGGGGCCGCCCCGGAATGCCCTGCCGAGTTTCGCATCTCCGGCGTCTCCGCGCCCGACGCTCCCGAGGCCGTGCTCCAGGAGGGCCACGCCATGCGCATCCTCACGGGCGGACCGCTCCCTTCCGGCGCCGACGCCGTGCTCATGGACGAGGATGCGCGTGTGGACGAAGACACGCTCGCCGTCTGCGCCGAGACCGAGGCCGGGCAGTATGTTTTTCCCGCCGGACACGACCTGCCGCAGGGCCACCCCGTCGCCTTCCGCGGCGAAACCGTGACCCCGGCCATGGCTGCGGTCATGACGCGCTCCTTCGTGCCGACGGTCAGCGTGCACCCGAAACCTCGCGTGGCGATCTACGCGCTGGGGGACGAGCTGGTGCGCGCGGATCAGACACCGACGGCGGGAGCCTTCCGATCCGACAACCTCATCCTCGCCTCGGAGCTGCTGCGACGCGCCGGGGCCGAGATTCGCACCGCCGACACCGTCCGCGACACCCCCCGCGACATGCGCAGGACGCACGCCGGATTCCATGACGCCCAGCTGGTAATCACCATGGGCGGGACAGGACGCGGCGACCGCGACCTCGCGCGGAAATCCGCCAGAGAGGCGGGCTTCGAGATCGTCGTTGACCGGCTCGACCTGAGGCCCGGCCGGACCATGTTCGCGGCGGCCCGGGCCGACTGCCTGCTGCTTGGCTTTCCCGGCCCGCCTCACGCGGTCTCCCCCCTGCTGCACGCCTTTGCGCTTCCGCTGGTGCGCGCCCTTTCCGGGCGCCCGAAGCCCGATGAGCGCAAGGTCAAACTGTTGCAGCCCCTGCATGTCCGCAAGGGATCGGAGTGGCTGGCACCCTGCACCCTTGAGATGCATGGCAGCCACCTCTGCGCGCGCCCGCTCCCCGAAGGCGTCCCGGCACTGGCGGAAATCGCCCGGCTCGACGCCTACCTCGCCGTTCCCGGCGGCACGGAACTGAAGAAAAACGATATTATAACGGCTCTCCCCAGCCCTGAATCCTGCTGAACCAGCCCCTCCAACCCGTTGGAACGGCAGGGGTTCCCCCTCTTATTATGCCCTGTTGGACATAATATTATACAATTTTGGGAACAGATAAATAACTGCACTAACATGACTTTCGTTATGTTTTGTGTCAGACCATGAGCAAGACAAAAGTCATTGGCAAGCGCCATTGCCGCCCCTAGTGTTTTACCGAATGATAAAAATGCTGGAGCATGGAGAAAAATGATGAGCGACATACAGAAGCAGTTCGACGCCTCCTTTGCCGACAGAGCGGCCACCATACGCAATCGCGACCACATCCCCGCGGTGCTCGTGGACATGCTCGAAGCCGTCACCGAACTTCAGGCTGAAGCGGCGAAAAGCGTCAGCGTCGCTCTTCCCGACCCGGCGACGCTGCCCACCGAGGAACAGAACGTCATGGGCAAGCCGCTGCTGCCGCGCGAGGAGTTTCCCTGCGACGCTGCCAACGCCGCGGAGCTTTTCAGCAGATTGCTGCCCGTCCTGAGTCGCGACGAGAGTCCCATGGCCGAAGCCGCCGGGGTGCTCGCTCAGGCGCTCGAACAGGGCGAGCTCGACCTTGATGAGGCCTTCCGCGCCTTCCAGCGCGATGACGAAGACTATTTCATGCAATGGGCCGAACGCACCGGCGACGCCCCCCGGGCCCTGCCGTTTCTCGTCAAGGCCGCCCTTGAGCCGAGCCTGCGGGCCGTGGCCGAAGGGCTGTCCGCAAACACCGGCACCAGAAGCTCCGCGCGCATGCACGGCACCTGCCCCATCTGCGGCAGCCTGCCCCTGATTTCCCGGCTCAAGGGGAAGGAAGGATTCCGCTTCGCCACCTGCTCCCACTGTCTGCACGAATACCGGGTCCGCCGCATAGCCTGCCTGCTGTGCGACGAGGACGCCCACGACAAGCTCTCGTTCTTCACCGCCAAGGAGGAGCCGGGATACCGCGTGGAAGTCTGCAAGACCTGCGGCAACTACTCCAAGACGATCGATTTTCGCGAGCTGGACCGCAAGTCCCTGCCCGTGCTCGATGACCTCGACTCCCTGACGCTGGATTTCGTGGCCCGCGAAAACGGGTATCAGCGCGCAACCCTTTCGGCGTGGGGATTCTAGGATGCAGAGCAGCGCGGCAAAGGAATCGGTGCAGCTCACGGGGTCGGCGCACGGCGCGCGTCCCCTGACCAGCGTGGACAGGCTGCTCTCCACCGAGGAGGTTGCACGCGAATATCTGCTGTCCTTCTGCTGGCCCGACGGCGACCCCTACTGTCCGCGCTGCGGCCACCGCAAGGTCTACTCTCTTTCGGCGGGGAAGCGCATGCGCTGCGCCGCCTGCAAGTACACCTTTCAGCACTTCAGCGGCCGCTGGATCAACAACGGCGCCCTGAGCTGCTCGGACTGGCTGGCCCTGATCCGCCTGTTCGAGCGCGAGGCAACGGTACATGAAATCACCGAGGCCCTCGGCCTGAGCTACAATACCGTATACAAGGCGCTCACCGCGCTGCGTTTCTCCGTCTTGGCCCACGCCATCGACGCCAACCAGCTCCTCGGCCCCGAGACCGGGCTGGACGGCTACCTCAAGGGCAACCGCCTCACCGGCGGCCCCAAGGACATGCGTATGGACACGATCCCGGTCTACGGGATCATCCAGCGCGGCAGCATGGCCTTCATCGATCTGGTGCCGGGCTTTCAGGCGGAAACCGTGTTCCATTTCCACATGAACTTCCACCTGAGCATGGTCCGCTCCGGGAACCTCGTGTACACCGACCGCTACAAGGACTACGACGGACTCATCTTCTGCGGCAACGACACCCTGCCATATCACGTGCTGCGCAAGCAGAAGAAACGGCCCATGCTGGACGAATCCGACAGTGAATTCTGGAAATTCGCGCGCAAGAGGCTGCGCCGCTTCCGGGGGATATCCTGCCAGCGCTTCCCGCTGTATCTCAAGGAGCTGGAGTTCCGCTTCAACAACCGCGGACGCCCGCTTTTCGAAACACTGGCGAGTTACCTCTGCGCCGTTGTGCAGGAGCGTGGTCAAGAAGCCTCCCTTTGATTCCCTTCTTCCCCTGTTCCATTATGCGTATCAAGGAAAACCGTAGAGGTACGCATCATGAACAACCGACCCAACCGCAAGCGTGGCATTCGCCGTGAAACCGCCTCCCCGTTCGGGGGGCTCGGCTTCGATCTGGCGTGCGTCCGCGAGGCGGCCCGGAGCATGACCGTTCGCGTCACTCCACTCCCGAAAGGGAGCGCGACGATCCGCCCGGACGCTTCACGGCCCGTCGTCAGACCGCACGGTTTCGCCCTGCTCACGGTCCTCGGCCGCGAGATCAGGGGCCGGTGAACAACCACCAAGTCAAGGAGGAAGGATGAACGTCAATCGAAGAAGGTTCCTCAAGCTCTCCGCTACGGCGGCGGCAATGACCGCCTTCGGAGGCCTGGGCTGCCGCCACACCGCTCCCGCGGTGGACCGCGCGACCATGCTCAAGCCCGAGTGGACCAAGCAAACCACCACCATCTGCTGTTACTGTGCCGTCGGATGCGGCCTGGTCGTCAACACGTCCCTGAAAACCAAAAAGGCGGTCAACGTCGAGGGCGACCCCGACCACCCCGTCAACCAGGGAGCGCTCTGCTCCAAGGGCGCGTCCATCTACCAGCTCAACGACAACCCCCGTCGTCCCGAAGGGCCGCTGTACCGCGCTCCCTTCTCCAAGGAATTCAAGCAGGTCTCCTGGGAGTGGGCACTTGAGAAGATCGCCCACAGGATCAAGGACACCCGCGACAAGACCTTCGCCTTCAAAAACGACAAGGGCGAAACCGTCAACCGCACCGAAGGCATCGCGTCCCTCGGCTCCGCGGCGCTCGACAACGAGGAGTGCTGGGCCTTCCAGACCATGCTCCGCAGCCTCGGCCTGGTGTACATAGAGCACCAGGCGCGTATCTGACACAGCGCGACTGTTGCGGCTCTGGCAGAGTCGTTCGGACGCGGCGCGATGACCAATCACTGGGTAGACATCAAGAACAGTGATTGCATTCTGATCATGGGCAGCAACGCTGCCGAAAACCACCCCATTTCCTTCAAGTGGGTCACCAAGGCCCAGAAAAAGGGTGCCAAGCTCATCCATGTGGACCCCCGCTTCACCAGGACCTCGGCCAAGGCCGACCTTTGGGCGGGAATCCGTTCCGGCTCCGACATCGCCGTGCTCGGCGGCATGATCAAGTACATCCTCGACAACGAGCTGTACTTCAAGGAGTACGTGTCCAACTACACCAACGCGAGCTTCATCGTCGGCGAGGACTACTCCTTCGAGGACGGCATCTTTGCAGGGTACGATCCCGAAACCAACAGCTACGACAAGTCCAAGTGGGGCTTTGAGCTGGACGCCAACGGCGTGCCCAAGCAGGACCACACCCTGAAGCATCCCCGCTGCGTACTCCAGCTCATGAAGAAGCACTACGAGCGGTACAACATCGAGAACGCCTCCAGCATGTCCGGTCTCTCCAAGGCCGAACTCGAAGAGCTCTACTCGGCGTTTGCCGCCACCGGCGCCAAGGACAAGGCCGGAACCATCATGTACGCCATGGGCTGGACCCAGCACACCGTCGGCGTGCAGAACATCCGCGCCATGGCCATGGTCCAGCTGCTGCTCGGCAACATCGGCGTGGCCGGCGGTGGCGTGAACGCACTGCGCGGCGAATCCAACGTGCAGGGTTCCACCGACCACTGTCTGCTCTACCACATCCTGCCGGGCTACCTGAAGACGCCCAAGTCCTTCCAGCCCACGCTGGCGGACTACGACAAGGCGTACACCCCGGTCTCCAACGACCCGAAATCCGCCAACTGGTGGAACAACTATCCCAAGTACTCGGCCAGCCTGCTCAAGTCCATGTGGATGGACGACACCCCGGCCAAGGCCTACGAGTACCTGCCCAAGCTCGATACGGGCGCCGCCAGCGAATACGCATGGCTGACCCTGTTCGACAAGATGTCCACCGGCAAGTTCAAGGGCCTGTTCGCGTGGGGCATGAACCCCGCCTGTTCCGGCGCCAACGCCAACAAGAACCGCGAAGCCCTCGCCAATCTTGACTGGCTGGTCAACGTGAACATCTTCCCCAACGAAACCGGTTGGTTCTGGGAAGGCCCGGACATGAATCCCGAGACCATCAAGACCGAAGTCTTCTTCCTGCCCTGCGCAGTCTCCATCGAGAAGGAAGGCTCCGTCACCAACTCGGGACGCTGGATGCAGTGGCGCTACAAGGGCCCGGAACCCAGAAAGGGAACCAAGCCCGACGGCGACATCATGTACGAACTGATGAAGGAAGTGCAGCACCTGTACGAAAAGGACGGCGGCGTCTACTCCGACCCCATCACCAAGCTGAGCTGGGACGGCATCGCCACCGACGGCGTGTTCGACCCGCACAAGACCGCCAAGCTCATCAACGGCCACTTCACCCGCGACGTGACCGTGAAGGGCAAGAGCTTCCGCAAGGGTCAGCAGGTGCCGAGCTTCGCCTATCTGCAGGACGACGGCTCCACCTGCTCCGGTAACTGGCTGTACTGCAACTCCTACACGGACGACGGCAACATGGCCGCCCGCCGCGACACCACCCAGACCGACATGCAGGCCAACATCGGCCTGTTCCCGAACTGGAGCTGGTGCTGGCCGGTCAACCGCCGCATCCTCTACAACCGCGCCTCCGTGGACCTTCAGGGCAAGCCCTACGCCACCGAAAAGCCGGTCATCAAGTGGACCGGAGCCAAGTGGGTCGGCGACGTGCCCGACGGCGGCTGGAAGCCCGGCAGCAAGCATGCGTTCATCATGCGCAAGCACGGTCACGGCCAGCTCTACGGCCCCGGCCGCGCCGACGGTCCGCTGCCCGAATACTACGAACCGCTGGAATGCCCGGTCAAGGAACACCCGTTCTCCGGCCAGCTGCACAACCCCACGGCCATCTCCTTCGCCAAGGAGCAAAAGGCCGTGTGCGACCCGCGCTACCCGCTGGTCTGCTCCACGTACCGCGTGACCGAGCACTGGCAGACGGGCGTCATGACCAGAAACGTCCCGTGGCTGCTCGAGACCGAACCGCAGGTCTTCTGCGAAATGAGTCCGCAGCTCGCCAAGCTCAAGGGAATCGAAAACGGGGAAAAGGTCGTCATGGACAGCCTGCGCGGCTCCATCTGGGCCATCGCAATCGTCACCCCGCGCCTCAAGCCCTTCACCATCGACGGCAACACCGTCCATCAGGTGGGGCTGCCCTGGCACTACGGCTGGACATGGCCCAAGGACGGCGGCGACTCCGCCAACATCCTGACCCCGTCGGTGGGCGACCCGAACACCGGCATTCCCGAAACCAAGGCCTTTATGGTCAACGTCCGCAAGGCCTAAGGAGGACGACATGAACGGAAAAAGCTTCTTAGTCGACCTGACCAAGTGTACGGCCTGCAGGGGTTGCCAGATTGCCTGCAAGCAGTGGAAAAAGCTGCCCGCCGAACAGACGAAGCAGCTCGGCACTCACCAGAATCCGCCGGACCTGTCCTTTGACACCATCAGGCTGGTCCGCTTCCGCGAGGAAATGGTGGACGGCAAACTGCGCTGGAACTTCTTCCCCGAGCAGTGCCGCCACTGTGTGTACCCGCCCTGCGTGGGATACTCCGAAGTGGAAGGCTCCATGTACACCGACCCCGACACCGGGGCCGTGATCTACACCGAGCTGACCAAGCAGGAGATCTTCGAGGACATCCACATGGCATGTCCCTACAATATCCCCCGCGCCAGCGAGGAGACCGGCGAGATCACCAAGTGCGACATGTGCAACGACCGCATCGCCATCGGACTGCGGCCCGCCTGCGTCACGGCCTGCCCCACCGGCACCATGAACTTCGGCGACCGCGATGAAATTCTGGACCTTGCCTATGAGCGCCTGGAAGAGGTACAGAAGAAGTTCCCCGAAGCGGAACTGGTCGATCCGGACGATACGCGCGTCATCTACCTCACGGCCTATCCGGCCGACCAGTACTACGAGTACCTGATGGCCGACGCATCGCCCGCTACGAACAAGGGACTTACCCGCAAGCAGCTGCTGGCCCGCCTGCGCAGGCCCGCCGCCTCCATGCGGGGTTAGGACGCCTCCACCCATAGTCAGCCGCCGGGGGAGAGACGTCCTCTCCCGGCGGCTTCTTCATGAACTGAAAAGGAGTGCCCCCACATGCCGAAACATGCCACTGAAAAAATCACACGCGTCACTCTGTCCGCGCTGCTCATGTTGCTCGTCCTTTCTGTCGCAGCTCACGCCGCCCAGAAAATGCCCGACCTGCACCTGACCGCAGGCCCCGGGCAAGCCGAGGAACTCGGCCTTGAAAAAGGAACCGAGTCCTTCCGCCTCTCGGACATTCCGGCCGAGGCAATCTTCATTGAGGTCTTCAGCATGTACTGCCCCATCTGCCAGCGTGATGCCCCGCGAGTTGAGGAACTGTACGACCTCGCCAAGAAAAAGGCGCCCGGTCTGCTCATGTTCGGCATAGGCGCGGGCAACTCCCAATACGAGACCGACGTCTACTCCGAAAAATACAACGTCCGCATGCCCATGCTGCCCGATGCGGACTATAAGGCCCACAAGGCCCTCGGCAACGTCGGCACGCCCTTCTACATCCTGCTTGAAAAGAACAAGGATGGCTCCTTCAAGGTCCTCTTCACGCAGGAAGGCGAGATTCTCGATAAACCCAAATTCTTCGACACCGTCATCACCAAGGCGCAGAAGGCACTTAAATGAGAAAAATTCTTTTTGCACTCCTGCTGATCCTTATTGCGATGCCGGCCCGGGCGCTGGAAGCGTATCCGGTGGAGCAGCTCAAGCCCGTGGACAGCGAAATCAAAGTCCACCCGGGCGATCCGGCACCGGACTTCAAACTCCACTCCACTGACGGCGACGACGTACGGCTGTCCGATTACCGGGGCAAAAAGAACGTCCTGCTGACCTTCATACCCGCGGCATGGACCCCGGTCTGCTCGGACCAGTGGCCGGGCTACAACATAGCCCTTGACCTGTTCGCCGAACACGACACGGTGCTCGTCGGCATCTCGACCGACAACACCCCGAGCCAGTGGGCATGGGAACAGGCCATGAATGGCATCGACTTTCCGGTCCTGTCCGACTTCTGGCCCCACGGCGCCACCGCGGACAGCTACGGCATCCTGCGAAGCGACGGCATGTCCGAACGAGCGCTCATCCTGGTGGACAAGGAAGGCATCGTCCGCTGGACCCACGTCAACGACGTCAACGGGCGGCCCGATCTGAAAATCGTCATGGAAGCCGTCAAGAACAACACCAAATAAAAAAGCCCCCGACCCGAAGGCCGAGGGCTCTGAAACTCGTACAGCAAAGGGCTATACGCCCATGATGTTGTAACCGGAATCCACGAAAATGACCTCGCCCGTGGTCCCGGAAGAGAGGTCCGAAGCCAGATACAACGCGCTCTTGCCTACATCATCAATGGTAATGTTACGCTTGAGCGGCGCCTTCTCCTCAATACGCTCCAGAATCGTGCTGAAGCCGGAAATGGCAGAAGCGGCCATGGTCTTCACAGGTCCGGCGCTGATGGCGTTGATGCGAACGCCCGACTCGCCCAGGTCCACGGAAAGATACCGCACACAGGCCTCAAGAGCAGCCTTGGCCACACCCATGGCGTTATAGTTGGCAACCACCTTGCCCGCACCATAATAGCTCATGGTCAGCACGGAACTGCCCGGGCTGAAAAGCTTCTCATACTCGCGACACAACGCCACCAACGAATACGAAGAAACGTCCAGAGCAACCTTGTATCCCTCACGACTCGTATCGATGAAGCGCCCCTTCAAATCATCACGGTTGGCATAGGCGATGGAATGGACCAGCGTATCCACGCCACCCCACTTCTCCTCCACCAAAGCCGCACCGGCCGCCAGGTCCTCCTCGGAAGTCACGTCACACTTGAACATGAACTCGCCGCCGAGCTCCTCGCAAATCGGCTCCAGCCGACGCTTGATAGGATCAGCCGCGTAACTGAAAGCCAGCCGCGCACCCTGCTCCTTGAACTGCTTGGCAATGCCATAAGCAATGCTGCGTTCGTTCACCACACCAAAAATAAGAGCTTTCTTTCCTTCCAAAAGCATTGTCATCTCCTTTGTTAACCCCGCAATTATACCCATGCCGTGACGTTTGGCAATCGTTTAAACACCCGCGCACGAAGGGCCTCCGGCGGCTTAAGAACCCTTTTGCAAAAGGGTTCTTAAGAATCTCCCAAAAACCATTGGCTTGCCAAGCCGCATTGCGGCTGTCGGAAAGCTGAGGCTCGTAGGCGGCTTGGCGTGTGAGTTGACGGCGGTTGTTAGGTCGGCGGAATTGGGAAAGATGGTGAGTTCCAGTGGCAACCCCTTAAATTAAGAAAGCTCCCCTTGACTCCCCCTATACAGCAGTTCGCCCCCCACCAGCCACCCAAATCCCCGTCAGCGGGGTTGCAAGCTAGGACGCGGGTTGTGCGATCGCATACACTCGGCAGCTGCAACCCCGCTGACAACTCAGGGATTGCAAAGAGGGCCCGCCCCTTTGCCGGGGTGCAGGGGCAGAGCCCCGCCCGCCGGAGGCCCCCTGTCCACACTTATGCTCCTTTTCGTGCTTAATCCTTGCCATGCCTTGCGATTTATCGTGCAATGCGCAAAAGTCGGATGCGGAGGTTGCATGAAGGTCAAGTATGCCATCATAGGTGCCGGCCCTACGGGACTTGGTGCTGCTCATCGTTTGGGTGAGTTGGGCGAGGGTGATGTTCTGGTTTTGGAGCGTCATGATCATGCTGGTGGTCTTGCGGCCAGTTTCCGTGACGATGCCGGGTTTACTTGGGACATCGGCGGTCATGTGGTATTTTCGCATTATGAGTATTTCGACCGGCTGATGGAGTCGCTTCTGGGTGACGAGCGGCTGGAGCATCAGCGCGAGTCGTGGGTTCGTTCCTGTGGGACGTGGGTACCGTATCCGTTTCAGAACAATATTCGACATCTGCCTCGCGAGGCTCGTTGGGAGTGTGTTCGGGGACTGCTGCCGGGGAAACGGCCGGAGGACGCGCCGGGGAACTTCCGGGAATGGATCGAGCGGATTTTCGGGGACGGCATCGCCAAATATTTCATGCTGCCGTATAATTTCAAGGTCTGGGCCACACCGCCTGAGCTGATGCAGTTCGGCTGGATCGGAGAGCGGGTGAGCGTGGTGGATCTTCAGGGCGTGCTGAAGAATGTGATTCTTGAGCAGGATGATGTGGCGTGGGGGCCGAACAATACATTTTTCTTCCCGTTGCACGGTGGAACGGGCGAGATATTCCGGCGCATGGCGGAACGGCTTGGCGACAAGGTGCGTTACGGGCAGGAGGTTGTTTCCGTGGACGCGAACGCGCGCAAGCTGCGGACCGCTGATGGGCTGGAGGTGGAGTACGAGCATCTTCTGAACACGGCGCCTTTGGACATTCTGGCGGGGAAATGGCTCAGACAGCGAGATGCAGCCATGGTCAATGCTGCCGGCGACCTTGCCCGAAACGGGGTGTACGTCGGCGGCGTCGGGCTTGATGTGGCGAGCGAGGCGGAGCGCAACAGCCGGTGCTGGATGTATTTTCCGGACAGCGACAGTCCGTTCTACCGCGTGACGAACTTTCACAATTATTCGCCCAACAATACGGCCAGGCCCGGCAAGCAGCTCGCGTTCATGTGCGAGACATCGTACTCGGAGCACAAGCCGGAGAACATCTCGGAACTCATGGACCGCACCGTTGACGGGCTGGTCAATTCCGCCCTTCTGGACCGGGAGCGGGTGCCGGAGATACTTTCGCGCTGGGAGATCAGCGTGGACTACGGGTATCCGGTGCCGACGCTCGGACGAGACGGCGCCCTCGCCCACATCCAGCCGAGGCTGGAGAGCATGGGAATCCAGTCGCGCGGCCGTTTCGGCGGCTGGCAATACGAAGTGGCCAACATGGACCACAGCGTGATGCAGGGCGTGGAATGGGCCGACCTCATGGTCAGCGGAACACCTGAAAAAACATACACATGGAAGTAGAAATGGACCTGAACATCTTTGCGAATCGACGTGACAAGCTCAAGCGACTGCTCAAGGACCGCAAACTCCCGGCGCTCATCGTTTCCCACGCCGCCAACCGCTATTACCTGAGTGGCTTCGAGCTGCATGACTCCCAGTGCAACGAGTCGAGCGGGTGGCTGCTCATAACCGCTGACGGGCCTGACTTTCTTTTCACTGACCCGCGTTTTCATGACGCGGCCAAGCGGCTCTGGAACGAGGACGCCATCTGCATTTACTCCGCGCGCAGGCTGCAGACCATTGCGGAATTCATCAAGGGCAAGGGGTATGACACTGTCTGCTTCGAGCCGCAGGCCATGAGCCTGTTCGACTATGAAGGACTCAGGGAGACCCTCACGCTTCAGGCAGCCAAGGAGCTTGTGGAAGAGTTGCGCGTAAAGAAGGACGAGGACGAGATCCGCAGGTTGCGCAGTTCCATTGATCTGAACCACCGCCTTTTCGTTTACATTGAAGACCGGCTCATCCCTGGCCGTACTGAAAAGGAAATCGCGTGGGACATCGAAAAGTTCTTCCGTGAAAACGGGGCGCAGGAGCTGGCCTTCTCCACCATCGTCGGTGTCGGCCCCAACGCCGCGCTTCCGCATTGCGTGCCCTCGGACGAACCGCTGCGCGACGGTGAGCTGGTGCTCATAGACACCGGATGCAGATTGAATGATTACAACTCCGACCAGACCCGTACTTTCTGGGTGGGTGACAAGCCCTCCGATCGCTTCAGGGAGGTGCTGGAGATGGTGCAGGGAGCGCAAAAGGCGGCCATAGACGTACTTCGTCCCGGGCTTTCGCTGCACGACGGCTGGAAGGCCGCCTGGGATTACCTTGATCAGCGCGGAGTGGCCGACCACTTCACTCACGGACTCGGGCACGGCGTGGGACTGGAAACCCATGAACCGCCACGCCTGAGCAAGATCGCACAGGGAACGCTTGAGCCCGGCATGCTCGTCACCGTCGAACCCGGCCTGTACTGGGGCGACTGGGGCGGCATCCGGTGGGAACATGAGGTGCTGATCACCGACAACGGCTGTCAGGTCCTCTAGACAGCCGAGACACCAAGAACAAAAAAAGGGAGCCGTCAGGCTCCCTTTTTCATGCGGGGACACTTGATCCGCCGCCTTCACGCATCGGAGCGGAGAGCCCCGTTGCGATACTTACTGAATCTTCTTGCTCAGGACGCTCTGTCTGAACTTTTCGAGCATGGCCTGAATTTCCTTGAGTTGAGCGCGCTGATCCGCGTCATTGATCTGACCTTCGAGGTACTTGGCCTCCATGGCCATCTCGTTGGTCAGGCCGTAGACGACGGTACGGGTCATTTGGCCATTGACGTCTTCAAGGTTGATAAGGCGCTCATCGAGGGTCTGCACCTGTCCGCGCAGTTCGCCAAGGCTCTTCACCTCGGCGCTGAGGCCGGCTATGTTCTGATTGAGGCCAAAGAAGAAGATGACCAGAAGCACAACGGACAGAAGCGAGACGATGACGGCGACCTTGCCCATATCGCGATTGGCCGCTTCCCTGCCTGCGGCGGGACTTTGCGCCTCTTCGCTCTTTATCTCTTCCGTTGCTGCAACCTCTTCATCTTTTTCGGCTTCCTTGTTTTCCTTCAAAAGATGGATATTGTTCTTTTCCGTGGACATTGATTTTCCTCCTGCTCCCGGCGAATTGTTTCTGAAAAGCATTTATTACTTGATGCGCACTCAAGAATCAACTATGCCCCGGTTTTCCATGTTTGCAATGCACTGGAAGAATCCGATCATGTTATTATTCGTAAACGACATGCACATATTTGCAGTGACAGTCTGGACGTAATGCATCTCATCTGCTAGGGCTTCAATAAATTAGCTCGTTGTGCACAAAACACTATTTTACTCAGGGGGAACAAATGGAAGAGTACCTCAAGCAAGCACTTGAAATCGTCAAGGCACAGGCCAGCGTGCGCACCATGACCGAAGAGGAAATAACCTCCATGGTTCAAAAGATCGCCAACGGCATTCAAGGTATAGCCGAAGGAAGCGCACCTGAAGAGGAGGAGGCACCGGCCTGCGACCCCCAGAAGGCTCTGCGTGAAAAATCCGTTATCTGCTGTGTCTGCGGTAAATCCTTCAAGATTCTCACCAAGAAGCACCTTGCCACTCACGGCCTGACTCCCGCCGAATACCGCGAAAAGTACGGCTACAAGAAAAACGCCCCTCTGGTGTGCAAGTCCCTGCAGCGCGAGCGTCGCAAGAAGATGAAGGAAATGCAGCTCTGGAAAAAGAGAGGCTCCGCCAAGAAAAAGGACTAGCCTTTCCTGCTAGTGATGTTCAAGGGGTGTCGATGGTATCGGCACCTTTTTTCATGCACGATGACCCGCTCCTGCCCCTTCCCCTCCTGTCTTCATTACGAAGTGACGACTGCCATCCTTCCATTCTCTGGTCATGAGTGGAATCCCGTACCTAAATTTCTGCTTAAACAGATAAACCGTGAGCGCACCGTCGATTCAGCGCCTTCCGGCAATATGGCTGATCCGTTTACCCATTGCTAATGGAAACGGAGGTCATAAACAGAAATTCGATCACCTCCATCTCTTCGCACAATCAACCCACTCCCCGGAAAAAAGCGTGGAACTGCGTGTTGTAACTGCCGTCAGACGTCGTTCCGGTAGATGCTTCCCATGAATGGTCGATAGGTGATACGTTCTTCGCAAACTCCGGAGGCATGTCATGGAAACGCGTCAATTCATCGAGATTGAAGATCGGCTCGGGGCTTTCAACTACAAACCGCTGGACGTAGTCATCAGCAAGGGGTCGGGCATCTGGTTGGAGGATGTGGCCGGCAACCGCTACATGGACTTTCTCGCTGCCTATTCCGCCGTTAATCAGGGGCACTGTCACCCTCGGATTTTGAAAGCCCTGACTGAACAGGCCAAGCGGCTTACCCTCACCTCCCGCGCCTTTCGAAACGACCAGCTCGGACGGTTCTACGAGGAGATATGCACTCTTACCAGTTCTCACAAAGTTCTACCGATGAATTCCGGCACTGAAGCCGTCGAGACAGCCATCAAGGCCGTCAGAAAGTGGGGCTATGAGAGCAAGGGGGTGGATCGCGACCGTGCGGAGATCATTGTATGCGACAACAATTTTCACGGACGAACCATCGCCATAATCGGTTTCAGCACCGAGGAGCAGTATCGGGACGGATTCGGTCCTTTCACCTCAGGATTTATCAGTGTTCCGTTCGGTGATGCGAAGGCTCTGGAGGCGGCAATTACAAAGAATACGGTGGGCTTTCTTGTGGAACCCATTCAGGGGGAAGGCGGGGTAATAGTTCCTCCGGAGGGCTATCTTGCGCAATGCCGGGAGATCTGCGACCGCCATGGCATTATGATGATCCTGGACGAAATCCAGACCGGGCTGGGAAGAACGGGAAAGCTGTTTGCAGAAGAACACGACGGCATCGAAGCTGACGCGACCCTGGTAGGCAAGGCGCTGTCAGGTGGCTTCTATCCCATCTCGGCTGTACTCTCCAACAATGAGCTGCTCGGCGTGTTCATGCCAGGCGATCACGGAAGCACATTCGGCGGAAACCCGCTAGCCTGCGCCGTAGCACGAGAGTCCCTGAAGGTCCTTATGGAAGAGAATCTTATCGAAAGATCCCGTGAACTCAGCGACTATTTCCTTTCACGACTTAACGAAATCAACACGCCACTGGTAAAGGAAGTTCGCGGCAAGGGCCTGCTTGTCGGTGTTGAACTGAAGAAGGAAGTAGGCTCTGCGCGCCCATACTGTGAAGCGCTCATGAGCGAAGGCCTCCTTTGCAAAGAGACCCATGACAGTGTGCTTCGCTTTTCGCCTCCACTCGTCATCACCAGACAGGAGCTGGATCTCGCATTGGAGAAGATAGAGAAGGTACTACGAGCATAGTAGGCTGAGTCTGCCCAAAAGACTTGATGTAGCTTTCACGACAAGTGTGATTGCTCTCCGAAGGAACGTGCCGGAAGAAGCTGCCCGCGATGGAGATGTCCGGGTTTAAGAGATGACAGATTTGCGATTGAGTTTAGACACCTTGGCGCAACCGCCCGAGTCCCGTTTTTTGCCGTGTTATTTGCTAGCTGGAGTTTTGCATTTGTTCAGCGTGTATTCCACGCAAAAAGGCCCGGTCATTTTGACCGGGCCTTTCAGGAAGAATATCCTGGCAGCGACCTACTTTCCCACGACTAAGACCGCAGTATCATCGGCGATGGAGGGCTTGACTTCCGAGTTCGGAATGGGATCGGGTATAACCCCTCCTCCCTGGCCACCAGGAAAATATATAGTTCAATAGGGGGAGAGAGGATATTAAGTAAGTTAGATAAGCCGCACGATCTATTAGTACCGGTCTGCTGAACACATCGCTGCGCTTACACATCCGGCCTATCAACCTCGTAGTCTACAAGGGATCTTCAGGGACCGAAGTCCAGGGAGAACTAATCTTGAGGATGGCTTCCCGCTTAGATGCCTTCAGCGGTTATCCGTGCCGAACATAGCTACCCTGCAGTGCCACTGGCGTGACAACAGGAACACCAGAGGTTCG